>NZ_PPRN01000019.1 GCF_002902685.1 Staphylococcus pettenkoferi | reverse complement strand
CGTCAGAGGGAGGAAAGGTAAAATTAATTATGTTATATTAAAATATAAATTTAAAATATTAGGAGTTTCAAAGTGAAGAAAATATTTTATGTTATAGGAATTCTCATTATTTTAGCGATAGGCTATATAGTTGCGAACTTTTTCTTATTTGATGTCTGGGCGACGCATACGGGCGAAAAGCAATTAAATCAGTATATCAAAGAGGATAATACTAAGAAGTTGAAGAAAGTAGCCAAAGATAATAGTACATATCATTTTTTAAAGAGCCAAAAGCATATTTCTGTAGATAAAAAGGCTGATAATCAAGGAAGTGGACATATAAGTTATTATCGCGTAGAAGTGAATGGTCAACCGGCTGGCTTAAAAATGGAGATTCAGTACGGATTTCTTCCTGAAATTCCAAAAATAAAATCAGTACAGTTGGATAATGAGTGAAATTAACAGAATATAAAGTTTCCTAAATATCAAAGAACGCCAAATTAAAATGAAGACGACTCGTACAAAGGTGAGTCGCCTTCATTTATTTTAACTTAACTCGATTATTAAGATTGTCGTCCGAACGCCATTATTTTATCTGCAGCTACGATATAACCTGGTTCCTCATAAGGCTGATCTTCTGCTACTTTACGCACATTGGCTTGATACGCGTCGAGATGATCGAGAATATGTGTAGCTTCTCTTTTAATATCCTCAGCTGAAATATGCGCCGTATCCATTTGCGTGCCAATATTGAGCTCTGCGATACGCTTCGCCACAAAGGGTTGATCTGCGCCTTGAGGGAACGCAATCAACGGGACGTGATAATATATCCCTTCGTTAGTGCTGTTCATACCACCATGAGTGAGGAAGAGATCTGCATGTTTCAACACCTCAAGCTGTGGTACGTAAGATTTCACGATAAAGTTGTCAGGGAAATCGTTGAGCGCATCCAGCACATCTGGGTTACTGATTGACATGAGCACTGTCGCATCAATATCACTGAATGCTTCGACGCATTGTTCAAAGAAACGCTGATTACTGTTAAATACGGTTCCAAGCGAAATGTAAATAAGTGGACGTGAACTATCAACGTTCTCAAGAAATTCAGTGTCTTGCTCGACATGACGTAGTGAAGGTCCAGCGTAAATAAACTGGTCATCTGGTATGAGATCCTTGTTGGATTGGAAACCTTTCATAACGAAAGTGATATTGAGGTCAGCAGGGTTCTGCATTACCACGTAGCGAGAAGGGATGTCGACGTTGTATTTCTGTTCCAAATGTTGTTTCAAGTCGTTGAAGATGTCATCAGCTTTCGCAACTTCGTCGTCACTTAGGGCATGCGCCATACCATCTAATTTCTGATCGAAAGTCGTTTTGTTTTCAGCGAAAGAGGCGTAGAGTGAGATAGACGGAATGTCGAGATGTTGCGCGATGCAGTAGCCCATACTAAACATGGAGTCGTAGATGAGATAGTCGTAATGTTCACCTTCAATACCATTCAGCACTTCAGGAATCACAACATTGCCCATCCGCAACAGACCGTTAATGACATTAAAGAGGTTATCGTTACCATAATGTCGAAATTCAGTCATAAGCGCTTCTGTCGAAATCGGTCGAATTTCCGCACCGGTTTGTTTGAGTTTGTCAGCGAAGTTGTCTGAGGCGTAGTAAACGACGTGTTCGCCTTGTTCAACGAGTCGCTGCACGACTGAAATCGTCGGATTGATATGACCTTCTGTTCCAACATTAACCATCAAGACGTTACTCATAGGGGATTCCTCCTTATTGTGATTTAATGCAAAGTCATTTTATCACTTTTAGCTTTTTAAAATGTAATAAAAACTGTTGTTAATACAAAATAATTCAACACAGTAAAAAAAGGATGGAACTGAAATCACTTCGATTTCGCGTCCCATCCTGAAATAAATCATCTTGTTGTGGTGTCAGACTTAGGCTTAGTCTTTCTTCAACGCATAAATTAATGCGCCGATTAAACCAAATGTCGCTGCGGCAAACACAACGTTCATAATCACGAGTGTTTCAATGATAACTGAGTCTTTGCCTAAGCGTTCAAAGGCATTCTGTTGCATTTCTTGTTCAGAATTCAAATCGCCTGCGCCCTCAGCTTCTGCACGTGACGGCTTGTCTTCAATATCTTTCGCCATACGTTCATCAATCATACTCATTCAATATCACTCCTTGTCTGTTTCATTATTTCATTTCCCGTTTGTAGTTAAATCAATCATACGTTAAGGAAGAGGTGAGTTAGGATGTTTCACTTTGAGCTGATTTGAGTGCGTAAGTGTATGAAATAATGCCTAACTGTCTTTTTAGATAAAATAATTGAAATAAGATCTTTTTAAGAACTAACTCAATTGACAGAGAAGTTTGAAGTTCATTTATTGATATTGATTATCAATTTCATAAATATATAGTATGTAGTCAGTGAAAATGAAACAAAAATAGATAGGTATTCTGCCTAACTGTTCAAAAACTATGCCTATCTGTTAAATCGGAATACTTAAGTGTATGAAATGTTTCATTTTAAGCAAACAAAGAAGTCTGACATTAAAGACGAAATGGAGAACTGATTACACTTAGGAATGGTTAAATATGAAACAATACCGTATTTTGAAACAACAAATTTGTTAAAAATTTGCCTAGATGTTCAGATACTATGCCTATCTGTAATGTAGGGATAGGATAATGAAACAATATTCCATGATTAGAACGACGGAACCGGTGCCTAAGTGTCTGGGTAACGCAAAAATCTTAATACGTGAACAACTACTTACGTATAAATGAAAAACAGTATATCAAACTTAAGACTCCCTTCCTACTCAAAAAGAGAAAATAATAAACTTTTACCGCAAAATGTGTTACCGTTTACATAACTTCAATTTCAGTCAGAAAACTTTGACATTTTAATCTTCAATGTCGTGCAGAAACGAAAAAATGATAAATGGGGGAATTATCATGCCGAAGAAATTATTTCACGTAGATTTAAACAAAAAGATGGACCAACAAGATCATCCAGGACATAACCGATGGCATCCAGACATCCCAGCTGCATTCTCAGTAGATCCAGGGGAATCCTTCCGTATGGAATGTTTAGACTGGACAGATGGCCAAGTCGGTAACAACGATGATCCAAGTGATATCAAGTACGCGAACCTCAACCGTGTACACGTTCTCAGTGGCCCGGTACATGTTAATGGTGTGGAGCCGGGAGACTTACTCGTGGTAGATATTTAGATATTGGTGCTTTTCCAGAACATGAATGGGGCTTCAATGGTATGTTCGATAAAACGAATGGCGGCAGTTTCTTAGTTGATCATTATCCTGATGCGCAGAAATCCATTTGGGATTTTAATGGTGTTTATGCGACGAGTCGTCACGTGCCAGGCGTTGAATTTGCAGGGGTTATCCATCCTGGACTAATCGGTGTAGCGCCTTCTCAAGAAATGTTAGATGAATGGAACCGTCGTGAGAAGAAACTCGTAGAACAAGATCCCGATCGCGAGCCACCATTCGCATACTTACCGGATACAGACCAAGTTGTTGCCGGAACGTTGAAAGGTAAAGACTTTGACAAAGTAGCTAAAGAAGGCGCTCGTACAGTACCTCCACGTGAAAACGGTGGTAACTGTGATATCAAGAACCTATCTCGTGGTTCACGCGTTTATTTCCCAGTTCATGTTGACGGTGCGAAACTGTCTATCGGTGACTTACACTTCTCACAAGGTGATGGTGAAATCACATTCTGTGGTGGAATCGAAATGCCAGGTTGGGTCGACTTACGCGTTAATGTAATTAAAGGCGGTATGGACAAATATCAAATCAAGAAGAATCCAGCATTTAAACCGAGTCCATTGCTACCGAACTACAATGACTACATCGTCTTCGAAGGTATTTCAGTAGATGAATTTAGCGGTGAACAAACATACTTAAATGCGAATACAGCTTATCGTAATGCATGTCTCAATGCGATTGAGTTCTTGAAGACACGTGGTTTCACAGGTGAACAAGCCTTCATGTTACTCGGTTCAGCTCCCGTTCAAGGCACAGTTGCAGGTATTGTCGACGTTCCAAACTCTTGCTGTACGATTGCCTTACCACGAGAAATCTTCAAAGGCGACATTATGCCGAAATTGGATCCTGAAGACTAATGCCAAACTATACTTACGAATGTCCTGACTGTGCAGAGTTCACGATTAGACAATCGATGAACGCCAATCACGACGAGGCCGAGTGTCCCAAGTGTGGACAACGCTCTACACGTGTCTTTAGCGCACCTCAGACAGGACGTATGGATTCGAAATTGAAGAAACGGATTGGAGCCACGTCTGGTAAAAGGCAAAGACTTGCCGAAACAACAGAAGAAACCGAATAAGAATGCTCGTCCTTGGATGACAGGGCATTAATTTCATAATTGGCCACTTCTTGAAGAGGTTGAAAGTATCAGCTTGCAAGAAGTGGCTTTTTAGTGTCATAAAAAAAAACACTACGGTGAGAGGCGTTTCCGTCACCGTAGTGCGTTATTGATGCGTTGTGATCTACTTGAATTAATCCATTTCAATTGTACGTGGAGAATCCACATTGTCATCATTCATCACTTTCACTTGTTTAGGAGTGGCTTTGATGACACATAAATCTGGGTCGTCTTTAGAATCGAAGTAGGATTTATCTTGTTTTTGCCATAACCAGTCAATCGTTTCTTGATCTTTTAAGATTTCAACTTCAGCGTCAATTTCTAAGAAACTGCGGTTGTTTGTATCGTCGAAACCGAGTAAGATGTGTGCACGAGGATTGTCTTTGAATTCTTGTATTTTTTCGGATTCGATGCTCGTTTTAGTATAAAGTGTGAAATCATCGTTATAGAAGATCATATATCTACTGTTTGGAACGTTGTTATGAGCAGTAGATAGGACACCTACTTTAGATTGTTCAAGGATCTTCTCAATTTCTGTCTTAACTTGTTCTTTACTCATAGCATTATCACCTCACTCATTATTTACCCGGTAGCCGTTTGGACTACACTTGAATGTCCGATAGTTGTAATAATTCGTATTCAAAACGGGAATATGTAAAGATAAAGACGTAGTAAGGAGATGACATGATGAAAGAGCGCGGTCGTATTGAGTTACTGTGGCGGACAGAGAAGTACCGTGTGTTATGGTACAGCCACCGTACTTATGATGAAATTAGAGAACGTTTGAAAGGGGATCCCTCGTACAAAGAAATCGAGAAGCTTATCATTCAAGCGTTGAAATATGAGCCGAAGAAGAACAATATTATTAATTCTGCAGATCATATGTGGGGTTATTTTAAAAATGAAGCGACTTCGGAGGAGAAGAAACACTATAAGAAGTTAAAGCAGGAATTCAAAAGTGGTACGCGCCCTGCATCAGACTTGCATGAATACTTGAGGGAGTTAGCGCAACGTTATGAATCAGAGTATTTATTAGAAAGTCGCATATTACAATAAAATGCGCAGATGATGGAGGAAAACAATGTTTCTAGCATGGAATGAAATTAAGAGAAATAAACTCAAATTTAGTTTAATTATTTGTATCTTGATACTCATCAGTTATTTATTATTTTTACTCTCAGGGTTAGCAAAAGGGCTAATTAACATGAATACAGAAGGCATAAAAAAGTGGAATGCGGACGCGATTGTCATGAATAAAGATGCCAATCAAACGGTAGCGCAATCTATCGTGGATAAGGACCAAGTGGACGGCAAGTATAAGAAACAAGCGACACTTAAACAAACGGGCGTCATAGCGTCGAACGGTAACGACGAAGAGAATGCGCTCATGTTCGGCACAGAACAGCCTTCGTTCCTCGTACCGAAAATTGTCAAAGGTCACAAAGCGCATAATGATAAAGAAGTGATGATTGATCAATCTTTAGCAAATAAAGGATTTAAGGTGGGCGATCAGCTTAGTTTGTCACAATCTGACGTGAAATTGAAGGTCGTAGGTGTGACAGAAAGTGCGAAATATAATGCTTCACCTGTCATTTTCGCAAACAATCAAACTGTGGCGGAAGTTAATCCACAACTACAGGGTGACAAAGTGAACGCTGTCGTAGTGAAGGACAAGAATTGGAAAGACAAATCACTCGATAGCAAGCTTGAAGCGGTGAGCATGGATAATTTTATAGAACAACTTCCTGGCTATAAACCGCAGAATCTGACTTTAAACTTCATGATTACGTTCTTATTTATCATATCTGCAACAGTTATCGGCGTCTTCTTGTACGTGATGACTTTACAGAAGAAACAACTCTTTGGCGTCTTAAAGGCACAGGGCTTTACGAATGGCTATCTCAGCAAAGTGGTCCTATCACAAACCTTCATTCTCGCGTTAATTGGTACAGTGATTGGCTTTGGACTGACGTTGTTGACGAGCGCATTCTTACCAGATGCGGTGCCGATTAAGCTGGATTTACTCACACTATTGCTCTTTGGCGTGGCGCTTATCGTAATTTCGCTACTAGGCAGTGTGTTCTCAATACTCAGCATCCGTAAGATAGATCCGTTGAAAGCGATAGGTTAGGAGGCAGTTAAAGTGATTGAATTTGATCAAGTGACGAAAGACTTTCGAGATGGCGACCAGACGATTGAGGCTGTGAAACCTACCACTTTGAAGCTCGGTAAAGGTGAGATTGTCGCTATTGTTGGTCCTTCAGGTTCAGGTAAAAGTACCTTATTGACCATGGCAGGAGCACTACAAACACCATCATCAGGTCGAATTGTGATTAACGAACAAGATATTACGCAATTATCTCAAAAACAGTTATCAAATATTCGTATGAATGAAATCGGCTTTATATTACAAACATCAAACTTGGTTCCTTTTCTCACAGTTAAACAACAATTTGAATTATTGAGAAAGGAAAAGAAAGATGTCATGTCAGATGAGATGTTGCAGAACATGTTAGAACGCCTAGGTTTAAACAAAGTCGTCAACAAACTGCCTGAACAAGTGTCTGGCGGTCAGAAACAACGCGTGGCGATTCTTAAAGCGCTATATACCAACCCATCGCTGATCTTAGCGGATGAACCTACCGCCTCGTTAGATACTGAAAATGCGATGGAAGTCATGCGTATTCTACGAGATATGAGTAAAGAGCAGGAAAAAACGTGCATTATAGTAACGCACGATGAACGTTTGACTGATTATTGCGACCAAGTCTTTCAATTAGTGGACGGTCGTTTAACGAAACAGAAATAATTAAAGAAACGTTTGTATGCTTAGGGGTGTGTAAGACTTAACAACCTTTGAGGGTACAAACGTTTTTTGTATGTCGTTAGCTATAGTAGACACAATTATGATTATTTTCTTTATAATTATATATTACATTTATGTAATGTAAATGATATTTGAATTTAATGGCTTTTTACTATAAGGCGTGAAACAATGGGAACAGCAATTAATTTGAGGAGTGTTACATAGATGAAACGGAATCAATCATCGCGCCAAAGATTCGGAATTCGCAAGCTCACTGTAGGTGTCGGATCACTGATAGTGGGAACATGTTTATGGATACATATGGGTGATAGTGACGTTGCTGAAGCAGCAGAAGTAGACAATGCAGAACAAGTGGAACAGACAGCTGACACCCAAGGAGAGGAACAGGCAGAGGAACCACAAGATGAAATTCAAAATAACGAAGCGGCTGTTACAACTGCTAGCCAACAAGAAGAAATGAAGACTCAAGCAGAGCCGCGACAAGTCGAAACTGATAGTGGTAAAGGCAAGCAAGACCTTTCAGAAACGTCAGCGTCAGACGAGCAAAATGTAGAGGCAGAAGCAGAAACATATGCTAATACAAATAACACGTCTTCAGAAAATGAAATTTCTACATACCAACAAGATGAAGGGCGACAAGGTACAGAAGAGAGCGCGCAGTCTAACCAAGAGAATGAGGAAGTAACACCAACAGAAGAAGAGAAATCAGATAAAGATATCAACGTTGAAAACTCTGATCAAGCAGCAACCCAAGCCACGCAACAACCTCAAGACGAAGTTACAGAAAATGAGACAAATACTCAAGAAAGTACGCCAGAAACAACATTTTTTGCGATGCCAAGTTATGGTTCAGCAGAATGGTTAAACGCGTATAACGTATCATACGGCTTTGGTAGTTACCCTCTACCGAATAATAATGGTATGCACTATGGCGTGGATTTACCGATGCCACAAGGTACACCAGTCCGTGCGATTACTGGAGGTACAGTTCAGTATGCAGGTTGGGACCAAATGGGTGGCGGTAACACGATTACTGTTCAAGAACCAGACGGCCAACATTCACAATTCTACATGCATCTTAGTGGTTTCAACGTAGCAGCAGGACAAACAATTCAGACAGGTCAAATTATCGGTTATTCAGGTAATACAGGCGCGTCTACGGGGCCACATTTACACTTCCAACGTATGAATGGCTATCCAAGTAACGAAACAGCTGAGAACCCATTACCGTTCTTACAATCATTAGGTTATGGTAACGGTGGTCAGAGTGGCGGTAGCTCTAGTGCTTCCCATCCTGGTTTCCAAGAAAATCAATATGGCACGTTGTATAAAGAAGAACATGCGTCATTTACTCCAAATACTTCTATTATTACCCGTAAAACAGGCCCATTTATTAATATGCCACGTGGTGGAACTTTAGAAGCAGGTCAAACAATTCATTACGATGAGGTTATGAAACAAGATGGTTACGTATGGCTAGGTTACGATTCTAATGGTGGCCGTCGCTACTTACCAATTCGTACATGGAATCGCAATACTGACCAAATGGGAAGTATGTGGGGAACAATTTCTTAATTTAAGAGACAGCCGGATGTCTTATTTTTAGTGAATGTGCTGGATACGTTCTTTAAATGTGATATATGTATAAGCCAAAAAGAGAGGCTCCTTCATAACGAGAGTAGGTTATGAAAGAGCCTCTTAGTTTAGTTTTCGATAAGTTATTCAAATAGATAAAATTATTGCTCTAAGTATTCAAGTTTAAATTTTGTAGTTATAACATCCTTGTCTTTAGGATCAATATCTTTAATTTCTTTAACTTTCTTAGGTAATGTAATATTACTTTGTACCTCAGGTAGGTTAGCCATCTCTTCTTCCTCGTCTTCATCAAACTCTGATTCGTCTATACCTTTAAGTTTAGTTCCAGCTTTTATTATATCAGCAAATTTCAAATTAAATGAACCATAAGTGATTGTTTTTTTACTTGGATCTTGTGATGGTACAGCATTCTTTTCTGTATACAGAAGTACCATACTATCATTGTTAACCATCATATCTATACCATCTTTTTTTAATTTTTTCTCAGATAATTTTTTTGTGAAAACACCTGTTATAAGTGATGTCCCGTCTGGACCGATTACTTCTGCATAAGTTTTGACTTTTTGCCATTTATTTAACTTTTCATCCTTAGATTTTTTTATGTCGAATTTCTTTTCTATATCTTTGGCTTTTGTACGTGATAACTTAGATGTATCCACAGGATATTTAAATTCAATAGGCTTAACTTTTCCGTTTTTAGTTAAAAAACCAGCTTCTGAACTCTCATTATCATTATCTTTCATCATATAAATAAAATGAGTTTCAGGATCATTAATAATATCCTTAATTGTCACTTCCTCTTTATTTCGTATGCTCTTTCCACAACCACTCAACACGCTTATAAGCAAAACGAATGCGATAATAATCGATAAATTTTTAGTCAATTTTTTCATATGTAGACTCCCCTTTATTAAATATTATCTAAGTCACGCTCTTCTTTGTCTTTTTTCTCTTTGGCTTCTCTAGAACCATCATCGCTTTTTCTGTAGTCTAGAACGGTCGTGTTTTTATCTTTATGGTCTTTGTTTACGACTATTTTTGTATTTTTCGGCACTTCAGTAATGAGCACTTCAGGTATTGCTTGCTGCTTATCAACGCCGTTGTCCAGTTCAGTCCCCTCAGCTAAACCTGCATACATCTTCCCTTTGTATTCAAAAGGTTTGATGGCCATGTTATAGGATGGTCTATAATTTTTTTGAGCGTCTTTTTTATACTGTTCTAGGTCTTTATCTGTGGTGTGAGTTTCCATCCATTTTTTAGGCTCATCAATATCAAATTCATCTTTCTTTTTAAGGTCGTGTTTTGAAAATAGATAAGAAACGCCATCAAATTTACCATCTTTAACGTAATTGAAGCGATAGAAAGGCGACAAATCAGCATGATAGTTAACTTTACCCTTATCTTCATTAAGTAGTCGGTCATTTAATTGACGTTTCTCAAGTTTTTCTATTTTAGATTTCTGCGTATCTGTATCGTATTTAGTGAAGTTTTTAAAAGTATAGGAATCATCTTTGTTGAAATCAACGTTATATTCAAGACCTTTGTTATCTTTAACGTAGTACATATGTTCTAAGCTATTATTTTCGTCTTCAATATTGTCAAAATCTACTGACTCATTAATATGGTAAGACTTTGCTTTAATATCGTATAGCATATGCCCCTTACCATCTTTGAATAAATCTTCGAATGTGATTTCTTTCATCTTTTTATCTTTGGATTTTTATTTGTCTTCAGATGACTTTTTATTATCAGAAGATGAAGTAGATTTGCTACTAGACGTTTGTTTCTGATCCTTTGAGTCATCCTCATGTTTGTCGTGTCCTTGGCACCCTGCGAGTAGTAGGGCAGTGATACTGAGTGTTGAAATTATTCTCTTTTTCATATTTGTTCTAACTCCTTTTTGTAAATGTCGAGGCATCTAAGATAGTTATAATAGAAGAAGGATGACACTGAACCTCTAATCCAGCGTTCATCCTTCCAGCATTTATTAAATTTTGTGTTTTAAGTAAATCATCTCAAGCTTGATGAGCTCTGTGATGAATTGAGCATAAAGTGATTCTGGAGCAATCAACCTTAAAGACTTACGATATTGAAAGCAGAGATTGATCGCTTCAATCGTTGAAAGTTGCATTTCAACCTTGATATGTTGCGCATCTTGATGAATGACTTGTGTTCGATAGGTCTGCTTAATCTTTTTATATGTTTGGTGCGTCATTTCATAACTGACAGTTTCTAAATTATTTAGTGAGCGGTCAGTCTTATTTGTGATGAAATAACTATTTTCACTAAAGTTAAAATGTATTTCATAATCGAGTTCGTTGATAAGACTTTTCTCGTAAAAGTAATGTTTAATATTGCTGATATCACGTTGAATAGTACGGCGATCAACTTTAAATTCTTCAGCAAGCAGTGCCGTATTTACTGTGTCGTGGTTGAGCAATTTTGTATAAATTTCAAGTAAACGGTATGCCTGTTCGATGATAACCACCTCTTAACCTCTATAAATTCATTATAAAAAACGACCTTAGACAGTTAAGGTCGTTTAGAATAAAGTCTGAAAACAATAAAATATTAAAACGTTAGGCTTGACGTTTGTTTGTAGAAATTTAAATACCTTTGTAACGACGATATATGTCGCATGCGTTAGAATGCTTCGTAATAATAGTGTTGAATGACAAACCATTCGAGTAGCTCTTGTGGTGTAGAGGCTACAAATGTGAGCTCGTCTACTGCTGAGTTATGCAACTCTGCATAAATTTGTTGAAAAAGCATGTCTAATTTACGCATTTCACATGACACGCCATTATCTTGGTGTTGCTCATAAATCTCTATGATAGTTTGAATGGATTGTTGCTTTCTAAGGAGAATGTTCTTAATTTGTGAATACATCATCTCTCTATACCTCCTTCCTTTTTCGTTCGTCTCTAGATGTCGACTGCTTTAGCAGAAGACATCAATATTTAGCTCTTTAAATAAAAGGAGTTATAAAGATTAGAAAGATATAAAAAGGGACATGAAAAATGCGCTCGCTTCAAATTTTTGAAATTTGAAGCGAGCGCGCAGAATTTTAGGAAATTGTAAATTTCAAATCTATATTTTGAATTCGTCACTGCTTTATGAAAGGATAGAGAGAGGTTTAAACAGAGAAAGGGTTTAAAGCGGTAGTTCAAGATTTTCTTCATTAATATAGATAAATTGAACGAAATTAGATATTAGAATCATATCGCGAGAGAAGCTATAAATAGTATTAATAAAGGGGCATACCGCAATATCCATACGAAAGTTGAAAATGTATTACATAGGAGAGAAAAGTATTTTCAATAAAATTATGAAACTAGGTATAAAAACAACTCTTTTTAATGTTACACTAGTAGATGATGCAATAAGAGTAAGCATAAACCATTTTTGGACATACAATTTAGTTAAAGTCAATAGAATTTACACGATTTTTTAATAAACTATAAAAATCTGTCGTACAATAAAATGTAACAATGTCACTATTAACAATACAATTAGTTGTCTGTTAAAATGGAAATAAGGAATTACAAGCGGAAACGAATTCCGAGTTTGGCGAAAGGAATAATAAACTTTATCTTCGCAACAGGATTCGAATTTGACAGCTGTAAGATTTTGAGGTGAAGTCATGAGTTTTTACGAATTTTTACAAAGTTTCGTGGGAGATGACACGCCATTAGGAAAGCTTGCAGACTACGTAGAACAAGATGTTAATTTTCCCAAAGAAGAAACCGTACCGGAACATATATTAGAGTACTTTAACGAGCAACTTTTAGTGAAAGAACAATACATCGAGACAGTGAAACGCTCTTTATCAGTGTTTCAAGATTTATTTCAATAATTAAAAAGGGAGAAGTTATGGACAAATTAGTCCATAACTTCTTTATTATCAGCTACGGATTGTTGTTCCATAGCTTGATAAACAGTCGCCTTAAACACATCTTGTGTGTAGAATTGGCGCTGATTATCGACTGAGAAAGGCTCAAGGATGTTGTTGTCGACCCAATGAGCGATAAGCTCGAGTGGGTAGCCAGCTTCTAACATCTCTTGTTCGTCAGTTATCAGCTGACTCCAATCCAAATCTATCTCTTTTGGATCAATTTGGATGTTATTTTCTTCAAATTTTGCCAATGTATCAGCCTCCTCACTAATAAATTAGCGGAGAGGCTTGCCCCGGAGAGACTCGCTAAAAAGCAAGCCTCTCCACAGAGCAAACAATCCTAAGATTGATCTTCTACATTGTCGTTAATTAAGGAATGAAGAAAGGTGAGCCTTTCTCATTAGTAACTATTGCTCAATTGTGTGGGTTTTAAACATAATTTTAAATCAAACTTCTATTATTCTTCTTAAATACGCTCACTTATTGAATAATTATGTATTACTTTTTACCTATAAGCATAATGAGTGATTTTAAACTCATAATCTATACTTCAGACATTAAGTAGCACGGCACGTTTTAACTTAAATAAACAGTATAAATAATATGTGTGAATCAATTTAAAGTACACAACGATTAACTCATAGTGAGGTGAAAGAAATGGCTCATAAATCTCAAGTACAAGAGCCTTTATGGACGCGTGACTTTATCAACGTCACTGTCGTGAACTTTCTCATGTATATGGTTCACTTCGCGTTATTCGTAACGGTGACATCCTATACGATACATGCGTTCCATACGAGTGAAAGTCTTGGTGGACTAGCAGCAGGAATCTTTATCATTGGCATGCTCTTTGGTCGGCTAGTTGCCGGACGTTTCATTGACTCGATTCAACTGAAATACATGTTGCTCTTTGGTGTAGTCTTCTCGTTCGTTGCCGTGGCACTCTACTACATCGCAGCGACACTCGTCATACTTTATATTGTGCGTTTCATCCATGGCCTTGCATTCGGTATCGGATCTAACGCAACAAGTTCTATGGCATCTAAAGTTGTGCCTGCCGCTCGTAAAGGAGAAGGTATTGGTTATTACTCATTAAGTAATATTCTCGCATCAGCTATCGGACCATTTGTAGGTATACTCATCTCTCAACAAGCAAGTTTCCAACATATCTTCCTATTTGGTCTCATCTTTATCGTTATTGCATTTATCCTATCCTTATTTATTAAACGCATCCCAGTTGTGCGTTCAAACGATAAACAGAATCAGCCTAAAGGTTGGAAAGCTTTCCTTCAACCAGAAGCATTACCGATTTCAATCGTTATCTTTATTATAGGTATCTGTTACTCAAGTATTCTTTCCTATATTAAAAGCTTTGCGGAGACGATGGATCTCGTCACTGCATCTAGTTTATTCTTTATCTTCTACGCGGTAATTTCATTCATTTCTCGTCCTTTTACTGGTAAAATATTCGACCACAAAGGGGCTAATTTCATCATGTTCCCAACATTTATCCTCTTTGCGCTTGGACTCATTACACTAGCAGGTTCAGTGAATACGTGGTTGATTATTCTCGCTTCTATCTTTGTCGGCCTAGGTTACGGTACGCTCGTTCCTAGCAGTCAGACGATTGCGATTCAACAATCACCAGCAGATAAGATGGGCTTAGCAACATCGACATTCTTTATTTGTTTAGACTTAGGCTCAGGCATCGGTCCGTTTGTCTTAGGTTTCGTTATTTCAGCCATTGGATATCGTTGGCTCTATATTGCGATAGCTATCGTCGTACTCTTAGCTATGTGTCTCTACTATTATGTACAAAGACGTTATAGATATAAGAACCCAAATACTCATACGTCTTAAAGGTTAATTAAGTTCCTATGCGAAGCGCTTTCGTGTAGGAGCTTTTTTATATTGTATAGGGAAGTTGATGATGAAATTTCATTTTCTGTAGTACAAACGACTTTAGAGAGAAAGCCGTCTTATTTTTGTAAAAATGAATATGCGGGGTGTCTTATAAATAAGAAAGATGGACTAGCCAAAGACTAGTCCATTACTTTCTTATCATCGTCTTGAGCTTTTTGGCTCATGACATGATAAACAGTCGCCTTAAACACTTCTTTAGTGTAGAAATGGCGTTTACTGTTTTCAACAGAGAAAGGTGCAATGATATTGTTCTCGATCCAATTGACAAGTAAGGCCAGAGGGTAACCTGCTTCGAGTAACTCCTCTTCATCAACTGTGGCCTTATCCCAGTCAATGTTGAGTTCTTTAGGATCGAGGGCTATGTCGAAATGCTCTTGTTCAGACATGCGTTATCAATCCTCCCAATAAGTATTGGGACCGCCAGTAATTGTGCCTATTCACGCAGCCTTTCTCTACCGTAAGTATAACGAGATTTTTATTAAAAATACAAAAATTTTACTTGTGTAGACTTATATTTTTTCACTACTCCATTTGATTTTGCAAATAACTCATCTGCCTTTGACAATAAAAATGATAATGGTAAGCTTTGACTAACTATTAAAGACACTAGAAATACAAGGGGAGGAGATAAGATGGAAACAGCATATTTAGCAGGCGGTTGTTTATGGGGCGTCCAAGCTTTCATGAAAGTTGTCCTGGGAGTTAAAGATACAGAAGCGGGACGAGTGAACGGAACGACTTCTACGCTCGACGGTGAGTACGATGGCTATGCTGAAGCGGTGAAAGTTACTTTCGATCCTGATGAGGTGACTGTGACACAGTTAATGGAATATCTATTTGAAATCATTGACCCTTATAGCGTGAATCAGCAAGGTGAAGATAGAGGATTGAAATATCGCACCGGTTTCTATAGTGAATCGAAGGCACACCTTAGCGAGGCACAGGACTTTATTGATCAGTTTGAAGATCATCATCTGATTGCGACAGAAGTCCTACCGTTAACGAATTATATTCCGAGTGCAGACGAGCATCAAGACTATTTAGATCGTCATCCTAACGATTATTGTCACATTCCACAATATATATTTGATAAATATAAAAATTAATATCATAACAACAACAAATATTTTATTAATATTTGAAATTAGAGATTAATTACTTTTAAATAGGGGATAGAGATAGAAAAGGAGGTTACATATTTATGAAAAGAACAGCAGAAAAAGTCCTTTCATGGATAGGTATTGTATTTGGAATACTTGGAATTATATCCTTTGTGGCTTTAAAACCACTCTTTGATCCTGACAAAGTGGATACTGATGCAATCAAAGCGGGTCAGAGCACTGAACAAGCGCGACAAGGTGCTGAAAATATGGTGACAATGATGACTGTAGGTATAGTAGGTTCAATTATTATAACTATCTTAGCCCTAATAGCAGTCTTCTTGATTAAGAAGAATCGTATTGCTGCAGGTGTATTACTCATTATTGCAGGTATTATTGCATTATTCGCAAATTGGATTTGTACTATTCTCTTCTTAATTGCAGGTATTATGCTTTTAGTGAGAAAGCCGAAGAACCATCAACAAGATGATATGCACAGAGAGAACCAAGATAGTGTCTATCATGAAGAGGCAGGTAAACAATACAGTGGTCGCGATGATCATCAACATGATGGACGTCCTGATTTCACAGAAGCTAATGAAGAACAGAAAGAACCGACGCAGTTTGGAACTACGAAATCAGAGGGTAATACTTCAGAACGTACTGGAACAGGATTTACTGAAGCCAATAGTAATGAACATCAAGAAGCGCGTTTTGGTAAAGAACATACAAGTGAGGATATGAAAGAACACTTACAAGAGAAAGGTGACGATTTACACGTTAAAGATCCTCGCGATAAATAATATTTTTGTGATGAACCCACAATTCTGACTGATGGTTTGGATTGTGGGTTTTTGCTATGTCAAAAGCTTGTAAAAGTGCATTTGTGAAAAATTTACGAAAATTTTTTGCAAGACATTTTAGGAACAATAACGAGATATTAAGGGTCACAAGTTCGTCGCTTCTATAATAAATGAGATTATCAGTAATAATTATTAAAATAAGTTCCCATTCGTTTGTTAAAGCACAAGATATGCTTTATTTCTTTATGCACATTTTCTCAATAAACATGCGTATAATCGGTGAAATTCTCAATTAAGCTACATAATTATGATTATTAATTGCTAGTCACTATTAAAGATAATTCTACTCTAATTAAGATTTCATTAAAGTAAGAATTACGTTTATGCACCTTATATATAAGCAAAAAAGTATTAAAACTATATAAATAATTGTATAAATTAATCAAAATAAAATTGACTAGTGTCAACTATAGTTGTGTGGTATAGTTAAGGCGTCAGATAATGACTTCAAGAAATAACACATTTTATACTATAGGGAGGATAATTCTTTGAGAAACAAGAAGAGAAAAGGGAGATTAGATTTCCTACCGAATAGACAGAACAAATATTCTATTCGTCGTTTCACTGTAGGGACTGCATCAATCTTAATTGGTGCCACTCTTATCTTTGGTGCAAACAGTGACGCCAAAGCCGCTGAAGATACTGAAGCGAACAGCAGTCATTCAGTAGGTAATAATGATAAGGGTGAAGGTTCTGTTAAGGAATCAACTGAGGCTGAAGCGGTATCTAACCCTGAAACAACTGATACAACGTCACACGACACGCAAGCAACAGAAACAGAAGCATCTCAAGCGAGTGATGAAACATCCTCAACTGAGCAATCAGTTCAAGATGATCAAACTCAAGAAGAAGCAACTGATGTTCAAGCTGAACAACCTTCTCAACATGAAACGAAAGCATCTAACGATGATACTTCTTCATCTCAAGTAGACCCATCTACACAACAGAAAGAAGATCAATCTACAGAAGAAACTTCTAATGAAATAGATCAAGTTCAAACAGAAGAGACAGCTCAATCTGTTGAGAGTAATAAAGAAATAACACAATCTTCTAATAATAAAGTAGAAACTCAAGATACACATGCTGATATCAATAAAGTTGAAGACCGTACTTCAGCTGTAGATTACTATGCGAAGACTACGGGTGTATCAAGCGAGGAAGCAGAACAAGCTATTGATGCGTTGAACATCGATACTACAAAAGCGTCTGCGAAAGAAATTAAGCAAGCCGTGTTATTTGAAGCACTTAAAAAATATAGTGATGAGCAAAATCAAAATCCAGTAGCTGTACGTGGTTATGCTGGGTTTAGAGCAGCTGACGAGGTAGTCGTCGATGCTCCTATTCATCTTAATGTAACAGATGCTGAATCACATAATCCAGGTTATGAAAGTACTACTACTAAGCCAGGTGTATCAGTAGATCTTGATCAAACTGGGGATAACGATATGCCAGAAGGTTCTGAATACGAATTTGCAAAAAATGGTTTACCTTCTGGATGGACAGGAACGATAGATCAAGAAACAGGTACTATTACTGTTACTCCTCCATTAAATGCACAACAAAATAAAAGTTATCCAATTAAAGTCATAGTAACTTATCCTGATGGATCTAAAAGTAGAACGTTATCACCTCGAGTAAAAGTATTATTTGATGATTCACGTACTTATCATCCAGGATATGAAGAAAAAACTACGACACCAGCTGTATCAGTCACAGTTCCTCAAACAAAAGATACTAATGTGCCTGAAGGAACTAGATACACTATTAAAGAATTACCAAGTACATGGACAGCAACGGTTGATGAACATACAGGTGAACTAGTTGTTACACCTCCAGCATCAGCTAACCCAGGAGATTACGCTGATATCATTCTCAGAGTATTCTATCCAGATAATAGTACTAATGAAACTAGTGCACGTGTACATGTAATTGCTAATGATACACTTTCACATGATCCAGGCTATAATGAAGTCTTCACTTATCCAGGTAAGACTGTTAAGTCATCCCAGGTAAATGATACAAATATGCCAGAAGGCTCAGTATACTCTATAGCTCCAGGTTATGAAATGCCAGAAGGTTGGACTATAGATTTAGATTCTCATACCGGTGAAATTACTGCTACTGCTCCTGAGATAATTAATCCAAACACTTCTATTGGTGTAACAGTTCTTGTAACTTATCCAGATGGAACAACAGATAGTCCTAATGCACGTATTACAGTACTTGCAAATGACGCTCAAAAATATAACCCAGGATATGAAGATTCATTTACTAATCCAGGTGTAGCAGTTTCAGTAGATCAAACAAAAGATAAGGATATACCTGAAGGAACTAGATATGAAATAGATGAACCTAATTTAGTAGCAGGTTGGACTGCTACTGTAGATCCTACTACAGGTAGAATTACAGCCACACCACCATTAGATAGTAATGAAAACTCATACATTTTCGTTCCAGTAAACGTAATTTATCCTGACGGTACTATAGATAATGTGCGTGCTAGAGTTACAGTGAAACTTACTGATGCTGAGAAGCATTATCCTGGTTATGCACCTAAAACTACAAAACCAGGTCAATCAGTAGACGTACCACAAGTAGCAGATAAAGCGATACCTAGTGGTACACAATTTGAAGTTTCAGGTAATGTACCTGAAGGTTGGACAATCGAGATAAACTCAAGTACAGGAACAGTAACAGCGACACCACCTGCAAATGCGAATCCAGGAGATGTAGCTCGTGTTCCAGTAACAGTGAAATATCCAGATGGTTCGGCTGATACTGCAAACGCTCAGGTAACTGTTATCGCGACAGATGCTCAAACAAACGAGCCAGGTTATGATCCTAAAACAACAAAACCAGGACAACCCGTCGAAGTACCACAAACGAAAGATCCAGATCTACCAACAGGAACACAATTCGAAGGGCCTAAAGATATTCCTGATGGTTGGACAGTAGATGTAGATCCAAATACAGGTAAAGTAACGGTTACACCACCAGCGGATGTAGATCCGAACACAAGTGTTGATATTCCAGTAACAGTGAAATACCCAGATGGCTCAACTGATACAACAAATGCGAAAGTAACAGTAACGCCAAATGATGCACAAGACAACGACCCAGGTTATGACCCTAAAACAACTAAGCCAGGTCAACCGGTAGAGGTACCACAAACGAAAGATCCAGATCTACCAACAGGTACACAATTCGAAGGACCTAAAGATATTCCTGATGGTTGGACAGTAGATGTAGATCCAAATACAGGTAAAGTAACGGTTACACCACCAGCGGATGCAGATCCAAACACAAGTGTCGACATTCCAGTAACAGTGAAATATCCAGATGGCTCAACTGAGACAACGAATGCGAAAGTAACAGTAACGCCAAATGATGCACAAGACAACGACCCAGGCTACGATGATAAATCAACTAAGCCAGGTCAACCCGTCGATGTACCGCAAACAAAAGATAAAGACTTACCACCGGGCACACAATTTGAAGGACCTAAAAATGTTCCAGATGGTTGGACAGTGAATGTAGATCCGAATACAGGAACAGTAACAGTAACGCCACCTAAAGATGCTAAACCAGGTACTAAAGTTGGTATCCCAGTAACAGTGAAAGTACCAGATGGTACAACATTGAAACCAGGCGATACTATCACAGTAGTTGAAAAAGATAAACACGGTCACGCTTCAACACCAACGAAAGTGACTGTAGGTGATACTGAAAACACAGCACATCAACCAATCGTAGATCCAATCCACGGTGGTGGTACTTCAGTAAGTGGTAAAGGTACGCCAGGTAACACTGTAGAGGTAACATTACCAGACGGTTCTAAAGTGACAGGTGAAGTTGATAAAGACGGTAACTTCACAATCAAAGTACCAGACGGTAAAGAGTTGAAACCAGGTGACAAAGTAACAGTTGTTGAAAAAGACAAAAATGGACATACATCACCAGCAACAGAAGTAACTGTTGGCGATTATCCAAATACTGCTCACCAACCAACTGTAGATCCAATCCACAGTGGAGACAAAACAGTAACTGGTAAAGGTACACCAGGAAACACTGTAGAAGTAACATTACCAGATGGTTCTACAGTGACAGGTACAGTCGATAAAGACGGTAACTTCACAATCAAAGTACCAGATGGCACTACATTGAAACCAGGCGATACTATCACAGTTGTTGAAAAAGACAAATACGGTCATACTTCAACTCCAACTGTAGTAACAGTTACGGATAAAGAAATGAACGGCAACAACTGCGATATGCCTAAGAAAGATGATAATGGTCAAGCTCCAATGGATAACCATGGTTCTGATATGAACACAGGAGATATGACTGAACACGCTTCTACTCCAGCAATGACTCAAGGTTCTGACATGGCTCAAGGTCACGATGATTCTATGAAACATGCTGAAGCGAAAGATGATGCTAAATCTGAAGCGAAAGCTCTTCCAGAAACTGGTAACACTGACAACAGTGGTACAATCTTCGGTAGCTTATTCGCTGCACTTGGCGCATTATTCTTAGCTGGTAGAAGACGTAAAAAAGAAGATAAATAAGAAATTCACTCATTGAGATGAATGGATTGTTTTCAGAGTGTCAACTTCGGTTGGCACTCTTTTTTACATTAGATAGAAGTGAAAAAGTGGAAAATTCTGCTCGTAAAGTGAGTGTTAGTGGGTTATTTTAAACAGAAAAAACGCATAAAAATATACATAAAAGACGGGATAATGTATTGCAACAAGGAAAAAACAAATGAAAAAATGTTACATAGTGAAAACGCTTTCGAAATGAGGGGGATTCTAAAAATGCATCATGACAGTAGCTATAGCTTTTACAGAAAAAAGACAGAAATATTACAGAGCGCGCCACTTTATTATGTATCAATTACAAAGTAATAACATCGCCCACAAACCCTTGTATGTTTGTTAGAGTGTGACTTGTCGTTAATTAAGAAAACAAAAAGTTCACTTATTGTATATAGACGTTAGAGCAAAAAACGAAACAAAATTTCACGAAATCATTAGGAGGATATTTTATTATGAATAAAAAAATCGCTACAGCATCAATCGCTTCTGCAGGTATCGCGGCATTAGCTTTCGCACACCATGACGCTGACGCAGCGGAGAATACAAATAATGGATATAATCCAAATGATCCAATGTCATATAGCTATCACTACACAATTGACCAACAAGGTAACTATCACTACACTTGGCAAGGTAACTGGAGTCCAAGCCAAGCACCACAAGCTCAAGGTCAACAAGCAACTAGCTATAACTACAATAATGTAAACAACAATAACTACAGCTACAATTACACTAATAACAATAATTACAGCTATAACTATACAACAAACAATAACGCTAACTACCAACCACAAACTTACACAACTAACAACAACACTACTGGTGGTAAAGGTGCTACTTACAATACACAAAGCACTTCAAGCAACAACGTGAAAGTAACAACTCAATCTGCACCTTCAAGCAACAAAGGTGGCGCTGCATTCGCAGGTAAATCTGGTTCTGGTTCAAACCTTTACGCTTCTGGTCAATGTACTTACTATGTATACGACAAAGTAGGTGGCAAAATCGGTTCAACTTGGGGCGACGCTAAGAACTGGGCTAACGCAGCAGCTCAATCTGGCTACACTGTAGACAACTCACCTAAGCAAGGTGCAATCATGCAAACATCTCAAGGTGGCTTTGGTCACGTAGCTTACGTTGAGAACGTTAACAATGACGGTTCAGTTAAAGTTTCAGAAATGAACTACGGTCATGGCCCTGGTGTTGTAACTTCACGTACAATCTCAGCAAGCCAAGCTGGTTCTTACAACTACATTAAATAAGTTGTTAGTCTCATCTTATCCGCTAATTCGAGTTTTAAACTTGGGTTAGCGGATTTTTTGACGTTTAAAGCGGCTTTGCTTAAAAGGAAACCGAATTCTGCAGGAATGCCTCCGTACCTACATGCTTTATATAAATCTTTATTTACCACGATTTTTCAAACTCACAAGGGTATTCAAACCGTTCAATATCCCGTATCATAATAGGTAATTATTAAAGCGTTTTCTTGTGATGACAAAGGGGTGACCTCATATGGCAATGATTTCAATACTTGTAACCGTTCTCGTACCGATATTCATACTCATCGGTTTGGGCTACATCTTACATATCAAGTTCGATCTACATTTAGGAACGCTCGCGAAACTCAATATTTACGTCTTTGTGCCAGGCTTTATCTTTGTGAAGTTCTACAAGACGACGCTGAATCCGAGCCTTCTCTTATATATTGCTGTCTTCTTTGGACTCTATGTTCTGGTGCTTTATCTCATTGTCAAAGTGCTCTCAGCGGTATTAAGACTCAACCCAGCCAAAGCAACGACGCTCAATAACAGTGTGCTGTTCTTCAATTCTGGAAACTATGGCGCGCCGGTCAACGACATCGTCTTTAAAGGTGACGCGTTAGCGATGTCAGTGCAAGTCATCGTCCTGACGTTGCAGAATATCTTCACTTTCACTTATGGCATATTTGCGATTCAGTCCGTACAGGTAGGGAAGTTAAAAGCGTTGCTTGGTTATTTCAAGATGCCGATTCTTTATGCGCTAGCTCTGGCCATCATCTTTAACTATGCGAATCTACCTGTACCGAAATTTGCATGGACACCTTTGAACTACTTAGCTCAAGCAATGATTCCTATCGCGTTGATCTTGCTAGGTGCTCAAATTGCACGCTTTAAATTTACTTTCAAATGGACGTCCGCTTATTTCTATATCATTATCCGTTTGATCATCGGCCCACTTATCGCGCTGGGTATCATCTACGTATTAGGATTTCATGGCATGATTGCTCAAGCATTATTTATTGCTTCAGCTATGCCAACTTCTGTGAATAGTTCAGTGATTGCGCAAGAATATGACAATTATCCTGAACTTGCAGCACAATTGGTCTTTATTTCAACTTTACTAAGCGCCATTACTGTCGTCGCGGTTATTTATTTATCTCAAATCATTTTCTAGAAAGGAAAGATGTCTATGTGTACAGGGTTAACGCTCATAACTCAGAATCATAACGTATTGTTTGCGCGTACGATGGATTTCGTGCATCATCTCGAAGGCCAGCCAGCGATTTCGCCACGTCGTCATTATTGGAAATCACGTGTCGACTACCAAGGTGAGACGTTATATGGCTTTATGGGCACATGTTGTCAGATGGACGGGTTCATCTTTGGTGATGGAGTGAACGAACATGGTCTTGCGGCTTCGAATCAATATTTCCGAGGAAATAGTTCTTATGCGACAGAGGTAGTGGAAGGTGCGGTTAATATTGCGCCAAGTGAAGTATTGAACTGGGTCTTAGGCTACAACAAAGATATCGCCGAACTCGAGACGAATGCTGATCAAGTGAATGTGGTGGCATACAAACTTGATGATCTCGGCGAAGTTCCACCGTTGCATTATCACATTGCAGATGCGACAGGACGTTCTGTGGAATTGATGTTTGTCGAAGGTGCGTTAAAGATTAATGACAATCCGGTGGGCGTTCTAACGAATAATCCAAGTTTAGAGTGGCATTATGAGAATTTACGCAATTATAGTCACTTGAAGCCATCTAAACCCGAGCCGAATACCTTTGGCAATCAAACCTTTGATGTGCATGGCAATGAGGGTGGTACGCAAGGTTTACCAGGCGGCTTCTCTTCTCCAGAGCGCTTTGTCCGTGCTGCCTACCTAAAACACAATTTAGTGACAGATATGCCGGAATCCGCGACATTCTGGTCTGCTTTTAAAATATTAGATGCGGTAAGTATACCGAGAGGGGCTGTGCGTCCGGACGGTGAAGAAATTCACTACACGATGTATCAAACCGTAATTAATCTAACCACGCGGACGTTGTATTGTAAGCACTATTACTCTAATCAAATTGTCGAGCTTGAGATGAATGAAGATTTATTAGAAGCCGATGAAATGACCTTTTACCAACCTGTGGAGTATGTGAACACAGTTAAAATCAATGGTTAAAAGTGGCAAGTGCGTCTATAATATGAATAACTCAAATATAGAAGAGGTGACGTAGATGTCTGAAACAATGCAAGCGATGGTGATTGATAAATACGGTAATAATCCTGTGCACGAACAGACCATGCCGATGCCTGAAGTAGGGCTGAATGAAGTGCGCGTGAAGATCAAAGCGGCGAGTGTGAATCCGATTGATTTCAAGATTCGTGATGGTCAATTGAAGCCGCTATTGAAATTTAACTTTCCACTTATCTTAGGGAATGATTTCTCAGGTGTAGTGACAGCAGTAGGTTCCAACGTTGACCAATATCAAGTTGGTGACAACGTTTATGGTCGCCCACGTAAAGATAAGATTGGTACGTTTGCGGAGTATATTGCGATTGATGTAAGCGAGATTGCGCCAATGCCTGAAGGGTTGAGTTATGAAGAAGCAGCGAGTCTTCCACTTGTAGGTTTGACGGCATATCAGGCGTTGAATGAAGTGATGCATTTACAAGCCGGACAGGAGGTGTTGATCCAAGCTGGGTCAGGCGGCGTCGGTACGTTTGCTATTCAATTGGCGAAAGCGATGGATTTACACGTTGCGACCACGGTGAGCGATCGTGGTGTTGAACTCGTGAAGTCGTTAGGTGCTGACGAGATTGTTAACTATAAAGAGCACGACTTCTCTCAAGTCTTATCCGATTATGATGGCGTCTTTGATACGTTAGGTGGAGAGAATTTGGATAAGGCTTTTGACATTTTGAAAAAAGGTGGAACAGTCGCTTCAATTTCTGGCATGCCAACAGAACGTGTGGCACGTGAGATGAAGCTCGGTTGGGCGAAGCAGAAACTCTTCCAATTTGCGTCTCGTAAGCTGAATAAAAAAGCGCGCCAAACTGGCACAAATTATGAATTTCTCTTTATGCATCCAAGTGGTGATCAACTTAAGAAAATTAAATCTTTAGTAGAAGAGGGCAAGATTAAACCTATCGTCGATAAAGTCTTCCACTTTAGCGAAACGCAAGGCGCGCTAGAATACTCTGAACAAGGTCATGCGAAAGGCAAGATTGTGATTCAAGTGAGTGAGTAGCGGAAGTTAAGAGGCGCTAGTTGTGAGTGAGTAGTGGAAGTTAAGGGGCGCTAGTTATAAATAAGTAGCTCAGTTAAGTGGTTTTGATAGTGAGTAGGGGAGCGAGGTTGCTGATGATTAGGGCAGCGACGTTGCTCATGATTAGGACAGTGATTGTGTAGGTTAGCGGGCAGATGAGCTCGCTGTAATTCGTCGTATTCAATATAAAACACCCCGCCATCACGATGATGGCGGGGTTCAATTTATTTAAGAACGATGTTGTTCGTCATAACGGCGTTGCTCTAAATCTCGGAGTTCAACACGACGAATTTTACCTGAATTAGTCTTTGGTAAGTCATCGACAAATTCAATCGCACGAGGATATTTATATGGTGCAACATCTTGCTTCACGTAACTCTGCAGCTTTTTAACCGTAGCCTCATCACGCGCTACACCCTCTTGCGGAATGATAAATGCTTTGACGATATTACCGCGTAGCTCGTGTGGACTTGCCACCACGGCACACTCTTTCACGTCAGGATGTTTGATGAGAGAATCCTCTACCTCGAAAGGTCCAATCGTGTAACCTGAACTGATAATGATATCGTCTTTACGACCATCAAACCAGAAGTAGCCGTCCTCATCCATATAGGCTTGGTCGCCTGTGATGTAGTAGTCTCCACGTTGAGGCGCTTTCGTACGTTCAGGATCTTTGTAATAACCGTGGAAGAGGGCAGGTAAATCGAGTGGCACTGCGATATTGCCCACTGTATTTGGCGGAACAGGATTACCGTCATCATCAACGACACAGGTCTCACTACCAGGAATCGCTTTACCCATCGCACCAGGTCTCAACTCAGTCTCTTTCAAGAAACCGATGAGTAACGTACTTTCTGTTTGTCCGTAACCATCGCGTACAGAGAGATTGAAGTTGTCGCGGAATTGATCAATCACTTCACGGTTGAGTGGTTCACCAGCAGAAACCGCGCTGTGCAAGTGACTGAGGTCGTAATCCGTGAGATTCTCTAACTTGGACATGATACGATATTCAGTTGGTGTACAGCAGAGCACGTTAATGTGGTTGTCTTGAAGTAGCTTAAGATATGTTTCAGCGTTGAAACGACCGTTGTAGATAAAAGCAGTCGCGCCTGTGCCCATAATAGATAAGAAAGGACTCCAGACCCATTTCTGCCAACCCGGTGCAGCTGTCGCCCATACTAAATCATCTTCTTCGATACATAGCCAGTGTTGCGGTGCCATTTGTAAGTGGGCATAGCCCCAACCATGTGTGTGAATAACGGCTTTCGGATTACCTGTCGTACCAGATGTATATGGTAGAAAGGCAACGTCATCGCGATGTGTCGGAATCGTCTCTAAATCAGTGCTTTGGTCTTGCGCTTCGCCGGTAAGGTCAATCCACTGGTCGCGAGGTTGACCGATGATAAATTTCGTCACATGATCGATACCGTCAACACGTTCGAATTGTTCAGCACCGACGTCGACTGAAGCAACCGCAGTAACTTCACCATGTTGGATGCGATACTGCAAGTCTTTCGTGCGTAGCATCTCAGATCCTGGAATGACGATGACACCTAATTTCAACGCAGCGATATAGAGATAGTAGGTCTCGATAGAGCGCGGCATGAGGATGAGCAGCTTATCACCTTTTTTGAGGCCGTGCGCTTTAAAGACGTGGCCATATTGGTTTGCGCCAGCCATGAGTTCCGCGTAGGTCACTGTCGTTTGGTGGCCTTCGTCATCGTGATAGATGAGCGCTTTCTTGTCAGCTTGTTCTGCGTATTGCTCAATCTCGGAGACAATGTTGTATTGCTCCGGTGCAATCAAGTCCGTTTTCTTCATTACAAATACTCCCTTTAGTCTAATCCGTTTCTAGCACTTGATGTTTAAATATTCTGTAAAAAATAATCTGATTCTATAAGTTGCATGTTTGAGTCTCGTACGCAACGGTTAATGTTTTAACAAAGAAACTATAACATACTTAGATAGAGACACCTAACAAAAGTATTCGAAAAATTTCGTTAAGAGTTGTGTTAAATTTAATGTCGTTCTCGACTTTAATAAGGCATAATTCTTAAGATTTACATTTGAATTGTTATCCTTTAAAATGGTAAATGAAAATAGTTCTATTAGACGCTAAATGATAAATTTAACCTTTGTAGTCTATCCTACAAAGTAGTAAAATAGAACTGAAAGCAACTCGATTATAATCAGCGTCAACATTGTAAAAGAGTTGAATAAAGATATTGTATCGGAACGCTATTTTTTTGCGGCGAAAGAGAGACGTGACTTCGTGTTTCCACAAACAACCTACCCCGTTTGTAGTTTCGCTGGATGATGATAGTGTCCGAATTTCAGGAAGGTGGATATCTATGAGTAACTCTAAAGACGTTATTCTCATTGGTGCCGGCGTGTTAAGTACAACATTTGGTACTTTACTTAAAAACGTTGAACCAAATTGGAATATTAAGCTTTATGAACGCATGGATCGTCCTGGCTTAGAAAGTTCTTATGATGACTCTAACGCAGGTACAGGTCATGCTGCTTTATGTGAATTAAACTATACAGTGGAGCAACCAGACGGTTCAGTTGATATTGAGAAAGCGAAACAAATCAACGAACAATTCGAGATTTCTAAACAATTCTGGTCTCACTTAGTGAAGAACAACGTGATCAAAGACCCACGTGACTTCATTTATCCGCTACCACACTTAAGTTTCGTAGCAGGCGTGAACAACGTTAATTTCTTGAAAAAACGTTATGAAACATTAAAACAACACCCTATGTTCGAAACAATCGAATATAGTGAAGATCACGATCAAATCGCTAAATGGATTCCATTAATGATGAAAGATCGTAACTCAGCATCTCCAATTGCTGCAAGTAAGATTGATCACGGTACAGACGTGAACTTCGGTGAATTAACTCGCCAACTTGCACATAACTTAGAAAACAGTGACGCAGTAGATGTACATTACCGTCACGAAGTGCTTGATTTCAACCGTCGTAACGATGGTAAATGGGAAGTTAAGATCCGTAACTTAGAAACAAACAAAGTTGAAGTTCAATCAGCTGACTATATCTTTATCGGTGCCGGCGGTTGGGCAATTCCTTTATTACAAAAAACAGGAATCCCAGAAAGCAAGCACTTAGGTGGTTTCCCAATCAGCGGTGCATTCTTAGTTTGTAACAAACCAGAAGTGGTTGAACAACACGATGCGAAAGTATACGGTAAAGAACCACCAGGCACACCACCAATGACAGTACCGCACTTAGATAAACGTTATCTTGGCGGTCAGAAGAGTCTATTATTCGGACCATTCGCGGCAATCGGCCCTAAATTCTTAAAAAATGGTTCAAACTTAGACTTATTCAAATCAGTGAAACCAAACAACTTTATCACTTTATTAGCTTCAGCAGTGAAGAACGTTCCATTGCTTAAATACTCTGTGCAACAAGTCCTTCAGAAGAAAGAAGACCGCATGAGAGAATTACGTCGTTTCATTCCAGATGCAAAAGACGAAGATTGGGACTTACACATTGCTGGTAAACGTGTTCAAGTTATCAAAGATACGAAAGAAGAAGGTCGTGGATTTATCCAATTCGGTACAGAAGTAGTTAACTCAGAAGACCACTCTGTTATCGCTTTATTAGGTGAATCACCAGGGGCTTCAACTTCAGTATCTGTAGCGCTTGAAGTACTAGAGAAGAACTTCCCAGAGTACGCTAAAGATTGGGAGCCTAAGATTAAGAAAATGATCCCATCTTACGGTGAATCTCTCATTAACGATCACGAATTAATGAAGAAAATCCGTAAAGAAACAGATAAAGCGCTCAAGTTAGATCAAAAATAAGATCGCGTCTAAACAATAAAAGCACCTCCGTTGGTATGATTCATTACCAGCGGAGGTGTTTTGCGTTTGTGTGGTTTGTGAAAGTTCTGCTAAACAGAGACACCATCATACAAATTATGATTTATACCAGATGCCTATCCAAACGAGGCAGAGCTATCTTCCAATTCGGTACCATTCATGTGCGTTTTCCCAGAAAATCTTCTCACAAGCCTGTGTATCAAAGGTTTCCTCAATCAAATGGACATCTTCTACACTAAATGGGCGAGGCGCGCGAGTAGAAGGTAAGTCTGTTCCAAACATTAGCGCATCTGGATTCACTGCATAAATGTGACGCATCGCTTGAGCTACATCGAGATTAACTCGACTAAAGCCTGTTGCTTTCACGCGTACGCCATGATCTACCGCATCAAGTAAATGAGGTAGGCCTTCTTTAGATAACCCGAGATGATCAATGGAAATCGCAGGCAAACGATGTATTACCCGGGAAATATCGGGCAACTGTTGTGAATCGATATACAACTCACTATGCCAACCGACAAGATCATACACTCGTTGCGCGAAGTATTCCAAGTTCTTCAGAGATTCTGAACCTCCACGTTTAACGTTGAAACGTAAGGCACGTACGCCTTGTTCGTTAAGTCGTATGATTTCTTCGTTTGTAGTAGACATGGGTAGTTGCGTCACACCAACGAAGCGAGGTCCTAAGTGTTCTAAAGCGTCGATTAAGTAATCTTGATCAAAGCCTTGGAAAGAACCAGAAACAATAGCACCTCCAGCAATGCCAAGGTCACTTGTGGCCGAGAGGTACTGCTCAACATCATATTGAGGTGGCCAATACCCATTATTTTCTTGAATATCATAGTCGTAATCAATAATGTGAAAGTGTGCATCAAAGCGTTTCATTTCGCATCCCCCTTTGGCTTCAGTTTATCAGATTTTAATTAGTACTTACTTTTGAATTATTAATAATTCTACTTTATATTTACTTTTACTCTCCTTGGACTTGCTCTTAAAATGTCCCACTGACACAAGGTGAAGTGTTTTCTCTCGGATAAATCTCCGTGATAAAATACGGTGTGGGGAATTGAAATGACACGTGGAGCACGATGTCACCTAAGAATAAGATGTGAAGATAGATACATCGCACTCACGTTTCAAACGCTTATGTCATTTACGAGATATAAATAAATTTAATGATAGAGGTGTAAGATTTGGAAATTGTAGCTATACTCATAGGTCTCGGACCTTTACTCGGTTGGGGGCTCTTCCCAACGGTGGCATCTAAATTTGGCGGTCGTCCCGTCAATCAAATTATCGGCGCAACAATTGGTACGCTCATCTTTGCAGCAGTATTTGCGGCGTTCTCATCCAAAGGCTTTCCAACAGGTATGGATTTAGTCTTATCTATTATATCTGGTGCAGGTTGGGGCTTTGGACAGATTATTACTTTCAAATCCTTTGAATATATCGGTTCATCTCGTGCGATGCCGATTACGACTGCGTTCCAGCTCCTTGGTGCATCACTTTGGGGTGTCATTGCTCTAGGTGATTGGCCAGGTGTGTCTCACAAGATTATCGGCTTTATCGCTTTATTCGTCATCCTCATTGGTGCTTGGATGACCGTTTGGAGTGAGAATGGTCAAGCAGCTAATAGTAAAAATCTCCGTACAGCAGTTATTTTATTATTAATTGGTGAAATTGGTTACTGGGCTTATTCTGCAGCGCCACAAGCTTCATCCGTGGGCGGTCAGACAGCCTTTTTACCACAAGCAATCGGCATGGTATTAGTGGCAGTCATTTACGGACTTATCACGATGAAGAAGAAAGGGAATCCATTCAAAGAGAAAGTCACATGGCTTCAAATCATTTCAGGATTCTTCTTCGCCTTTGGTGCGTTAACCTATCTCATCTCAGCTCAGAAAGAAATGAATGGACTAGCAACTGGGTTCATCTTGTCACAAACTTCAGTCGTTCTTGCCACACTTTCAGGTATTTACATGTTGAATCAACGTAAGACTGGCAAAGAGATGGTCGTGACGGTTATCGGTCTCGTCCTCATCGTTGTCGCAGCTGCTGTGACAGTCTTCATCAAGTAATCGTACAACGAAATGTGTTAAAGTAGAGGTAATTAAGTAAGCTTGGATGACGATGGAGGGATAGATATGACAAACAAAGTGGTCGTCTTAGGTTCGACGAATGTGGACCAGTTCTTGACGGTAGAGCGTTATGCGAAACCCGGCGAAACGTTGCATGTTGAAGAAGCACAGAAAGCATATGGCGGAGGTAAAGGTGCAAATCAAGCGATAGCGACAGCACGCTTAGGCGCGGAAACGACCTTTATCTCGAAAGTAGGTACGGAAGGTATCGCAGACTTTATGTTCAAAGACTTTGAAGCGGCCGGCATCGATACATCTTATGTGGTTGAAACCGAGCAAGCGCAGACAGGTCAGGCATTTATTACAGTGGATGCGCAAGGTCAGAACACGATTTACGTCTATGGTGGCGCAAACATGACAATTGATGAAACGGATGTCGCGCGAGCAGAGCAGACGATTGCGGAAGCAGACTTTATCGTGGCACAGTTAGAGGTGCCGATTCCGGCGATCACTGCTGCGTTTAAAATGGCTCGAGCACATGGCGTAACGACGCTGTTGAATCCAGCGCCGGCGAAAGCATTGCCTAATGACTTGCTTCAACTTATCGATATTATCGTACCGAATGAATCTGAAGCTGAGACGCTCTCAGGTGTACCCGTGACGGATGAAGCTTCCATGCATGAAAGTGCAGCGTACTTCCACGATTTAGGCATTCACACTGTCTTGATTACGTTGGGCGAGCACGGTACTTTCTATTCTACGGATGCTGGATCTGAACAACTGCCAGCTTATCCTGTTAAAGCAGTAGATACGACGGCAGCAGGCGACACATTTATCGGTGCGCTCGTAAGCCATCTAGAGTCAGATATGAGTAACTTAAGTGACGCGATTGATTATGCGAATAAAGCCGGCTCATTAACAGTGCAACGTGCTGGAGCGCAAGCAGCGATTCCACATGCAAGTGATATAGAATAATTGGTAGAGTGAAATGGCTCGTTCTGAAGTTAGGGTAACTTTGGGGCGGGCCGTTTTGTGTTTGCATGGCTTTATGTTGGAGTACGAATAAAATTACATATACAAATAGCGCTAAGTTCAGTTTCTAATTATGACTGCTTAGCGCTATTTATGTGATTCAATTAGATTTTTCTGTTTATGACTATCACCATATGCTTTTTATAATATTTAAGTATCTAAAATAAATCATAGTGGTGATATAACCCATTACGCCTGCTAAGTGCATAAGAAAATACATGTCAAAAATATCGCCACTAAGAGAATAAATTAAAAGTCTATGCATAAAAAATACTAAAACCAACATGATTAGCACGTAAACATTCATTATCTTCTCTGCATGCAAGATCATCGAACCTTTCTAGTAGAATATCTTACTTTTATTGCATTTGGTTGTAGATCTTCTTCTAAAACGATATTACTAATGAATAATCATTACACATTTAATATATCATAATTAAATTATATATAAATACATTTCTTACGTGTTTGTTAGCCTTCGTCGATATTGATTTAATCATAATAAAATAAAACCACCCGTTTGTACGGATGGTTTTATCTAACGTTGAGAGAGCATGATATTTCTTTTACCGTATATCTTTATTTTTACGAATCGTCATAGCAATCACTAAACTTATGACCATAAAGATCGTAATCATAAGGGCTACACCTGGCCAGTGGAGGAGACTGTAGAAATAACCAGCGAGCGTGCCACCGACGGAAGAGCCAATATAATAGAAGAGAAGATAAAGGCTTGATGCCTGTGCCTTATTGTGTTCTGCACGACTCGTAACGACTGCACTTGCGATGGCATGACCGCTAAAGAATGCATAAATCGTGAAAGCGAGCCCTAGAATTTTAAAAATAATAAACGGAAGTAGGGTGATCCAAATTCCGACCATCAGTGTGATTAAGCTCAACTTCAATGCACGTAAAGTGCCTAGTTTCGCACGTAGCTTAGCATTCAACATGGAAGATAACATGCCAAGCAAGAAGAGGAGATAAATGAAACTGATTAACCCTTTGTGTACATGATAAGGCGCAGATTCGAGCTCGAAACTAATGTAGTTGAATGCGGCTACGTTACAACCTAAGAGCAAGAACCCTAACATAAACGGCTTAAGCAAACGTGGGTTACGCAAATGTTGTCCGTAACTGCGTAAGAGTTCGCCGAGGTGGAAGCGCTGTTTCGTAAAGTTGCGTGAACTTGGTAGTAGAAAGATAAAGAGTACTGCGGCAACTAAACTAATCACGCCAACCGCAATCATACCGACTTTGTAGCCGAATAAACTGGCAATAAAACCAGTAAAGACACGTCCAAAAGCACCGCCGAATGCATTCCCGCTAATGTACGTTCCCATCGCTTGAGGTAAACTGATTTCAGAAATTTCCTCTCCAATATACGCCATCGCTATAGAGGGGAGACCCGCGAGACAAATGCCTTGGATGAAACGCAGTGCCAGGAACACATTAAAGTTGTCGATAAACGGTTGTACTATAGCGAGTAGTGACACCGAGATCACGGAGAAGAACATGATCGGTTTTCGACCTACAACTTCAGAGATTGCTCCGAAGAATAACATCGCAATTGCTAGCGTCAATGTTGCTATCGAGAGCGGTATGCTTGCCCAAGTCTCATTGACGTGGAAATGTCTAGAGAACGCTGGAATGAGTGGTTGCACACTATATAAGATTGAGAAGATGGTGAATCCTGCGATGAACAGAGCGATGATAATATTAGTATATTCTTTTGATCCTTTTTGGATTTCTCCTGGACGGACGTCGTGCATGATTATCCCTCTTTTATTTCAATAGTTACTTTAAATAATTATATTGTAGCATAGCAGGCTATGATTTTAAGCTATCTGCTTTGGATTGTTAGCTTTTTTAAAAGTATGGGCGGTCTCTCACGAAGTCAATGAAACAAAAAGGGAGCAAGACAGAAATCTATTTGATTTCGTAGTCTTGCCCCCGCAAGGCTGACTTGTATTTGAGACAGCGTCAGCTATTTCAAATACAGACAGCTACTGCGTAATTGCTTAATTAGAACTAACAGTAGCTCAACTTAACTTTCAATGTTAATACTATATTAAGACAGAAATCTATTTGATTTCGTAGTCTTGCCCCCGCAAGGCTGACTTGTATTTGAGATAGCGTCAGCTATTTCAAATACAGACAGCTACTGCGACAAGCTTGAGTTAATATCTTTACCAACAATTAAGTTCTCTTTAAATGAGATGACTTCATATTTAATGCTTATTATTGTAATTTTTTATTACGTCCCTGAGTTTTCCTCATTTCTATAGTAGGTGTGACTTGTATAACCTTTAGAGATTAATCATCTTCGTATTTTTTAAAGATAAGCGCAGCGTTGTGACCGCCGAAACCGAATGAGTTGGAAATACCTACGCGAAGTGGCAATTCACGGGCTTCATTCGCTACATAATCTAAATCGCACTCAGGATCTTGGTTCTCCAAGTTGATTGTTGGAGGGACGATATCGTTCTGAATACTCATCGCGAGTGAGATTGCTTCTGCACCACCTGCAGCACCGAGCATGTGACCAAACATAGATTTGTTGGCAGTAATTGGTAAGTTGTATGCATGATCGCCTAAGAGTTGTTTCAAGGCTTTCGTTTCGGATACATCGCCTACAGGTGTGCTTGTGGCATGCGCGTTAACAACATCGACTTCGGATGGATCGAGATTCGCACTTCTGAACGCCGCTTTCATTGCAAGGTAAGCACCTTCGCCTTCAGGATGTGTTGCGACCATATGATATGCATCTGAACTTGCGCCGTAACCGACCATTTCTGCAAGGATATTCGCACCACGTGCCTTCGCATGAGAAAGGGATTCTAGGATAAGAATGCCGGCACCTTCTGCGATGACGAAACCATCACGATCGACATCGAATGGACGACTTGCACCTTGTGGGTCATCGTTACGTGTAGATAATGCACGAGCATTACCGAAACTTGCGAGTGAAATATCATTGATAGTGGATTCTGTACCACCCGCGAACATCGCATCAGCTTCACCAGAGCGGATGAGACGGAAAGCTTCACCGATTGAGTGGTTACCTGTCGCACATGCAGAGACAGGTGACATTGAAGGTCCCATTGCGCCGAATCTGATTGTGATTTGAGCTGAAGCGGCATTGGCCATCATAGAAGGTACGAGCGTTGGACTTACACGTCGAGGGCCTTTCTCTTGTAGTTTCAAGAAGTTTTGGAATAACGTTTCAAAGCCGCCAATTCCTGAACCAACGTAAGCACCAAGACGTGCGGAATCAATATTGTCAGAAGTGAGTCCTGATTGATCCCATGCTTGTTGAGCAGCGACTAACGCGAATTGCGCAAATTTGTCCATACGACGTGCGGCTTTACGGCCGAGCAACGCTTCACTGTCAAAGTCACGTACGACGCCGCCGAATTTCACTTTATGCTTGGAAGTATCCATCGTATCTATTTCAGAGATTCCAGACTTTCCGGCAATTAAATTATTCCAGAACGTATCTAAATCGTTACCTACTGGAGAAACCACACCCATGCCGGTGATTACAACTCTTTCCATAACCTATTCCTCCAAATTACTCTTTTATTATTATTGTAAAAAGCATACTATCCTATTACAATAGTTGGATTTATCATGGTATAATTACTAATAGGTAATAGGCTCAGTGAGAGACAATGGTAAAAGTTGAGTTGCGATGACTTTTTAATATCAATAGCGTGAGCTTAAATTGAGGTGCAATACATAAATGGATGATCAAAAAAGATTGAATACACTGTCAGAGTTTCTCAAAATCAAGCGTGCACAAATCAAACCAGAATCGATTGGCTTGCCTCCAGGAAACCGTCGCCGTACCCCAGGGTTACGTCGTGAAGAAGTGGCACGATTATCAGGCGTGAGTACGACATGGTACACATGGTTGGAACAAGGCCGTGACATTAAAGTGTCACCTGAAGTGCTCGAAGCGGTAGCTAAGACGTTGCGTTTGAATCAAGATGAGAAAGACTATTTATATGATTTGGCGTATGAGAAGACAACAGAAATTAAAGTGTGGAACGATCAACAACCTGAAATTAGTCATTCGCTCAAACACATTTTAGACGAGCTGACATATTGTCCCAGTATCGTGACCGACCGACGTTGCTTTATCGTCGGATGGAATGCGGCAGCTTCCCACGTCTTTATTGACTTTAACCAAATTCCTGCAGAAGAGCGTAATTTGATTCGCTTACTCTTTGCGCGGAAGGAGTTTAAAGCACTAGCGACGAATTGGGATCATTTCGTTAAAGGTTTTCTCGCCATCTTCCGTTCTTATTACGGTCACTATTTAGGCGATGAGTGGTACAACCAATTTATTGAAGAAATGAGTCAAACGTACCCAGAGTTTAAAGCGTTGTGGCAAGAGAGCCAAGTGAGTAAAGCGCCTGAAATGCAAATTGAATTTCGCCATGTGAAAGCAGGTAAGATGTTATTCGATTTGACGTCGATGCGCGTGCAAGGGGACGCCGATTTACGTTGTAGTATTTATACACCTGTGTATGAGTCAGGTACGGAAGAGAAGTTGCGTAAATTAATGAAGAAAGTGGCTGACGAGTAAGTGTCACTGTTTCATGTGAAACGTCGAAAGGCGATGTAAAGAAAAGTTCAGGAGAAGGAGTGAAGTGAGATGTTATATTCTGAATTGGTGGATGCTCCAGAGAAATTAAAGGGACATATTGCGTTGGTCAAAGCGAACGATTCGCATATGATGGAGGTTGTTCAAACCATTTTAACCAAGACGCAGGCGGAGATATCCATTTACGATACTGAAAATGTGTCAGCGTTGGTTCAACAGTATCAACTTGAAGATGAGGTGGATCGGCGATTACATATTTATCAAGCGGAGAACGAGGACGACATGTACGCGATGTGTGAAGCGCATCTTGAAGCGGGTCAAACGCAAATCTTGATGAAAGGGCACATCATGACAGCGGATATCTTGAAATTCGTGTTACGACGGAAACACTTTATGAGAGATGAACGTTTCCTCAATCACGTAGCCTGTTTCGATATTCCAGGCTACAAGAAAGCGTTGTTGATGACGGATCCTGCGTTGAACGTCTCTCCATCCGTTGAAGATAGAATCAAAATGGTGAAACAACTGTATGCCTTTGCGCAACAATTGGGCTATACAGAGTTGAAAGTAGGTCTGCTGTCTTCTATTGAAAAGGCGACGAAGAGTGTGCCGTCGTCAGTAGAAGCGGCAGAAATTAAAGATTACTTCACTGAACATCCAGTGTCGCAACTCAAGGTAGATGGTCCTTTCGCTTTCGATAATGCGATGAATGTGGACAATGCACGACGTAAAGGTATCCAATCCGAAGTTGCGGGCGATGTAGACGCATTAATCGTGCCTCAACTCGATGTAGGCAACGTGCTGTATAAATCACTGACGCAATTCGGAGGAGCTGAAACGATTGGTACAGTAGTCGGTGCGAAGTTCCCTATCGTCTTAACTTCACGTACCGATGACATCCAAAGTAAATTCAATTCCGTCGTACTTGCTTTGAAATTGTTGTAATTTAAGTTAGAAAGGTGTGAGAAGATGCGCTTAGTATTAGTCTTAAATTTAGGAAGTACTACCTCTAAATTCGCTTTATATCAAGAACGAGAGTGTGTTGTGAATGAAACGGTTGCGCACGAGTTAGCGGTGACACAGTTGCCATTGACTGAGCAGGCACCGAAGCGCCAAGCAACGATAGAGCGTAGGGTTCAAGAAGCTGGCTTTCAGTTTGAAGATGTTGATGCAATTGCATGTCGTGGAGGATTAGTGAAGCCGATTGAGGGCGGTGTGTATCATGTAGATGCGCACTTATATGACGAACTCAAGGCCTTTAACTATGGTATTCATGCCTCTAATTTAAGTGGCATGATGGGATATCAACTTGCCCAGAAATTCAATATTCCTGTGTTTACGATTGACCCACCTGTGACCGATGAGTTGACGCCCATTGCTCGCATTACGGGCATTAAAGGCATCGAGCGCATCAGTCGTTTTCACGCATTGAATCAGAAAGGTGTTGCGCGTAAATACGCTGCACAAGTTGGTAAAGATTATCGAGATGTGAATGTGATTGTCGCACATATGGGTGGCGGTATTACGGTAGGTGCGCACGTTCATGGCAAAGTCATTGATGTGAACGAAGGTTTAGAGGGCGAAGGTGCCTTCAGTCCTGAACGCGCCGGTTCGATTCCGAATGACGCGTTGTACCGATATGGTTATGACCATGATATGACGCCTGAAGAGATGGATCACTTCTTGAGTAAAAAGACAGGGTTACTGTCGTTACTCGATACGAATGATTTAACACAATTGAGTCAGCAGTATGGTGAAGATACAGAAGTGACTCGTATATTAGATGCGATGGCGTATCAAGTAGCGAAGTTGATCGGTGAACGTGCAGTGGCCTTTAAAGGAGCGCCGATTAATCAAATTATACTCACTGGAGGTATCGCGAACTCTGACATTATTACAGAGGGCATTCGTCAATACGTTGAATGGATCGCGCCGGTAAGTGTGTACGCAGGTGAGATGGAAATGGAAGCCCTAGCTTCAGGGGTGTTTGATGTTCTCGAAGGTACAGTGGAACCGAAATATTATAAGTGAATCAACCTCATTTTGAATTGAGATGAAAGTCCGTTCTTATGGCGCTTAATTGTTGCAAGCGCGAAAGAATGGGCTTTTATTTTTTACGGTCTCATTTTTTAGTCTTTAATTATAAAAGCAATGCTCAACTAAACAAAAAATGTTTTCTTTAAACTTGGAGTTTTTAACAACTTTTAAAATAAGGAGCAAAATATATGTTATAATACGATATTGTTATATGATTTCGGAGTGTAAGAGGAGGATAAGGGACATGTTTAGTAAACATAACAAGGCAGCCATCGGTATTGCACTCGCTTACTTGAGCTTTATCGTTGGTGCAGGGTTTACTACTGGACAAGAACTTGTTCAATTCTATATTAATCATGGTAACTACGCCTATATTGGGGCGATTATTACGGGGATTATCGTGACATTCGGTACGCGCCAAATTTCGAAAGTCGGCTATCGACTTGATGCAGATCCTTATGATATTTCACTACATAGTTTATTTGGTAAAAAGATCGGGACGATTCTAGACTATGTTATTATATTCTTCTTATTTGGTATAACAGTGATTATGATCGCAGGTGGCGGCTCTGCGCTATACCAAGGTTTCGGTGTGCCAAAATGGCTCGGTTCACTAGCGATTGTCATTCTGTTATTTGTCGTCTTACAACTACGCTTTAACAAGATTTTAAGTGTCTTAGGTTTCGTGACTCCTTTCCTTGTGATTGTGGTCTTAGTTATCGCAGGTTATAACATTATCAATCCAAGTATTCCATTCGACCAAGTTCACAAGTATACAGATATTTCTAAAGCATCTACACACTCTTGGTGGTGGAATGCCATTGATTATGGTGGCCTAATCCTTGCGAACAGTTTCAGTTTCTTAACGATTGTCGGCAGTGAAGCGATGAGTCACAAGACAGCACGTCGCGGCGCTTACATCGGTGGCTTCGTCTTCAGCTTATTACTGTTATTGATGGTAGCAGGACTTTTAGCCAATATTAAGACAGCGAACAGTGTGGACATTCCAACACTATTATTAGCGGAACAAATTCATCCATGGTTGAGTATCTTGATGTCAGCTGTCATGTTCGGTGTTATCTTTAACAGCTGTATCGGTATGCTATATCCGTTCTTAACACGTTTCACTGAGCATAAGACGATGAAATACTTTATCCTATTAACGGTATCACTCGTAGTGAGCTATGGATTGAGCTTCGTTGGCTTCGTTCAATTAGTCAACTTCGTCTTCCCATTATTCGGTATCGTCGGTCTCATCATTGCCGTCGCGCTATTTATCAGATGGATTTACAACAAACGTGTTGAGAAGAAATTGATGTAGTTGGGGTTTTGAATTTAGTGTGTAAAAGTGTTTAAAGTTGGCTAGAATGGCGCAATTCATTTTAAAAGTCTAGTTTAGACTTATAAGAGAATAGTATCGAAATAGTCATTAAACCCGTCGGAATCGGCGGGGTTAATCACTTTTAGTCAGATAAGAAATATAGCGGGTTGAAAACACCTAATCATGTATAAAAAAGTATTAAAACGGGCTAGCTCACAATAAACTTCCGTGTTATAGTGGGTAGGACAATATTTGAGATAGAAGGTGCTATGATGAAATCGAAGAAACAAGAAGCGGCAAGTAACATCGCCGTGTTTGATGCTGGCATCGGTAGTTACGCAGTCGTTGAACTCTTGCGTGAGTACTATCCGAAGCAGAACATCTTGTATTTCGCTGATCGTGCGCATTTTCCATATGGTGGTAAAAGCAAAGAAGAACTTAGACAAATCATGAAGACGACGATTGAATATCTACTCCAATACGAACCGAAAGCTATCATCGTTGCATCGAATGCACCTTCAGTCCTCGTGCTAGACGAAGTGAAAGAGGATTACGACATACCTATTTACGGTATCAAACCACCGATTAAAAAGGCAGTTGAAGTTTCAAAAACAGGACATATTGCAGTCCTAGGCGCTAAAGCACTCGTTGAAAGTGAGTGTATCCAGCACTATATCGACGAGGAGAAAGGTGAGAGCCAAGCAAAGATTAACACAATCGATGCGTCAGATGTCATCAAGTTAGTAGAATCAGGCGACTTCATCAACTATCCGGCTGAAGTGAAACAACATGTGAAAGAGTTTGTAGCTGACATCGTTGAACAAGATCCTGAAGTCGATACCTTTACGCTCTCATCAACGCATTTACCATGGGTACAGCCGTACTTAACTATCCTATATCCACAGTATCAATTTCTCGATCCTGCCCGTCACATCATAGAGAATTTGAAACCCGTCGTGACGAAAGGTAAAGGACGTGTCAAAGCTCTCGTAACCACTTGCGAAGATTACACATTAGAGAACTTTGAAGATACACTCTCCAAACTCAATTTGAAGATGGAAGTCGAAGAAGTCGAGATGGACTGCGGAGAGTAGAAGAAGTTGTGAGTGAGCACTTTTGGATTGGAAGGTAAAAGTGGTATTTCTAAAGTAAAAAGTGTATACTAAAGAAAAGGACGACATGCGGTTACATGTCGCCTAGTAAGCCCGTTAAAGACGGTAGCTGTTGAATTTTGGAAAATAAGCCATCCAACAACTCAAGTTGAGATGGCTTATTTTACGTCTTTAAAAACGTTTATCAGAAGTTGAACTGACATTAATATTATAAATGCCATTTCATAATCTGACATACTTACTCTCCTTTCGGAAGTTACTGCCAAAAATTTCAAAGGCATCACCTTCCTTAATAGAAGTTCAGCTACCACCATCAACTTGCTTACAAGAAGTATTATACCATGGAGTTGCCCAAAATGGACATACAAATTTATTTTATTAAATTAGAATAATAATAAATAATTTAGTATTTGCGCTAAGAATCTTTAAGTTTTTATAGTTCTGTTTCTCGATCCTGCCCGTCACATCATGGAGAATTTGAAACCCGTCGTGACGAAAGGTAAAGAACGTGTAAAAGCCCTCGTAACAACTTGCAAAGACTACACGTTAGAGAACTTTGAAGATACGCTCTACAAACTCAATTTGAAGATGGAAGTCGAAGAAGTTGAAATTGACTGTGGAGAGTAGAAGAAGTTGTGAATTAGAGCCTTTAGAGTGTAAGGTAAAAGTGGTATATCTAAAGTAAAAAGTGTATACTAAAGAAAAGGACGACATGTTGCAGCATGTCGTCCCAGTAAGCCCGTTTATAACGGTAGCTGTTGATGTTTAAAATATAAGCCATCCAACAACTCAAGTTGTGATGGCTTAATTTGCGTTTTTAAAGAGGTTAATCAGAAGTTGAATTGACATTAATATAATTACTGCCAACTCATAATCTGACATACTTACTCTCCTTTCGGAAGTTACTGCCAAAAATTTCATAGGCATCACCTTCCTTAATAGAAGTTCAGCTACCACCATCAACTTGCTTACAAGAAGTATTATACCATGGAGTTACCCGAAATGGACATATAGATTTATTTTATTAAATTAGAATATTAATAAATAATTCAAGGATTGCGCTGTGATATTTTCCGTTTTTATAGTAGCATTATTTTAAGTTATGCAGTATAATTGAATTAAGGAGACATGCTGGAACATGTCACCCCAGTTTAAGACGGTAGCTGTAAAATAATATGTGTTTAAGCCATTACAACCAAAGTTATAATGTTTAATTTCTTATGTTCTTAATATCATTACAAAAGTTTGAATGGATGTTAAGAGTAACATCGCAAATTCAAAATCTGTCACTTACTTTCCTTTCTAGGAAGTAAGTAGCTTCTAAAATCATAGGCATCACATTATTGGAGTTTAAGCTATTGTTATAGCATGAATGGTTGAAACGTAAATCGCATTTACGTTTCAGCTCTTTTTTATGTGTCTCTATAATAAATTAGGCTTGGAAGTAATAAAGGGATTTACTTCCAAGCCTAATATCGTCTTTAATATTAAAATGAGCTAGCCAAACTAAATAGTATATTATTAGAAGTATCATATTTATGGAAACATTCTAATTAAAACACACACCACCAACAATAAGGATAGGAGAGGTTGAGTGTGAGATGTTTATATTAATAGTTTAGAACGAATTTCATAAATTGATTGAATGAAGCAACACAAGTAAAAGGTGGGAGTAGGCGAGACTCTTGAGGGATTAAAGGTCACAGCGAAAATCCAGTAATAACGCGCACTAGCGTTATTACTTAGTTGAGCGTACGCGGTAGCTGACTGAATTCGAGAAGGCACTTTGCTTTCTCGAACTCTAGTCATCCTCGCGGGGGGGAGCACTACGAAATCACAGATTTCTGTGCTTCTCCCCCCCTAAGAACGCGAGCCGTTTCTCCCCCCCAATACGCAGTATTGCAAATTAGTAGAAGATACTATAATCCAACAATTGCAAATTAGTACAATTCACATTATTAAATTCTAGACAGCCTCAAAACACTAAACCTTTTCAATATACTGATCCTCATACTCTAAATCCTTACCTACAGGCTCCCATCGGATCAACGTCGTCACAACCACACCTATAATAGGGAACACCGCAAGAATCAACATCGTCTTATTCAAACCATAGCTACCATAAATAATAGGAAACACAAACGTCCCAAACATACTACCAAACCGACTCACAGACTCAACAAAGCCAGTTCCCTTACCACGAAGAATCGTCGGATAAGACAACGACGCAATCGCCTTACCCTGCGTTCCCGGACCACTCGAATGCCCAAACAAGAACACAGCAACCATTGCCGCAATCAACCAAGTCATCGTCTGACCATAGAAATTACCAATGAGCAACATCATACTCGCCACAAGCGTAAAGCCAATAATAGTAAGACGTCGCGCACCCAATTTCGGCGTCAACAACGCTCCAGTCAGACCACCAAAGATACCCGCAATATTAATCAACGCAGTACCCGTTAATGATTGAAGCTTATCTTGCCCCATAATCGTTGTCGCAATCAACGGTATGTAGAGACCAATCGCATAGTACTGCATCCCTTGTAGCGTAGCGATCGCTGTAGCAAGAATCGTACGCGGGCGATAACGTTTGTTAAAGAGCGTACGCATCGGATGTTTCACTTCGCGATGTTCATACGTCGCATTTTCACCCTGATCAGGCGCAATATTTACCGTGATATTATAGTTCTTCTCAAGCTCCTTACATGCTTCTTCAAGCGTTTTATTCTTCATAGACCAAGTTGGACTTTCACTAAGATAGAATAAGCGTAATATTAAAATGATTGTCGCAAACACAGCACCCATACCTACGGAGTAACGCCACAACAATGCACCTGTGCCTAAACTATAGAAGAACATCACAATGAGCGCTGAAGTCACGACTGCAATGTACCAAACTACTTGCCAATAATTGACGTTACGGCCCTTCGCTTTCTTATTACTAATTTCAGCTACAAAGGTAAAAGCCACTGGGCTATCCATTCCAATCGCAAAGCCCATGAGCAAGCGGAAACAAAGCAAGACAGATGGTACCGGAGCAAGCGCCGCACCAATTGACCCAATAATTAAAGAAATCAGAGAAATTGAGAGAATTAATTTCCGGCCGAGCTTATCCGCATAGAAACCACCGATGGCTGCGCCGAATAAAGCACCAAAGGGCATTGCTGTCATAATGTAAGATAAATATGTCTTAGATAGTGTGAACTCTGACGTCAGTTGATCGGTCGCCGTACCGAGAATCGTTAAGTCATACGCATCAAGAAAGATCGTTCCGAGAACGATGATGAGTAATAACGCCGTTCGTTTCGTATTCTTCTGACCATTAACATAATCGATAATATCTTGTTTCGTGTGAATCGTGATAGCGGATTGTGCCATTCCAATCCCTCCCCAATATGTAATGTAGTTAAACAGTTCTGAATGGAAATATGAGATTCATCCATGTGATAATAGCGGTGTAGTATCACAGGTATGCATTGTTAGTATACAATGACCTTAACAGAATTACGATTGATAATTTACAAAGTCAGAAATATTAGGAGCTGAATTTATGTTTACAGTCTTTGGTCATCGTGGATTACCATCGAAAGCACCGGAGAATACGTTAGCCTCATTTAAAGCTGCTTCTGAAGTGGAAGGAGCACAATGGTTAGAATTAGATGTAGGTATCACGAAAGATGAACAACTCATCATTATTCATGATGATTATTTAGAACGGACGACGACTATGTCCGGAGAAATTACCCAACTCAACTATTCGGAGATGAAGGAGACTTCCGCAGGTCTGTGGTATGGCGATGAATTCAAAGAGGAACGCTTGCCGACTTTTAAACAGATTGTGGAGCTAGCCAATACGTATCAAATGAATCTCAACGTGGAGTTGAAAGGTGTGACAGGTCCGAATGGCACAGCACTCTCTCGCAGTATGGTGGAACAAGTTCATTATCAGCTACAAGATTTAGACGAGGGACTCGATGTGCTGATTTCTAGTTTCAATCTTCCGTTGTTAAAAATGAGCGAAGCCATCATGCCAGAATATCGTCGTGCAGTGTTATATAAAAATGCGTATTTCAAAGAAGACTTCCGCACTGTTATGGATTTCTGCAATGCGCAAATTATTAACATTCAAGATGCGAAATTGACTGAAGCACGCGTGAAGATGATTAAGTCAGCAGGCTATGAACTCAATGTGTGGACAGTAAACAAATTAGTACGTGCCAATCAACTTGCGAATTGGGGCGTGGATGGCATATTCACAGATAAACTGGATCAACTCATCCATCTATCTCAACGTGATTAAGAGGAGTAGATCAACATGGTACGTTTGAGTATCTTAGATTATTCACAAATTGATGAAGGTAAAGATGCAGAACAAGCGTTACAAGAAACGATACGTTTAGCAAAGTTAGCTGATCGACTCGGCTACCACCGTTTTTGGGTGACCGAACACCACAATGTGCCTGCATTCGCGTGCAGTAGCCCAGAGTTGTTGATGATGCACATTGCGAGTCAGACTGAACAGATTCGTGTCGGCTCAGGTGGTGTGATGTTGCCTCACTATAGCCCTTACAAAGTAGCGGAGAACATGCGTATGCTTGAAACGTTCTATCCACATAGAGTGGATGTCGGCGTCGGCAATACGTACGGCACACTGTTAGTGAAACGCGCATTAGATGAGATGAAGTCGGAGTACAAGGACTATCGTCAAAGCGTGACGAAACTGAAACGTTACTTAACTGAATCTGCAGTGACGCTGCGAGGACAGTCATTGGTGGCGCAACCTGTCGTATCGCGCACACCTGAAATGTGGTTGTTGAGTACGAGTGAAAGAACTGGCCGTTTAGCCGGTGAATTAGGCTTAGGTTTTACGGTGGGTACTTTCCTTCTGCCTAACCAACGCATGATTGATGGTACCAAGCGCAGTGTAGCCGCGTATCGTTCTGAGTTCGAAGCGAGCGAAATGAACACGAAACCGCACGTGATGGTGACGGCATTTATCGTGATTGCTGAGACAGAGGACGAAGCGGAACAGTTAGCGCAAGCATTAGATATTTGGTTATTAGGTAAAAAGCAATTTGCTGAATTCGAACGCTTTCCTTCAATACAGACCGCGCAGGAATATCAACCCACCGACCGTGATCAAGAACGCATGACAGATCATCGCTCAAGTATCTTAGTCGGAACTGCACAATCGATTCAGCCGCAATTAGAAACACTAATTGAGATGTTCGATGCAGACGAAGTATTAGTATCCCCGTTATTGCCAGGCGTTGAAGCACGTTGTAAGGCCATCGAGTTATTGGCAGAAATAATTTAATTACAGAGAAACACCTTAAATTGCGAAATGATGAGGTAGTGAGGCTTTGTCGAATGTCGATTTGAGGTGTTTTTTTAGCTTGAATAAAAGTGTTGTGGCCTAGATCCATCATGCGTCTCGAGTGCACATTGAAAATTAATTACACCCTATATTTCTTTTAAACTTCTCAAGCTAAAGTCGTCAAAATAATGCATACCTTATATCATTATGTAGCGAAGAACTTTAAACAAACTTTACAACACCTTAATCATTAGTTATTAAACGCTTGCTACGGTAAAAGTAGTTCAAAAACTATAAGAGAAGGTGTTGGAAAAGATGTCAAAGCACAATCATTTCAAAAAAGTATCACGCAGCGCACTCACGCTTGCACTCGCACTAGGACTTGTCGTCCCTGTCGCAAATTCAGGTGAAGCACAAGCTTCTGGTGGCGGAGGCGCGTCACAACAACAAGGACCTCAACTTCAAAAGGAAAAGCCAAAAGTAGCGCCCGTACCTGCTAAAGATCAACCGAACCGTATCGTTACAAACTTTAACGGTAATACGAAACACGAAATGGCATTCAATTGGTATACAACACACCACTTTAAAGATGCGAAAGTATGGGTTTCAGAAGACCCTAATTTTACAAATCCTAAAACGTTTAAAGCTAAATCTAAAAAAGTGAAGTCTAAATACGTCGAACGAGACCAAAATGGTAACTTTATCTTCAAAGATGTGAAGAAAGATGATGATGGTAAGCCGATTAAAGATAAAAATGGTAAAGAACAAAGTAATGGCTACTTCACAGATAAAAATGTTTCCGGCCCTGAGTGGACGAGTGGGGATCAACAAGGGGAAGTGAATCTCACGTCTCAAACGGAACATACATACAAAGCACATGCGAAAGGGCTCAAGCCGAATCAGACGTATTACTATCGTGTAGGTAGTGAAGACGGACCGAAGAGTGAAGTCGGTCATTTCAAGACGTCAGGTAAGAAAGGTGATCCGTTTAAATTCGTGCAATATACAGATACGCAGAATGCTTTCTGGAATGAGCATGCACGCAATGAAGCACAGTTTGGCGCAGATACGTTACAACGCGCAATTCAAACTGCAGGTCAACCGGACTTCGCACTCCATACAGGTGATTTCGTTGAATCAGCGGAGGTAGAGGACGAGTGGAAAGATCTTTACGATCAATCACGTCCATCGTTCATGTCACAACCTCTCGCAGCCGTTTCAGGAAACCATGACGAACGTCCGTTAGATGACGATAACGATGACAAATTGCTCGATCGTTTCAACCGTCACGTCAATGTTCCGAAAGGGAATAACGCGATGAATGGTGGCTCTTATTATTCCTTTGACTACAATGGTGCGCATATGGTGGTAGCGAATACGAATGATAATAAGAAAGGTAAAGACAATCCTGATGGCAAAGCCATTGGTAAAAAGCAAATGGAATGGATTAAGAATGATATTAAACAAGCACGTAAGAAAGGTTCTAAGTGGGTCATTTTAAACTTACACAAACCGATGTACTCTAAATCTTATCATGCGCTTTCAGATGACGATGTGAAAAAAGTACGTAAAGAATTGACGAAAGAGATTGATGACCTCGATGTCGATCTCGTACTACAAGGACACGACCACGTGCTCGCGCGTACGAAAGTGCTGCAACACACGGATACGAAGAATAGTTTCGTCAACGCGAAGACTGAAGATGTGAAACAAGTGAAAGGTAAGGATAACGTCAAATACTACGATAATCCGAAAGGTTCTGTGTACGTACTTCCTAATACAGGCGGTACGAAAGAGTATGACTCTATCACTGACAAGTCGTTGAAACATATCAAGAAAGTGCGTCCTGAATTGAGCTGGTTGAAACGCAAAGATTTAGATCATTACAATAGCTTGTTCGCGCTAGGTCGTCAGCCACAAAAATCAGATGCATTTAAAGATAAACACTCAAATAATCGCGACTCTTCAAGCCAAAACTTCTCCGTCTATGAAGTGAAAGATAATAAATTGAAAGTGAAGATTTATCAATTGAGTGGTGACATGACGAAAGGTGAACCACGACAAACGAAATTAATTGATGAATTTGGAATTAAGAAAGATAAATAATATGAGTCAAAGTAAATTGAAGCAGCAAGGGGGTGACGGTCAGTTTGAAATTGAAATTATGGCAAGGTGTGGCTGTCGTGAGTGTAGCGCTAGTACTCGGTGGATGTAGTTCTGAAAGTGACAGTCACGCGAAAACAGAACAGGCACACACTCAAAAGAGCGACACACAGCATACGCACTCAGTTTCACAGAATCAGAAAGCACAACTCAAGAAGGAAGTCATACAGTATTTTAAACAACATAGCTCATCTCAGGCATCTGCTTTCACGACACGTTACTTCGCTGGTGGAACGATATCGTCGGGTGACTGGTATGCGGTAACGCCAAAGGGTCAACTACAGGTAAGTGATCGGGGTAAGCCGGGAGCGAAAGCTTTTAAGAAACATAATGTCGTCGGTATCACGATGTATACGAGTAAAGACGGGCGTAAAGGGTTAGACCCTCAAGCGAAGTCACTGTCTAATATCGAAGGTTATACGCGTGTGGCGAAGATGGACCGTCCTATTAAGAAATACTTGTTCGCTGATGATGGCAAAGTGTATGAAGCGAAGTTTAGCGGACAGGACACCACGTTGTCTACCGGATTTGCGCCTAAAGATCACAACGATAAAGATCCGAATTTGGCACCAAACGACGTGTTTAAACCGACTTCTGATAAACAGTTGGCAGATTTCTGGAAGAAGACGCTTGAAGAAGCGGATTAGTTTAAAATTAACAGTTTGAAAGTTATCAACATGGCTTTATATAAATACTTGTAAATTCCATGTGTAAAATCATATAATTAAAGAAAGTTATTGCGCGTAATGAGTCAAATAATGAAAGGTTGAGATAACGTTAACTAACCCTTATTAAGATGCGACAGTTCTACAACTACTATGTCCTTTCATCATGATTTGCGTCGCAATAACTTTCTTACCTTTATGGTAACGTCTTGTCACTTCAGTTTCACGAATGATTTTTAAAGGTAGACAGCGGTCTATCTTTGAGGTCCAATGCTATGGCGAGAAGCTTAGTAGAGCGTCTATACGTTGAGTTAATTGTAGCTGCGTTTCAACGAGCGACTACGCTTAATACTACAACTCAATTTAATACACTACATGCTGGGCTCGATTGAAATGTTATGCGACTTAAAGCGTATAGAAGACGGAGTGCATTTTACTATAACTATGAGAAATAAAGAAGAATAGAATATAAATTTCTGAATAATCTAACTTGAAGTCTGGTGCATTAGCACATAATTTGTCATAATTAAGGTAGAAGCCTAAAGCAAACACAGAATAGGCGATACGAAATGGGAGTGACAAATTATGAAGACAATTGCTATCGCAGGTGCAGGCGCTATGGGTGGCCGTATCGGTACGCAAATACAAGAAGCGGGTTACGATGTGACACTGCTCGATTATTGGAAAGAACACGTTGAGAAGATTAATCGTGACGGGATTGAAATTCAAACGGAAACGGACACCTATCATCTTGATATCAAAGCGAAGTTTCCGGAAGAAGTGAACGAACAGTATGATCTCATCATCATCTTAACGAAAGCGATGAAGTCGAAAGAGATGATTGAGGTGTTGAATCAACGTGGTGCGATTAAGTCAGACACAGCCATTCTGACAATGATGAATGGTCTTGGACATGACGAAACGTTTGCGACGGTCGTTCCGAAATCTCAAATCTTCCTCGCTGTGACGATGTGGACGGCAGGTATGAGAGGTCCAGGTCAGCTGTTGCTTGAAGGTGACGGTACAATTGAGTTGCAACGTGTCGATGGTGTTGCTGACGAACGCACGGAAACGATTAATCAAATCTTTAACGATGCGAAGCTCAATTCTCGCGTTTCTGATAACGTCTTCCAATCTGTATGGTCTAAAGCGACACTCAATAGTGTGCTCAATCCTCTATGTACGATTTTGGATAAAAGAATTGGAGAGTTCGCTCAATATGAACAATCACGTGAGATGATTACGCCAATTATTGAAGAAATTGTAGCTGTAGCTGAGGCGAAAGGGATTGAACTTAACTTTGATGATTTAGTTAAAAAGGTTGAAGGTTCTTATCCTGATGAGTTACAAGGTCTACACTATCCATCTATGCATCAAGATTTACACAGTGGCCGTTATACTGAAATTGATTATTTAAATGGTAAAATCGCTCAGTATGGTAAAGAGGTTGGTGTGGCGACACCAACAAATGCATTGCTTACACATATGATTCATCAACTTGAGATGAAATATGTTGAAGCGTAATGTAAATTGATAGAATTCACTTAGCCGGTAGTCTGCGGGTTGTCTTACCTTAGACTGCCGGCACTCTTATGTTCAGAAATAGCGAAGATGTATACACAATTTTTGTACTTTTTATTGAAACACTTTTAGGGAAAATATAGAATGAAAAGTAATCAACCTTGTAATAATGATAGAAGTTTGACGCTAAATGAGTCGGGTAGGAGAGCGCCTACCCTTTCTTATCAACTTCTTAATAAAAAGAGTTGTTACCAGATTAGAAATATAGATGAGGTGAAATTATGCAGATACTCTTTGATGCTGCAGTCAGCCCAGTTTATCGTGGTATATTGGCTTTCTTCCTCGTAATTAACGTAGTACTGGCCTTTATTATCGTCTTCTTGGATCGAGATCGACGTGAAGCCACATCGACTTGGGCTTGGTTATTCCTATTATTTATCATGCCTATTGTTGGATTCTTTGCATATATCTTCTTTGGACGTGCGGTACGTAAGAAACGTCAAACGAATACGTACTACAACCCCATTGATGATGATTTACATCGTAAGAACTATCAACAAGAGAATCCACAGAAATATATTCATGAAGCGCATAATCCTGTAGTTCGTAAACACAGTGATATCGTGAAGACCCTTTTAACGAAAGAAGCGTCGTTCCTCAGTCATAACAACCACATTGATGTGTACACTGATGGACACGATTTATATCGTCAAATGTTAGAAGATATGCGTAATGCGAAGACCTTTATACATATTGAAATTTACACACTTGAGCTAGACGGTTTAGGTAAAGAAATTATCGATGTGTTAGAAGAGAAGTTGGGGGAAGGGCTTGAAGTCAAGCTCCTCTACGATGCAGTCGGCTCTAAGACGATTCACAAATCGAAATTTAGCCACTTCCAATCGCTCGGTGGCCAGGTCGAAGCTTTCTTTAAAGCGAAGATTCCATTTATGAACTTCCGTGTGAATAATCGTAACCACCGTAAGATTACGGTTATTGATGGTCAGAAAGGTTATGTCGGTGGTTTCAACATGGGTGACGACTATTTAGGGAAAGGTAAGCTAGGTTACTGGCGAGATACGCACTTCCGTGTCCAAGGCGATGGCGTAGATGCGCTAGAGTTGAGCTTTATTCATGACTGGAACTCACAATCTCACAGGGAACAACTGTCATACAACGAGAAGTATTTCCCTAAAAATGCTTACGAAGATGGCGACAAGTCTATGCAGATTGCCTTGAGTGCGCCAAGTGACAATTGGCATCAAATCGAGTTCGGTTATATGAAGATGATTATGAACGCGAAGAAATCGATTTACATGCATTCACCGTATTTTATCCCAGATAACGGTTATATCAATGCCTTACGTATTGCGGCGAAATCAGGTGTCGATGTTAACTTGATTATTCCTTGTAAGCCAGACCACATGCTCGTGTATTGGGCGACAATTACGAGTGTGGCGCAGCTCATCAATGATGGCGTGAATGTCTATACGTATGAAAATGGCTTTATTCACTCTAAGATGATGGTGATTGATGAAGAGGTTGTCAGCGTCGGTTCTGCCAACATGGACCACCGTAGCTTCGAACTTAACTTTGAGTGTAATGCGTTTGTTTATGATGACAAAGTGGCGAAACATTTAATTGAGAAGTTCAAAGAGGACTTGAAAGTATCAGAGAAACTCACGAAAGAACGTTACGAACAACGCTCTACGTGGATTAAATTTAAACAATCGATTGCGAAACTCGCATCACCAATTCTTTAATAGGTGGCTTAAGGCTAGGGATATCCGTTTGTACGATATCCTTAGTCTTTTTGTTGTGGTGTTAAAAGTGGAGCGGTGCGTCGTAAATGAATAAAAAGTACAATATTAAAGCGGCTACCTCAAATGATGAGATAGCCGCTATTATTATGGCATCTATTATTGAACTTTGTTCACTGATGCATCGTAGATTGAATCGATTGTTTGACCTAAGATCTTGTCGAATTCTTCGTCTGATTGACTTACACGTAAGTCGTTGATTAAAGCACGAGAGAAGCTTGCGATTAAGTCTTTGTTTTGTTTAAGTACTTCGTTCGCATGTTCTCTGCTGTAACCACCAGATAAAGCAACAACACGTACCATGTTAGGGTGGTTAATTACTTCTTCGTATTGGTTAGCTTTTGTAGGAATAGTGATCTTAAGCATAACAAGTTGATCTTCATCTAATTTGTTTAAGTGTTCTAACACTTTTTTAGATAAATATTCTTCGATTTCTTGTTTGTGTTCAGCATTGATATTTACTTCTGGTTCAATGATAGGTACTAAACCTTTAGCAATAATTTGTTTAGCTACTTCAAATTGTTGTTCAACAACTTGGTCGATACCTTCTTTGTTGAATTCTAAAATGTTTGAACGCATTTTAGTACCGAAGATTTTATGGTCATTTGCACGGTCTAACAACTTGTCTAAATCAGGGATAGGTTTCATAAGTTGAACGCCGTTTTCTTCTTTATCTAAGCCTTTGTCGACTTTTAAGAATGGTACAACACCTTTGTCAGCGAGGAAGTCGCCAGTGTGTTTACCTTGAACTTCACGGTCCATAGTTTGTTCGAAGAGGATGGCACCGATGATTTTGTCTCCTGTGAACTCAGGGGATGACACGATACGTGTACGCATATCGTGAACGAGTTTGAACATTTCGTCATCATTAGAGTATTGATCTTCTTCAATACCGTAGCCTTTCAATGCTTTAGGAGTACTACCGCCACTTTGGTCTAATGCTGCGATAAAGCCTTTACCATTCTTCATTTTATCTAATTGTTCTTGATTCATTTCTTACTTCCACTCCTTTAGTTAATCTCAGTTATAGTATGCTAAAAATTCGGTCATAACGCAAATAGTAGCGCTTGTTTTTGGTGAAAATTTTGTGCTTTTTTCTAAGGTAGCGCTTTCTTTTTGGAAAGGTAGGTTGTGTGAGGTTTAATTGGGGAAATGCATGCCTTAAATTTGTATTTCTCATTCAGATAATTACCGCGCTAATTATATTTAAACTACTAAATCATCAATAGAAAGTTAGATCTTTGCAGTATAAAGAGAGAAATGGATTTAATGTCGAGAAGTTGTATAAAGCAAGGATTGAATGAGAGATTGAGCTGTTTTTTTAAATTTATTTATATACGATTTAAAAGTATAAATATACATACCTAGAAAACTATTAAGTCTGTTCAATCCGTTAAATCGTAACTTAACAAAGCGTTAACGGACGAAAATTCTCATGCTCTTGTACTTAGTTTTTATATAATTATTCATTAGGTTAGATACAATATTTTATGATGAACTTGCATTTTTATTTAATATTAGTTAGGCTCATGTCTGTACATACAAAGAAATATCTGCACAAACCACGAGGGCGAGTGTAGGTTAATCTATACCACTTTCATTCAAGATTTACACAAGATAGATATGTAAGGAGTGTTTAACTTTGAAAAAAGGGAAGGTCATGGACTGGACGACCTTCATAGGTACCGTCGTTGTACTACTTGTCGCGGTTATACCTATGATGGTCTTTCCAAAAGCAAGTCAAGATGTCATAACTCGAATTAACGATGCGATTTCGGGTTCGCTTGGGGCAGTATATTTAGCACTGGGACTGCTAATACTCGGATTTGTACTCTATATCGCATTTGGTAAATATGGAAATGTGACTTTAGGGAAAGCGACAGATCGTCCTGAATTTAATAACTTCAGTTGGGCAGCAATGCTCTTCTGTGCAGGGATTGGTTCAGACATCCTTTACTGGGGTGTTATCGAATGGGCGTTCTACTACCAAGTTCCGCCAAATGGAGCGAAAGGTATGACAGATGAGGCGCTTTCTTACGCCACTACATACGGGATGTTCCACTGGGGACCAATCGCTTGGGCTATCTATGTGTTACCAGCTTTACCGATTGGTTATCTCGTATTCGTTAAGAAGAAACCTGTTTACAAGATTAGCCAAGCTTGCCGTCCGATCTTGAAAGGTCAAACGGATAAGTTATTAGGTAAAATTGTCGACATTCTATTTATCTTCGGTTTACTCGGTGGTGCGGCAACATCACTCGCACTCGGTGTACCGATGATTTCTGCAGGTATCGAACGTCTAACGGGACTAGACGGCGAGAACATGGTTATGCGCAGTATTATCTTGCTGACAATTACTGTTATCTTTGCGATTAGTTCATATACAGGCTTGAAGAAAGGGATTCAAAAGCTGAGTGACGTCAACGTATGGCTCTCATTCTTATTACTTGCCTTCGTGTTTATCATTGGACCTACTGTCTTCATGATGGAAACGACGGTGACAAGTGTTGGGGACTTACTGAAGAATTTCTTCCACATGGCAACATGGCTTGAGCCATTTGGTGGTATCGGTGGACGTAAAGAAACGAACTTCCCTCAACAATGGACGATCTTCTATTGGTCATGGTGGATTGTATATGCACCATTTATCGGACTCTTTATCGCACGTATTTCTAAAGGTCGTACATTGAAAGAAGTCGTGCTCGGAACGATGGTTTACGGTACATTAGGTTGTATCTTATTCTTCGGTATCTTTGGTAACTATGCTGTTTATCTTCAAATTACACATGAATTCGATGTGATTAATTTCTTAAATCACCATAGTACTGAAGCGACCATCATTGAAGTAATGCATCATTTACCAATGCCAAGTATTACGATTGTACTATTCTTGATTTCAGCGTTCTTATTCTTGGCTACAACATTCGATTCTGGTTCATACATTCTTGCTTCGGCTTCTCAAAAAGTCGTTATTGGCGAACCATTAAGAGCCAATCGTTTGTTCTGGGCATTCGCATTATGTCTATTGCCGTTCTCACTCATGCTCGTAGGTGGCGAACGTGCATTAGAAGTACTGAAGACAGCATCGATTCTGGCAAGTGTGCCATTAATCGTCATCTTCCTCATCATGATGGTTTCCTTTATGCGGACGCTGGGTAATGACCGGATACGGTTACAACAGCGTGCGGATAAGCATAAAGAGATTGAAAGACGGTCTCTACGGATTGTGCAGGTTGCTGAGGATAAGCGTGACATCCACCACAACGACAACCTGTAGTGTTGGCTTGTGAGAAGCGTTTGCATTTGTTGTCAACTTTGAAAATAACTGGCTCGTTTACGGGTAGTAAACGTCACTGCGTTATTTTCTTGTTTCCTAAAATGCGAAACGCTTTCACTGCGCCAACGGGATAAAGAAAGGCAAGCGCTAGACTTATCCGCTAGTAACGCACACATTTTAAAAAATGAAATATGAAATAAAAGAGAGAAGCAGACGCGCGAATGAAGTCGTATCAACCATTTGAGACGCAGTTCTGCTTCTCTTTTACTATAAGTAACCACTACAACAGGCTTGACAGTTTAAAATTGCACATGCTAAGATAATCTTGAAAAATTCGTTAAATAAAAATTTAACAAACTTAACGGAGGTGCAGTTATGGACGTATTAAAAAACTTATCTCATCAACAATATATTGATGGTGCTTGGGTAGATAGCTCAAATAAAGCTACAAGAGACATCATCAATCCATATAACCAAGAAGTTATCTTCCAAGTTGCGGAAGGTACGGCTGAAGATACTGAACGCGCTATTCTTGCAGCACGTCGCTCATTTGAATCAGGTGAGTGGGCGAATGAAACTGCTGAGGAACGTGGTAAGAAGGTACGCGCAATCGCTGATCAAATCAAAGAACATCGTGAAGAGCTTGCACAATTAGAAACGCTAGACACTGGTAAGACATACACAGAATCACTTGCAGATATGGACGATATTCACAATGTGTTTATGTTCTACGCAGGTCTCGCTGATAAAGAAGGCGGCGAAATCATCAATTCACCTATCCAAGGTACTGAGAGTCGCGTCGTGAAAGAACCTTTAGGTGTTGTAACACAAATCACACCTTGGAACTATCCGTTGTTACAAGCATCATGGAAGATTGCGCCAGCATTAGCGGCAGGTTGTTCACTCGTAATGAAACCTAGTGAAATCACACCGCTCACTACCATTCGCGTGTTTGAAATGATGGAAGAAGTGGGCTTCCCTAAAGGTGTCATCAACCTCGTATTAGGTGACGGTTCTGAAGTTGGTAATCCGATGTCATCTCACGAAGAGGTTGACCTCGTATCATTCACTGGTGGTATCGAAACTGGTAAGCACATCATGAAACAGGCGGCAGATCATGTCACTAATATTGCGCTTGAGTTAGGTGGTAAGAACCCTAACATCATCTTTGACGATGCAGACTTCGACGTGGCAGTAGACCAAGCGCTTAACGGTGCTTACTTCCACGCTGGTCAAGTATGTTCAGCAGGTTCACGTATCTTAGTTCACAACGATATTAAAGATAAATTTGAAAAAGCACTTATCGATCGTGTTAAAAAAATTAAATTAGGTAATGGCTTTGACGATGAGACAGAAGTAGGTCCACTCATCTCTCAAGAACACCGTGATAAAGTTGAAGGTTACATGGAAGTTGCTAAACATGATGGTGCGACAATCGCAGTGGGTGGTAAACGTCCTGAACGTGAAGACTTACAACAAGGTTTCTTCTTTGAACCTACAGTGATTACAGATTGCGATACGTCAATGCGCATCGTACAAGAAGAAGTCTTCGGCCCAGTCGTTACTGTCGAAGGTTTCTCAGATGAAGAAGAAGCAATCAAACTTGCAAATGATTCAATTTACGGCTTAGCAGGTGCGATTTTCTCTCAAGATATTGGAAAAGCACAACGTATTGCTAGCAAATTGAAACTCGGTACAGTTTGGATTAATGACTTCCACCCATACTTCGCACAAGCGCCATGGGGTGGCTACAAACAATCAGGTATCGGTAGAGAGTTAGGTAAAGAAGGACTTGAAGAATACCTCAATACGAAACATATTCTTACAAACCAAGCTCCAGAAACTGTCGATTGGTTTAATAACGACTAAGCTACACTGATATTCGTAACACAATGTGATAGCACCACAAGAAGGTTGTAACGTGTAAGATGTTCTGTTAAAGACTTCCGTCGCACGTTCAACCTTTCATTTTAAAAATATAAACAAGCAAAGTAACGTAGAACAGCGTATTTCACTAGGAGGGTTATAGAAAGTATGGCGAATCAACACACAGACAAGCAATATGACTATATTATTATCGGTGGCGGTAGTGCCGGTTCAGTACTCGGTAACCGCTTGACTGCAGACGGTACGAAAGAAGTGCTCGTTCTTGAAGCAGGACGTAGTGACTATCCTTGGGATTTACTTATTCAAATGCCAGCAGCCTTGATGTATCCATCAGGTAATAAATTCTACGATTGGATTTACTCTACAAATAAAGAACCACATATGAATGGCCGTAAAGTTTCTCACGCACGTGGTAAAGTACTCGGCGGTTCAAGTTCTATCAACGGTATGATTTATCAACGTGGTAACCCAATGGACTACGAAGGTTGGGGAGCACCTAAAGGTATGGAAACTTGGGATTATGCCCACTGCTTACCTTACTTCAAACGTTTAGAGACAACATTTGGTGCAGAGAAGAATGACCCAATCCGTGGCTTACATGGTCCGATCAAGCTCAGACGTGGACCTGCAAAGAACCCGTTATTCCAAGCGTTCTTTGATGCAGCAGTTGAAGCGGGTTATAAAAAGACGCCGGACGTCAATGGTTTCAGACAAGAAGGCTTTGGTCCATTCGACAGCCAAGTCCATCATGGTCGTCGTGTGTCAGCTTCAAGAGCCTATTTGAGACCCGCGATGAAACGTCCTAACTTAAATGTTGAAACACGTGCATTCGTTACACGTTTAAACTTCGAAGGTCGTCGTGTGACAGGCGTAACTTACAAGAAAAATGGTAAAGAACATACAGTGAATGCGAAAGAAGTTATCCTTTCAGGTGGCGCATTCAATACACCACAACTTCTTCAACTCTCAGGTATCGGTGATTCAGAGCATCTCCGCTCAATCGGTATTGAACCACGCATCCACCTTCCTGGTGTCGGAGAGAACTTTGAAGACCATCTTGAAGTCTACATTCAACACGCTTGTAAGAAACCTGTGTCTATGCAACCAAGCTTGAATAAACTCAAGATGCCACTCATCGGTTTACAATGGATTCTAGGCCGTAAAGGTGCAGCTGCATCGAACCACTTCGAAGGTGGCGGTTTCGTCCGTTCAAACGATGATGTCGACTATCCTAACTTGATGTTCCACTTCTTACCATTAGCGGTACGTTATGATGGTCAGAAAGCGAAGACAGAACATGGTTACCAAGTTCACGTGGGACCAATGTACTCTAATTCACGCGGTAGCTTGAAGATCAAATCTAAAGATCCATTTGAACATCCAGATTTCGTCTTCAACTACTTATCAACGAAAGAAGATGAGCGTGAATGGATCGAAGCAATCAAAGTTGCACGTAATATCCTATCACAACCTGCTCTTAAACCATTTGATGCAGGCGAAATTTCTCCAGGACCTGATGTACAAACAGACGAAGAAATTATTGAATGGGTTAAGAACGACGGTGAAACAGCATTACATCCATCTTGTAGTGCGAAGATGGGACCTAAAGATGATCCAATGGCTGTTGTAGATCCACTCACTATGAAAGTTTACGGTATGGAGAACTTACGTGTCGTTGACGCATCTGCCATGCCACGTACAACAAACGGTAACATCCACTCTCCAGTGTTGATGTTAGCTGAGAAAGCAGCAGATATTATTCTAGGAAAAGAACCTTTAGCACCTCAATATGTCGACTATTACAAACATGGGGTGCATGATGAAGATGCGGGTACTATTCAATAGAATAGGTCAGTTGTAAAATAATGAACGATGAATCCCTCTGACGAAGTGTTATCAGACGCTTTGTTGGAGGGATTTTTCACGTTGTAAAAGGGAGGAATGATTACTTTTTACGTAAAAACTGATACAACATGATAACTTATTCATAATTGACAGCGCTTTCATTTAAGGTTATTGTAGTTTTATACATATAGAAAGATTAAGAATTCTCAGTAAATTGACAAACAAAGGGTGGGGAACATGAAAAAATATCGTTATGTCATCATCACGATGATTGTACTCATGACTATGATTAACTACATTGACCGTGGTTCAATTTCGTATGCCCAAGCTGACATTATTAAAGAATTTGGTTTCGACAAAGTCGCATGGGACTCAATTCTTGGTTATTTCGGTTATGGTTACATGCTCGGTTCATTATTCGGGGGTATCTTATCAGATAAGAAAGGACCTAAATTCGTTTGGATCGTCGCAGGTACGTTATGGTCTGTATTTGAAATGGCCATGGCTTTCGCAGGTGAACTCGGACTCGCTGTCTTCGGTGGTTCAGCACTTGCAGGTTTCGGCGTCTTACGTGTCCTCTTCGGATTCTCTGAAGGGCCGTTATTCTCTACGATGAACAAGACGAACGCGAACTGGGCTGCTCCGAAAGAACGTGGCTTACTTTCAGCATTAGGTTTAATCGGGGTTCCACTAGGTGCGTTAATCACAGCGCCTATCGCATCATTCTTATTATCTGTAACAACTTGGCGTGTACTATTCATATTAATGGGTGCGCTCGGTATCGTTTGGGTGATTATTTGGAGTAAGATGTTTACGAACTATCCAGAAGATCATCCAAAAGTATCGAAAGAAGAGTTGGCAGCCATCCGTTCGACTGACGATACATTCTCAGGTGAGAAGACAGTGGAAACGGAAGATAGTTCTAACGAACGTTGGTATCACTTCTTCAAGAGTCCAACGCTTATCTGTAATACAATTGGTTACTTCGGCTTCCAATACATCAACTTCTTAGTCTTAACTTGGACGCCAAAGTACTTACAAGACGAGTACCACTTTGAAATCCATTCACTATGGTATTTAGGTATGATTCCTTGGATCGGTGCTGTCTTTACAGCTTACTTCGGTGGTCGTTTATCTGACTGGTTACGTACGAAGACAGGAAACTTATGGATTGCACGTTCAGGATTATCGATCTTTGGTATGATTCTTGCAGCGATTTGTTTCTTGATTATTCCTACGACAAATAGTGTACCGATGATTATGTTCTTAATGATGTTAGGGGTAGCATTCCTCTTCTTACCGAATGCGGTATACTGGGCTGTCGTTATTGATACTGCACCTAAGAATGCAGGTACATACGGAGGTATTACACACTTCTTCGTTAACTCAGCGACAATTATCGCGCCAACGTTAACAGGTATTCTCGTATCATCTTATGGCTATAAATCAATGTTTATTTCAGCTGTAGTATCAGCGGTGATCGGTATTGTGGCGATGATCTTCGTTCGTCCAGGTTATAAGAAGATGAGTAAGCAAACCTAATATCTTATTAGTAAAATGAAAGAGGTCCTTGATTGAGTCTGAAATGGCTCAATTAAGGACCTTTTAGTGTGGGGGGGAAAGTACTATATTGTTTTTATTTAACGACTTTCCCTTGTTTGAGAGTAGGACAGAAATCTGTGATTTCGATGTCCTTCCCCCGCGAGGGTGACTAGAGTTCGAGAAAGCGATAGCCATCTCGAATTCAGACAGCTACCGCGTTGGGCTACATTCAACTAATTTCTCTCGTTTTATTCTGCTTTTTTAGCTAAATCGGTAATGTAACGGAAGAAGTCGTCACGATCTACATCATCGACGACACCTACTAAACGACCGTCCGTCTTATCGATATACGTGCGACCTTGGCTTGGACCTTCTATTACCACCGATGCTTTGACCGTATGTTTATGAGCGAGGGAAGCTTCGTCGGTATACGCGGTCGTGAGCACATCCCATAAGAAATAAGTAGAGTTGGTTTGGAAGTGTGTTAACGGTGGCATCGCAGCGTAGCTCACTCCTAGAAATTCGACGCCAATATACTGACGTTCACGTGCCCACATTTGACGCACTTCCCACGTTAAAGGAACTTGATTCGTGCTTTCTAATGCGACCATATCGATTTCGATATCTGAGTTAAAGACCGTTGCGACAGCTTCGGGATCCCAGAATGCGTTCCACTCTGCAGTGCCGTCATGTTCAGGTTCTTCGACGTTACCTTTGTCGAGGAAGGTGCCGCCCATCCATACTAAACGTTCGATTTGTGAAGTGATGGTTGGGTCTGCTGTGAGTGCTTGCGCTAAATCAGTTAATGGACCAGTAAATAGCAATGTTACCGGTTCTTCGCTCTGTGTTACTTTATCAATAATATCTTGATAGGCTTCTACATGCGTTGTGATATCCTTGTCGTTAGTTTCGTAATGTTCATTTAAGACGGGTAGTGCATCTACGAAGAACGCATGCATGCGCCACTCTTTTGGAAAAGGATTCTTGCCTCGTGCTTTCGAAGCGGCCACTTCAATAGGTTGGTGGCCGAAGCGTTGAATAATTTTTTCCGATGCACTGACGGCAGGTTCAATGTAACTATCCGCACCAATCACGCTAACACCAATTAACTCAATTTCTTCCATTTGAAGTAATAAAAATAATGAAACTAAATCATCTACGCCACCATCGTGGTTAAAGTATACCGGTTTCACTTGTCGTTCTCCTCATATGTTCGACTTACGATTCTGTTATAAAGAATGATTACGAATCCAGTCTACCATATGATCGAAGAACGGCATATCGGGTTCAATCGCTACCATGTGGTCAAGCTTGGCGGGTGCAAGTAAATCAATTACATCGCCCTCGTTCTGTTCAATATAATCGAAAGTTGTATCGATGAGTACTTTGTCATCGTCTACCCCATGAAGGATAAGCGTAGGCACATTTAGAGGTAAACGTGAAAGAGGTGAAGCTTGGTATAATGTCTCATCTGACGCATCACCAAAGTATTCAAGTGCTGCATCGTCACCGAGATGATGATCGTGTGTGAATTTCACATCTGTCACTGGACCGAGTGCCACGATGTAGTCGGCATATTGCGCATTGTTGAACGCCAGTTGACCTCCAACTGAATGACCGATAACAGTGAGCTGACCTTCTGCAGGGAAGTACTCAGACGACTTGAATGTTTCAAGCGCTTGTTGCACATCTGTTTCTGGCGTTGGCCACGGGTGTTCACCACGACGGTATTCAATATTTACGACATTGAAGCCGAGATGAACGAGTTTTTCCACAAAGGGATGCATCTTTTCTACGCCAATACGTTGACGCCAATAGCCACCATGCACGACAGCTAACCAATTTGCATTATCGTCAGTCTGATAAACTTCAATAAATTGTTCTTTGTGATTTCCATATGTTAAATATTCCACTTATTCGTCACTCCTCGATTAATTCATTCTTAGTTCTCATTTTACCCTACTCCTCAGCGCAAGAAACTGTAGGCTTTTTTAACTATTTTCATAAAAAGACTATACTTATTTTATGTTTTTGTTATATTAAGGATAAGATTTACTTTTATAAAATATATAGAAAGCGAGATAAAGTTAATGAGGAAATTATTTACTTCAATCATATTATTTGTTTTGTGCATAGGCGTCATGGGTTTTTCTCAAGCATGCGCGAAAGATGATGAGATCTCTGTAGAAGCAGTGGGAGACAATTTGATTCACCCAGCGGTCTACAATGATGCCCGCCAAGTCGATGGTTCTTATGATTTTAAACCGATGTATGAACCTTTGAAGCAGCGTATGTCATCAGCAGACATTTCCTTTATCAACCAAGAATCGCCAATGGGTGGAGATGACAAGCCTTTCCATGGTTTTAAGCGTTTTAACACACCAAGTGCAGTGGCAGGAGACATAATCGATACAGGTTTCAACCTCGTCAATGGCTCTAACAACCACGCGCTCGACCAAGGGATGAGTGGTTTGTACAATGAGCTCAGTATTTGGGATCATTTGAAAGACCAAGCGACCTACACAGGTACATATCGTAGCCAGAAAGAGCGTGACCATATTACGGTAAAGAACGTCAATGGTACGAAGGTGGCGCTCGTCAGCTATACATATGGCACGAACGGTATCCAGCCAGATCACCAATATAATATCAACCGTTTCGATAAAAAGCTCATCAAGAAAGATATTGCGCAAGCGAAGAAAGTCAGCGATGTCGTGATGGTGTCAGCCCACTGGGGTAAAGAAGGCACGCATAAGGTCACTGATAAGCAGAAAGACTACGCGCATTACATTGCCGATCAAGGTGCAGATGTCATTATCGGTACACATCCTCACGTCATTCAACCTATGCAGTGGATGAAAGGGAAAGACGGTAATAAGACACTTGTTGCGTACTCGTTAGGTAACTTCCTTAACGGCCAAGCGACAGGCGATGAGAACAATATTCTCGGCGGTAACCTACACTTTGATTTAGATAAAAATGCGAAGACGAAAGTGAAGAATGTGAAATGGCGTGCAGTCGTGACACATTATGAGCCTCAGAACGCGAAGACACATAAAGGTAAAGCACACTTCAAGATGATACCGCTTGAAGATTACAAAGAGAAACAAGCGAATAAACATCGTCTCAATTATAAGAAAGGTAGCCATGTGAGTGTGGATCGACTTAACGATATTAATAACGACACAATTGACGAGAAATTCCGTAAGTAAGAGCGTCATGTTCGGCACATTTATCTACAATAGAATAGACAAATGATGAATTATCATGATTTGAGTTACATGTTTTGAAGTAGTATGCGCAAGAACTTTTACTGTTTTGATGCGTATACTACTTTTTCTATTTAGATTTTAGTTAAAAGTGTAAAATTCACCCTAGATAACTTATAAAAACGCTATAAACACTGGCGCTCTAGTAGTTTGAAAGATATTTTAATTTGTAAAAGCGCTTACAATGAATGCACTTTAATGCATATTTTAGTAACGTGTAAAAATTATCTATTATAATGCTGACAACAAGTGTTTAAGCGGGCTCCTACATAGTTGAAGGATATGCATTCAAAGCCATTATTTAGTATATTAATACAATGGAATGAATAACTCATCTGCTATGGACGTTGATTTGACGATATTGCGTTTTAGAGTATAATAGCAAAGTATGCAATGCATTGTATAATCGTTAACGATTCGCAGTGCCTTGACTATCATGAATATAAAAGAAATAGGAGTTATTATGTCACAAGATAAACACAAAGGTAAGATTAATTTACCGCAACTTATATTACTCGGACTCGGTTCGTTAATTGGTTCGGGCTGGCTCTTTGGTGCTTGGGAAGCATCATCTATAGCAGGACCAGCTGCGATCCTCTCATGGATTATTGGTTTCATCGTTATCGGGACAATCGCATATAACTATATCGAGATTGGTGTCATGTTCCCGCAATCCGGTGGAATGAGTAACTACGCGCAATATACGCACGGTTCGTTACTCGGCTTTATCGCTTCATGGGCGAACTGGGTGTCATTGGTTACTATCATTCCGATCGAAGCAGTATCTGCTGTTCAATACATGAGTTCTTGGCCTTGGGACTGGGCGAAGTTCATGGGTCATTTAATGCACAATGGCCAAATCAGTACCGTAGGATTAATCGCTGTTTATGCGATTATCGCGGTCTTCTCATTACTTAACTATTGGTCAGTGAAACTTTTAACATCATTTACAAGCTTAATTTCAGTATTTAAATTAGGTGTGCCATTATTAACGATTATCATGTTAATGTTATCTGGTTTCCATACAGGTAACTATGGTCACTCTATTAATCAGTTTATGCCATATGGTAGTGCGCCAATCTTTGCGGCAACAACTGCCTCAGGGATTATCTTCTCATTCAACGCTTTCCAGACGATCATTAATATGGGGTCTGAAGTGTACAAACCTGAGAAGAATATCGCACGTGGCGTAGTGATTTCACTCGTGATCAGTGCCGTGCTTTACATCATCCTACAAAGTACGTTTATCACGTCTATGCCAACAGGTATGTTACACGAACATGGTTGGAGTGGTATTAACTTCAACTCACCATTCGCTGACATGGCGATCTTATTGAGCTTGAACTGGCTCGCCATTCTGCTTTATATTGAAGCGGTGGTTTCACCATTCGGTACAGGTGTGTCATTCGTAGCTGTCACAGGCCGTGTGTTACAAGCGATGGAACAGAATGGTCATATTCCTAAATTCTTAGGTAAGATTAACAAGCAATACAACATTCCACGTATTGCGATTGCCTTTAACGCGATTATCAGTATGGTGATGGTAACGTTATTCCGTGACTGGGGTACGTTAGCCAGCGTAATTTCAACAGCAACGTTAGTAGCCTATCTTACAGGTCCTACGACGGTTATTGCTTTACGTAAAATGGGTCCTAAGCTACATCGCCCATTCAGAGCAGGTATGTTGAAATTTATGGCACCATTCTCATTCGTCTTGGCTTCACTTGCTATCTATTGGGCTATGTGGCCAACGACAGCAGAAGTTATCTTTATTATTATTCTCGGTTTACCGATATATTTCTTCTACGAGTATAAAATGAACTGGAAGAATACGACGAAACAAATCGGCGGTAGTTTATGGATAATCGTGTACTTAGTGATTCTTGCATTACTATCATTCATTGGTAGTAAAGAATTCAAAGGTATCAACTTAATCCATTATCCATATGACTTCTTAGTCATTGCGATTGTTGCGTTAATCTTCTATTACATTGGTTCATCTAGTTACTTCGAAAGTAAATATTATAAAAATGCACAAAAAATCAATAAGAAAATGCGTAAGAAATTACGTGAAGAACGTAAACGTGAGAAAGCAGCTAAAAAAGCTGAGAAGAAGGCACAAAAAGCATAATTTAAGTGCGATGCACCTCATAGTTGGAGCGCACACTCCAGCTGTGGGGTGTTTTTGTATGTTGAGCGGTGTGGAGAGAAGAGGGGAGAGATCCAATATAAGTTCATTGTAGAAAGTGTCTGGGGTATTATCGCTTTCGTCTGCGGTAGAAAGACGTTCACCTTAACTCAATTTCGATGGCGGGAACTATCGACATACAAAACGCCCCTCACTACATCATATAGCGAGGGGCGTTTTACTTCATATTAAGAGAGTTAAGATATTGAAAAATAAAGTAGCTTATTTAACACGTTAGCTATTTTCAAGATAAGTCGTAAAGAGCTCTACATAATACTCAGTGAAGTCGAGATATTTATCTTTACGCACACATTCATCGATTTGATGTGGGTTCTCACCAGGACCAAACACGATGAATGGGAAGTTCTCATCTTTGTCGCGTAGTAAGTTAGACGCATCAGTAATCGCAACAGTTGGTGCTGCTTTGAAATTATCATTGAACTTACGATCTGCGATGGATTTACCATATTTCACAAGGTCATTGTCACCATTCGTAAGCACAGATTCCAAGTCAAGATAAAGATCGCTTTCAAGGTCAGCACCATTTTGGTTGTGTTTATCTAACGTCTCGTTAAAGAGTTGTTTCACTTTCTCATTATTGTATTCTGGAATTGTACGAATATTGAATTCAGCTTCTGCAGTGTCAGGTACAGAGTTGACTTGTGTACCGCCTGAAATGACTGTGTTACTAATCACTAATCCTTCGATAACGTCTTTGACATATTCTGGATCGATAGATTGAGGAAGTTGTGGCGCAAGTTTATCGTACATACCACTTAAATTGAGCGACTGACTGCGATTACCTTTAATAATTTGATGGTAAGCGTCGTCGATATCTTTAACGAAATCAATAAGCGGTAGTATCGCATTTTTACCAATTACAGGCATAGAACTATGTGCAGCGTGCCCTTTAGAGATAATGCGGTAGTCCATGGAACCTTTGTGAGCAATTACGAGCATGTTCTGACAAGGTTCAGCGATAACTAGGGCGTCAACCTCATCCATTTCACCAGCTTCGTACGCTTTCTGTGAACCGAGCTGTGCTTTCTCTTCACCTGAAGTCGCGATAAATTTAATGCGACCTTTCTTCAGTAAATCGTTCTCTTTAATCTCAATCATTGCGATGGCTAAAGCAGCAAGCCCTGATTTCATATCAGCTGCACCGCGACCATATAGCATGCCGTCATCTTCTGTTAGAGTAAAAGGATCGTACGTCCACTGTTCGTGCTTACCTTCAGGAACGACGTCCATATGGCCAGAAATACCAAGTACTGGTGAACCTTCGCCAATTTCGGCAATTAAGTTTCCACGATGCTCATCTAGTTCTTGGATACGAGAATCAATACCATGTTGTTTGAAGAGGTCCTGTAAGTATTGACATACCTCTAGTTCGTTATCATTCACTGTATTTATTGCCACAATGTCTGATAAGATCTGCACCTTTTCTTCATTAGAGAAAGTGCTCATACCTATCACTCCTTTGTTAAGCTATTTCAAGTATACTAGTTGGGTAAAATTGATGTGAAACATATTGCTTGTGACAACAACTTTTATAATAAAAATATTAATGCGTAAACAGAATAGTTAGTTAGGGATGTGAGGGTTCGAGAATAGAGTGTGCAGCATAGAGTACGAAGGTTATGTAATTGCGAAAACAAGACAGAAAAATACAGCCGAGGTAGAAACATGGATGAATAAAAAACCTCGACTGCATCTTTACGATATTGAAAAAGAGTTATCAGTCACTCAGTTGAAATTACTTATCTTGGAAGCCACCTGATACAAATGGAGCAAGAATTGATTTAATTACCGCAATAATCTTTTTGACCATATCAGTCACCTCCCTAAGAGTATTTCAACTCTGTAATAAAGGTAACACTAGATTGAAGCGGTGTGGGGAATAGTCCGTAGATGATTGTTATGAATGCATAACTGTTAAAATTTATATTTAATGAAATGCGCAAGTGTACGTTGGTGGAGGGCGAGGTTGTGACTATAATTATTTGTGAAAAGTATTTTCAAAATCATTAGTTATATTGATTAACAATTTCATAAACGGTATATTTAAAGTAATCGGAGGTGGCGGGAAGTTAGTGTTGAGTTTGTTTAAGAAACTTATATACAGCGTCTCATCTTAATATATAAGACATGTTAAACGTCGCAGTAGCTGGCTGAATTCGAAAAGGGTAGATTACCTTTTTCGAAATCTAGCCAGCCTTGCGGGGGAAGGACAACGAAATCAAGTAGATTTCTGTCCTTCTTCCAAAAATGAAATTGAAGAATATTTAGGGATTTAATGATAAATTAAGGGAAAAGGTGATTTTATGAAGATATTGAATATGGGGAACAAGCGTGTAGCAAGTGAATACGCTGCAATTGAAATTATTAAACAAGTAAAAGCACATCCTCAGACGACGTTAGGATTAGCTACAGGAGACACGATGTTAGAGGTCTATCCTGACTTAGTTGAATTGATCAACTTGAATCAAACGGATTTATCTGAGGTGCATACGTTCAATTTGGATGAGTATGTAGGCCTAGGTGAAGGCGACAAAGATAGTTACCATACGTATATGCAGGAGAACTTATTTAATCATAATTCAAGCTGGGTCACTGAGAATATCCACGTGCCGAACGGTAAAGCAGAGGATATTTCCCGGGAAATTGAAGATTACGAAGCACAGTTAGAAGCGGAAGGCCCTGTCGATATTCAGCTACTAGGTATCGGAGAGAATGGGCATATTGGATTCAATGAACCAGGTGCTTCATTTGAGAGTAAAACGCGTGTAGTAGATTTAACAGAATCTACAATTAATGCGAATAAAGTTCATTTTGAACGTACAGAGGATATGCCGACACAAGCCATTTCTATGGGCTTAGGTTCTATTATGTCAGCGAAACGTATTATTCTTCTAGCGTTTGGAGACAAAAAAGCGAATGCGATTCAACAATTGATTGAAGGCAAAGTTTCAGAAGCGCTGCCAGCTTCAATTTTGCATCAACATGATAATGTGGAAATTCTCGTTGATGATACGATTTACCAACAATTGGAGTAAGCAACAATAAATTAAAAATCGTACCATAATTAAAAGCTCGTAGATGCCGTTTCAAGCGATCTACGAGCTTTTTTTAATTTTAACATCGAAATTGGAAACTACTTTTACCTAAAGTTTAATAACCTGAGGAAACTTCTTCTCCATCTTCATCGTATTCTGTGACATAACCATCATCTGCATCAATCTTGTATGATCCAGCGAGGTCGCCATCTTTATCCGTGAAAGAGAAGCCCCAAGTGTCGCCATGCTTCTCAGGTTCTTGGTAAGTGTATTCATCAGTATCTAGCTTATGACCTTCGTAAGATTCAACTTTATCGATGACATTGTCACGTGTCACTGATGTATGACTTGAACTAGAACTACTGCTGTCATCATCGTCGTCATCGTCATCTAACTTCTTGTCTAGCTCTTTCTCTTCGTGTTCGTCAATCGCATCGTCGTCGAAAGTGAGCTCGACAGTTGTTGACTTATCGCCACCGCTAGGGCTTGAGACGTTCTCAGTGTTAGATTTGAATACTTTACCCTCGACTTTTGTAGTCGCATATACTTCGACTTTATCGTCTGGGGAGTAAGGGCCGAATTCTTCATCTTCATATTCATCAAAGTCACTTTGTTCTTTACCATTGATGTAAAGTTTGAGTGAGTCAGAGTCGTATGAGCTTGAGTCAATTGAGACTGTAAAGCGTTTTTGTTTAAAATTCGTCTCGGCTTGTGGCTCATTAGCTGACATATCAATTGAAAGTCCGCCTTTAAATTTCTTACCATCGACGTCTTGTTGTGCTTTAAGGTCATAAATACCTAATGGGAAAGAACCTAATGTTTTAGTGTTCTCTTCTGTCAGGTTGGATTTACGCGTTTTTTCATTATACTCATATTTCAATTCGCCTGAGTCGTCAGGATCAATTGTCACTTGTTGTTTAGGAACTTCGAACGCGTATTTTTTGAAAATGCCATACTGCTTACCATCACGTTTCACATTCATCACGTTTTGATCGCCTGAAGAAACGCCCATTTGATGGTAGTTATGCTTGGTCATCTTCTTACCAACAGTCTCTACTTCATCGGCAATGCGTGATGGACTGTCTTCTTGTTTGATATATCTGTACCAAGCTTTCGTTTCAGTCTTAGACAAGTGTTTACCGTCAGACTTTAAATGCTTAGACAAATCTCCAGTCTTACCTTTTCGAATATCATGCGCAATCGTTTCACTTTCTTTTTTAGCAGAAAGCTGTGAACTAATGATTTTATAAGCAGCGAACAAAGCAGCTAGGATTAATACGATAATAATTAAGATAATCCAGAATCGTTTGTTCGAAGATTTAGATTGCGAACGTTGTTGATTTGAATCATGCTGTGATCGATTACGGTCGGTTGTATCTTGGTTGTGGTTCGATTGTGTGTCTGAGTGACGCTTTGAGTTGAGAGGCTTCCCACATTGGGTACAAATCTTCTGCCCCTCTTTGACTCGTGCACCACAGTTACCACAGAAATTCATAAGATACCTCCTTTAATTAGTAACCATAGTCGTTAGATGACTGATTGAATAGTTCGTTCAGTGATTCTGAAGCTTCTCCGATAAGTCCAGTGAGTATGCTTTCAGCTAAAATACGTAAAATAAGCGCAATGATAATAAAATAGATGAGTATTGCATAGATTACTGGCATACGTAGTTGATGTTGATGACTATTCTTCGTCAGCAAGTATACAGGTGTCACCATAAGCATTAATAATGACAATATAAGAACTGTAATTGAGATTGAAAATGCGTGCATGCACATTAATAGACAACCTATAAAGAATATAAGTACAGGTAAGGTATTAATTAATACGAACTCTGATAAAAATTTCGTTAATGAAATTTTTACATTAATCATAAGTAACAATAAATATGTCACAAAGAATAAGACAACTAAACCGATGAGTACATAGAATACGAATTTGATAACTGCTTGTCCTTTATCAACATCAAATTCTTGTAACAGGCTAGTTGGGAATATAATTCCAAGGAATATCGCCATAAGTATGAATCCAGCAACTAACAATGTTACTAGTGTTTTAGCGCTAAATGATTTAGAACTAGAAATGATTTGGTCAGGTCGCGTAAATGCCGTTCTAAAGAAGTCTTTCATTTCGTTAAATATATCTGTTGAGTGTTGCTTGAAATCAGCCCCTTGAGGTTGTTGATTCTGAGAAGATTGTGAATTTGTGTGGTGATTCTGAGTTGGTTGTGAGTTGTTCTGTTGCTGTGAATTATTCTGATGAGGTCGCTGTTTGTATGTTGCTTGCTGATTGTCTTGAGGTTGATGATCTTGCGCTTGATGATTCTGTGATTCGGAACGTGCCTGATTAGAGGTTGTTCCTTCTTGATCGTAGCGATGCGTTGCGTGTTGCTCGTTGTCAGTCTTTACTAGATGCTCTTTATGTTCTTGAGATGTGTTTGAAGTTTCTGCTTGAGTATGTGCTTTGTCTTTATCAGTAGAAGAAGCGGATTTATCTGTAGACGGGTCTTTTAACTTTGTCCCACATTCGCCACAGAAGATATCTTGTTCATCTACTGGCTGTCCACAATTTGGACATTTCATGTCAATCACCCCTATTTATGTAAAATGATATTCAAAAATATGGTAACACAAAATAATAGAAAATAAGATGACTTTTCATAAAAAAGTTGGTAAAATTAAGAAATTTTTAATAAACGGAGATATCAGTCAGTGTGAATTTAAATTATATCGTGTGTTTAGGGGAGTTTTATGCAGAAAGGGGAAAGGGCGGTGAATTTTACCTAATCAAAAAAAGAGACCAAATTGAAAAGTGAATTCAACTTGGACTCATAATTTATATAACTTTCATCTACTCAACTAGAAGAGCATTTGGTCACTACCGAATGTGTCGCCTAACGCTTCTTGAGCAAGTACGTTGAGGTAGTTCCAAGGTCGGTCGAAGTCAGGTTGGAAGAAGAAGTCGACCATCGCAAGTTGTTCGAGTGTCCAACCTGCGTTAATAGCAACAGAAAGTGTGTTGATAGATTCGACCATATCTTCTTTAGACATCAATTGACCACCGAGAATGCGATGACTGTCTTTGTCGTACATAATCTTCATGTGAACAGTTGCGTCATCTTGCATGAATTTCGGTCTGATCGGTTCTTGAACGAATGTTGCGCCAAGATTGCCGTCATAACTATCCGCTTCCGTCTCATGAAGTCCTGTTTGACCGAATTTATAGTCAAAGAGACTTAAGCCGGACGTACCTGACACTTTCGGCATCTTCAATTGTTTACCGGCCATATTTTTAGCTGCTATCACACCTTGACGGCGAGAGTTAGTCGCTAGGGCAATATAGCGTTCTTCATTAGTAGGTGCGTAAGGGATAAGTGTTGCGTCACCACCTGCATATACGTCTTTGGCAGATGTTTGAAGATGTTCATCAATATTAATTACACCTTTGTCACCAAGTTCAATCTTACCATCTAACCATTCTGTCGCAGGTTTCACGCCCACTGCGAAGATCACTGTGTCAGCTTCGTACGTGTTTTTATCTGTTACCACTTGAGTGATATTACCGTCGTTATCACCCTCGATACGTTGAACGTACTCGCCACCGACAAAGTCGAGACCATGTGACTTAGCGTTATCTTCAAGAATACGCGTAAATTCTTCATCTAAATATGTCGCAAGAATACGGTCGTTTACGTCGATAACTTTCGTATCAATGCCTGCTTGCGCAAAGGCTTCAGCCGCTTCGATACCGATGTAGCCGCCACCAACGACAACGGCTTTCTTCGCAGCTTGCATACGTGCTTTGATTTCGCCAGCCCATTCACGACCACGCATGAAGTAAACACCTTTGTAATCATTGATACCTTCAATTGGTGGGGCAACCGGTTCGCCACCTGGGCTTAAGAATAATTTGTCATAGCTATATTCTGTAGATTTGCCATCTTCATTAACTGAAATCGTCTTATTGTCTGTATCTAAATCAACCACATCACTATTGATGTGAACATTAACGCCTTGTTTAGCGTAAGAATCTGCCGTCGCATAGTGGAGTGAATCAAGTGATGGGGAGATATCTTCTAAGTAGCTTTGAATACCGCAAGAGAGGAAAGAAGGTTTGTCGCCACGTTCGAAGAGATGAATTTCTGCTTCTTTATCTTCTTTCAATAATGTTTGAACAACTTCAAATCCTGCGTGAGAACTTCCTACTACAATATATTTCATAAAGCAACCTCCTTTAATGCTTCATCAACGTTCATAATGTCTTACGTTATTTATTTAAACTATCTGATGAGAGGTCAAACACAGGAAGCGTTTCCATGTGGTAAAAGTCATTAAGTGTTCACAGGAGAGAACGGACTTGATTTACTTTAGGAGATTTTTAATAGAGTAACTTTTTTTATTAGGTCTGATGTGATGATATAAATTAATAGCATTCAAGAGGTCGTATTGTTGATAAAATTGCGTGATAAAATGTGAAGATTTAACTGGTCTGCGTAGTTTCATTTTTAGGTATGTGGAAGGCTTTAAGTGATGTCGGGACTTTTCCTTTTGATAATCTTTAAAAAGGCCTAAAGCCAAAATCATTAAAATTTCAATTTCTGGTTGAGTTAAGATAAAGATTTTGGCTTTGATATTTTTTAAATATGAGGATGGAATTTTAAAATTCTGGATAGTATCAACTACTAGAATAATTGATATAAAGTTGTAGTAGTTAGATCCGAGAAACTTTTTCACGAATTTGTTAGGGTTACGATAGTCATTAATTAATATTTTTTCTTCTATTAAATGATTTCGAGAAAATAAAAGTAAGTCCTTTTCAAGTAAAGTTTCAATAATTATTTTTTCACTTTCACCTTCGCATATTACTGCTATAGGATGTGTTGTATCTATCTGTAATTTCATAGTTTTATTGACTCCTCTTTTACAAGCATCTCTACGTTTTTTCTAATAGCGAGATGATCTACGTAACGAGGAGAAGTCTCGATATAACCACTTATAAACACATCGCTAAGCTCCATACTTTCTGCTTCATCATCACTTAATAAACTAGTATAACGCTGAACGTCAATACTATATTGGTTGCGTGTAATATAAATGCTATCTTTACGAGTAATCAAGTCGAGTAATTCGATATAATGTGTGCTAAATAGCAAGCTAGCACCTGTACGGTTAGACTGAGTTAAGAAGAAATCTAACATATCAAGTATGATGCGTTGATCAAGATGATCTCCTATTTCATCTACTATAAGATAACCACCACTTTTTAGAATTTGAATAACGTAATAGAGTAAAGTCAGCACTTTTCTCGTGCCTAGTGAAATATACTGATGAAGCGTATCCTCTGATAAATATAAAGGCTCTCGTCTATTCTTGTACTTTAAAGTGATAGTAGTGTGTTCCTTAAAGCTAGTGTCAACTGAATAATATTCAATAGAGTGATCGAGATGTTCTAAGAATTGTTGGTTTGATGTTTCAATTAAAAAATCGATTAATTTTTTATCTGATAAAGAGGAATCGTATTCAAGTAACACAGGTTTAGAAATATCTAAGCATAACGTTGGGAAAACGGAATACTTTTGATGAAGATGATTGTATTTCACTTTATAAACATCTTTATACAGCTCAGGTTGAAAGACATTTCTCCGTTTTACTTTAGCGTTAAGTCTTCTTTTAGAAATATGTTCTTCAGTGATATAACAATCTTTATCCGTTTTACTAATTCGCACTTGAGCCCGGTAAATAGTAGTCTCGTGAGCGATATATAACGTACAGGTAACGTTATCGTCAAAATGAGTGAGAAATTGAGGATAGGTATTTAAGCTCCCACGATTAAGGAATAAATCAAAGCAACTTTTAATAATATTTAGCGTTGTCGTCTTCCCTGAAGCATTTATACCTATGAATGCCACAGTATTTAGCGCATAAATGTAGTGGTTAATACGTGTGAGTCTTTCTTCTGGAAAGTTTGGATTGAAAGGTTGGCTAGCTGTAAAGTCGATATCTAGTGTTTGGTTCTTAAAGTGATTCAAGGGAGTTATAATGAGTCGGAGTACTTTCATGGTGTATAACCTCTTTTCAATAAGTTGTCTCGCGATAGGATAGTGTCAGTTAAGGTTCTATAGTTGTTGAATGGTAAAAAGTATATTTGTTGGATTGAATAACGGAGAGTGGTTTTGTAGCAGAAAGTTAATCATGTATCTTTAAAACAAACTGAGTATACGAGCGATTAACCCCGCAAAGGCTATTAGAATACTACAACCGGCTAATGACCAAGAAATGAGGCTGTTTCTCATTGATTTAAACTCAGCCAGCATCTTTAATTCCATTTCGTTCATTGCGATAGTGATTTTGTCTTCGATAACGGAGGGAAGTTGATTTAATTTGTCATTAACGCTATTAAGGCTATTTTCATTTAACTTTTCGTGTTGTTGAAATTCTTCTTTAGTTGGATATTGCGTCATCGTCATTACCTTCTTGTCATGTTCTGTCTTGATGAGAGTGGATTAAGCTTTATTATAAAGCATGTCGATGAGAAAGGGAAATGCGAAGATAGATAACCGCTTCTTTTAAAAATCTGACAAAGAAGCGGCTCAGAAACACACATTTTTTAAACCACTCACCACAACAATAATGTTAAATATAATCCTAATAATGTCATGACGAGTACAGGAATAGTAATGACGATGCCTGTTTTGAAGTAGACACCCCAGCTTATCTTGATACCCTTTTTACTCAACACGTGAAGCCAAAGTAACGTCGCCAGTGAGCCTATCGGTGTGATCTTCGGACCGAGTTCTGAACCGATAATATTTGCGTAAACTAAGGCAGACTGAATGGGCTCAGTGAGATGTAGTTCGTCGATCGCTAACACGTTGATAAAGACAGTCGGCAAGTTATTCATGATAGAAGACATGATTGCTGACAGAAAGCCCATCCCCATTACACTAGCGAAAGGATCTTGATCAGATAAGTAGCGTAGACCGTGCGCAAGCAATTCGGTTAGCCCTGCATTTTTCACTCCAAAGACGACGAGATACATACCTAGCGAGAAGAGAACGATATTCCACGGTGCGCCTTTAAGTACGTGGCGTGTGTCAACTGCCTTTGAACGTGCTGAGATGAGCAGTAAGATGAGCGCGACGATGCCTACGATAACGGACACAGGGAGTTGGGTAAAAGCACTGCTTAAATAACCGATGAATAAGATGATTAACGCAATCCATGACCAACGGAATAGTTTCTGGTCTTTAATCACTGTTTGTGGTGCAACTAAGTCTTCAGTATGGAATTGTTGTGGGATGGCTTTTCGAAAATACAACCATAAAACTACAATGCTACTTCCCAATGCAAAGAGGTTCGGAATCATCATGTGAAGCGCATAATCGATAAAGCCGATAGAGAAATAGTCGGCAGAGATGATGTTCACTAAGTTGCTGATGGTGAAAGGTAGGGAAGTCGTGTCCGCGATAAAGCCACAGCCGATGATAAATGGAAAGATAACGCGTTTGTTGGCGTTTAACGTGCGCATAATGGCTAACACAATCGGCGTCAGAATGAGTGCGCCACCGTCATTAGCGAAGAAAGCACTAATTAACGCGCCTAGGATAAGTATGTATAGATACATTAAGAAGCCACGACCACGAGATGCACGGACCATGTGTCGCGCGGCCCATTCAAAGAACCCGATATCATCGAGAATAATAGAAACGATGATGAGTGCGACGAACGTCAAGGTCGGATTCCAAACGATACGAGCAACATCTAAGACATCGTTGAAAGAGACGACACCTATGACCAGTGCGAGCACTGCACCGACGATTGCAGGAATGCTAATGTCGAGACCTCTGGGTTGCCAGATAACCAATATTAACGTGAGTACGAATAGTGTAATTGCGATCCAAACCATAGCTTTACCTCCGTAATATAGTAACGATATCACGATTTGAGGTGTGGTGCTATATAGGTGGTTGAAGCGGGTGTGAGAGAGTGACCAGGTTGTTTGTGAGTTTGAGATAGTAAAACGAGTGTTAAAAATGTCGGGTATATTTGACACTTTTACTAATGTCATATATATTTGACATAGAGAGGGAGATGAGTCATGACGAAATTAAATCAATATCGTAAAGCGCTTGGCATTTCCCAACTTGAATTGTCCAAAAGAGTAGAGGTTTCGCGCCAAACCATTAATATGATCGAGAACAATAAATATAATCCCTCGTTATCACTATGCATCAAGTTGGCGAAAGCACTGAATACAGATTTAAACACTTTATTCTGGGAGGACGAAGGCGATGAATGAGAAACTACTGAAGTGGTTTATTGGTACATCTACAGAGAGAGATGAGCGAGAGCAACAAGAGATAGCTGAGAGTTTAGGTACAGGATTAATGTATGTTGCGATAATCCTTCCTATACTACTATTAATCAATATAATCAACGATGCATTCCATCATCATTATAGTATGGGAACGTTTAGTCTCTTTGCTTTACTCATATTTATAAGTATTTATTCAATGGTGAAGATGAGAAAGTATCGTTTAGATAATGACCGTGTACATAATGAACAAGAATATAAAAAGTTGTTGAAGAAGTATAGAATACGTTGCACTCTAGCAGGTGTTTACTTTGGTGTAGTTATGGCAGCACTCAATTACTTCCTTGAACCAATGTTTCTCGATTTTTCAGATGGTTTGAGTCCACTACAAGTCTGTGTATATTTATTTAGCGGCGTATTATTTGGTTTCTTTATATACTTTTTTATGAAAAGCAAAATTCAAAAAGAATACGACGAATAGTTAGAGCAATAAATCTAAGCTACAAATATTAAAGAAGCAATTAATGTTTACAAATACAAAAAGTGAGCGAACTTCAATTATGCATTTAGCCATAGTAACGAAGTCTCGCTCACTCTTTTTTATTATTTTCTTGGAATGCCTATCACATGCCCGAATTGTGGTGGCATTTCTCTTGTTTCTTGCGCTTGATAATAACTTTCGAATTTCTCGATCACTTCTTGTGGGAAGTTCATACTTTTACGCTCATAGTTACTCACAGCCATCATCATTACTTCGTACGTAGCTGCACGCTCATCCTTCTCGTTATACATCGTCAAAAAGAGATGGATGCGCTTGTGATCGTAGTCATAAATATATGGATCGATGTAGAAGCGTTCGTTCACTTGTAGTTCTTGTAGAAACGACAAGTGAGATTCCAGAGAGAACACTGTACATTCGTTATTCTGACGATATTCAATCGTGAATCCCATATTTTCGAAAAGTTCTACGACAGAATCGCTAAAGATTGCATAATACGTTGCGTCGTGTAAGTGATTGTTGTGGTCTATCCATTCAGGCTTGACCACATTTTGTGAAATATATTCTAAATCCATTCCCATTCCCCCGGTAAAAAATATGTAATAACTTCTCCATTCTATCAGTTCGATGACTGCAAGGTCTAAGCATCTGTTTTTAAGTTATTATGTGCATAAGAGTTAAAATGTTCCTGTTGCATTCGTGATTATATTCAGATAATATAGTTTTGTAAGCGCTTACTTTTTATAATTTTATCTATAATCAAAGGTTATTTATTGCTAGAACTAACAAACCTGTTGTAAGGTGTACGGTATAAACTTTTATCATCACTATGCTTTAAGGGACTAAAAGCATCGTCGTTAGCGAATAACTCGATGAGACGCCAGTGCTCGTCACACGCTAACGAAATTTGATTACATACGAAGGGGATTTTTATGAAACGAATACTATTGATAGGTAGTGCATTTATCGGATTGATCGTCGGAGCAGGATTCGCTTCCGGTCAAGAGATTCTGCAATATTTCACTAGCTTTGGGATGGTAGGAACTTTCGCTGCACTCATCTCCACAGTACTCTTTGCGTACGTGGGTATGATGATGATGTGGCTCGGTTCGAAATTTAAAGCGACAGGTCACAACGATGTCGTACATAAGATTACAGGTTCCGGTTGGTTCGGAAATACGTTGTCATGGCTCATCGACGTGATTCTCATCTTGACGCTACTCTGTTTCGGTATCGTTATGTTAGCAGGTGGCGGTTCTAACCTTGAGCAACAATTTGGTTGGCCGACATGGGCTGGTACGACGCTCATGGCGATTATCACGTTCTTAGCTGGTATGTTGCGTATTGACGCTGTAGTTAAAATTATTGGTAATGTCACACCATTACTTATTATCTTTATTCTGATTATCGCGATCTTCTGTATCTTTACGTTGGATGGCTCTCTCGGTCATCTCAATCATTTAGCACAAGGACATAAACCAGCGATTAATAACTGGGTCGTGTCTGGTATTAACTATGTATCACTGAACGTGGGTCTCGGTGCATCGATGACGTTCGTTATGGGTGGTAATGAGAAGAATAGTAAGATTGCGGCTATCGGTGGTTTGCTTGGTGGCTTTGTGCTTGGATTAATGATTATTGTGAGTCACCTTGCGATTTTCTCTAAAATTGATGTCGTAGGTCACTTGCCGTTGCCTATGCTTGGATTGGTGAATGAGATTTCTCCTATTCTTGGCTTTATTATGGCGATTGTGGTGTACTTGATGATCTTTAATACGTGTCTGGGTATGTTCTATTCTTTAGCGACGCGTTTTTCTGATGCGGGTACGTCTAAGTTTAAGGTGATCTTTACGGTGACGTTGATTATTGGATATATTGTAAGCTTTGTTGGCTTTACTGATTTGATGGCGATTCTGTATCCAATCATTGGTTACTTTGGTGTGTTGATGATTCTGGTATTGATTTATGCGCCGATTAAGATGAAGATGAATAAGAAGCGGGGCGAGACTGAGGCGCCTGCTGATTAGTCTATTGTTTGGGCAAGGTTGAAGGTGTATGCTTTTGGCCTTGTCTTTTTTGTGGGGTGAGATGATTAAAATGTCTTCTTCTAATTTGCATTTGAGGGAATGTAGTGTGTTGTACTAATTTGTATTCGTAGGAATGTGGAGTTTGTTCCTAATTTGCAATACTGCGTATTGGGGTGGCGACGCTTTCCGCAGGCATGGCTTGAGCCTGTAGTCTCAAGACGCATGCTATTCCTGCAGGAGTCGCGCCATCCCCCTTAACTTGTATTGCAAGTGTTTTGAACAGGTTTATACTAATTGTAATTCATCACAAATCATCACACCCTCTCTCTTTGTTTGTGTTTGGTTTAATAGGGTGTTTCTAGGAAGAGAGTGTGGCGACATAAAAGTTGAGTTTCTTATGACAATAATACTGCGTATTGGGGGTGGCGACGCTTTCCGCAGGCATGGCTTGAGCCTGTAGTCTCAAGACGCATGCTATTCCTGCAGGAGTCGCGCCATCCCCCCTTAACTTGTATTGCAAGTGTTTTGAACAGGTTTCTACTAATTGTAATTCATCACAAATCACCACACCCTCTCTCTTTTGTTTGTGTTTGGTTTAATAGGGTGTTTCTGGGAAGAGGGTGGATTCGTTTAAAGTGAATGTATCCTCTGAGGATAAAGATTTTGAAAACGACGTTATAATATTCATCTTCCAAAATTAATTTTATTAACGCAAAGAAGCTACGTTTTAGCGCTCCTAAAACGTAGCTTGTTTCTTCTATTAATATTTGCGTAAGAAGGGTGCTTCTCTATCGAATAGGTCTTTTACAACTTGATCTTGGACTTGTCCTAATAAGCGTTCGATGACTTGTGTTTTACGGGCAAGAATACGGATGTTGAAGCCGTGGGTTGGAAGTTGTGATATGGCGAAACGACAGTCTAAATCTTGCGCTGCAGATTTCATGACGTCGTAGAGACGGTCAATCATCTTCTGCGTGACGTCTGGGTGGATAAAGTAACATGAGCCGAGATGGGTGTAGTCTTCCATATAGCCAATACCGCCCACCGCATCTTTCGCAGGATTCAAGCGTAAGTTATCGAAGACGACGAGCTCGTTATCGACGTAAATTTCATTGATTAGGTGTAGTTGTTCGTAGCTGAAATCGGAATCTTCGCTAGAGTAACCCGGAGTCAGAATATCGGTGTAGAATATGCTGCTTGTTGGGCTCAGGTTAAAATGATTATGCTGGAAGAAGTTCGCATGTTCGTATGCGATGATCGGATCACCGACGTATTCTAGATAGGCATGCTCTCCGATATTAAAAGTTTGGTATTGTTCGACATGATCTTCCAGCGTTTTATAAATCTTTGTCGCACCTTGAGATGTTAACGTGACTGCTGCGTTCGCTTCAACATCAAAGTTCATGCGGTAGCGGTCGCCATCTAAATAACCACCACCGACATTAACGATGTAAAAAGTCGGAATCGTAGACCCATTGAGGTAAATGGGGCGCATGACCTTTAAGGCTTTTTCAAAAAAGATGTCACGTGCGACTGACTTTCTACCATTATGAAAGACCGTTAAATCGAGCTCTCCTGTCCACTTAGGTTGTTGCGCTGTCATTACTCTAATCCTTTAAGAAAGACATCGCGTTCGATCCAGTTGATAACGTCGTCGAGCCCTTCGTCTGTCTTAAGGTTAGTGAAAGCAAATGGGCGTTCGCCACGGAATGTGCGTGTATCGGCTTCCATTTGTTCGAGTGAAGCACCTACGTGAGGGGCTAAGTCAGTCTTGTTGATGACGAAGAAATCGGATTTGATCATTCCTTGTCCACCTTTACGTGGAATCTTCTCACCTTGAGCAACGTCGATGATATAGATTGAGAAGTCGACCAGTTCGGGACTGAATGTCGCTGCAAGGTTGTCACCGCCTGATTCGATAAAGATGAGTTCGATGTCGTCGTTACGCTCTTTTAGCTCATCGATAGCAGCGAAGTTCATTGAAGCATCTTCACGAATCGCTGTATGAGGGCAGCCACCTGTTTCAACACCAATGATGCGGTCTTCAGGTAGCACACCTGTATCGACGAGAATCTTTTCGTCTTCTTTCGTGTAAATATCGTTAGTAATAACGCCGATGCTCATATCTTTGGCAAGGCGTTTGACAATTTTTTCTACGAGTTGGGTTTTACCCGCACCTACAGGACCTCCGATACCAATTTTAACTGTATCTGTCACAGTCAATTCCTCCTTTGTAATAGCTATTTAGACTTATGAGATAAAAATACGGACGTTGACATGCTCGTGCTCCATTTGGTTGAGTTCAAGACCTGGAGCGGTAATGCCAAGTTCGGATTCGTCAATGTCGAATATATGTTGTCGTACGGCGGTAATCGTCGGATACATACGATGAACGATGCGCTGACCTGCTGTCTGACCGAGTGGAATTGCACGCACTGCGTTCTGAGTGAGACTCGACACGTTCTGATAAAGGTAATAGTCGATGATGGATGGGAGATCGACACCTAGATAGTGACCGATCATCGTAAAGCAAATGGCAGGGTGCAATTTGGCTTTCTTGTCTAACATTTGTTGATGATACCAAGCAACCCACTCACTGTCGTATAGTTCCATAGCGAGTTTGACCATACGTGTGCCCATCTGTTTCGTACCTTGACGCGTCTCTTTCGGTAAACTTTGAACGAAGATGAGACGATCTAAGTGCAGAATCTTGTCTGTATCTTCGTTATTGAGCGCTTCATAAACGAGACGCATCGTTAAGCCGTCGGAATATGTCAGTTGTTCATTGAGAAAGAGCTGAAGCCACTCATGGAAAGTAGCTTCGTCGTGAACGACACCGCGTTGAATGTACGTTTCGAGACCCAATGAATGACTGAAAGCGCCAGTTGGAAATTGTGAATCACAGAATTGAAAGAGCCGTAAAGCTTGATGATCAATCATGAGAGTGTCCTATATGGCGGAATGCTTGATTGACTTTACGTGCCTCATGACTGTACGGAATGCCTAAGTCTTTCAATAAATCTTCGACGAGATAGTCATATTGTACGAGCATCTCTGTTTCTGTGAATTGTGCTGGCATATGACGGTTACCGAGTTGGTGGGCGATGTCACCCATTTCTTTCAGTGATCGCGGCTTGATGACGAGTAAATCTTCAGAGTTGACGTCGACGATAATCATGTTGTCGTCATCTTTGTATAAGATGTCTCCGTATTGTAAGTCGATAGGATTTTTTAAACGGATGCCGATTTCGTTACCGTGATCCGTCGTTACGCGTTGAATGCGTTTAACTAAATCAGAGTTCTCTAGGTAGACCTTTTCCGTATGAATGTTCTTCTCATCAGGACTTAAGTGTGCGATGTTGCCTTGAATTTCTTCAACTATCATCTTGATGTTAGCTCCTTTCAATTAGAATAAGAAATAGCGTTGTGCGAGCGGTAATGTTTGTGCGGGTTCGCTCGTAATCTTTTCACCATCTACAAAAACTTCGTAAGTTTGTGGATCGACATCTAATTTCGGTGTCTCACTATTGTTCTTCATATCTTGTTTCGTTAAGTTACGGATGCCGTGCACTGGGCGTACTTTACTGCGTAAGCCGAGTACTTGAGCGATATCGTGTTCGAAAGCAGTCGTTGATACGAAAGTCATTGAGGTACCATTAATGTTAGATCCATATTGGCCGTACATACGACGGTATTTCATCGGTTCGGAAGTAGGGATAGAGCCGTTCGCATCGCCGTTAACTGCAGAGTTGATTAAACCGCCTTTAACGATAAGTTCAGGTTTCACTCCGAAGAATGCAGGATCCCAGATAACCAAGTCAGCAAGCTTACCGCCTTCGATTGAACCGACATAGTCTGAAATACCATGTGTGATGGCAGGGTTAATTGTATATTTCGCGATATAGCGTTTGATACGGTTGTTGTCGTTGTATTCGCCATCACCTTCAAGGCTGCCTCGTTGTTCTTTCATACGATGCGCAACTTGCCAAGTTCTCGTAATGACTTCGCCGACACGTCCCATCGCTTGAGAGTCAGAGCTAATCATACTGAAGATACCCATGTCTTGTAAGACGTCCTCTGCCGCAATCGTTTCTTTACGGATACGAGAGTCTGCGAAAGCCACGTCCTCTGGAATTGAGGCATTTAAGTGATGGGTGATCATAACCATATCGAGATGTTCGTCAATTGTGTTGTGTGTGTAAGGTAGGGTAGGGTTCGTAGATGATGGGAGCACATGTGAATAGGATGCCGATTTGATTAAGTCAGGAGCGTGACCGCCACCTGCACCTTCCGTATGGTACATGTGTAGTACACGGCCTTTGACCGCTTTCATCGTATCTTCCATAAAGCCCGCTTCATTCAACGTATCTGCGTGTAGCGCGATTTGGACATCATAGTCGTCAGCTACAGAGAGTGCGTGATCGAGCGCGGAAGGTGTCGCACCCCAGTCTTCGTGTACTTTCAGACCGATTGCACCAGCGTGGATTTGTTCGATGAGCGCAGTGTGGTTTGCCGCTTGTCCTTTACCAGTGAAACCTACGTTCAATGGTAGTTCTTCCGCAGCTTGAAGCATGCGATGGATATGCCATGGACCCGGCGTTACGGTTGTCGCTTTCGCACCTTCTGATGCACCTGTACCGCCACCGATATGTGTAGTTATACCGCTTTCGAGTGCGACCTCGGCTTGTTCTGGATTGATAAAATGCACGTGCGTATCGATACCGCCAGCTGTCACAATTTTACCTTCGCCAGCAATGATATCTGTCGTTGAACCGATAATAATGTCCACGTTGTCCATGATGTCTGGATTACCCGCTTTACCGATTTTCATAATGTAGCCATTCTTCACACCGATATCTGCTTTAACAATCTTGTCGTAATCAAGAATTAAGGCGTTAGTAATGACGAGATCTGCGACATTTTTATCATCACGCGTCACATTCGGATTCATCGCCATACCATCACGGATAGATTTACCGCCACCGAATGTTGCTTCGTCGCCGTAAGTCGCGTAGTCCTTTTCGACATGCGCAAATAAGTTTGTGTCACCTAAACGTACAGAATCGCCCGTCGTCGGACCATAGAGACTCGTATATTGTGATTGCGTCATTTTGAAACTCATTGGTCATACCCACTTTCTTTATTAGCATTCTCAGAACCTTCGTCTTCAGCAGCGATAATCTTAGAGTCATCGCTCGTATCATCTTCACCAGGTTTCACGACACGTGATTCATCGACTGTATCGTTAACTTCACCATGGAAGCCGAAGATACGACGATTACCGCCATATTCTACGAGTTGAATGTCCTTTTCATCGCCAGGTTCGAAACGGACAGCTGCACCTGCTGGAATGTCGAGGTGTTTGCCATACGCTTTCTCACGTTCGAAGTCTAAAGCAGGATTCGCTTCATAGAAATGGTAGTGCGAACCCACTTGGACTGGACGATCTCCTGTGTTCTTCACTGTTAATCGTGTTTCATGGTGCTCTTGATTCACTGTAATTTCGGTATTTTTAACTTTAATTTCACCAGGTTTCATCATACGACCTCCTCAGACGATAGGGTGGTGGACAGTGATGAGTTTCGTACCGTCAGGAAATGTCGCTTCGACTTCCATCTCAGTTAACATATCTGCAACACCTTCCATCACGTCGTCCTCATTTAAGATTTGTTTACCATAGCTCATCAATTCAGCTACTGATTTACCATCTCGAGCCCCTTCGAGTAGTTCGTAGCTGATAATTGCCATTGCTTCAGGATACTTCAGTTTCAGCCCACGTTGTTGACGTCTGCGAGCTACATCTGCAGCGACCACCAACATGAGTTTGTCTTGTTCACGTTGAGTAAAATGCACAGCGTTCCCTACTTTCTATAAAAATATTGTGTGTAAAACTATTTAATGCTGTCTATTTATAATGTTATTCCTAATTATGTACTACTACAAGAAAAAAGCTAATACTAAATAATCACTACTAACATTAATAGTGTAATTATGAAAAATGTATTACTTTATATTTGTAGAATTATATAATAGTATTGATTTGTATAACCAAATCGAGAAGGTGAGGACTTGAATTACATACGCATTATTCTGCGCAATATTTCGCAAGTATTATTGATTAACAACGCGTGGACCGGTTTGTTGATTCTCATCGGTTTATGGATTGGCAGCATTGAAGTCGGTATCATGACTTTAATCGCGAGTATCGTCGCTCTGTTGTTAGCGCCTTGGACAAACTATTCTGAAGCGGAGATTAAAGAGGGACTCGCAGGGTTTAATCCCGTACTAACTGCGATTGCGCTGACACTCTTCCTCTCTAATGAGTGGTATAGCTATGTCGTAGTACTGGTGGCGATTGTCATTACTTTACCCATCGGCTCAGCATTCAGAGAGTTCTTCAAGCCATTTAATGTTCCGATGTTGACAATGCCGTACGTCTTCATCAGTTGGATTATCTTGTTGATGTCTTTCCAATTTGAATTTATCAATGCGAACGTCAACATTTTACCGGACAAGGTACATGAGATTGAATACTCACACCATCCGATACAGATGATTACGGCGTTCTTTACGGGATTTAGTGAAGTCTTCCTGCTAAAAAGTCTCCTCGCAGGGATTCTGATACTCATCGGAATCTTCGTTGCCTCACGTAAAGCAGGACTCTATGCCATACTCGCTAATCTCATCGGTTTAGGGGTCGTGATGTTGATGGGTGCCAATCATGACGAGGTCAACGAAGGTCTCTTTGGCTATAACGTTATCTTGACGACACTCGCACTCGGCGTGGCCTTTAACACACGTCTACATCGCATCGTAAGTATCGTGCTCGGTATCTTGTTGACGATTGTGCTACATGCCGGGCTTACGACCTTGCTCACACCATTCGGCATTCCTGTATTTACCCTGCCATTTATCGTGGCGACGTGGATCATGTTATTCGCAGGTTCAAGTATGAAAGTGCAGGATGATTAATTATTTGAAAAAGAATGGGGAGAGCGTGGGTAAGTGAATCACCGTTTTACCTTAGTGAATGACGTGTCTGAACGAATAACAATGTGGGGACTGCAAAAATAATATGATGAGGGTCTCCGCCAATGAGTGACAACTTAATATAAGAAGCATGGATAATTTGATTGAAAGAAGGAATGGAACCATGAAGAAAGTAATCGCAATGGTTGCTTCATGTACATTACTCCTTGCAGGATGTGGTTCTGCAAGTCAGAAAGATCAAGCGCAGACATTGAATGTGGAGATTCCACTGAAAACGACGTCGATAGCGCCCTATGATACCGATGTGCCTGTGAAGATGGGTGCAGTAGAAGCGCTTTTTAAAGCTCAGTCCAACGGCAAAGTGAAGAAAGAATTAGTGAAATCTTATCATCAACCATCAAATAAAGAATTGGACTTGACGTTGAAAGACGACATTCATTTTCAAAATGGAAAAAAGCTGACAGGGCAAAAGGTGAAAGAGAGTCTGGAAGAAAGCTTGGATAACAGTGGACTCGTCAGAGGGTCGTTACCTATCAAGTCAATTGAAGCACATGGGCAAGAGGTGAAGATACATACCTCTAAAGCATATCCAGAACTCGTGTCGGAGCTAGCTAGTCCGTTCGCAGGTATTTATGACACGCAAGCGAAAGGGAACGTGAAGAAACAACCTGTAGGTACAGGGCCTTATCAAATCAAGCACTATCGTCAATCGCAATCGATTGAAGCGGATCGTTACGAACACTACTGGAAAGGTAAGCCGAAGATGCAACATCTGAAAGTGTCTTACCAAGAAGATGGCGATAAACGTACGAGTGACTTGAAAGCAGGTCGCGCAGACATCATTACAGATGTGCCTGTTGAGAAGATGGATAGCTTGAAGAAAGATGATAAGACGAAAGTGTCCAATGTATCAGGTTTCAGAACGAGCTTGTTACTCTACAATCATACGAGTGATAAAGTGAATAAAGATGTGCGAGAAGCCTTGGATCGTGTCATTGATAGAGATAGTATCACGAAACATATCTACAAAGGCTACGCACACCCAGCGACAGGTCCGTTTAATGACAAATTAGATTATATTAAAGATCAAGAACCAACTGCTCAAGATATTCAAAAAGCGAAGCAGTTGTTGAAAGACAAGGGCTACGATCAACATCATCCGTTGAAATTGAAGATGGTGAGCTATGATGGTCGTCCAGAACTGCCTAAGATTGCGCAAGTGATTGAATCAGATGCGAAAAAAGCGAATATCGACCTTGATATTCGTAATGTAGACGATATTGAAGGTTACTTGAAGAATAAGAAACAATGGGATGTGTCGATGTATAGCTTTGGTACCTTACCACGTGGCGACACAGGCTATTTCTTCAACCAAGCGTATATGCCAGATGGTGCGATTAATAAAGGCGACTATCATAATCAACATGTCGTCGATCTGATTCATCAATTGAACACGACCGTCAATACACAAGACCGTCATCAACTGACTGAACAAATTCTGAAAGCCTCAGATAAGGATCAAGCCAACAGTTACATCGCCTACAATGACACACTCATAGCAATGAACCATAAAGTGCATCACCTTCAAGCCTCTCCAGAAGATATTTACTTGGTAGATTACAAGGTGGATAAAGGCTCATGATTGTAAAAAGTATACTTTCTAGAATAGGACAAATGATCATCGTATTATTTGTCCTTTCTACTGTGACGTTTATTTTAATGAAACTTGCGCCTGGAGATCCTGTAGACAAGATACTTCATCTCGATGAAGCCAATGTTTCTCATCAACAGGTTGAACAAACACGTGAAAGTTTAGGCTTGAATGCTTCCTTTCTATCGCAATACATTCATTGGTTAGGCCAAGTGATACATCTTGACTTCGGACAAAGTTATCAAACCGGAGAGCCAGTGACGCAAGAATTGTTGTATTATACACCACCTACGCTGATCATAGCTGGCGCGACTATTGGAGTGGTCTTTCTCGTGACGGTCCCACTTGGGATACTCGCAGCAAAATACTATCAACGTACTTTGGACAGAGTTATTCGTATCGTCACTTCCTTTGTGGTCAGCATCCCTTCGTTCTTTATCGGCATTATTTTAATTTACTGTCTGAGCGAGCAACTTCATTGGTTGCCGTCATCAGGCATTGATTCGCCTTTAAGCTATGTGATGCCCGTTGTCGCATTAAGTCTGGGTATGAGTGCTTACTATGTGCGGCTCATGCGTTCACGTCTCGTTGAGGGCTATCATTCACGTGAAGTGCAAGCGTCTCGCAATCGCGGGCTTTCGGAACGCTTTATTTTACGTAAAGATATGTTACAACCTGCGCTGATTCCCATCGTGACGATGTTAGGTATGTCGGTGGGCAGCTTAATAGGCGGAACTGTGGTCATAGAGAATTTATTCGGCATTCCAGGTATTGGCCACTTTCTCGTCGATAGTATTCGTGCGCGTGATTATCCGGTCGTTCAAGGTGCTGTGCTGATGATTGGTTGCTTCGTCGTGATCGCGAATACAGTGAGCGACGTGATTCTGATGTGGCTTGATCCAGAGCGACGCGTGCACACGCATGTAGATCAGTCGGGTAAAAAGGACACGCCTAAAGGAGGAGGCATATTATGAAAAAGATAATAAAAGGCTCGAATTTGCCTATCCTCCTTTGCGTGGTTTACATGTTCATTATCGTGGCGAGTCAATTGTTTGTGAGCGCACATCAAGCATTCGACGTTCACTTAGGCGAAACGTTACGTGCGCCCTCTAGTGCACATTGGTTAGGCACTGACGATTATGGACGCGATCTCTTTGCCCGCATTGTTATTGGTGCACGTTACACCCTTGTAGTAACACTGTTAACACTCATCGTGACGGCAATCGTCGGTATTCCTTTAGGATTATTAGCTGGCTATTATGGGGGATGGCTGAAGTCTGCGATGATGCGTTTAGTGGATATCGGCTTAAGCATCCCTGAATTCGTCTTAATGATTGCGCTCGCTAGCTTTTTCAAACCGAGTATCTGGACTTTAGTCATTGCGATTGTTCTGATTAAATGGATGACCTATACGCGGCTCACTTGCGCATTAGTGAGTAGCGAAGTGACGAAACCTTATGTTCAGATGGCGCGGTACTTTCATGTCCCCAATCTTGTCATTATGTGGAAACACTGCATGTGCCGTGCCTGGCCTTCGCTCATCGTGATTATGACGGTCGATTTCGGTAAGATTATTTTATATATTTCATCACTCTCATTCCTCGGTTTAGGCGCACAACCCCCATCTCCAGAGTGGGGTGCGATGCTGAATGCGGGTCGAAGTTATATGACGAGTCATCCGATTCTGATGCTTGCGCCAGCTGCGATGATTTCCTTGACGATTCTGCTCTTCAACTTAGCTGGAGATGCGTTACGAGATCGACTGTTAGACAAAGGAAGTGAATCTCATGACTGAAGAAATATTAAGCGTTGAACATCTTAGCGTGACATCTGATACTGGCGACCCTCTCGTGCAGGATATGTCGTTGACGTTATTGCGCGGTCATCTACATATGTTGATTGGCGAAAGTGGCTCCGGTAAAAGTTTAACGGCGAAAGCGTTGATTGGGGCGCTTCCGAGTGATTTACACAGTTCTATGGAAGCTTTACGTTATCAAGGTGAACAGCTACAGTCTGTGACATCACTTTTAGGACGTAAAATAGGCTACATTGATCAAGATTATACGCATAGTTTCAATAATCATACGCGATTAGATAAACAACTCGCTGAGATTTATCGCTATCATTTTCAAGTATCACGTCAGCAAGCACAACGTCGTGTGACGCAAGCGTTGAAGCGGGTGAATCTTGAATCTGCAATCGCACACGCTTATCGCTTTGAACTATCGGGCGGACAACTCGCTCGAATACAAATTGCGAGCGTCTTAATGTTGAATCCTGAAGTGATTATTGCTGATGAACCACTTGCCTCATTAGATGTGCTGACAGGGAAAGCGATTATGGAACTATTGACGCACTTGACTACGACTCACGGGCAAACACTGTTACTCATTACGCATGACCTATCTCAAGCGCAGCAACACAGTGATGTGATTGACGTGATGAAAGCAGGACAACACGTGGACTATTTAACCGCAGAAGATGTGGAGCAACAACAGATGACAGACTATACACGTCAACTCTTCGCAGCACGTAAACGACTTACGAAGGAGCAAAGCTAATGATACAACTAGAACATGTGCACTTTAACTATGGTAAACGCGAGATCTTACATGATATTAATTTAACGCTTGAGAAAGCTCGTATCGTCGGCGTAGTTGGGGAAAGTGGTTCTGGAAAGACGACGTTGAGCCAAGTTATTCTAGGCGCTCAGAAGCCGACGAAAGGTCAGGTTCATCGCTCGAACCAACGTATCTTGCCGATCTTTCAACATGCGAGCCAAAGTTTCAACCCCGATATGACGATTGGCGCTTCGATGAGTGAAGCCTTGAAGTATTATGACAAGACGCAATCTGCAGAGGCGCAACAACGTCTCGAACAGTTAATGGTGTCATTGAAGTTACCTCAAGAGCTGTTGCGACAACGACCAGGTCAAGTCAGCGGGGGCCAACTTCAACGGCTCAACATTATTCGCACGTTGATGTTTCAGCCTGAACTACTCATTTGCGATGAGATTACCGCCAACTTAGATGTGATTGCCGAACAACATGTGATAGATATACTGACCGCATATCATCGTAAGACTCATCAGAGCATGTTAGTGATTTCGCACGATCTAGCGTTCTTACAACAATTTGTCGATGAGTTTGTGGTGTTAAAAGATGGACGTATTGTCGATCACTTTGAATGCTTAGAATTGTTTGATGAGCAGCGTGCAGCTTATACCAAAGAATTAGTTGCAGTTTACGAAGAATAGCTTCATCAGAGATGAGTAAAAATATTGAAAACGCTTATCAATTAACTTGAATAATATTTTATGCGATGTATAATTGAAAATAACTTAACGTAATTGAGAAAAAAGGAGCATTTTAATATGAAAAAGTTACTCATTCCGTTGATTGTTCTCGTACTTGTACTCGCAGCATGTGGAAATGGCTCAGATGATAACGGAGATAAGAATGATAAGAAGACGTACAAGCAAGACGATGGCAAGAAAGTGAAAGTGCCGAAACATCCTAAGCGTGTCGTGGTACTTGGAACAACTTACGCAGGTGGCTTGAAACAACTCGATACCAACATCGTGGGTGTAGCGAACCTCGTGGATGATAGTAAAGTTCTCAAGAAGAAATTTAAAGGCGTGAAGAAAGTCGATCCAGAGAAAGTGGAAAGCGTTGCGAAATTGAAACCAGATCTTATCGTTACATACAATACGGATAAGAACTTGAAGAAATTGAATAAGATTGCGCCAACAGTGGCTTACGATTATCAGAAACATGATTATAAGGATCAACATAAAGAGTTAGGTAAGCTTGTGGGCAAAGAGGATAAAGCGCAGAAATGGATTGACGATTGGGATAAGAAAACGAAGAATGATAGTAAAGAAATCAAGGATAAGCTAGGTCAGGATACGACGGTTTCTATTATCAAGGACTTTGATAAGAAGGTTTATGCGTTAGGTAAGACGTATGGTCATGGTAGTGAGGTCGTGTATGATTCGTTTGGTATGAAGATGCCGGATAAGGTTGAGAAGGCGACGAAGAAGAATGACTTGGCTGAGATTTCGAATGAGGAGATTCCTGAGATGGCTGGGGATTATGTGATTACTCCGGTTGCGAAGGGTAGTAAGTTGTCGTTTGAGGATAAGGATTATTGGAAGAATACGGATGCTGTGAAGAATGGACATACGATTAAGGTTGATGAGGGGATTTATTGGTTGAATGACCCTTATTCTATGGATTATGAGCGTAAGGATTTGAAGGAGCAGTTGTTGGATAAGTAATTTCATTAACTGATTTCTATTGATAAAAGGTAATTATATTTTTATTGTTTACGCTTAATTGTTTTCTCTTGCGAGAAAAACTGAAAGGCTTTTAGTGATCTGTGAAAATTTAATACCTTGCAATGAATGGGAGATGATACTTTAAGTCATGCTTGCCCAGGGGCTGCGCCTCAACTAATTTTCGCTTTTGAAGCAAGCGAAAATGGATTTTCGGCTGCAGCTTAATCCCTCGGGCGTCAGACTTAGTATCATCTCTTTTTGTATTCTTATCATTTATAGATTTATTGATAAGCAGGCTTTCAGTTTGTGCTTAAGGGCTACAACTTAAACAAAACAATCTTTTATTCAACTATTACATCCTCTCCTTCCATCCATATTATTTACTTGTGTGTGGGTGGATTATAGAAACTGAATACTGTTTCTATCATTTGGGAATGTCGTAGTAATTTTTGTTTCTCTTACGAGAAAACTGAAAGTCTCATTTGAGAGTGACGGTTAAATTGTTTTCTCTTGCGAGAAAAGAACTAAAAACCTTTAGTGGTTCGTGGAAATTGAATAGCTCGCAATGAATGGGAGATGATACTTTAAGTCATGCTTGCCCAGGGGCTGCGCCTCAACTAATTTTCGCTTTTGATGCAAGCGAAAATGGATTTTCGGCTGCAGCTTGATCCCTCGGGCGTCAGACTTAGTATCATCTCTTTTAGTGTGCGGTGAATTGATTTTGTTTCTAATGAACGGTTTTCAGTTCAGCGATAGGGGGAATTCAATGTATTCCTTTAACGATGTGTTTTTAGATTTTCAGTTTCTCGAAATAAACATTCGTCAATTTCATTCTAATACTGCAAACCATAAACTGCTCCATCATCTTACTCACCCAAACTTTACCATCACATTCTTCTTTTAGTGGTGTGTGGAGGAAGGGTGTAATGGTACTAATTAAAGAGCTCTGTATGAATCGCATGTTTCTGGAAATCAGGAGGGTAAAGAAGCTAGTTACTGTATGGAAATAACTAAACAGTCTTACTTAGTTGTGAAGAGATGGACTAATTTCAATGTAAAGTTAAAGCACCGGACGCTGATGCGCCTGGTGCTTATTTTTAGTCTTTGATGTGTTTTTTAGAATGTTGAAGTCCGTAGATAAAGTAGATTGCGAGTCCGAAGATGAACCAAGCGAGTGTGTAGAGTTTCGCTTTGCTATCGAGTCCCCAGAATACAATTGCTGTACTGAGGAATCCTAGGATTGGCAATACTGGGAAGAATGGCATCTTGAAGCCGGGTTCTGGTAGATCTTTACCTGCTCTGCGACGTAATGCGAAGATACCGACTGATACGAACATAAATGCGACGAGTGTTCCTGCTGAAATGAGTTGGGCTAGGAATTCGAATGGTGTTACTGCACCAAGGATAACTGCGACGATTGTGAGTACAATCAATGAATTGTTTGGTAGGTGTTTTTTGTTCAATTTACCTAACCATGATGGTAGTAGGCCGTCACGTCCGAATGAGTAGACGAGTCGTGAGCCTGCGAGCATCATACCGATGAGTGCTGTGAACATACCGATGACTGAAATACCTTGAACGATGGCAGCGACGACTCCGAATCCGCTTTGGCGTAGTGCCCAGCCTACAGGTTCAGCTGTCGTACCGTATGCGGAGTATTTGAACATTCCGATGAGTACGAGTGAAACGGCAACGAAGAGTGTTGCTGCGATGATGAGTGAACCCATGATTCCGCGTGGCATCGTTTTCTGTGGGTTGATGGCTTCGGCTGAGTTGGCTGCGATTGAGTCGAAGCCAATGTATGCTAGGAAGATCATTGATACCCCTGCGTAGATACCTTGCCAGCCACCGAATGCGCCATTTGCAGTTTCTTTGTATTCTGGGATGAATGGCACGTAGTTTTCTGGATGTACCACTGTAAGTCCGACTACGATGAAGAGCAAGACGGCAAAGACTTTTAATACTACAAGGATATTCTCTACTCGTGCAGCTTCTGATACGCCAAACGAGAGGAGTAATGCAGTTAAGATGATAACGATAGCAGCAATGATATCGATGATGCCGCCAGATGCACCTAATGTATGAGTTAAAGCATCGGGTAACTGGATACCTAGTGGCGAGATGAGGCCGCGAAGGTTGGCTGAGAAACCTGAGGCAACGAATGCGACGGCGATAATATATTCGGCTAATAGGGCCCAACCTGCAATCCAACCGAAGATTTCGCCAAAGACGACGTTAATCCAAGAATAGGCTGAGCCAGCGTAAGGCATAGTGGATGACATTTCTGCGTAAGCAAAGGATACGAGTGCAGCAACGACGGCAGCGAGGATAAATGAGATGACTACGGCCGGTCCAGTATGTTGTGCAGCAACGATACCAGGCAGAGTGAAGATAGCCGTAGAGACAATTGTCCCGACTCCGAGTGCAATCACATCTCTGACACGGAGCGTGCGTTCGAGATGCGAATCTTTATCTTGATAGACTGATGGATCTTCTTTCTTGAAGATCTTTTGAGTAAAACCTCCCATGAGTAACCTCCTGATTGATATTAAAATGTATTACTCCGTTCATGACAGAGCGATAAGATAATTTATATCATAGCACAATTCTCGGAAAATAGTTAGATAATTCTCAATGTTGCGAAATAAATTTTGTGACAAATTTTACTTTAAGAGAGAATAGTATTGAAAAAATGCATGCAAGTTAGATTCTCATCGCAATTTGAAGAAGTGATGAACAGATTTTACCATTTTACGAAAAAATAAACTACACCTAATGAACAACTATTGATATAATTTGGTAAAGCAATATAAAAGGGTGATTAATATGATAGAAATGGATGGCATCGTAGCGAAAATGAAAAATCAGAAGATTAACTATGATAAAGTCCTACGAAAAATGATAAATGACTGGGAACGCAATGGGGAGCGTCCAAGCATACTACTACATAGCTGCTGTGCGCCGTGTAGTACCTATACATTAGAGTTTCTCACACAATATGCGGATGTAGCGATTTACTTTGCCAATCCAAACATTCATCCTAAAAATGAGTATTTGAGACGTGCAAAAGTTCAAGAACAGTTCGTTCACGACTTCAACGAACGTACTGGCGCAAATGTGAAATATATTGAGGCGCCATACAAACCACATGAATTTATGAAGATGGCGAAAGATAAAGGGTTAACAGAAGAACCAGAAGGCGGCCGTCGCTGTACAGCTTGCTTCGAAATGCGTCTCGAATTCGTAGCTGAAGCGGCTGTGGAATACGGCTATGATTACTTCGGTAGTGCGCTAACACTTTCACCGAAGAAGAACGCACAACTCATCAACGAAATCGGTATGGATGTACAGAAGATTTACGATGTGAACTATTTACCAGGCGACTTTAAGAAAAACAAAGGATACGAACGTTCAATCCAAATGTGTAACGACTACAATATCTTTAGACAATGCTATTGCGGATGTGTCTTCGCAGCTATGGACCAAGGTATTGACTTTAAACAAATCAATAAAGATGCGAAAGCGTTCTTAGAGCAATTCTAATCAGATAGAGATGCGCACCTCAACAAAGTCGTTGAGGTGCGTATTATTTGTGGATAAAAGTTTTAGTATATGTTATAACATATGTAATGTTATATAAGAAGAGTGTAATTTAGTAACGTCAACAAGAGAAATCATCAAGAACCTTGAGAATGATGGATGGTTTTTAGTAAGTAAGGTAGATAGCCATGGTCATTACAAGCACTTAATAAAAAAAGGTAAAGTTACTGTCCCTCATCCTAAAAAGATATTTCTATAGGAACTGAAAAAGCAATATATAAACAAGCTAAAATGTAATCTTTAAACAACGAAAGAATCAGGAGGCGTTTAATTTGAAATACACATACTATGCAGTTTTAGAAGAAGAAAAAGAATATTTTAATGTTTCATTCCCAGATTTGCCTGGAGTCTTAACTTATGGAAAAGGTATTAAGGAAGCGGTGGAGAATGCGCAAGATGACTTGAATGGCGCATTATTATTAATGGAAGAAAATCAAGAAAGTATGCCTGAAGCGTCTACTTATAACCAACTTGCCGAACAACTAAATGAGAAAGAACGACTCCAACTCATTATTGCAAATACCGACGTGGCAAGAGCGCTAGAAGAGAACAAGACAGTTAATAAAATGGTGACACTCCCAAAATACTTAGTGAAACTAGGAAAAGAACATAACGTTAACTTTAGCCAAGTCCTACAACAAGCTCTTAGAGAAAAACTGAAGATTTGAAGTGGCAAATGGTAGAAATTTCACCTTTGTAGAATAATTTATATTTCATCTAAAACTATATTGAATGTAGGTAGACTCCGATGCACGAGTATGAATTAGTTAGAAAGAAACTCTTTCTATCCTAGAAATACTATAAATGAAAACAGAAAGAGTAGTGTGTGTTTTGGACAGTGTGTATTGGAAGAATACTTACTTTTCCTCGATATTCTAAAACCCGAATCACACGATGCATAACCTTATATAGAAACACTTACTCCCTCGAAATATTATAATTTAAATAACAATGAAAAGAGAGAATATGTGATGTGAAGTAGTCGAATACGTAAATGAAGAAGATCAATATTTCTTAGTACTCATGCAACACGAGTAAAAGGTAGGAGAAGGCGAGACTCTTGAGGTATTAAAGGGCACAGCGAAAATCCAGTAATAACGCGCACCAAGCGTTATTACTTAGTTGAGGGTCGCGGTAGCTGACTGAATTCGAGAAGGCACTTTGCTTTCTCGAACTCTAGTCATCCTCGCGGGGGAAGCACAACGAAATCACAGATTTCTGTGCTTCTCCCCCTAAGAACGCGAGCCGTTTCTTCCACCCAATACGCAGTATTGCATTCTCGAAATACTATAATTAAACACAAAAATAAAGAAAGTAATGTGTTTGTATGAGTAGTAATTATAGTCTAATTAAGCATTAGGTCGAAGTTTATAAAATATAGAAATACATGCAATACAAGCAAAGGGTTGGCGCGACTCCTGCAGGAATAGCATGCGTCTTGAGACTACAGGCTCAAGCCATGCCTGCGGAAAGCGTCGCCACCCCCAATACGCAG
>NZ_PPRN01000018.1 GCF_002902685.1 Staphylococcus pettenkoferi | reverse complement strand
AGCTCATAAAAATAAGTGTTATCAATAACACGTTGTGTTTATTGGAATTAACGTTGACATATTGTCATTTAGTTTTCAATGTTCATTTTGGCGTTCTTTTTCTTTCGCCGACAAGAATTAATTATACGTTCTTTGTCATTTGATGTCAACAAAAAGTTTTAATTAATTTTTGTCGTTATCGAATGTTCGTTTTAACAACTTCGTCCGACAAATAAATACTATACACGCTTCCAAGCATTTGAACAACAGTAAAAATTACACCTTACCCATTTTCTCATCCTCTAAACGTACTCAAAAACAAACTATTTATACACATATATCTTTAAAGTTCGTTTAGAGAGTTTAAACTCCTCGAAAATGCCCTCTATCAATGCGTTCTACACTCATAAACCAAACTACAAATTTCTTTAAACTTTTTTACATCCTCAAAATATTATACCAAGCTGTCGCTTCTACGGTCATCCTATACAAGCATCACTCTAGTCCAAGCCCCTAACTCCACTCAACTATTCTCCTATATCACTTCATCAATACTCAATCCACCTTCACTACATATGAAGTAAACACTCCTCCCGACACATCTCAGCTCAACAAAAAGCGACAGACTTCTTCAGCTAATATAATTCAACGTGTCGCATGGAGGATACCTCCTCCCAACAAAAAGCGACAGACTTCTTCGGCCTGCCGCTTCACTTCCTATATTCACTTAGCCTCATGTCCTAGTAGCCTTCTCTTCTATATGAGATTCGATTATTCAGCCACGCAAGATTGCACACCTACATATTCACTCCGCCATATGTCGTTTAGTCTTTCTCTCTCACACGAGCATCGGCAACACGCCCACCCGTGTTTATATCGCCGTAGACTATCTGTGTGCACACAGCTATATGAGCCTACACGAACTCGCACAATCACGCACTCACTCGAGCACAGACGCCCAACCTTAGCCAACAATCACATGCAGCCCCACAATCCTACGAATCTATACAACCACAAGAGGGCATCTACCTGCATGAGACTGACCATTTTCACATAGTCACGTGACCTCACAGCCACCTAAACTACGCAACTTACATCTCTGTTCTTCCAGCAATAGCTTTCGAAAGCGTTACTTCATCAGCATATTCTAAATCGCCACCTACAGAGAGGCCTTGAGCTAGACGCGTCACTTTGATGCCGATAGGTTTAACCAAGCGAGAAATGTACATCGACGTGGATTCACCCTCGAGGTTAGGGTTCATTGCGAGAATAATCTCTTTCACGCCCTCATCTTTCAAGCGTTCAACAAGCGTCGGGATATTGATATCTTCTGGACCAATGCCGTCCATTGGTGAAATCGCACCATGTAGGACATGATACAAGCCATTGTACTCACGCATCTTCTCCATAGCGATAACGTCTTTGTCATCCTCAACTACACAAATCACTGAGCGATCTCGATTCTTGTCTTGGCATATATAACATGGATCTTGTTCCGTAATGTGTCCACACTCACTACAATAAGTGAGTTCGCGTTTCACATCGACGAGCGCTTTCGCAAATTGTACCACGTCGTCTTCTTTCATATCTAATACATGAAACGCCAGACGTTGAGCCGTCTTCGGTCCAATGCCTGGCAATTTCATGAAACTGTCTATCAGTTTCGAAATTGGTTCTGGATAATGCATAGCATCACATTCCTGGAATGTTCAAGCCTTTAGTGTGCTTACCTAAGCGTTCTTGTGTAAGCTCGTCTGCTTTGTTCATCGCTTCGTTAGTCGCAGCAAGCACTAAGTCTTGAAGCATTTCGATATCGTCTGGGTCTACTGCTTCCTCTTTAATTTGAACGTCGAGCACTTCTTTATGACCTGACACAGTTACAGTCACCATGCCGCCACCTGCAGTACCTTCTACACGTTCTTCTTTGAGCTTCTCTTGCTCTTGACCCATTTTCTTCTGCATCTTCTGCATTTGTTTCATCATTTGTTGCATATTTCCGCCACCGCGCATAATTGATATCCTCCTTATATGTGTTTATCTATAGTTATTATGCTTTTGTTTCATTATACATGGCGAGAGAATCGTTGTCATGTCTCACTCGTTCGCATGTATCATGTCCGCACTCTCTCACCTATTCTTCCTTAGGTAAAATGATTACTCTTCATCAATAACGTTTACAGTCTCTTCTCCGAATAAATCTCGCGCTTTCTGAGCAACATCGACTTCGGCTTGCTCATTATCACCAGCAGTTGTATTCTCGGAATTAGAAGTACCACTCTCTTGCGCTGTTTCTCTTCCTGGGCCTCTATGACGATCTTGAAGATAATCTGCACGCACCTGCATCCACTGACTCGAAGGTACACCTACGACACGAACTTTCTTGTCGATAATACTAGAAACGACATCTTCAATACTCGCCCGTTTACTCTCATCTTTATTGACGATGCCGCAATGGATTTCTTCCTCGAATTGGACAAGAACTTGTTCTGAACTTGCCGCAACAGGTGCTGAGTTCTGAAGCAAGCTCACTAATGCTTTCTGATCATTGTTCTGCGCATGTGCAATGACCTTTTTCCAGTTATCTTGTAGCAATTTGATATCTTCTTTATTCGCATTATCTAGCACTTTATAGATCATTTGCTTAGAATATGCCTTTTGACGTCCACTACTGCGTCTCGCTGAGCGTTGACGTTGTTGAGGTTGACCCCCTGTTTGTGCCGCTCCTTGTGATTTCAACGTCTTCAATTCATTCTCAAGTTGCTCCATACGCTGGAGGAGCACGTCGTTATTAGGTTCTTGAGCAACACTCGCCGTTGCTACGTTCTGCACTGTTTCAGGTTGCGCTTTAATCATCTCAGCCATTTTAACCAGTAAGACCTCAAAATGCACATTCTGATTCACACTGAAACGGATGGAGACGAGCGTATCATTGATGACATCAATCATTTTATATAACGTGTCCAGGTCAAAGTTCTCCAAGGCGGTATAGTTAAAATGCGTGTCAGACGTCTTAGCCATAATCGTATCGCGAACGAAGTAAATCATATCGTTGATGAGACGGTTGACCTCTTTCCCATCAGCTACAAATTGATGATACGTTTCAAACGCCGCACGCACATCACTCTCTGCAACCTCTTCGAACAGACGGTTAATCGATTCTTCGTCCACACTTCCTGTCACGTCTAACGCATCCTGTAATGTGAGGTGGTCATCACCGAAAGCAATCGCTTGGTCCATAATACTTAAAGCATCACGCATACCACCTTCAGAGGCCTTAGCAATAAAGTCCAATGCGGCATCTTCGTAATCCAGCTCTTGTGATTCAGCTACATAACGCAAACGATCGACAATTTGGTCGTGACCAATCGCTTTGAAATCGAAACGTTGGGCACGTGAAATAATCGTCGGCGGAATCTTATGAGGCTCTGTCGTCGCCAAGATAAACACCGCATGGGAAGGCGGCTCTTCTAACGTCTTTAACAGGGCGTTGAAAGCACCTGTCGTTAACATGTGAACCTCATCAATAATATACACTTTGTATTTCGACTCACTCGGCGCGTATTTCACTTTATCACGTATATTACGAATCTCATCTACACCATTGTTACTCGCCGCGTCAATTTCAATCACATCTGAGTTTGTACCTTGAGTAATCCCTTTACATATCGGACATTCATTACAAGGCTCGCCATCCGTAGAACGTTCGCAATTAATCGCTTTAGCAAAGACTTTAGCAATACTCGTCTTCCCTGTACCTCGGGGCCCGCTGAATATATAGGCGTGGGATTGTTTACCTTTAGATATCGCATTACGTAAAGTCTTCGTGACATGAGACTGACCCACTACATCGTCGAAACTTTGGGGTCTGAACATTCTGTACAACGCTTGATAATCCAACTCTGCACCTCCGCTCGCAATTCTTCTCTACCTTTTATATTCTAATGGTTTCATTGATTAATTGAAAGACTCAGGATATACCACTTCACCGTGTGGGTACTCCTCTAGTTGGTCCCACAGGAATTTCACCATCAAATATTCTGGCGCAATCTCAAACGGCGCTGTAATGTCGTAATCAGCTGCAGTTTGATAGCCAAGTTGATGATAGTATCCTGGATCGCCCAGTACGATGACTGTCGTATAATCGTCCGCTTTCGCACGTTCTTCTACAGCTTGAATGAGCGCTTTACCGATTCCTTGTTGTTGATACTCCGGCAACACGGATACAGGCGCTAAAGCCAACGCTGTGTACGTGCTTTCTCCGTTAACAATCTTCACCTCAGATAGCATCGCATGTCCAATGATGTCGCCGGTTTCTAATTTCGCTACAACTTCGAGTTCATAGCGATATTCTGGCGCTTTACGCAATTGCGCGACTAAATGATGTTCATCATGGTTTGAGTGTGGTACGTCTCTGAACGCCGCTTCAATCATGTCTAAACTTTCGGCATAGTCATTCTCAGTTAAAGTACTTAAATAGATTTGCATGAGGTCCTCCCATTCGTCTGTCTTTCGAAATCCTTTGTATACAATGTTTGTAAGTTACTTTCAATCATAACACGTTCCTAGTCCAATGCGTGAGCACGAGTGATCTTCTCGTCCTTTCCTCGTTCATGGTAAAAGGCACGCACGCTGTTAACGTAGAAGCGTGGCAAATGTTAACAACGCACTCCGCCGTTCTTGGTCAAACGCCCAATCCGTGTGAGGTTAAAATGCGTTGTCTCCTTACAAGTCGCAATGACCATTTAACTTTGTAGGTTCGTCACAAAAGGATAAATTTAAGTCTATTCTATAATAAAAAAAGAGTGTCTGCACGATTTCAAGGCAGTACACTCATCTATGTAAGTCGGTATTGTATTTGAATGTATTTAAGCTGGTCGAAACTCAGCTACACGAGTCATTTTAAACATAAAAATAACCGTGCACCTTCGCGTCGAGTGTATCTCATAAACGTTACCAAAGTCGTTAGCTAAATTTCGGCTACCCTACGGCACATACGAGGATCCACTTAATGCTGCTTCCGTCAGGACCTGACATGATTCATGGGTTCGTATTGCATAGGACCGAAATCTTCAAACACTACGTATTTTGGGCAGACTTTACAAAGATACACCCTCGGCAAAGGGGTTAAGTCTTGCATAAGCGGCTTTCAAGTACAGGGAACCGCTACCTCCCCACCTAGCACGGCAAATGTTATCTTACTATAATTCATAGTTAAAATGCAAGCTTGAAAATCTCACAGTGCTCGAAAGGTCTACCTATCGACCCGCAAATGCCACCTATTGGACACAAACCTCACTACTAATGTTTAGTGGCGACGTGAAAATTCTCGGAATTTAAATTCTGTGGCAATATGTTTCGACACATTATACTGAAACTTCGTTGTATCGTTTAAATGTACTACCCCTCTTACTGTAGCGGTGTACGGCGTAGCGTGAGAGCTAAACATTGCTACTTCCAACTCCCTAAAGGGTTCAAAGGAAATTTCTTTATGCGCATATCCTACTTTAGTATTTAATACTTCTTCTAAATAGTGGTAAATCGATTGCCCAGCAATTTGAATATTTAACTCAGGCAGGTACTTCTGTATGAAATAATCTTCATCAATAATTTTAACTTGTCCATCTAAACGACGGGTACGAACAACGTGCCACAACACATCACTCATCTTAAGCTCTAAAGCCTCTTTCACTTTTTGGACATCGCCCGCTTCAACTTCTTCAAAGAGTTCAACAACTGTTTGATAGCGTCGCCCTTGGCTCACATTGATTTCTTGAAAGCTTTGTAAGTCATTAAAGGGCAAGGTCGTCATCCCTTGATAAATAACGACGGATCCCTTGCCTTTCAACTTCTGAATCAATCCATTATCCATGAGTAATGCCAAAGCTTTACGCACCGTTTCACGAGAAGTATCAAACGTTCTCACTAGCTCATGTTCAGACGGGAGTATCGCTTGATAAGCATATGTGCCATCTATGATTGCATCCTTTAACTTCTCATATATCGTGATAAATTTTCGCTGTGCCATTAATTATTCACTGTCCTTGTCACACTTCTCTTCTTGAGCGATTACAATCGCCCCGTAACCTTCAATCGTTCTTTGGTTCAACTCACAGTTAGCGATGACAGCCTCTCCCTCTATATTCAATGACTCTGGAAGTGCCACACTACACTCAGAGAAGTTCGCAATCACAAGCCAACTTTTACCTTGATAATTTCGACGATAAACAAACAGATCTGGATGTGTCATGTATAGAGGTTCAATATCGCCATAAGTCACGATATCGTGCTGATGTCTCAACGTAATCAACTTGCGATACGTCTGCAATATAGACTCAGAATCTTCCATCGCTCGCGCCACGTTAATACTTCGATAGTTAGCATTGATTGGCATCCAAGGTTCGCCTTCTGTAAATCCGGCATGACGTTCATCATTCCACAACATCGGCGTTCGTGAATTGTCGCGCGATTTCTGGTTTAAAATGGTTAGCGCTTCCCTTTCAGACATACCTTGTTCTATTAAAGATTTATACGCATTAATTGCTTCAACATCTTGATATTGATCGATAGACGTGAAATTAGGATTAGTCATACCTATTTCTTCACCTTGATAGATATAAGGCGTTCCTTGCAACATGTGTAAGACGATTGCCAACATTTTACCACTTTGAACTCTTAACGTTTCCGTAGCATCGTTACCAAAGCGAGAAACGATACGTGGTTGGTCATGATTACACCAGAATATCGCGTTCCAACCGCCACCTTCATAGATACCAACTTGCCAGTCCATCAGAATCTCTTTCAACTTCAGAAAGTCCATAGAAGCATTGGTCCACTTGTCTCCACCCGCATAATCGACCTTTAAATGATGGAAGTTAAAGACACTATGCAATTCTTGACGTTCCGGGCGCGTATATTTAAGGCAATGATCCAATGTTGTGGAGGACATTTCGCCAACCGTCATAAGATCAGTGCCCCCGAAAGTTGTCTTATTGAGCTCATGAATATATTCATGTACGTGAGGTCCGTCAGTATAGAACTCCTTACCTATACGCTTAGAATCTTCAAACTCTCCCTTTGAGATAAGGTTAATCACATCAAAGCGAAAGCCGTCGACACCGAAATCCATCCAATACTTCACGATACGATGCAATTCAGCACGCACTTGAGGATTATCCCAGTTTAAATCAGCTTGGGACACATCGAATAAGTGAAGATAATAATCGTCAGTCTCCGTTTCTTGTTGCCAAGCATTGCCTCCGAATTTCGATTGCCAGTTCGTCGGAGGACCTTCATCTTTTGATTTTTTAAAAATGTAGAAATCCCGATACGGACTTTCAGGATGGTTATAAGCATCTTTAAACCACTGATGCTCTGTTGAAGTATGATTGATAACGATATCCATCATAATCTTCAAATCACGTCGATGCGCTTCAGAGATGAGAGTTCTCAAGTCGTCTAAACTTCCAAAGATTTCATTCACTTGATAATAATCACTAATGTCATAGCCATTATCATTCATCGGTGATTGATAAACAGGCGTTAACCAGAGGTAATCTACGCCTAAATACGCTAAGTAATCTAATTTCTCTGTAATACCATTAATATCGCCTTGGCCATTTCCAGTCGTATCATTAAATGATTTCGGATAAATTTGATACACGACCGATTTACGCCAATTCGTTTGAGACATAGTAACCCACCTTTTCATTGCTGTCTCATTGTTTATTTATTATCTACCATTTTCTTCGCTTTATCTTTACTCATTTTAGAGAAAAGAATTGTCAGTATGAATGGAATAATCATGGCTGCTACTGTACAGATTAAATATACAGGCCAATACTCACTTTTAACAGATAAAAATGCAGGGACACCACCGACGCCGACTTTCGCAAGGACTTCGTTACCGCCGATAATTGCGCCTAAAAACGCTGAAGTAATAATCGAAGCGAAGAATGGATATTTCAGCGGTAAGTTTACACCAAACATCGCCGGCTCTGTCACACCAAGTAGACCTGACACACCTGAAGTAATCGCTAAACCCTGTTCTTTCTTCATCTTTCTTCTCCAATACACATACCATGCGCCAAATGCAGCTGAGCCTTGGCAAATATTAGAAATCGCAACAATTGGCCATAAATACGTATAGTGCAAGTCGCTACCCATCAATTGGATATCAACAGCTAAGAACATATGATGCAGACCTGTGATAACCAACGGCGCATAGAAGAATCCGTATAATGCACCACCGAGCCAACCTGCATGATGGAAAATGTAAGTGACGCCATCCGTAATACCTGTACCTATCCATAAAGCGAGCGGTCCGATGACTACAAATGACAAGAAACCTGTAATTAAGAGCGCCAATGGTCCAACGACCAGCATTTTAATCGAATCATGAACCACTTTGTTCAACCCACGTTCGATTAATGATAGGACGTATGTAGCGAGTAAGATCGGTAAGACTTGTCCTTGATAGTTCAGTTGTTTCACCTCTAACCCGAAGAGATTCCATGTAGGAATATGGCCTTTCGCAATATCATATTGGGACACTAACTGAGGATTCATTAGCACAAGTCCTAACACGAGCCCGAGAACCGGATTCCCACCAAACACACGCATACTACTCCAGCCTACCAGTGCTGGTAGGAAGATAAATGCGGTATTCGCAATTACATTGACAATATCAGAAATATCACCGAGCTGTGGATGTTGTTTAACTAATGACTGCTCACCGAAAAGATGATCCATCGTGAGTAGATTATTTAAACCTAGCAATAAACCCGCTGTCACAATTGCTGGCAAAATAGGAATGAAGATATCTCCCAACAACTTAATCAAGCGTTGGAGCGGATTCGCTTTCTTACCTGCCGCTGCTTTCACTTCTTCTTTCGTCGACTCTGAAGTACCGGTTTCTTGAATGAATTGCTTATACACTTCATCCACGGTACCTGGCCCTATAACAATCTGATACTGATTCTCTGCTTTAAACTGACCTTTCACCAAATCATTGTTCTGCAAACGCTCAGTATCTACTTTGCTATCATCGTTGAGTACAAGTCTTAGTCGCGTAATACAATGTGTAGCTTTATTTACGTTCTCTTTGCCACCGATTGCTTCTACGATGTCTTTCACATCTTTCTTCTTAACTCCCAAATTGGACACCCCATTCCTTTCAGTTAACCAAAGTATAACTTGTCTATACAAGTTGTGTAAAGGCTTACATTTTGGAGTTGAGTTACTTTAGCTTTCATTGTACCGAGAATTGATTAATGGGATGGGTAAAACTTGGAAAAGGTTCTCAGGTCTATAGATAAAAGTAACTGAGACATTTAGTGAGTAGAATAATAAATTCAACTTCTATCTTACACACGAAAAAAGCGCTGGAACACTGCAACATTGCACGCGTCCTAGCGCTCTCTATTCCAAGTGCTACGAAATACTATCTACCGCACCTGATATTATCCAAATAAGTTTTTCAAAAGTCTAAGTAAAGAACTGAATAGTTCTACAACGTTTCCTGACATGTGATGAACTCCTTCCATTTATTATTCTTCGATACTTACGAGGTCGTCTGCGATACCTCTATAGAATTCTTTCAATTCTTGCGCTGAACGTTTGGTATCTGAGTAATCTTGTCCAACGAAGTCAGCGTGGTCCCAACCTTTCATGACAGGTGTCACTTGCCATACACCTTTCTTATCTTTATCTGAAGCATCAACGTGTGGTTGGTTGAATGGGTGAAGACCAGAAATGACAGAAACGAGGCCGTCGTTATCGCGCCATTCTTTTTCGTTAACTTTTCCAATCACATTACCTGTGATAGAGAGCAAGAACATCATGTTAAGGTCTGATTTGTAACGGCCACCTAAACTACGATGTGATGCAGAACCTGTATATGTCTTATAAGAGATATTCGGATTCATTGATGTGTTCTGGTTAATCTTAGACGCACCTGCGAGAGATAAATCGTAGAAAGCATTGTCTTTAGACTTCCATAATTTATCGTTCTGTTTCACGCGTTTGAGATAGTCGTTGAATGATTCACCATCGCGTTGTTTAAGACCCCATTGACCAAGACCGAGATCTTGCTTCGTATCTTTGCCACCAGTCCATTTCGCATAGTCATATACAACTTGGCGGATTAACGCTTCGTTACCTAATTTGTCAGAACCATGTGAACCATTATGTGGTGTTGCTAATGTTGTGATTGAAGAAATCATATTGTCATGGTCACCTTGGTATAATGGTGAAATGTCGCCACCATGCTCTTTCTGATAATCTTGTTCTTCTTTATTACCATTACGTAATAACTCTTCAAGTTGACGAATCGTTTGTCCACCCATACTGTGACCAACTAAGTGAACTTTCTTACCTGGTTCCCAATCTTTGTAAACACCTTCGTATGTCTTACCGTAACGTTCATGGCCATATTTCTCTGCATGTGCAGCACCATAGTCAACTGTACCGCCTTTAAGGTAGTAGTAGAGTTCAACCGCTCTGTCATAGTTACTGCCGAACGCACTTACACTTGCTTCATATGTCTTGTAACCATGTTGTTCTAAGTCTTGTGTGATATCTGCTTTATCTCCGCCCCAATAATGTTCGAGCACATCAGGTTTGATATCATCTGTGTAACCACTTAAACCGTGTACTAACACGATAGGTTCTTTATTCTTGTAATGTTGTTGATCGGCTTTCTTATCTGGTTGGTCTTTTACTTCTTCCGCATCTCTTTCGTCTTGTTGTTAGATTGTGTTGCGACAGCGTTGTCTTTAAGTGTTTTCAAACCTTCTTTGTCATCTTTATCTTTCTTCTCATCTTCTGATTGAGCTTGTTGATCTAATGTTTCGCTATCTACTGCTGAAAAATCAGGGTCAATTTCTTTCTTTTTATTAGCATCATCAGTGTCTTGATGTGCAGTCATTTTACTAGTAGCTTGAGCGGCATCATTGGCCTCGTCAGCTTTGTCTTGAGTTGTTTGTGCAGATTGATCAGAAGGTTCAGTGGCATGAGTGTCTTGAGCTTGAGCGTCACTATCATGCTTAGCATCACTATCTTGATCTTTGGTATCATCTGTAGCCGCGTGATTGTCGGCTGAATGTTTCGCGTCATCTGTTTGCGCGTCATCGTGTTGTACTGTTACGTCTTGATCAGATGAAGTTGCGGGATTCTCATCTTTTGAAGATTGTTTATCGGACGTATGGTCTGTCGCATCAGAATCGTGTTTCTCAGCGTCAGCATGTTGCGCATCTGCCTCATTATCTGATTGATCTGCGTCCTGCTTGTCTTGTTGGTCTTTATCATTATCTACTTTGTGAGAATCTTGATTGTCTTGTTGGCCAGCATCTTGGTCATGTTTAGCAGCTTGAGTGTCATCATCTTTAGTAGTTGCATCCGTATCCGCTTGGTCATCTTGTTGCGCACTATCTTGATGACTTTGGCTCGCATCCGCTTGATCGTCTTGCGCTACATCATTGTTATCGGATTGAGCTTGTGTGTCATCGTTATCGGCTTTCGTATCTGCGTCGTCGTTAGCTTGTGATGGCGTTTGATCCGCGTGGTCTTTAGAGTACGCGGCATCATCAGTAGATGGTGAAGCATCACTTTGAGTTGCGTTGTTTGAAGCATCGTTATCTGTAGGCTGCTCAGTTGAAGTGTTGTCAGGAGTGTCTTGAGAAGATGTGTGAGCATCGTCAGTTTGTGGCGTATCTTTATGTAGGCTATCATTGTGATCTGTTGCATCTGAATCTTGTGGTGTATCTTGTTGAGAAGTTTGTGAAGTATTCGGTGTTGATTCACTATTTTGCACAGCTTGTTCCCCAGTTGTCTGTGTCGTTGAACCTGTCGTACTATCCCCTTGTTGCTCTGCTTTCTCTGCAGCGTGGGCACTTCCGCCACCTAAGAATAGGAGTGAAGCGATTAGGATGGACGATGCACCTACGCTAAATTTGCGAATACTGTACTTATTTCTTCTTTGTTTCATATTCAACACCTCTTTAGTTTTTTAGTTGCGAATAGATCCTTAGATAAAAATATTGACGATTGCGCGTGGAATGAGTTCAAGTATTTTGATAAAGAATGCTTTAGCTGTCATGTGTCTTCCTCCTTCTTCATTATAAAAAGCAGACACTCCCAACACTTGCTATTGCGAATGGCACTAGTTTTTAGAGATAATATTTTATGTTGCCAATAACAAGTTTGTCCATTTTTATAATTTATTTATTAGTATTATATATAACAAATTGACACCATTCAACCGTTTTACAGAAATTTTAGGAAACGTTTTCAAATTTAAAGGTGAGCGAAGTTTCAGCTATGGGTAAAATGCCTTTTACGCCGCATAAAAAAACACTCCATAAAGTCAGTGTGTGACTTAACTTTATGAAGTGTATGTAAAGGAGAGAGAGGTTATATTGAACGCAAGTCAGCCTTTCAAGCGTAACCTCCGAAAATGATCCTACTCCCCTTCTGTATATTTATTCTGTTCAATGAAGAACGACAAGATAATACCGAGTAAAGCGATGAAACTTACGGCAATATACACTGCTTTGAAACCTGAAATCATCGCTAGCAAATGCCCATGTGTTGATGCTTTAGAGACCGTGGACATTAGCGTGATTAATAGTGCAGTACCAATAGCCGAAGCGACTTGACGGATGGTATTATTCATCGCCGTACCGTGCGTGATGAGATGCGGAGGCAAGGCGTTGATTGCTGCTGTAGTCATCGGCGTCATAATGCCTGCACTTCCTACAGAAATTAAGGAGAAACCGATGATGATTTGTGGAATAGACGTAGAAATTGTCGTAAAGGCGAGCACGAGTCCTCCAATAAAGATAAAAATCATACTACAAATACTGAGCAATTTCGGCCCTAAAATGTCATAAATACGTCCACCTACTGGAGATAGAATACCGAGTAATATACCTCCTGGTAATAAGACGAGTCCTACTCCAAAGGCCGTCTTATCATGAATACTTTCTAAGTAGAGTGGCAAGATGCTCATACTACCCATGAAGATAACAATCATAAAGACGATAAGCACCGTTGAAATCGTAAAGTTAACGTATTTATACACCCTAAATTCTAATATAGGTTGTGCAAGTTTGAGTTGTCTTAAGATAAACGCCGTCAAGATTAACGCGAAGACAATAATTGAGCCGATTGAAATAGGATGTAACCAGCCAATTTCCCCTGCGATACTTACGCTAAAGAGAATGCCGCCGAAACCTAATGTTGAAAGTACAACTGAGAAGATGTCGAGGCGCATAGGGTTAACCTCAGAAACATTTTCCATAAAGAAGAGACTGATAACGAAGTCTAATAATGAAACAGCAAGAATAATTAAGAACAATACTTTCCAAGTCATAATATTGACGATATAACCTGACAAGACGGGTGCAATCGCTGGCGCAAACCCGATGACGAGACCGAAGACGCCCATTGCGACTCCGCGTTTTTCAACTGAAAAGAGTAAGAATAGTACGGTTTGTGAAAGAGGGAGGAGTATCCCTGCACCGAGCGCTTGTATAATTCGCCCTATTAATAAAGAAGTAAAGTTAAATGAAAGAAAACTGATGAGCGAGCCAACGACCAAGCAAGTCATAGCGGTAAAGAACAGTTGGCGAATCGTAAATTTGTTCAGTAGAAATGCTGAAACGGGGATGAGAATCCCAGAAATTAACATAAATATGGTGGTCAGCCATTGCGCTGTAGTACTTGAGAGATTGAAGTCTTGCATAATATCTGGCAAGACGCTGGTGAGAATCGTTTGGTTCAACACTGCGATAAATGCGCCTAATAGAATCATACTGACGATGAGTATTTGTCGACGCTGCGATATTGAACTGTGTTCCAATTTAAGAACCTTCCTTTCTAATTATTTCAAATTAATAGTGAGTCAGACGTTTCGAAATTGAATTTAAGACTTTGATTGTCGTATCAATTTCTTCCTCTGTGCAATCTTGAAGCAAGTCATTTTGAACAGTGAGACCAATGTCATTCGCCTTTTCAAATAACTGCTCCCCTGATGGTGTGAGATGATAATATTTCTTACGCTTATCCTGCGCATCTGTTTCCGCTTCAAGAATCTTCTCGTCCAAGAGATGTTTCACCGTTTCCGTCATTGTCGGCACACGAACCTCTGCTTTGTTAGCTAGATCTGAAACAGTGAGTTTATCTTGGTTAAAATGAATGTATTTGAGCACATTCCATTGTGTAAGTGAAATATTGATCGGCACGAACGCATTGGTCGATACTTGATAGTATCTTTTATGAATCTTTAAATATTCTTCGAATAACTGTTGCACTTTATCCATCGTCTGAGTTCCTCATTTCTTATAACAATTTAGTTAGGCTACCTAATTAATTATAAAGCGTGTTTCTGTCATTGTCAATGACCTGCATTTGCGTGAAATGAGAGTGCTATGTAGCGATTTATTGAAAAACAGCATAAATGACCATTTTTAAATGTTTGGAAAGAATTTCTTAAAAAGCATTTTATCTTTAAATCAATATGGTAGAATGTAAGCGATTCTAACTTTTACAACTAAAGGGGTTTATAAAATGAAAAATGTGATTAAAAAGACAAGCGCAGCACTCATTGCGACAGGCCTCTTAACAGTCGGACTTGGTGCTGAAATGAATACATCTCAAGCGGTGGAAGGCCATTACGACTACGATGGTATGTACCCTAGCAATGCGAATAGTGCTTATCAAAAAGCGACGAACATTAATAATAATGATGTGACGATTAAACATTATGGCTATGCGAATAAGACCAAGTACAAAGCTGTGGGTCGTGTCAGCAACGTTGATGGCTGGAAAGGTAAAGGCAAAGATAGCATGGGCACTGGCTTTATGATTGATAAACATACGTTCTTAACGAATGGTCACGTGATCGATAATCCAAATGGTAAAGCTGTAGCCGCTAAAAATGTAACATTTGAAATGAACCGTGACGGCAACAAGCGCCCTTACAAGTTCCATGCGAACCGTATTTCTAAAGTAGCTGGACAAGATATTGCAGTCGTGAATACGAAAGAAGATATGTCGAAAGCCGCGCAACCGTTGAAACTAGCATCTCAAAAACAGATTCAAGGTTTGAAATATAAAGATCGTCTCTACTCTTTAGGTTATCCTTGGCAAAATAACGATAATACGAAAGCATACTGGAATAAATTTAGATTCTTGCAATATTCATCTAATCACACTGAATTGATGTTTAAAGATAAATTCCGTGCAGGTGCTTCTGGTTCTCCGATCGTTAATAACAAATATCAAGTTTATGGTTTACGTACGTATGGTTGGAATTTAAGAGGCAATAGTACAGATAAATATTCACAACAAGAAGTGGCTGGTGGCGAAGCTTTAACAACGCAAGCACAACAATTTATCAATAATCATCGCCGATAATGATACATTTGGGAGGTTTAAGACTGCTCGCAGTCTTACCCTCCTTTTTAAATGGTGCTTTATAGGTCAACTACCAATGGGCATCATGGGGTTTTCTCGTCACTGAGCGAATGCCTCGATTAACATATCGAGATAAATTATCTTTGAATAGAGGAGTATTTGTATGGACCAATTTACAGATCGACTAGAGGGCATCACACATCATCCATATGCTTTTAGTATGGTGTGCTTTCTCGTTTATTTTATTGCGGGATTACTTATTTTTACAGCTTCTGTATTTATTATGTATCGCAATGTTTCACTTGTTGAGAAATTCGTGACGATACTCATTTTATCGATAGTCATGGCAATCGCGCTATCAGGTATAACGTTGTTTATCGTTTTATAGCTTACAGGGTTAGTTCGAAGTGAAATTTATCAATTAAATACGATATTTGGTGCTTTATTCCCTAAATCATTTGATGTATCATTACACATAGGCATGATATCTTTTCTTTTTAGTTTGCGCAGGTACCCTACTATTAGAGAGATATTCGTGCCTTTTTTGGTGAGTATAAAAAATACACATCAAAAATCAAACCAAAATAAAAAAGGCAAACACTCAAACTCAATTGAGTACTTGCCTTCTATATCAATTAGTCTTGGAATTCAAATATAATGGCGGAGGAAGAGGGATTCGAACCCCCGCGAGCCGTTAAGCTCCTGTCGGTTTTCAAGACCGATCCCTTCAGCCGGACTTGGGTATTCCTCCAATTGAACATTCATTATTATATAGTTAATCTTTTTAAAAGTCAATCCATAATTCAATTTCATTGGAAAGCCATTCAATTCAGAGCCTCTCCCTACATTTTTCAAAAAATCTCCTACTAAAAAGTCTCCACTACAATACTCTCAACTCGCCATAAACAACCTAGAAATCTTTGAATTACTTGCATGACAAGCGTATAATCACAGTGTTATCACATGCTTTACGAAGTGAGGTTGAAATCATGGCAGAGAAACCCATCTGGCAACGCCCATTCACGTGGTTATTCACAATATGTTGTCTTATCTTCATTATTTTAATTATTTTTACCTTAGTGAATGACAAATTCTATCGTATCCCTCTCGCTCAGGTGACGGATGTGAAAGAGGTTCATACGAAACATATCACAGATGATCACCACAATCACGATACGAAACACACACAACGCCTAACGCTTAAGATGCTTAATGGCAAATACGAAGGGCGGACGACAACGTTACATAATACCTATGCCGAATCCCAAGCTGATAGCGAGAAATTCTCTACACATAATAAAGTTCTGCTTCACGTAGGTAAGAATTTGAAAGATATGTACATTATTGAGAAGAAGCGTGACACACTCGTGGTGACGCTCACAGGTATCTTTATCTTAACGGTGCTTTGGGCAGGTAAACGCATCGGCATTCACTCTATCTTGTCGCTCGTCGTCAACTCGACTGCCGTGCTGGCTGCGATTGCAATTCACAATGCATACCCTAGTATCAATCTCTTCGGTCTGATGAGTGTGGCGGTCATTCTAGGCACAATCGTCACATTATTACTCGTCATCGGCTGGAATCTGCGGACTGGCATCACCATCGTGAGTACGTTGCTCGGCACCTTCATTTGTGTCGGTCTCATGCAACTCATCATTTCACTCACAGGTGGTAATGGCTTGAAATTCGAAACGATGGGCTTTCTCACGTTACCACCGACTGAAGTCTTCCTCGCTTCCGTCATGATTGGTTCTCTAGGTGCAGTAATGGATGTGGCGATTACAATTTCTAGTGGGATGGCTGAAATTCTGCGACGGAAACCTGACATTTCACTCACACGCTGGGCACTCGCTGGACGCCATATCGGACAAGACATCATGGGTACGATGACAAACATCTTACTCTTCTCCTATCTGTCCGGCGCCCTACCTATGTTTCTCATCTATCTCACTAACGAGAACACGATTACTTATTCCGTTTCCATGAACTGGTCGCTCGAAATTTCCCGGGCAATTACAGGTGGTATCGGTATTGTCTTAACAATTCCAATTACGATTCTACTCATGCAGTTCTGGTGGAGAATGCGAGGTGTTAAACGATGAGTGTGACAACGATTCTAGGTATTATTTTGCTCATATTGATGATTATTTTTGGTGGTAAAAAGGGCCTCGTGTCCTTCATGACATTGTTTTTAAACTTTATTATTCTCGTAATCACCATCGTAGTAATACTCTTCGGTGCACCGATTTATCTCGTCACGATACTGTTCTGCATTGCGATTGCTGCGATTAATTTGTTCGTGCTCAACAGCTATAATACTAAGACACGTGCGGCTTTTATCTCAACGCTCATTACGACACTTATACTCATCGTCGCAATCTATCTGTGCGTGTCACTCGGACATTTACAAGGCTTTACGACGGAACAGCAAGATGAGACGTACGTCTTCTCGATGAATATCGGCATCGACATGGTCAAATTCATGGTCTTCACGACGGTCTTAGCTGTCATTGCGGCTGTGATTGACTTGGCGATCACGATTAGTTCGCCGATGTACGAACTTCATACAACGAAACCTGAACTGACACGTGCTGAATTGATGCAATCTGGTTTAAGAGTGGGTCGCGAAATTCTGGCGACATCTGCCAACACGATATATCTCGCCTACTTCGGAGGTCAGCTCACAATCTTCTTCTGGTTCTTTAAATTGAATTATTCATTTGCGCACATTATTAATTCGAAGTTGTTTGCGCAAGAATTTATTTCAATCTTACTTGGTGGGATTGCGGTCGCGATCAGCATTCCTATTACAGCTTGGATTACAGCGCTATTGATTAAAAGAACAGGTATGGGACATACATCAGAGTCTCATCATAAGAAAGCAGAACAATATACGAAGTAGTATTAGCGAGAAGAGGGTTCGAAGCCTATTATCTTAGCTCTCTCTGCATAATATTTACATTTCTAACGTAGCTATACCCACATACTTCTCTATACGTAACGCACCCCCTAGCAACACGGACTGTTAGGGGGGCTTTGTTTCGGTTACATTCTTATACTATATTCTCAAACTCATAATAAGGACTGGCCGCCCTTCAAGTGTGGTCTCACCTTGTGTCGTATAATTTAATCGTTGATACAACTTTTGCGCAATGTCGTTATCTGTATTGACCGTTAAACATATTTCATTTACTTCGGGGTAATGATTTTTCACAAACTGTGGCAATGCACGCATCGTCGCTGTTCCGTACCCTCGTCCACGATAACGTGCATCAATACTGAATGAACGGAAGAATAGCGCCTTGGGATTAGAACTATACGGAGCTACGCCTTCACCCTCATGTAAGACGAAGAAGCCGACGCAGCGCTCTTCGTCATCCAATACCACGATGGAATGACGTTCCTCATCTTCTTGCGCTAGTTCAATATTATGTAGGGGCGTACGTGTAAACTTGCGATCTTCCGCTTTTACTTCGATATGTTCAACATTCGATTCCAACGCTGGATTGTAAGGTACTAACTTCATCATCGTTTCTCTCCTATTGCATCAATATGTTCAAGCCATTTTAACATAGCAGGCGCAATACGCTCAGTATCATCGACGGCCATCCACTCTAAATCTGTAATCTCACTTTGTGGATGGAGCGTTTCCCAATCTATATCTGCGCTCGTCGTATAACAATTAAGCTCCGTCTCCATATCTTTCTGCGGATAAGCTGGCCCCACTACAGTGCTGTGATAGTGCAGCTGATCAGGTTTCAAATGGACGCCTAGCTCTTCGTCAATCTCTCTGACTAAAGCTTCTTGCTGGGACTCACCCTCATCAATCTTGCCACCCGGGAAGTAATATTTCTGACGGTTGCGTGATTGCACGAGCAGCAATTTGTCCGCCTTCCAAACAACTAAACACACACATTTAATCATGGAATCTGTCCTTTCTTCACTCAAACAAATTATTTCTGACTTCCTCTAAATTATGTTAGTATACTGATTTGTATAAAATAATAAAGCAGTCGCACACAAGAAATACAGTGATGTACATGGTAAGCATGCTATAATCACTGTACACCTATCAAACCATTTACTGGAGGTTATATTATGGCTAAAAAGTCTAAAATGTATCGTTTATCAACATTATTGAACATGTCTACTGTTGCTATCGACACTTACAACAAATTCGCTTACCGTAGCGAGAATAAAAAGTTAAATCTCGCAAGTGTTGTGGTTTCTACAGTCAGTTCTGTCGTAGACTTCTATCTTGCAATTAAATCACCACGTAAACTCACTAAGATTGTCACGCTTGCTTCTGCAGGTATATCAGTGACACGCAATGTACTTTATTTAATCAATCAACGTCGTGGTCGTAACGCATAATTTAGTTAATTTAAGGTCGAGATGCCCTACATTATGTGGGCACCTCGACCTTTTTTACTATCTATTCTTCCTCTTCTGGATCAAACTTCACTAGCGTTGGTAGTGGTGTTTGAATACCTTCTTCATCTAAGAAACGTTTAACCTCTTTACGCAATTGACGTTCACCAGGGAAATGCATGCCCGGTTTAACGTGCGCGAGTAATTTAATGACCATTTCGTTACTTTCAACGCTATCTAACCCGAGTAACTCAGGCGCGCGTACGAACTCTTCGTGTTTGTCTGCAATTGTTGGTAAGAACTTCACTAATTTTTCTTCAATCTTATCATAGTCCTCATTAGGCGCTACAGGGATGCAGACGAGAGAAGCCACGTTCGTCGCAGAGTAGTTGACGATCTCACTAATCGCTCCGTTAGGAACCGTATAAATTTCTCCAGTATCTGACTGAATACGTGTAGAACGCAAGCCAATCGCACGCACCGTTCCTTCTGCAATCGTGACACCAGACGCGTTTATCTTCACATAGTCACTAACGTCGAATTGACCCTCGAAGATGATAAAGAAACCTGTGAGCAAGTCTTTAACAATCGTTTGAGCACCGAAACCAACAGCCAAGCCGACAACTCCAGCCCCGGCTAAGATAGCAGACACTTTCACACCGAAGTGAGAGAGTATCGTTGTGATAACGATGAACCACACGATATAGCTAATAACGTTCTGAACAAGTGCCGATAACGTCTCGCTTCGTTTAATCTTATAATGGTTCTTCTTCTTGGCATTCGCCTTAAAGAATTTCTCAACTAGTCTTCGAGCTACAGCGATGATCACCACTGCTAAGACGATGTAAATAGCTGCAATTAATATCTTGGTTAAGATATTTTGATAGAAATCCACGTGTAGCAGTGGATCGACGAGATCACGTAAGACCTTTCTGATCTGATTCACAACTTCAACCTCCTATTTTAGCTTTTTTCATTATGTCTCAGTTTGTTTGTAGGACATATATTTTCAAGTTCAAAAAATAGCAAGCATAAGTACTGTAACACACTACACACCATTTGTCTTAGCGGTTTGACCGTAGCTTTGAGTAACTTTTCACGTCTAAAAAGGTTTTACAAATAAACCGTACTTTCAGAGCGGCAAGGAGTTCACGAGGAGTTCGAATAGCGGGACGATTTCGCATTTTACGATTAACCCAAATTAAAAAAGCTCCACAGTGGGCAAAGGCATAGGTGCTTTACACTCACTATGAAGCAAAGTTCATCATAAACTAATGAATATATTTGAAGTAACCTGTTTGATATGCAGGAATTGTGCGGTATGTTGTCACACCCGGTGCAGCACTGTAGTTCATTTCTGAAACTAAGATGCTACCGTCGCCATTCACGCGCTCAACGAAAGCTACGTGTCCATAGTAACCTGCATCAGATTGAAGGATAGAACCTACTGTTGGACGATTGTTCACTACATAACCATCGCGTACTGCTGCATCATCCCAGTTATTCGCGTTCCACCAATATGTACTAATACCTTTACCAATTTGCGCACGGCGGTTGAACGCATGCCACGTACATTGACCCCAGTCGTATAAGTTCGCGTGGTTAAATACTGGAGAATTGTAAGCATTTGTTTGCGTATTTGCAGTATTTGGACGCGCATTGTTTGTTGCTGGCGTTGAAACCGTACCACTAACTTTGAGTTTTTGACCTGGATAAATAAAGTAATTAGATAATCCATTTAACGCCATTAAACGTTGTAAGTTCATTCCATGACGTGACGCGATACCATACAATGAATCGCCACGTTGCACTGTGTACACAGAGCTATTGTTGTTAGCCACTGGTGTACGGTTAGTTGTTGCTTGATTTGGTGTTGAACTTATCGCTCTGCCAGACACTTTCAAGTTCTGTCCAGGGTAAATCAACGTGTTAGATAAATTATTATTTCTCATTAATTGTTGGTAATTCACACCGTATCTTCTCGCGATACCAAATAGTGTGTCACCACGTTTTACCGTGTACGAACTTCCATTGTTATTTGCAGTCGTTGTGTTGTTCGTATAAGACGCGTTCGTTTGAGATCCTGCCACACGTAAAGTTTGATTAGGAAAGATCATGTTTGAGATCAAGTTATTCATCGTCTTTAATTTCGCTACAGTCATGTTGTACTTATGAGCGATAGACCACAACGAATCACCACTTTTTACGGTATGTGTTGTAGCAGCATCTGCATGTACTCCAGATAAAGCAGCTACAGCGCTTGTTCCTATCACTGACGCTATTAACTTCTTGCGCATTTCGTCAGCCTCCCTCTCTCTCTTTAACATTTCGTAAACAGTTTAATTACACCTTCATTATACACCTGTCCACATACTTTAAATAGCGCTTTTATATTTCATTCTCATTACATTTCTGTAATAATCAATTTATTCTGAAATTGGGTTTAGTTCTACTTTTTAAAAAATTAAGGGTATGGTAAGTTAATATTTCTTTTATGAAGATAAAAGACACTTTTGAGTGCGTAAATGTGACTTTTTAATGACGGGTAAACACTTTTGATATGAAATATACGAGTTAGGGAATTTTGCCCATTATTCTGTCTATTCGTACTATAGTAGAGTTACAAATTAAAAGCGAGGTGACGAAAATGAGTGCAATCGTAGATATCATCAAACAAATCGTTGAAGCGATCAAAAAAAATACAAAATAAGTGTCATTAAACTTTTGTGACCGGTGTAGGACAACACCTCAAGCATATGTTCTCTACGTTGTCCTATATCCGGTCTTTTTTGTGTTTTGGAGAGATACAGTGAAGATATCTAATTTTCAATGTTAAAACTCTCGCTTGCTTAGGGGCCACGCTCAACTAATTAATGACACCTCAACGGTATCATTAATGGATTTTCACTGTGGCCGTAATCCCTCAAGCGTCTCGAGTACACATTGAAAATTGAATCACAATTAATTAAATCTATAATTCTCATTTTGCGTGGTACATTCATTTCTTTTAATACCTCAGACTCAGTAATCACCCACTCCCAGTCACATATTTTTGCATTTACAAAAACCCTCCCATACTGGCTTCTATGGAAGGGTCTGATGAATTAACATATATTCATTTTTCTAAAGAGGGAATCAACAGAATTTCAAATTCTGATCTGCTTTCACTAAATCAGCTGCATGATAAATACCAAGATAATCACAAGTGGAAGCACAAGCTTCACCAGGTAGTACCATGGACTAAAGAGTTTGAAGCGATCGCGCCCGAAACTCTCTTTTAAAGCATTTTTATCCAACAACTGACCTACCACAAGCGTCGTACCTAGTGCACCTAATGGCATCAGTATGTTCGACACGAGGAAGTCCATCGCATCAAAGATCGTTAATCCGAAGATGCGCACATCATTTAAGCTACCGAATGATAAAGTAGCTGGCACACTGATGATGAAGACGAGCACACTTGCGATGAACGCGATACGAGCACGATGCTCATTGTTATTCTTCGTAAAGTTTGAAACGTTCAATTCCAATAGTGAAATTGAAGACGTCAACGCCGCAAATAAGAAGAGGATGAGGAAGATAAAGTAGAATAAACTTCCTGCAGCCATCTGATCAAACACTTGCGGCAACACTTTAAATAATAACCCTGGCCCATCTGCTGGTTTGAAATCGAAAGCTTCTGTCGCTGGGAAGATTGCTAACCCAGCAAGCAAGGACACCACAATGTTCATGATCACGATACTTAATGCAGACGTCTTAATCGTCATTTCTTTAGAGGCATAGCTCGCGTACGTAATCATACCTGTCGTACCGAGGGACAGTGTAAAGAATGACTGACCTAACGCAAACAACGTTCCTTTCACAGATAGGTCTTCTATACGTGGTTGTAAAATGTAACGAAGGCCAGACTGCGCGCCCTCTAAAGATAAAGATCTTACCACAATAACAATCAAAAAGATAAATAATAGCGGCATCATAATCTTAGAGGCTTTCTCTAAGCCCTTCTCCACACCCATCATTACAATCAACATGGTGATGAGAATAAAGATACCTTGGCCCATAATCGTTAACCATGGATTCGTAATGATGGACTCAAATTGAATACTGCTCAGATTACCTGAACTCAAACCAATGAGTTGGCCGAGTACTTTCAGAATGTAAATGATAATCCATCCACCGATAACACTGTAGAAACCGAAGAGAATGAACACAGCTAAGTTACCATTCCAACCGATAATATTTAACCATTTCTTCTGCGTTAGCTTTTCATAAATCTTCGTCGTATAAGTTTGTCCCATCTTACCAACCGCGAATTCCATAATCAGTAGCGGTAATCCTACGATAATCGTAAACAAGAGGAACATGAGTAAGAAGGCACCGCCTCCATAAATCCCTGCCATATATGGGAATTTCCACATTGCACCTAAGCCGATTGCGGAACCTGCACTTGCGAGTATAAAGCCTGTTGATGATTTCCATTGTGATTGTTTCTTCATATATAACATCCTCGTGATTTTACTTAATTACTTTGACGCGTTAAAGCGTTTAATTATTATAGTATTTACTATAACATGTTTAGTGCACAAACACAATAGAGTAATTTTTCATAGAAGTGAGACAGATATCTGTTTAATTTTGTAGGCCCCGACTAAATTTCGAAATACGGATACGAGGTATTTCGTAGATAGTCAGCTACTGCAAAAAGCTATGGTTAATTTCTTTATCAGCTATGAAATGCCTTCTATATGGGACATCGTCGTTACTATATATTATTTCTATAGCACTTTACGATTTATATACTAGACTCGCTACCCTAATAAAAAAGAAGGGAGCAATTGCCCTTCTTTTTAAAATTCCACTTCAATTCGCGACAAGAATTCGATAATATCTTGCTCAACCGCTTGATGATCTTTACCTTGCGTCATCAAGTGGCCTGCGTTGCTATAACTTTGTATTTCTTTTTGAGCATGTGTGACGTGTTCATAAATATAATTCGCGCTCTGCTCGTAAGCTGCTTCATCTTGCTCACCATACTTAATCGCAATCGGTGCTTCAATCCGATCTAAGTGTGCCATAATATCATTCACCATAGCTTGGAAAAGTTCCAAACTCTCATCGTAGTCTTCGATTTGAGCTAAGTGCGCTTGAATTGTTTCTTCATCTAAACCAATTAAATCTCCCATGCGCTGACCATAATGTTTCAGACGCCCTTGTAAGCCTGCATCCCCTTTCTTGTGAGGCGTAGACATAACTACTAGTGAGGTCACATCGAAGTGTTCTGCAAGTTTCAATGAGTACAATCCACCAAGTGAGACGCCCATCACGTGGATGTGTTGATAACCTTTATCTCGTAATTGTTGGTAGGCTGCTTGAACATCTTCCCACCAGTCTTCTGTGTCATAGGACATAAGCTCAGGTAGTAATAAACCATGTCCACGGTAAGGTGGCACTAAGCACGTATAACCTGCTTTATGTAATTTATTCGCTAAGAGCTTTACATCTCTCACCGTTCCTGTAAATGAATGGAGGAGTAATACTGCAGAAGTTGCTTCTTCGTTCTCTAAAAATATAGGATTTGGTGATTTCACATTAATCATCTTGGTCCCTCCAATAATTATATTTCTCTTCATATTGTAACGGATTTCAAACATATTGCGAGTACACAAACTCAAAAAAAGTGGCACCCAGGTCATCACCGATATATTGTCACATCGGATTATTCACTGAGTAGCCACTCTCTTTATTACTATTTTAGATTTTTAAGTCTGCGCGTATACTTATTTTCTAAACTTTAGTCGTCTCTTTCATCGCTAAGAACTTTACCTGTCTTCGCATCTACAGTAATTTCATGTTTCTCTTTACCTTTTTTCAAGTCCATATCGTACACGAATTTACCTTTATCGTCAGAACGATGAAGTGACCATTCGCCAATTTCGCCATCAAATTTCTTCTGACCTGCTTTGATGGCATCTTTATAGCTTTTCATGTCGTTGTAATCAAATTCTTTCTTCGTGCTATTAGACTCATCTGTTTCTTTTTCTTTAGAAGCGACTTTTTGATCTTTATCATTGATTACGACTTCAGATTCTTCACGTTTCTGCGCATTTTGTTGTTCAACTTTGTAAGCCCAATCTCCGTGTTCTTTTTCAAATGAAATCTTCTTCAATTTTTCATCTTTATAGATGTTTTGCGCTTTTTTAATCGCATCTTTAGGATCAGTGCTGACATCTTTTAATGCAATAGATGATTTGTGGGCGTTATCTGTATTGTTACTTTTACTATTATCGTCACTGCTATCTGCTGAACCGTTACCACCACATGCACCTAATAATACTGCTGAAGACAGTAGTAGTGCGGACATTTTAAATTTCATATTGCCACTCTCCTCGATAGTATATAAACTATCTGGTATTTAAGTTAACCAAGCAAATATTTGTATCACAACTTACCTGTATTAACTTAGTAATAGTGTTAACACATAATAATTGTAAAGCAAAATAATTTCACCCTTTTCTCACATTTTATCCAAAAAAAGACATGCCGCAGTCTGACCTCTAATACTCAAAGCCACAAACAACGACATGCCTCGCAATGTTTAAGTATCTTCTACAACATCGTCTGACGCAGCTTTAATACCGGCAAGCAACACCCCGATAGCCATCAAGACGAACGCAATGATGGCAGCTAACCAAGTATGCGTCACGTCGTGCAGTAGACCTATGAGGAACGGCCCAACCGCAGCGATAATGTAGCCGACAGACTGACCGAACCCTGATAAAGTCACACTGCCTTCGTGAGTACGCGCACGGAAGGAGAAGAGCGCCATACACATACTAAAGCATGCCCCGGTAGCTGCTCCGACGAGAATAATACCGATAATCAATAATGTATAGACGTGAGAGAAGAACAACGCGAAACCAACTAAATAGAATAAACTAATCACATAAATCAAGATACGTTGATTATTAATCTTTCCAGCTAATATAGGAAAGATGAGCGTTAACGGTACCTGACTGAACTGATTGAGCATCAATAGATAACCTGATGCGGACGGAGAAATACCTCTCGCAATCAGAATTGTTGGCAACCAAGTTACAATCGTATAGAAAATCATGGATTGGAGTCCCATCAGAAGTGCCACTGCCCAAGCCAACTTCGATTTCATAATATTAAATGAAGGTGCAGGGCGATCTGTGGCTTGTTCTTGTTGTGTACTCGCGTCATCCGCTTGAGTTTCACGACGCGTCGGTTTGATGTTCGTCACCCATAAGATCACAGCAATCATCGCAAAGATGACCCAGAATAATAGCGCAAAGCGATAACCGAAGTGGGTCATTTGTGATAGTGGATAGCTGAACCCTGCGCCAAGGCCAGCTGTAAGGTTCATTGTCGCTGTATATAAACCTGTCACTAAACCAATTTGGAGCGGAAACATCCATTTGACGAAACTCGGCATCAACACGTTACCGAAAGCGATCGCCACACCCATCAATATCGTTCCTATAATGAAGAGGGACGTCCCACCTAGCACACGGATGAAGAGTGCCGCAATGAGTAAGATTATCGCCCAAAGTACCGTACGTGGCACTGTGAGACGTTTCGCGATACGTGAGACGAAAGGCGAAACCACTGCAAAGATTAATAGCGGAATCGTCGTCAGCGAGCCAGCTAAACTGTTATTGAGCGTTAAAGCAGATTTAATCTGTTCAATCACCGGTCCTACAGCGGTTAACGGCGACCTTAATGTTGAGGCCACAAAGATGATGGCGAAGAGGATGCCCCATCGCCCTGTGAGTTTACGACTATACAAATCTTCTTGCATCTTTCCAAACACTCCCTTCTCTACTATTTCAGACGTTTAAATCTATGAACGTTACGATTTCTTTCTATTTATGTATGCAGTCTATTCTATCACAAATGATGCGAGTAGACAGGAGACAAATTTTCAATTATAGACTGACAAACCTTGCTCTCTGACCCATTCTTTATGCGAGGATAATAAACACTTTTATAAAATTAAAATCATAAACCGAATGATTTGCTTTGCTAACTATCTCTCACTAAAATTTGTTATTGGGATGTTAGAAAAGAGAGGTAATCGTATGAAGGATATATCACTAAGAAAGAGAAATGCTATTATCATAGTGATGTTGAGTAGTGCCTTTGTCGCGTTACTCAATCAAACGTTATTAAACACAGCCTTACCTGCGATTATCACAGGTTTAGAAATAACAGAAACAACTGCACAGTGGCTCATCACCGGATTTATGCTCGTCAACGGGATTATGATTCCACTCACTGCATTCTTAATGGATCGTTATCATACACGACCCTTATACATCTTCTCGATGAGTGCGTTCTTAATCGGTTCCATCATCGCAGCACTTTCACCGTCGTTCACCATACTGATGGTCGCACGCGTGATTCAAGCGATTGGTGCTGGTATACTTATGCCACTCATGCAATTCACTGTATTCACACTCTTCCCATCTGAGAAACGTGGCTTTGCGATGGGGCTTACAGGAATTGTAGCTCAAGCGGCTCCAGCCATAGGTCCTACACTCACAGGACTCTTGATTGATACATTTGGCTGGCGTGCACCGTTCCTCGTAGTGGCAATTATCGCGATTATCGCCTTTATCGTCGGCATTATCTTTGTCGATAGTCACAACGCGACGAAACCGAATAAGCTCGATAAGACTTCAGTCGTCTACTCTACATTAGGTTTCGGCTTGATGCTTTACGGCTTCAGTAGTGCCGGTAACCTTGGCTTCGGTTCACCGATCGTCATAGGTTCTCTTATCATCGGTATCATTATTGTGGCGATCTTCGTGACACGTCAAATCAAACTCGATACGCCGTTATTGAACATGCGTGTCTTCGCTAACCACACATTTGCCTTATCCGCATTTGGCTCTATGCTACTCTTCATCGGAATTGTAGGCCCTGCATTGCTCATTCCGATGTATATCCAAACCGGATTAGGTCTGTCAGCGATACTCTCAGGTCTCGTCATCTTACCAGGGGCTGTAGTCAACGCGATTATGTCTGTTTATACAGGTAAGATTTATGACAAATATGGGTTAAAAGTATTGGCAATTCCAGGATTTATCTTACTCATCATCATGACGATACTGCACTGCTTCCTAACTGCCGATACACCATACTGGTATGTCGTAATCATTTACGCAGTTCGCATGTTTGCAGTAGCGCTCATCATTATGCCACTCAATACGATTGGTATTAATGCTTTAGAGCCTAAAAATATCTCTCATGGTACAGCGATTATCAACTCTTTACGTATTATCGCTGGTGCGATGGGTACAGCAATCATGATTACGATTATGGCGATTGTCCGCACGTCTTATCAAGGTGCGCATGGCGAATCTCAAGCTGCTACATTGAAACATGCGACGATCGTAGGTGTTGATGCGGCGTTTGCTTTCACAACCATTCTGATTGTGATTGGCTTTATCCTTACTTTATTGATTAGAACGAAACAGACGCATGAACACGAGAACGCACGCGAGATTTAATGGCTCCTTGTCAATAACGGTTGGTGAGGGTCAAACGCACTAAGCAACTTTATTATGTTGTTTGGTGCGTTTTTTATATTCACTT
>NZ_PPRN01000017.1 GCF_002902685.1 Staphylococcus pettenkoferi | reverse complement strand
ACCGACGATTTGACACGCCTGAGGGATTAAGGTCGCAGTGAAAATCCATTATTGTTGCGCAAAGCGCTACAATAATTAGTTGAACGCGGCCCCCTAGGCAAGGGATAATCGTCGTCAGACGATAGTTAATTTATAGAATTATTCGTACGTCACCATAAAGTACTTCTTCTTGCCGCGGCGGAGGATAGTGAACTCGCCCTCAATCTTATCCTCATCGCTCAACTCATACTTCAAGTCCTGCTCACGCTCACCATTGATATAAATTGCACCATTACTAATATCCTCACGTGCTTGACGTTTAGAAGAAGAAATACCCGTTTCCACAATCGCTTCAACTAAATTCGTAGTGTCATTAGATAAAGTGACCTGTGGCACATCTTTAAATCCTGCTCTTAATTCATCAGCAGAAAGTGATTTCAAATCACCACTAAATAAAGCTTGTGAAATACGAATCGCGTCATCTAAAGCCTCTTGTCCGTGAATAAAGCGTGTCACATTTTCAGCTAACGCTTTTTGTGCTTCACGTAAATGAGGAGCTTCCTCTAATGATTGTTCTAGTTTCGCAATCTCATCTTGATCTAGGAAAGTAAAGTATTTTAAGAATTTAATAACATCGTCATCTGTCGTATTAATCCAGAATTGGTAGAACTCGTAAGGGCTCGTCTTTTCAGGATCTAACCAAACAGAACCACCTTCAGTCTTACCAAACTTTTTACCATCAGCCTTAACTACAAGAGGAATCGTTAAACCATAAGCTTCAGTTTGTCCGTACATACGACGCATGAGCTCGATACCGCTTGTGATGTTACCCCACTGATCTGAGCCACCGACTTGAACCTTACAGTTGAGTTCGCGATTAAGGTGACCGAAATCAATCGCTTGCAAGATCGTGTAGGTAAATTCTGTGTAAGAAATACCATTCTCTAGACGTGTTTGAATAGAGTCTTTACCCAACATGTAGTTCACACCAACATGTTTACCATAATCACGTAAGAAATCGATGAGTGAGATTTGGCTTAACCAATCTTTATTATTTACGAGTACGGCCCCTTTTTCTGTACCAAATTCAAATAAACGATGCATTTGTTGGCTAATGCCTTCAACATTGTGTTGAACTTGTTCTTCAGTTTGAAGTGTACGTTCTTCTGATTTACCTGAAGGGTCACCAATCATACCTGTTCCCCCACCGATCAAGACAATAGGACGGTGGCCATGTTCTTGGAAACGACGTAATGTCAAGAACGGCAGTAAGTGACCGATATGTAAGCTATCCGCAGTTGGGTCCGCTCCACAATAAAGTGTGACTTGTTCTTTATTTAATAACTCTTCAATTCCCGCTTCATCCGTTTGTTGATAGATGAGTCCTCTCCATTTTAATTCTTCAATTAATGCATTAGACATGTTGATTCCTCCCTAGTTTTATATAATTAACCTAAATGTTATACAAAAAGTGTTACAGTTCAAACCTTGCAAATACGTTATCCCTTTTAAAGCCATAAAAAATACCCCTACGATCACGTAAGGGCGCATATTGCACGGTACCACCATACTTAACTTTCAGTCAGCTTTATTAATGATACGCTCATTAATGAAACGTTGGATTATAACTTCACTATGAGGTGTATTCATCAAAGCCATTATACTAGTTTGCATCACCCACTAGCTTTCTGAAATAATAGACTTTCACTACTTGTCCTCTAATCCAAAGAGATATCGAATTGCTTTATATTATAAGTAACAGTGCTTTAAAAGTCAATGTCTCCAAATATGTTATACTTATCTTAAATAAATTGGGAGGTGCGCTATGCTCGGTAACGACAAGCATAAGGCAGAACAGCATTCGCATACTAAGCTTGCTCGATTTGACTTCTACTACGATCGAATTAAACAAGGGCTCACATTACTCGTTCTAGTGGCGACAGGAGTCATCTGTTTGAGCTTTATCGTCACACTATTGTACTTTCATCATTTGACGCAGGCTCAAAGCAAGATTTCTGATCAACAATTGCGAACTGACTTATTACACTTTCCTGGAGACGACGGATTGAACCGTAACGTTTCGGACGTGACTAGTGAGTATGATGATTCACTTAACAGCCTAGTCGTTGGCCCGCGCTCAGTCAATAACCACGTGGTAGATGCCCTGCTCGCTTCAGAGGATACGTCGTTCTACCGGCATAAAGGTGTTCTGCCCAAAGCCTTGTTCCGAGCGATGTTTCAGGATATCTTTAATGCAACTGTGTCGTCTGGTGGTAGTACGATTACGCAACAGTTAGTTAAAAACCAAATTCTTTCCAATGAAAAAACGTATAGTCGGAAAGCGAACGAGATCGTCTTAGCGATGCGCACTGAACATGTACTGAGTAAAAAAGAAATTCTCTACACCTACCTAAATATCGTGCCATTCGGTAGAGACTTTAAAGGAAATAACATTAGTGGTATAGCTCCCGCTTCCTATAGTTTATTTGGCAAGTCTCCTAATGAGCTCAACGTGGCTGAATCTGCTTATCTTATCGGTTTACTACAAAGTCCTTATACTTATACGCCTTATCATGAAGACGGTACGCTTAAGACGAAAGCGCGTTTACAAGTAGGTATTGATCGTCAACATTATGTATTACGACGCATGCGTGTTGAGAATAAGATTAGTGAAAAGGACTACGAACAAGCGAAACATTATGATATTGCACAACATTTACAAACTGCAAAGTAAAACCTCATACTATGTAAAAAGACCTCACTCCACTCTGGGAATGAGGTCTTTATTAGGATAACAACAATTCAATGAAATCATGTGTACTCTAACTCACTGGTATAAGCGTGAGATTAGAATAAGCCAACTGCGTGACCATCATCAGTCACGTCCATGTTTAACGCAGCTGGTTTCTTAGGTAAACCTGGCATAGTCATAATTGCACCAGTAAGTGCTACGATGAAGCCAGCACCTGTTTTCGCTTCTAATTCACGGATTGTGATTTCGAAGTCTTCAGGCGCACCAAGTTGTGATGCATCGTCTGAGAATGAGTATTGTGTCTTAGCCATACATACTGGGTAGTTGTCCCAACCATTCTCTTTGAAGCGTTGTAATTGTTTTTTCGCTTTACTACTGAATGATACAGATTTACCACCGTAAATTTCAGTAACGATTTTTTCGATTTTTTCTTCGATGGATAAGTCTAAGTCGTAAAGACGTTTGAATTCTTGTAGTTGGTCGATGACTTCTAATACTTGGTTAGCTAAGTCAATACCACCTTGACCACCTTTTTCCCAAACTTCAGTTAAAGCAAGGCGTACACCGTGTTCTTTCGCCCATTCTTTAACGAATTCAGTTTCAGCATCAGTATCGTGAACGAATGCATTTAATGCAATAACTGGTTCTAAACCGTATTTACGTACGTTGTCTACGTGACGTTCTAGGTTAACGATACCTTTTTTAACTGCTTCTACATTTTCTTCTTTCAAGTCGTCTTTAGCTACGCCGCCATGCATTTTAAGCGCACGGATAGTCGCAACGACAACGACTGCTGAAGGTTCAAAGTCAGCTGCACGTGATTTGATATCGATAAATTTCTCAGCACCTAAGTCTGAACCGAATCCTGCTTCAGTTACAACGATGTCAGCTAGATCGCGAGCTGTTTGAGTAGCTAGAACTGAGTTACAGCCGTGTGCGATGTTTGCGAATGGTCCACCATGAACAAGTGCTGGTGTACCTTCGATAGATTGAACTAAGTTAGGTTTGATCGCATCTTTCATGATCATTGCTAAAGCACCTTGAACTTCAAGATCAGCAACTGTCACTGGTTTACGGTCTCTAGTGTAACCGATAGTGATGCGAGCAAATCTTTCTTTCAAGTCTTTAATATCTGTAGCAAGACATAAGATAGCCATGATTTCAGATGCCACTGTGATGTTAAAGCCATCTTCACGTGGTACACCTTTAGTTGGGCCACCAAGGCCTACTACGACGCTACGTAATGCACGGTCGTTCATGTCTAAGACACGTTTCCATTCGATACGACGTTGGTCGATACCGAGTGCATTACCTTGATGTATATGGTTATCGATAAATGCAGAAAGCGCATTGTTTGCTGTAGTAATTGCGTGGAAGTCACCGTTGAAGTGTAAGTTGATGTCTTCCATTGGGAGTACTTGTGCGTAACCGCCACCTGTAGCTCCGCCTTTAATACCGAAAGTTGGTCCTAATGCAGGTTCACGAAGCGCTACCATAACATTTTTCTTCAATGCGTGGAAAGCGTCAGAAAGACCTACAGTTACTGTAGATTTACCTTCCCCTGCTGGTGTTGGACTCATCGCAGTAACTAATACAACCTTACCTTTTTTGTCATTGCCTTTGATTTGGTTAATATCAATCTTCGCTTTGTAATGACCATATGGTTCTAGCGCGCTTTCAGGAATACCTGCAGCTTTCGCTATTTCAGTAATTGGTTGAAGTGTCGATTGATTCGCAATATCTAAATCAGATAATTGTGCCAACTTAATTCGCCCCTTTTTTAATTATTAAAATAAAAAATGAAACATGTAATTGAATAAAACTGTGTTACAACGTTTACATATTTATCTTAACTGACTTTATACGCCTTGTCGATTATTTTAAGATAACGCTTTCACGTAATTCATGTATTCTTATATGATATGTGCCGAAATCGACGCATTTTGTAGTATTGCACGCGAAAAATATGTTTATCCAACCTCGCAGATTTTCTACTCTCATTCAATCGGTACACCCATGCATTTAACATCTGTATGTATAGGTTAGCACAACGTTTCCTATTCCCTACTTACCTTAAAATTTCACAAAAGGCTCGAAAAAGCACTACACTTTTCCGAACCTTGAGCATTTCTATTTTATTTAGCAATCAATGTGGATGGGGGTCGACATTGATAGATTTCATCATAGCATCAAACATTGTTGGATTATAGTTCATTATTAATAGTAAGAGAAATTGTAGTTCGATAACATTAATCTTCCATCGTACTCAAGTCGCCTTCTGGTAAATCGAGTTCCCAAGCTTTAAGTACACGACGCATAATTTTACCTGAACGCGTCTTAGGCAATTTATCTTTAAACTCAATTTCGCGAGGTGCTGCGTGTGCCGCTAAACCTTTTTTAACAAACTGACGGATATCTTCTTTCAACTCGTCAGATGGTTCGTAGCCTTCTTTAAGCGCTACAAAGGCTTTAATAATTTCACCTCTGACACGATCAGGTTTACCAATAACACCTGCTTCAGCAACCGCTTCATGTTCGACTAACTTAGACTCAACTTCGAATGGTCCTACACGTTCACCTGCTGTCATAATGACATCATCGACACGACCTTGGAACCAGAAGTAGCCATCTTCATCTTTATACGCTGAGTCACCAGAAACATACCAATCTCCAATGAAGTAAGAATCGTATTTCTCTGGATTCTTCCAAATCGCAACCATCATTGAAGGCCAACCCTTTTTAATAGCTAAATTACCCATCCGATTGGCTGGTAATTCGTTCCCTTGGTCATCAACGATTGCTGCTTCAATACCTGGCAACGGTTTACCCATAGAACCGAGTTTGATATCCATCGTAGGATAGTTAACGATCATGTGGCCGCCTGTTTCAGTCATCCACCACGTATCAAGTACACGTAGTCCATAGACGTCTTTCGCCCACTTGATGACCTCAGGGTTAAGCGGTTCACCTACTGATAGAATAGATCTGAGTGAAGATAAATCATAATTCTTAATGACATCATCACCTGCACTCATCAACATGCGTAAAGCAGTCGGAGCTGTGTACCAAATCGTCACTTTAAAGTCTTCAATCATTTGATACCACGCTTCAGGTGAGAAACGGCCGCCTGCAATACAGTTCGTTGCACCATTTAACCACGGACTGAACACACCGTAAGACGTGCCTGTAACCCAACCCGGATCTGCCGTACACCAGTAAACATCATCTTCTTGGATATCGAGCACGTATTTACCTGAGATGTAGTGAACCATCATAGCACGTTGCTCATGTAGTACACCTTTAGGTCGACCTGTAGATCCAGATGTATAGTGTAGGATGAGTCCATCATCTAAATTGAGCCATTCCATATTGAAATCTGTGCTCGCTGCTTTCATTTCTTGGTTAAAGTCAACATAATCATCATCAACATCATCATCGACCACAACAACTGTTTCCAGATGAGGCAATTGATCCACTGGTATACGTGGGAGTAAAGTATTTGTCGTAATAATGACTTTCGCCTCACTATTTTCCAAGCGGTCTGTCACTGCTTTTTCCATAAAAGCCTCAAACAACGGACCTACGATGGCACCTAACTTAAGAATTCCCATAAATGCGAAATATAGCTCAGGTGTACGCGGCATAAAGATAAATACGCGGTCTCCTTTGTTGACATTCGCTTTATCTTTTAGAACATTTGCTGCTTGGTTAGAACGCTCTTTCATTTCTGTGAAAGTATAACTTTCTGTACGTTGCTCGTCTTGATAATGCAGTGCAACTTTATCACCGCGACCTTGATCGACATGCTTATCGATACATTCGTAAGCCATGTTAACCTTTCCTGTCTCTGACCAGGTAAAAGCTTTCTCGACTTCTGACCAATCAAAGTTACGATATGTTTCTGTATAATCTTGAAGATTGAAATTCCCTTTGTCCCCTTTATAAATTTCAACTTTCATAGAAAATCCCCCTTATTTATTGTAACCGCTTACAGTTTGTATTATAAACAATTATCAACAATTTTCAAAATAATTCCAAAATAATTTACTTTTAGGTATAATACATGTAAGGATTTTTCTTTGGGAAGTAGGAACAATATCACATTGAGACCGATGAATGAATTCAAAGGAAGTGCTTACAATGATTCATGTGAAAACTTTTCAAAAGCGAGAATTACAGACGGAAGATGGACAATTCGTTATTGAAGGGCCTCTATCACGTCAAAAGTTGGAGCAATTAACGTTTGATGAAGGACTTCACGCCTTTCGACCTCCACAAGAGCAATTTGAAGCGCTCAAAGAAATAAGCGAGTTGAGTGAAGGGCGTATCTATGTCATACGGCAACAACAACATATTATTGGCTATGTCACCTATCATCATCCAGATCCGCTTGAGAGATGGTCTGATGGCCAGCTCGAGTATTTAATCGAATTAGGTGCGGTTGAGTTAAGTGCTGCTTATCGTCACCTGCACTTAGGGAGTCAGCTGATTCGACTCAGCCTTGAAAGTGATGAATTTGAAGATTACATCGTTATAACAACTGAGTATTATTGGCACTGGGATTTGAAGCAAAGTGGTTTAGATGTCTTTGAATATAAAAGGCTCATGCAACATTTGATGAGCCACGGCGGATTAGAAATCTTTGCGACCGATGATCCAGAGATTACGAGTCATCCCGCAAATTGTTTGATGGCACGTATTGGCTCACGTATTAGTCTAGAACAACAGCAAGCATTTGATGATTTGCGTTTTCAGAATCGCTTTTTCTTTTAAGATATCTGTAAGCGGTAATGATGTTTCTCGACAAACAAGGGGTTGAAATTTATCGAAAAAGGGAGTTGGGAAAGATGGGACATTTCAAAACGGGGTATGTTTATTCAAATGAGCTTCTTAAATATCGCTTTGGTGATGAGCACCCTTTTAACCAAATGCGATTGAAACTCACTACAGAGCTATTAGAAGACATGGGTGTGCTAGATCAGCAGCACATCATCACGCCTGAAATCGCATCTGAAGAAACGTTAGCTCTCGTCCACACATATGACTACATCGAAGCAATTCAACATGCGTCACGAGGCATATTGAGTGATATTGAGGCACGTAAGTATGGTTTGGATGATGAGACGAGTCCGTTCAAACATATGCATCAACATAGCGCCCGTATTGTGGGCGGTGCTTTAAATCTGGCGGATGCGATTATGACTGGCAAGGTTCGGAACGGTTGTCATCTCGGTGGTGGTTTGCATCATAGTTTGCCTGGTAAAGCGAATGGGTTCTGTGTCTACAATGATGTGGCAGTTACAGCAGCTTATTTAAGCGAGACATATGATGCGCGTGTACTCTGTATTGATACCGATGCACATCATGGAGATGGTACACAATGGTCATTCTATACGAATCCGAATATATTGAATTATTCTATTCATGAAACGGGCAAATTTCTCTTCCCTGGAACGGGTCATTATACAGAACGTGGCAAAGAACACGGGTATGGTCACTCTGTTAATCTGCCACTTGAACCCTTTACTGAAGACGATTCTTTTTTGGAGTGTTTTAAAACGTCGATCAGCGCTGTCATTGAAGCCTTTCGACCGGATATTATCTTAAGTGTACATGGTGTTGATTTACATTACTTAGATCCACTGACACATATGAGTTGCACACTTGAAAGCTTGTATCAAATACCATATATGATTCAACAGCTTGCTGAAAGATACACTGATGGCAAAGTACTCATGTTTGGTGGTGGCGGTTATAACATTTGGGATGTGGTACCACGAGCTTGGGCGCATGTTTATCTTGCCCTTCAAGGTCAACCCATTCAGCGCGGCCCTCTTCCAGATGCCTGGCTTAACAAGTGGCAACCTTATAATACAGAACCGCTTCCGACTACTTGGACAGATGAGTGTAAAAATTATCAAAGTGTACCGCGAGCGAAAGAAATTAGCGAGAAGAATTGGGAGCGAACACAACAAATTTGTAGCTGGTTTGAATAAAACAGTTGAAATCATGGGAGCATTATTAAGGATTATATGCCTTGCACTTGGCTATTTCCAGTTTGATAACCAATACTGCCAAGCTAACTCAGCGCCCTTTTACCACACAAAAAGACATTGTGAAGTCGCATCCTCATAGAATATGAATGCCTCACAATGTCTTCTGCATAGTATTATTTAGTTGTACCACGATACTCAATACGATGTGGCAAGATCACGTTTGGATCCTCGATTTCTTCCTCTTTCATGTACTTCGTCAATAAACGCATGCCTACTGCCCCAATATCATAGAGCGGTTGAATTACGCTAGAAAGTTGAGGACGAACCATTTCAACTAAGCGCGTATTATTGAAACTAATCACTTGTAATTCTTCTGGTACTTTCACGCCGTTATCTTGTGCACTGTGAACGATACCGATAGCTTGCTCATCACTGATGGACAATAAAGCATCAACTTGCGCTAAATCAAGTTGTTCGTATGCACGTAAACCGTCCTTATACGTTTCATCTCCGTTGTAAATCATCTTGTCATCAAGTTGCAAGCCATGTTGAGATAAGACATGCTTTAAGCCTGTCAGTACATCTTCTTGCGCCTTCTTAGAGTAATCTCCGCCGACGAACGCGAAAGATTGTGCGCCTGACTCAATAAGATGTTCTGTAATTTCTTCTGCAGCACTTTCGAAATCAATATTTACAGAAGCGATATTGTCATCTTTACCATTCGTACCAGAGACAACGACTGGAATAGATGCTTTGTTAATCAAGTCTTTCATTTCTTCAGAAATTGTACCACCTAAGAAGATGATACCATCAACTTGTTTACTTAATAAGTTATTAAAGATTTCTTTCTCTTTAACCGGATCATTGTCCGAATTTGAAATGATAGAGTGATATTGATACATTGTCGCAATATCTTCTAAACCACGTGCAAGTTGAGAATAATACACGTTAGAAATGTCAGGAATAATCACTCCGACAGTTGTCGTACGTTTACTAGCCAAGCCTCGTGCGACTGCATTCGGACGATAATTTAATTTCTTGATAACCTCATTTACTTTATCTCGCGTTTCAGGTTTCACATTCTGATTTCCATTTACAACTCTTGAAACTGTGGCCATTGAAACACGAGCTTCTCTCGCTACATCATATATCGTTACAGTCATAAGCGACCTCCTCGTAAGCGTTTCAACGTATGTCATATACGCTTTCATAATTGTTTTCATAGTTTATCATAAATCACGTTGGAGTAAAATGAATCCGTCTCGGTTGTCACAATGATGTCAAACCCGGTAAATTAATTATTCCATATAAACGATATGACTTTCTTTTATTTTTACACATTAATTAAATTTTAACCTATCATGGTGAGTCGTTTTTGAAAATAAAGGTAAATAAGTACAAACTTCGACAAAATATCATTATTCCAAGAATTTAAGATACATCAATACAATGTAAGGTTGCCAAAAGCTGTAGGCGCCTTTGACAACCTCGTTATCACAAGTCATTTTCACAATAACTTAACGAATTGAACTGAAAATAATGCTACGCTTCCCTATCCTCTGACGACTAAAGTTCACCGTTATTGTACTTGTCGATTAAAGGCTTTAGCTCATTATAGAAGTGGTTGAACTCATTGAGATCCATTTGTTGACCGCTGTCACTTAGCGCGACTGATGGATCAGGGTGAACTTCTGCCATTACACCGTCTGCACCTACAGCTAATGCTGCTTTGGCAGTTGGTAACATGATATCTTTGCGACCTGTACTATGTGTCACATCGACCATCACTGGTAAATGCGTACCTTGTTTCAGAATAGGTACTGAAGAAATGTCTAGCGTGTTACGCGTTGCATTCTCGTACGTACGGATACCGCGTTCGCAAAGGATGATGTTCTGGTTACCTTCTGAAGCAATGTATTCTGCAGCTTTAATAAATTCTTCAATCGTTGCTGATAATCCACGCTTGAGTAAAATCGGTTTATTCGTACGTCCTGCTTCTTTCAATAGCTCAAAGTTATGCATATTTCGTGCACCAATTTGGAACACATCTACATATTGATCTGCCATTTCGAAGTCTGCAGGATTAACGATTTCACTTACGATGTTTAAATTATATTTATCTTTCGTGTTTTTTAAGATCTTGAGTCCTTCTTCGCCTAACCCTTGGAAATCGTATGGAGAAGTACGTGGCTTAAAAGCACCGCCACGAATAAATTTCTCACCTTTGCTCGCTAAGTCTTCAGCTACTGCATCAACCTGTTCTTGAGACTCAACGGAACATGGTCCGAAGACGAATGATTTGTTGCCGTCGCCGATTGCACCACCATTGTCAAAGTGAACGACAGTATCTTCCGGCTTCAATTTACGTGACACATATAAGTGTTTTTCATTGTCTACTTTCTGTAAATCTGTAGAAGCTTTGAAGATTTCTTTAAATAGTTGCTTGATTACGCTGTCTGAGAAAGGTCCTTCATTCTTATCAATGAGCGCATTTAACATTTCCTTTTCGCGCTTAGGATCATAAACTGTAATTCCTTGTTTGCGTTTGACGTCGCCAATTTTTTTTGCGACCTTTCCTCTTTGTGTTAATAAATCGAGTAATTGTTCATTGATATTAAAAATTTCTTCTCTGTATTGTTGTAATTCGTCAGTCATAATTTTCACCTCTATGTATAGTCATGTTATATCTTGCTTTAAAGCGATAAAATATTTAGTATTGTCCATTCTAACAATTAACGTGAAACACTTCAAATAAGTTACATTTTTCTTTTGTTATTCAATAGCTTTAAAGTACCGAGTCCTCTTCACTCTATATAGCGAGTCAACATATTCTTCTACTTCACTAAAAGCAAAAAGGTTCAAGTCAGGTTGTTATGTTTGACTTGAACCTTGTGCGTAATGAGCGATATCAATGTTAAACAGCTCATTACTCATCACTTTAAAGTACTCAATATTTATTTATCATCGAAAGTACGTTTTTCGATTTTGCTCTTCGTCTTCTTACCTTTTGTATTGTTTGATTTATTGTTGTAAGAAGGCACGGATTGTTGATCTTTCGTCGTATCTACAGTTGAGCTTTCAGTTGCTGAAGCGATGTTATTTTTACTTTGTTTTGACGATTTGTCAGCTTTATCGTGTTGGATATGACCATTTTCAAATGATGCTTTTGAATGCGTTTGTGGTGCTGATTTCTTAGCATCTTTAGGTTTAGTTACATTTTGTTTCTTAGATGATGATTTAGATTGTGATTTGGTACCTTTAGCATTTGATTTCTTTTGCGCACTTGCTGTCTTTTTCTTCGAAGTTGTTTGTTGTGATTTGTTAGAAGAAGTTGATGTTTTCTTCGTATTCTTAGCCTTGGATGATGAAGCCGCTTTTGTCGTTGTTGCAGATTTCTTCTTGTTTGAAGTCGACTGTTGAGAAGTTTGAGCTTTTTTATTTTGACCTTGCTTTTCAGCATCTTTTTGAGTTTTGGTATAAGCAACCACTGCTTTGGCATATGATGGCGCTTTATCAATAGACTCTGCTGTGAGTGCTGGAACGATATAAGGCTTAGCGACCTTCGTAATTGGTGTTTCAGTCATTAATGCTTCTGTACGTGTTGCTACTTTAGCGTCTTGCTTCATTCGTGCTTGTTTATCTTTCGCTGCTTTCGCAAGGCTTTGACCTTTAATTGTCGTATCTTGACCACCTGTTAAGTGTGGCACTTTAAATGATTGACCAGGGCTAGCAATTGGTGCTTCAGTGAATAATTGACGCGTTTGTTCAGCGACTTTACTGTTAGTGTTCATCGCTTGCTTTTTATCTTTAGCTGCACGAGCCAACTCAGCACTACCACTACTTTGGCCGAGTAAGTTTGGCACTTCGAAACCTTTACGTGGTGATGCAATGCCAGGACTCGCGAGTAATGCGTCAGTACGTTGTGCTACTGTTTTATCTTCTTTAAGCTGAGCGCGTTTCTGTTGAGACGCTTGAGCAAGACGTTGAGCTGAAGATTGTTGATTTTTATCGACTTGATGTAAAGCATCATTTTTCTCTTCTTCCTCTAGTTGAATCGCTGCTTGTTGTGCTTCTCGTTCTTGCGCTGTAGGTTCTTGATTTGAATTGATTTGATTCAATTCAGTTCCTTGCTTATGTTGTGCATCTGAAGATGAGGAAGATGTTGTTTCCTGTTGAGTTGCTGTTGTTGTACTGTCAGATAAGTCGTTAGTTTCTTCTTTAATCGCTCTTTGTTGTGCATTTAATTCTTGTTGTGATGGTGTTTCTGTTTCATCAATATTTTCAAGATCTGAATCAGTCGTTTCTCGTTCTGATAAAATGTTCTCTTGACCCACTGGAGAAGTGTCAGATAGTTGGTGATCAGAACTTTCTTGTTGAATGGCAGCTTGTTGTGCACTGAGTTCATCGGAAGTTGGAGTTTGGTCTGCATTGTAAGCATGACCAATGCGACCTTTAATCGTTTCGACTTGATCCTCAGCTAAAGCTTGCTCTTGACGTGTCGTTTCGTGGAGGTGTTGATCAAATTGCACTTCCTCTTGAGGCACTTGCTTTTTCTTCTTCGCTTTATTATTAGCAAATAAACCGATAGCTGAACCAATGACGGTTCCGAAGACGAAGCCAAAGACGAAATTATTAGGTTGATAGCGACTCGTATGAGGTCTCATAGTAAAATCTTGCTCGCCTCTTTCATAGTCATCGCGATTATAATGTTGCATATTTAAAGCCTCCTATAACAAATGCACTTAAACAAAGTGTAATACCTCATTTAAGTGCATTATGATATTAAGTATAATTTATTTTTTCTCTACGTGTGTAGTATAGCTTGCATTGCGGTCGTTAGCTACGCTATTTGATTTGTAGTTTGCACTTTCTCTACGTTGTCTTCTGTTTTGCCATTTGTCAGCAATTTCCATTGCTACATTTGACCATTGGACAACTTGTGAAATTTTGTCTTCGTTTTGAGAAATATTATGCGTAATAGAGTTTGTTACACGGTCAACTGAACCGTTAAGCGTTTGAACTGAGTCGCCGATACCTTTCACAGCATCTACTACTGAGTTTAAACGTTCAACTTTGCCTTGGATATCTTCAGTTAAACGGTTTACTTTGTGTAGTAAATCAGTTGATTCACGCGTAATACCTTGAACTTGACCTTCTACACCATCAAGTGTTTTCGCAACATGGTCTAAGTTTTTCTTAACTGAAACGAGCACGACAACGATTCCAATACATAGAATTAAGAATGCAATCGCTGCGATAATTCCAGCAATGGGTAAAATCCATTCCATTAAAAACGCCTCCTAAAATACATATGTTGTTATTTATTTTAAATACCCAACTTATTTTAACATAAACATCAGTTATGGTATTAAAATTCAGTTATTTTACCAGCATGTGCGGTATAGGCACGTAAGACTTTCTGAATGTCTCCTGCACCCATGAACAAGATGACAGCGGAAGGATAGTCATCGAGTTGATCGACCGTATCTTCGCTGATCAACTGCGCCCCATCGATTCGATCGATTAAATCTTGAATCGTTAGTTCGCCACTGTTCTCACGTATAGAGCCAAAAATGTCGCATAGGAAGACATGATCTGACTCGCTTAAGCTTTCCGCAAATTCATCGAGAAAGGCTTGCGTACGTGTGAATGTGTGCGGTTGAAAGACTGAAATAACTTTCTTGTTCGGATATTTCTTACGTGCTGATTCAATTGTAGCATTAATCTCTCTCGGATGGTGAGCATAATCGTCAACAAGAACCTGATCTCCAAGCTCTGACTCATTGAAACGACGTTTAACGCCGCCAAATGTTTCTAACGCTTCTTTAATATTCTCAACATCTAAACTTTCGAAATAACATACTGCAATTACAGCAAGCGCATTGAGAATATTATGATCACCATATTGAGGAGATAAGAAAGTATCGTAATATTTACCTTCGATATAAACATCAAATTGTGTACCTACATCACTAATTTGAATATTTTGCGCATAAATATCATTATCACTATCTAACCCATAGTAATAAACAGGGACGTCCACAGATAACTTACGGAGATAGTCGTCTCCGCCCCACGCAATAATCGCTTTTTTAACATTATCAGCCATTTCTTGGAAAGCACTGAATACATCATCAATGTCTTTAAAGTAATCTGGATGGTCAAAATCCACGTTCGTCATGATCGCATAGTCAGGATGATAGCTGAGGAAATGACGACGGTATTCACAGGCTTCAAAAGCAAAGTAATCGCTCGCTGGAATACCTAAACCAGTGCCGTCACCGATGAGGAATGACGTCTTCTTGTCGCCATTCATCACGTGAGATAATAATCCTGTTGTTGACGTTTTGCCGTGTGCACCAGTCACTGCCACTGATGTGTATTGATTAATCACGTGAGCTAAGAAATCATGATAACGAATAATTTCTAAGTTTAAATCACGTGCTCTGACAATTTCTTCATGTGTATCTGGAAATGCATTCCCTTGAATCACGGTCATACCTTCGTGAATATTGTCCGCACTGAAAGGAAGTACTTTGATTCCTTTATTTTTTAAAGCCACTTCGGTAAACACATACTGATCGATATCTGAGCCTTGAACTTCATGGCCTAAATCGTGCATGATTTGAGCTAAAGAACTCATCCCTGAGCCTTTGATACCAACGAAGTGATAGTGGGTCATAATTAACAACTCCTTAAATCCTTTAATTAAATCTGTTCTAAATCAGCTTCGGTTATATATACATCTCGTGGTTTAGACCCGTTTGCTCCTGAGATATAACCGAGTTGCTCTAGTTGGTCTACGATACGTGCTGCACGATTATATCCAATTTGGAAATGTCTTTGTATAAGTGAAGTTGATATATTACCCTCTTGAACCATAAAGTGACATACATCCATAAAGAGTTCATCTTTAGGTTGATTTTCGTTTTTCTTTAACAGTTCTTGCTCTTCAAATAGATAATCTGGTTCACGTTGTTTCTTAATGTAGTCGACAACCTCATCAATTTCCTCATCAGAAACAAAGGTACCTTGAACTCGAATTGGTTTATTCATACCGCTTCCGAGATACAACATATCACCATAACCTAAGAGTCGTTCAGCACCGCCGCTATCTAAAATCGTGCGTGAATCGACACTTGAAGAAACCATGAAGGCGATACGTGTCGGAATGTTAGCTTTAATCAGTCCTGTGATGACATTCACTGAAGGACGTTGTGTGGCTACTAACATGTGAATACCACATGCACGCGCTTTTTGAGCGATACGTGCAATCGATTGCTCAACCTCTTGTGGTGACATCATCATAAGATCTGCTAACTCATCGATAACGATTACAATTTTAGGCATACGATCTTCGTACGCAGCTTTCTTATTAAAAGCAGTGATGTTACGCACATGGTATTTCGCAAATAATTTATAACGGCGTTCCATCTCGTCCACAGCCCATTTCAAGCTTTGTGTTGCCGCTTTAACGTCAGTAATTACCGGCGATACAAGATGAGGTAAATCGTTGTAAGGTGCAAGTTCAACCATCTTAGGATCAATGAGTAATAGACGTAACTCTTCTGGGTGATTCTTATATAGTAAAGACATCAATATACTATTGATACATACCGATTTACCTGAACCTGTTGCACCAGCAATGAGTGCGTGAGGTGTCTTCGCAATATCCATCAATAATGGTTCATTATTGATGCGATAGCCCATCGCTACGGTTAACTTAGACTCTGCATTCTTAAAGGTATCTGTTTCAATAATAGAGCGTAAATTCACTTTCGTAGCTGAATTATTAGGTACTTCAATACCGACTAAGCTCGTGCCTGGTATCGGCGCTTCGATGCGAATATCTTTCGCCGCAAGTGCCATCTTAATATCATCTTGAAGTGCCGTGATGCGTGAGACTTTCACACCCTTTTCAACGGAAAGTTCGAAGCGCGTCACACTTGGACCTTCAGTAACGTGTTGAACTTCGGCTGGCACATTGAAGTAGTAGAACGCATCATTGAGTTCTTCTTTCTTCTCATTAATCCACGTCTCATCAATTTCATGTGCTTCCGGCTCTTCTAGTAAATTGATATTTGGCAAGTTCAAATTCGGCCCTTTGCGAATTTGTTGCTTCGGTTGTTGTGTAGATGATGCTTCTTGTTGACGTGTAGCCACTCCCGTTTGTTGTGTATCTGCCATATTTTGAGTATTTGCGTTGTCATTTTCAGGGACATCGTTTTGGCTTCCATTCATTTCTTGAGATGGCTGTACATAAGGCTGTTGTATTTGATCATCTTGCTGAAGATTTGTACTGTTCTCTTCTTGATCCTCATTGTAACTTTCGCCACTTACTTGAGTTTGTTGATTAAAAGGTTGTTGCCTACGCTGTTGTTGGTGTTCATTCTGTTCATGTGCATGCATAGAATCATGCGTTGATGATTGCGCTTCACTATCTCTATATTGCGTATCCGTTTCAACACCTAAATGATTATTGACGTCTTGTTCATGTTTATGATGCGCTTCAGAAGATTCACGACTCGTATCAGTGTGTGTATTAGAAGTCTCATCATTCTGTTGTTGTGCATGGCTTTGAGTTTCAGCTTTAGTTACAGTATCTGTTTCAGATTCTTGTGTGTCATTTTGGTGAGAGTCATTTTCATAAGCCATTGGTGCGCTCGTTGAGTGAGTGGATGATGGTGTTTCACTTGTGCGAGCTTGTTGCGTATGAGTTGGTTTCATTTCAGGTTTCAACTCTGGCTCTTTAACTGTATAATCTTTCTTCTTACGATTCATTGCACGTTTGCGATCTGATGGTGTCATTAAGACGTTAAACGGTTTTGCACCTTTACGTATTTTTGGTTTTTGCTTAGATGCCGCATGTTGAACTTTCTGATCTTGTGACTGAGATTGTTGTTGACCTTGCTTGCGTTCTTCTGAATGAGATGATTCTTCCTGTTTGTCGTCATCGTGTTCCCCATCTGATGTAGTGACTTGCTCATCTGACTGTGCTTGTTCTTCTTGATTTGGGTTCGTCGTAGTTACATTAGCTAAATCTTGATGTTCTGTAGAATCCTTTTTATCGGCTACATAGTCTGAGTCATCTACTAACGGTTGATCATCTTTTGTTTTTTTAAGTTGAGATTGCTCATCCTCTTGTTGCTGCACGTCTTCTTGTTGAGGCGTTGTTGTATCATTCGCTTCATCTTCTGCATCTAAGTCGTTTTGAGGTGACGTCATATCCTCAGAGTACTCTGTTTCATCGTCATTTTTAACCTCGTTTGACTCTGCAAGATGCTCTGCTTGATCTTGAGACTCATCCTCTTCTAAATCACGGTACTGTGCATCAGTTACCTCTTGATTATTGAAACCATCATAAGATTGAGCATGCACGTTAGCATTATCTTGAGACGTTTGCGATGTTTGTTGAGGTTCTTGAACATCCTCCACACTGCCGTCTACTTCTTGACTTTCCATCTCCTCTTCTGACTGATTAGCCGTATCCGCTTTGTCAGAAAGATGATGTGATTCTGAAGTTGGCTCTTGAATCGCATGCTCATTTGCAGAATCTGTAGCAGTGACATCTACTATGACATCGTTATCGTCTAACTGTTGCACATTACGCACATCATCCAGATTCACCTCTTCATAGTTAAAATGAGAAGTGGAATCTTCATTAACGTCAGTATCTGTCTCACCTTGTTGTAGTGATTCTTGATTGTCTGTGTCCTCGTCTAGTGAGCTTTCACCTATGTAACGTTTCGCCTGATTAGCATACATTTCATCAATGGCTCGTTGTACGCTATCCTCTTCTTCATCGTGTTGTTGTTGACGTTTCTGTTGTAATGCTTTCTTAAACTGACGTTTTTGTAGCACTTTGCGTTCACGTTCACGACGAATTTCTTCCACGATTTGAGAAGCATAAATATTTTCAATATTAATCGTATTATTGCGGGAACGTGCACGTGTATTTGAACGCTGTGTTGTGCTATTTCTTGATGCATCGCGAGAACGTGATGCAGCCGCTTCAGTCTGCTGCTCGCTACGTTCTGGTTGTGAAGCTTGCTCATTCTGAGAAGATTGAGAGGACTGCGTATTCGTTTCTGAAGACGCGCTACGGTTATTCCCCTCTTTATCAGAATAATTTAATGCATCAGTATCTTGCGTCCGGTAACTTTTATCATGCTGTTGATTTTCGTGAGATTGCTCGTCTTCAACCGGTGGAATCACACCATTATCAAGCTTTCTTCGTTGATGCGTTCCAAAGATCGCTGATGGTACTTCAGATGCTTTGAACTCTCTTGTCGCATAGTTACGAGGTTGCGTATCTTGACCTCGTTTAGAATGTGCACGTAATGCTTCAGTCTGAATACTTTTACGTTGATGTGAACTATTCGGTTGAGTTTGGCGTTGCGTACGTGTTGAAGCGCTTGCACGTTCAAATGATGGCGCATCATCATTGTGCTCTTGAACATGGTGATCAACGCGATGACGATGTCTTTTTCTAGAACGTGAAGGTGTTGTATCTTCTTCTTGTTGATGTGGCGTAAATCTCTCTTCACTTAATTCCTCGTGTGAAGTTGTTTCATGTTGCTCCTCTTCTAGCACGCGCATTGGAAATCTAAACTTACCTTTAGGTCGTTCATAAATATCATTATTTTGAGGTAATAACGTATGTTGTTGATCATATTTGGCTTTTTGTCTTCTATGGCTACGTTTGTTGAGATAATCTTTATTAGGATTATCTTGTTCTCCAAATAATTTATCGAACCAGCTCATACTGTTCGTTACCTCCTTTTAGTCTTCGAAAAACGGTTGACCTACTGAATAACTGTCATCTAGCACCATGATTCCTTTTTCTTTCGGTGCATTAGGTAAGTTCAGTTCTTTCATCGAGCATACCATTCCACTACTTGGTACGCCTCTAAGTTCAGCATCTTTAATCACCATACCACTTGGCATTACTGCACCTACTTTAGCAACCACAACTTTTTGCTCCGCTTCAACGTTAGGTGCACCACATACAATTTGTAATTCCTCATCACCGATATCGACTTTAAGAATGCTTAATTTATCCGCATTCGGATGTTTTTCCTTGCTTGCGACGTATCCCACGACAAATTTAGGTGATAAATCAACAGATAATTGATAATTTACTCCTGCTTGGTCAAGTTGTTGTTGAAAAGCATTTACGAGACCTTCTGTTAACTTAATATGTCCGTTCCCTTCAACACCCGCTTTACTAGCTTCAAAGATATTAAATCCGACAACTTGATCTTCTTGATAAAGCGTTACAACATTTCCTTTCTTGTCATAATTAACAGGGCCTGTTACAGGTTCTAATTGAAGAAATGCAACATCCCCTACGCCTTCAGGATTATAGAATAAATTCATTGAACAAACTCCTTATTTCTGATCTTTATTGTTATATTTCTGACGTGTCGCCTCTAAGCGTTGAATCACGTTAGGATTTCTCTTTTGTTTATTATTTTTACCTAGAATAAAGATAGGCTCTAAATGACCTTCTTCATAGCCAAATGATAGTGAAGTAATAGGCACAAGCCCTTTAGTGAAGAATTCCATCGTTAAATGTGCCATCACGTCATATCCAGTCTTGTTGCGAATATCTGCGATGATCAACACATCTTGGTGAGGAATTGCGACAAGCATTTCTCCTTCACACTGTTGCTCGAATTCGTTAAGAAAACGCGTGTTGAGAATACGACTTGCATCATAACCATCATTGGAATTGACAAAATAAAAGATATTCCCTTTCACTTCATCAGTCTTATAGGGATTATCTAATTTACGGACATTAAATAATGCCATTTCTTTCAGTTGTTGTTTCGTAATTTGAAGTTCTTTCAACATGTCTTCATCGATTAAGCGATAAGATTTACCGAGATCTAACGCATAGTAAGTTAATGTTTCTGCAGTATGTTCTTCGTAAACGAAAGGTGTGCCTTCATTATTTTCTTTTTGAAAGCTCGGTGCTCTCATGACAGGCATCACTTTGATATCATCTAAGTCTTCTAAGGCTGTGCCACCCATTTGTGAAATAGCTTCTTCCACATAATAGACAATTTCGTCTACGATATCTTCTTTTTGTTCTTTATATTTAGCAACGATAGATTGTAGCTTTACCGTTACACCTTTATGATTATCAGTACGATAGATACGTAAAGTTTCTTCTTCACGATCGTAACTAAATTTAACATCTAAATGCTTTAAGCGAGATTTAAGTTTATCTCTCATTTGAAAGACGTTCATACTCAACACTCCTCTAAGCGTTTCTCTCTACAGTTTACAATAAATATACCCTTACGAACAGAAAAAAAGTGGTTTGTAAGGGTATTGTTTTTAACATTATAGTGAAATTCCTCTCTCTTTTATGCTTCTTATGCTAACTCAGAAAGGAATTGATCAATTTGTTCGATAGATTTGCGTTCTTTACCGATGTAGCTACCTAACAACTCATCATTGCTATAGACTAAGAAACTCGGAATGCCCATAATATCATGCTGAGCGCATAAATCAATGAATTGATCACGGTCGACTGACACGAAATCAAAGTCGTCATATTTTTCTTCTAATTGAGGTAAATCGGGTTCAATTACTCTGCAATCTGGGCACCAAGTCGCTGTGAACATAAATACGACCTTACCTCGTTTATAGTCTGCAAACTGTTGTTCATTTTCTAACTTTTTCATAACTTCAACCTTCTTTCACTTAGCGATATTGTAAAAGTTCAATTTGTTCTTCGTCCAATTGAGTCACAGATTGGTAAAGCAATGCGCGTGCTGCCTCATAATCTCGTATATCAAAGACGGATTCAGTGCTATGAATATAACGTGCACACATACCTATAACTGCAGTTGGTACACCGATATTCGCTTTATGGATCTCTCCCCCATCGGTACCACCTGGTGAAATATAATATTGATGTGTGATCTGATGTTCATCAGCGAGTTGTAATAAATAATCTCTAAAGTTCGGTTTCAATATCATCGTACCATCTTTTATACGGATCAATGTACCTGCGCCTATTTGTCCTGATAACTTCTGTTTACCTTGCATATCATTCGCTGGTGAACAATCAACGACAAATGCGATGTCCGGATCGATGAGTTCTGCAGATGGACGCGCACCCCGTAAGCCGACTTCTTCTTGAACATTCGCTCCGACATATAAATCCACGTCTAGTTCAACATCTTGTAGCATCTCTAACAACTCGATACCGATCAGACAGCCGTAACGATTATCCCAAGCCTTGCTCGTATAACGATGCTCAGAAAGTTGTGTGAACGGAGTATAAGGCACAATACTATCACCTATCTCTATGCCACGTTCACGTACTTCGTCAGCTGAAGCACTACCGATATCAAGCATTAAATCTTCAATTTTAGGTGGTCGATCTCCTTGCGTTTGAAAATGTTTCGGAATATTATATACGACACCCACATAACTTTTACCTTCACGTGTCTTAACTTGAAGCCGTTGACCTTGCCAAATGTCAGTAGCAACGCCACCGAGATTAGTAAATTGCAACATACCGTTGTCTGTAATGTTAGTGAGCATAAAGCCGACTTCATCCATGTGTGCTGCTACCATCACACGTTTTGCATTCTTTTTCTTCGAACGTTTAACGCCGTAGAAACCACCTAAACGGTTATATACGAAATCATCTACGAAAGGTTTCATTTGTTGGATCATATAATCTTTTACATCGTCTTCAAAGCCAGGCGCGCCGTGAAGTTCTGTTAATGCTTGCATGCGTTCTAACGTCTTTTGTTTATCTATAGTCATCTGTTATCTACTCCCCTATTCATCTCTGTCTTATTCATTGATGTAACAAAAGCGCTCACTTCTGTTAATCAAACCAACAATCATTTTTACTGATCCGTATGTTCTCGCATAATAGAACTCTCAATCGTTTTACCATCTTCGCTATTAAATTTCACCGCGAAATACATTGGGTCGTGATAGTACAAGAACCATGTTTCATCATTTATAAACTGTTGAATGTAGTGTTGTTTCTCGCTAATAGAATCCATTGGATAATCATCGTAAGCAGTTACCCATAACGGATTGAGGTGCGCGTGCGTTGGGAAGATGTCTGCCATATGCACTGCGCGTTCATCCTCACTCTCGAAGGTAATGATACTATGTCCGAAACTATGGCCTCCTGTGTGTATCATCTTAATACCAGGATAAGGTTCCACAGCATCCTGATAGAGCTTCACTCGCTCTTGATAATCCCCTTGATTCATCGCCCAATATGTCGCTTGGCTTCGTATATTTGGATTGAGAAATTCTTCCCATTCATCTTGTTGAATATAGTGCGTTGCATTTGGAAACACTGCATGCCCCTCACTATCAGTAAGGCCTGTAGCATGATCGAAATGCATGTGCGTCATGAGCACCATATCGATGTCTTCTGGCTTCAAATGATGTTGTGCTAAATCTTCGATAAGGCGGCTTTCGTTACTCACACCATAGTTGCGCAGTTGTTTATCAGTCAACTTACCTTTACCGATTCCCGTATCTACGACAATATTCGCATCTTGAGTTTGAATGAGTAACGGATGCGTCGGTTGAGGAATCTGGTTTTTGTCATTGGATTCGATCTTTCTAGACCACAACGGTTTAGGTACAACGCCAAAGATTGCCCCGCCATCCATGTGTGTATAGCCACCATCGAGATAGTGAATTGTAAACTGTCCTAATTTCATAATATCCCCTCTTAAACTGTCATTTAAATCTATATTAATATAGTCTCTCTTGTCAGTAAAATGTCTGGTTTAACAAAAAAGAGCGAGTACGAACCGTCATCGATTCTACTCACTCTCTAAATAGTACTATATAATTGAACAGTTAGGATTGATGAAAGCGCGCTTCCATACGATAAATTCGCGAGCCTTTATCTGCAAATTTACGCTCGTACTCTGTTTCGATATTATCCTCATCATCTTCTTCGTGTAGGTTAAGATTAATTTTAGTAAAATACATACCGAACTGAGACATACTTTCTAGACTATAAGCAAATAATCCTCGATTGTCAGTTTTAAAATGAATTTCACCGTCTTCTTTAAGTATCTCTTGATATATCGCTAAAAATGTGTGGTACGTTAAACGACGTTTCGTATGGCGACGTTTCGGCCATGGATCTGAGAAATTAAGGAAAATACGATCAACTTCATGCGGCTTGAAGTAATCTGTTAACTCCGCTGCGTCATTACAAATGAGTTTCAAGTTCGTCAACTCTTGATCAATGACATCGCGTAAAATATTAACCATCACATTCTTCTCACGTTCAATCGCAATAAAGTTAATTTCCGGATGTTGAGCAGCGATTGTAGTAATAAACTGACCTCTTCCAGAACCAATTTCAATATAGAGCGGTTGCTGCTGATCAAACCATTGAGAGAGTTGTTTCGCATGTTGGCCATCTATATCCACAATGTCAGTATGGGCTTTCAAATAATCCTCTGCCCACGGTTTATAGCGCATTCTCATCATTCATTCTCCTTAAATAAACGCGTTATGATTCATAATTTCGTTTAAGAATTCTAACCAAGTATTCATATCTTTGAAGCGCTGCTGATCCTCGTACCATTGAATCACTGCAATAGATTGAATTACGGTATACCATTTCATTCGTTTTTGTAAATCAAGAGTTTCTTTCACACCATAACAAGCGAGCCAATCTGACCACTGAGATTCTGGCACGTAGTTATAGAGCAACATACCGATATCAATAGCCGGGTCTGCAATCATCGCATCCTCCCAGTCTACGAGGAAGAGTTCATCGTGATCTGACAGTAACCAATTGTTATGATTCACATCTCCGTGTACGACAGTGAAGAAACGTGGGTCGAGTTGCGGTATATGCGCTTCTAAATAAGTGAGCGCTTTACGTACGACATGATGGGTCCAAACTTCACGTGACAATGACGCATTAATCTTGGAGAGCATGATTTCAGGTGTGATAGGTTCCATTTCCATACGTTTCAACATGTTAAGTAATGTTTTAGAACTATGTATTTTCTTTAAAAGGTTCGTCACACGTGTTTGTGGCATTTCATTAAAAGTGAGCTCACGACCATTCTTCCAGTGTTGCGCAGTTACCACTTCACCTGTTTCAATACGTTTCGTCCATACGAGCTTCGGTACAATACCTTCTGCTGATAATGCTGCGATAAACGGATTCGAATTGCGTTTTAAAAATAACTTCTGACCGTCTTGCTCTGCCATATAAGCTTCACCAGACGCGCCACCTGCTGAATCTAATGTCCAACCCAATTGGTAGAACTGCTCCACGTCGTACACCTCACTTTCAATTAGAAAATGGCTCAAGAAAAAGCTGATTTCTAGAGCCAAATCATACAATTTTTGTCACACACTTTAAGCCGAGCTTTAAACTAGGTTATCCCTTGTATTCCTAGCCTACACACCCTTCGCTCGGCTACTTATCTTGAAGTTCAAGCACCTTCAACGATAGAATATGTATCTATCTCTAACCCTGTCATGTCAGGGTTTCCAGAGATTTCTTTGTCACTATGTATATTCGTTCTTATTTCGAAAGACTCATATTGAATTTTATAATTTTTGGTTGGCGATTTCAACCTAAAAACCAAAACTAAATGTCACATTTTACTTACTTGTGATATTATTAATCTTAAAATTTGACTCCCTCAAATTATATCACAATATCGGTCTTAAGACTTAGTAAGTATGTCGTTTATTTTAAAAATGTCACAAAAAAGTAAAGAGATGATAACAAAATTTTTAATCTGTCATCACATTTCTCTTACCCAAATTGTTAGAGCAACTCACATAATATATCACAATTGTTCTCCTCCACGATAGTGAAAAACGCACTTACATGAAAAGAAAAAAGCACTTTAAAAGAAGACGAGATGCTTTCGCCCTCTCTCAAAGTGCTCAGTCACTTCAGTTACTCTTAAACACAATGCGTATCAATGTAGTGATTAAATCGTGTTTGAAGTTGTTTCGTAATCGGACCTACTTGACCATTACCGACCTGTTCACCATCTAATTTAATCACACCCATGATTTCTACAGAGGTATTCGTGATAATCACTTCATCCGCATTTTTAAGGAAGTCCACATCAAATGTTTCTTCTTTAAATGGAATGCCTTCATCTTCACAAATCCAGCTCACAACTTGACGCGTGATACCGTTCAGAATGTAGTTATTGATTGGATGTGTATAAATCACGCCGTCTTTCACAGCATATGCGTTACTCGCTGATCCCTCTGTAACGATACCATCTCTATGTTGAATCGCTTCGTCAGCGTTATATTTTTCTGCATATTCTCGTGCAAGCACATTACCGAGTAGGTTTAAACTTTTAATATCACAACGTAACCAGCGAATGTCCTCAGTAGTTACTGCACTAATACCTTGGTCCATATCTTTGAACGGGCGTCCGTAACTTTTACTAAAGCCCATCAACGTTGGCTCAACTGGCGGAGTTGGGAAACGATGATCACGAGGTGCAGCACCACGTGTGATTTGGAGATAAACGCCACCATTCACAATCTTGTTTGCTACGACGAGTTCTTTCACGAGCTCCGTTAAAGAGTCTACCGTGTGGTCGATGTCTAAGCCGATTTCATTCGCACTACGTAACAAACGCTCGAAATGTTCTTTAGCTGTAAAAATCTTATTGTTATAAACGCGAATATATTCGTAAATACCATCCCCAAAAATAAATCCACGATCATTGTATGGAATGGTTGCTTCTTGTTCGTCTACGAGTTTCTGATTGATTAATACCTTTGTCATAACTATCCCTCCACACAGATTGAATAAAGTGCTTCTAAGTAAATACTCGTTGCGCGGAATAATTGATCCTTCGTAATGTATTCGTTCTTCTGATGCATGAGATCTTCAGACTCTGGGAACATCGCACCAAATGCCACACCTTTATCTAAATTACGTGCATACGTACCGCCACCGATAGTATAAGGTTCAGAATTGTCACCTGTTTGATTGCGGTAAGCTTCAACAAGTTTCTGTACAAATGGGTCATCTTTCTCAACATAGTGGGGCTCTTGGACTTTACCCATATCGATACTGAAACCAAATGCTTTGATTTCTTCTTCGAAACGGGCCATCGATTTATCAAATTCGAAACCTTGCGGATAACGTAGGTTCACACCGAATTTACCGCCTTCTTGGTTATCATAGCTCACTACACCGACGTTTGTCGTAACATCGCCCATGTTGTCAGTGTGGAATTTCATTCCCATTTTTTCACCAAAATGAGATTCAAATAAATATCTTTCACCGATTTGTACGAAGTTCGTAGCTGTCTTGTCTAAATTGAGCGTCGCTAGGAAATGAAGTAAATACAATCCGGCATTCACACCGATAGATGGGTCCATACCATGAACAGCTTTACCTTCCACGTTCAAGTGCAAGATGCCACTATCAACATAATTGGAACCTTCAAGTTGATGTTCTACTAAGAATTGTTCAAAGTTCTGAATAACATCTGTCATATTTTCTTTAACGAATAGACGTGCTGTTGCTTGATCAGGTACCATGTTATAACGTTGACCAGATTCAAAAGCGTATAATTCATATTCTGGTTCATCATCGTCATCATCTTTCTGATCTTGCACGATATCGAAGACACTAATCCCCTTTTCACCATGAATAGCAGGGAATTCAGCATCAGGGGCGAAACCTAATTTCGGCATTTCTTCAGTCTTGAAATAACGGTCTGTACATAACCAGTCAGATTCTTCATCCGTACCAATGATGATATGTATACGTTTCTTCCAATCTACATTCATTTCATTGAGAATCTTCACAGCGTAGTAAGCCGCAATCGTTGGTCCTTTATCATCAAGTGAACCACGCGCAATAATGCGATCGTCAGTTACAACTGGATCGAATGGATCGCTATCCCAACCTTCTCCAGCTGGCACAACATCCACGTGACAAAGTATACCGAATACGTCATCGCCTGCACCTGCTTCTAAACGACCTGCGATATGGTCTACATCATGTGTATTGAAACCATCTCGGTCAGCTAATTGATACATGTAGTCTAATGCTTTGCGTGGGCCAGGACCTACTGGATTATCTTCAGATGCCTTGTTATCGTCTCTGACACTTTCAATTGATAGTAATCCTTTCAAATCTTCAATGATTTGATCTTCATACGCTTGTACTTTTTCTTTCCACATTACTTATCAACTTCCTTTGTTTAAAAAACTGGGTTTCTCTTTATTCTACATCAAATTAAGCGCGAACTACAGTGGGAAGAACAAATTTCTCAGAATAATTTCTACTGTTTAAATAATTCTGAACTTTAATGTCATATACTCTCGCCTTCTATGAACACATCTGCACTAAAAATCAAAGTTCATTCAGATATGGATGCGACTTGCTTTGGTTTTAATGATACGAACCCTTGACGACAATTCTCCTTGATTAAAAAAGCTTGGCCCACAACATATGTAAGCCAAGCACAAATCTCAATTATTATTTGTTTTTATCTTGTTTAGGTTGGTTTTGATTATTTTTCAAATCTTCTTCAGAAACCACACGTAAGTTGTTTGAAGGATCTACAGCACCTTCGTCAGCGAAGCGTGCTTCTTCAACGTGGTCTTCTTTTTTCTCTTCACCAGTGATGAAGCGTTCTTTTTGTTCATTTAAGAAGCCTTTCGGATCTTCTTTCACCTTTTTCGCATAGGCTTTAGGATCTTTCTTCACTTCTTCGATAGTGTCTCCAGCTTTTTCTTGGAAGTCGCTTGCTACAGAGCTTGCTTTCTCTTTATAATTCTGAGCCGCTTCTTTCGCGTTCTCTTTATAAGATTCAGCTACCTCTTTCGCGTTCTGTTTGTAGCCTTCTGGATCTTCTTTGTATTTGTTGTACTCTTCCTTTAATCTATCTCTGTTTTCTTTGCGAGATAAAAGTACTGCTGCGGCAACACCGCCAAGTCCTAATACAACTTTAAGAAACTTAGACATAATTAACACCTCTTTTTTATAGTTATTGTTTCAGTAACTCTAATTCTTCCTGAGTTAATTGGCGATACGTACCAGGAGCTAAATCTTCATCAAGTGGAAGTGCTCCAATCTTGATGCGTTTCAATGCCCTTACCTCATTGTCTATGGCATGAAACATTCGCTTAACTTGATGATACCGTCCCTCATATAGAGTTACTAACGATTGATTGGGAGTATCAGTTTGTTTCAGTAGAGCTGGTTTCGTAGCACCATCATTTAACTCTATACCCGATTTAAACATATCTATATCATGATTGGTAATATTTTTTTCTGATAGCACTTCATAAGTTTTGGCCACATGTTTTTTAGGGCTCATCAAATCATGATTAAATTGTCCGTCGTTCGTAATTAGCAAGAGTCCCTCAGTATCTTTATCTAAACGGCCTACAGGAAAGATACCTAAATGTTGATATTCTGGAATCAGATCTATCACCGTACGCTGAGCGTCATCTTCAGTTGCTGAAATTACGTCTTGAGGTTTATTCAGCATGAGATAAACTTTATCGATATAAGCTATCGTCTCGCCATCACAGATTATCTCGTCGTTCTCTGGATCCACATGCACTTTTGGGGACTTTTCGACCTTATCATTAATCGTCACGCGTCCTTTTTTCAATAACTGCCTCACTTCTGAACGCGTGCCCACACCCATTTGAGCTAAGTATTTATCTATTCTCATTTTAAAAATCCTAACTTGCTACGTATCTTGTTCGGGATATCACCTAAGAATTCATCCGCAAGATGAGTCTTCATAGAGATTATGCCGTAAATCAAAGCACCAACAATAACACCTACGATAAGAATGATGAGCGCGTTTACTTTGCTAACTGGTGATAAGAACAATTGAAGAACGAAGAATGTCAGTTCTACACCAATCATCATGATAAAGCCGTACATGAATATTTTACCAAATTGAATCCAGGTTTCACGGAAATCATATTTCGCATAAACCTTTAAAATAATTAAATTACAAATATTAGCGAACAACAACGCAATACCTGTTGAAAGCACCGCACCTGGTGTGTGGAACAGCATAATCAATGGTATGTTTAAACCGAGTTTAATCACGACTGCTGCTAAGATGACAAAGACAGTAAGTTTCTGTTTATCGATACCTTGAAGCATAGAAGCTGTCACACTTAACAATGCAATTAAGATCGATACTGGCGCATAGAAGAACAATAGTAAACTACCATCGGGTTGGAATTTGTAGAATACTGTGTACAGTGGTGACGCCAGCGCCATAATGCCTAAACTTGCAGGTACTGTGATAAACATCAACACACCTAGAGATGTACGAATTTGACGGTGCATTTCTGTTGTTTCACCGGATGCAAAGGTCTTCGTGATAAATGGAATTAAGCTGACTGCAAATCCAGCTGATAACGATGTTGGAATCATGACAATCTTATTTGTCGTGAAGTTCAGCATCGTAAAGAAACTATCGTGTAAACTTTGCGGCACGCCTGCTAACCCCAAAGCAAAGTTATGTGTAAACTGGTCCACCATGTTAAAGAGTGGGAAGTTCAAGCTAACGATAACGAAAGGAATACTGTACGAAATAATTTCCTTGTACATTTGTCCATAAGATACATCTATATCGGTGTGGTCTTCTTGAACCATCTGCTCAATATTTGACTTTCTTTTGCGCCAATAATACCACAGGGTGAAGATACCGATAATCGCACCGACTGCGGCACCGAATGTAGCTACACCATTGGCTAATAATAGTGAGCCATTATAGACGTTGAGCACTAAGTATGCACCGACTAAGATGAATAGAATTCGTGCAACTTGCTCTGTCACTTCTGACACAGCGGTAGGTCCCATTGACTTGTAACCTTGGAAGACACCTCGCCATGTCGCTAATAGTGGAATAAAGATAACTACGAAACTAATAATTCGTATAATCCACGTGATATCAGCGAGTGTCCAGCCACCTTGTGCACCATTCTCATGGGCGAGCGTAACGTGTGCAATCGTTGGCGCTAGGCCGTAAAGCACTAAAAAACCAATGATACCGGTAATCGCCATCACGATAAAGCTCGAACGGTAGAGCTTGCGACTCACTTTGTAGGCGCCTAAAGCATTATATTTAGAAACATATTTAGACGCTGCGAGTGGTACACCTGCCGTCGCTACTGCAATAGCGATATTATACGGCGTGTAAGCATAACTGAATGGGGCGAGATTCTTCTCATCCCCCATAATGTGATAGAAAGGAATGTTGTAAATTACACCGAGCACTTTGGTGATCAAGATACTCAATGTAATGAGAAACGTTCCCCTCACTAATTCTTTACTTTCACTCATCCTTATCTTCCTATCTTTAATTAAGTTTTTCTATAATTACCATAAATTTTATCATAACGTTATACGACTGATTTTTCAAAACTATATTACTATAAAATGATTATCGCTGCGAGATATTATATCATGTTGACACTGAAAGTTTGAGAAATTCTCACATACTTCCCCTATAACATACTAACTAAGATTGCTATAATACACTAATGAGTAAACGGATTATCCTAAAATGGAGGATTAAGCATGTATCAAACAGTAATCATTGGCGGCGGACCGAGCGGAAGTATGGCAGCCGTCGCAGCAAGCCAACATAGCGATAATGTCTTGCTGATTGAAAAGAAAAAAGGTTTAGGACGTAAATTAAAAATTTCAGGTGGCGGTCGCTGTAATGTAACGAATCGTCTCCCTTATGCAGAAATTATTCAAAACATTCCTGGGAACGGTAAATTTCTTTATAGTCCTTTCTCTATCTTTGACAATGAATCTATTATCGAATTCTTCGAGAGTCGTGGCGTAAAACTGAAAGAAGAAGACCATGGCCGAATGTTTCCAGTATCTAACAAAGCGCAAGACGTTGTAGATACCCTTACTCAAACGATTTACGACCAAGGTGTCGAAGTGATAGAAGAAACACAAGTCAATCAAATTGAGCATCACGAAGATTATTTTACGCTTACCTTGAATAATCAAGCACAAGTTCATTCACGCACCGTCATCATTAGTACAGGTGGAACGAGTGTGCCTCAAACAGGGTCTACTGGGGATGGTTATCGTTTCGCGGAAAGGCTGGGTCACACGATTACAGAACTCTTCGCTACAGAAGTACCTATTAAATCTCCAGAACCTTTTATCAAAAACAAACGACTTAAAGGCTTGAGCCTTAAAGATGTAGCGTTATCTGTACTGAAGAAAAATGGTAAAGCGCGAATCACACATCAAATGGACATGATCTTCACCCATTTCGGCATCAGTGGTCCAGCCGCTTTAAGATGTAGTCAGTTTGTTTACAAAGAGCAACAGAAACAAAAGCGCCAAGATGTACGTATGAGCCTCGATGTCTTTCCTGAGATGAAACAAGATCAGTTGCAAGCGCAAATTCGTCAAATGATTCAAGACGCACCTGATAAAGCGGTGAAGAATAGTCTACACGGTTTAGTTGAGGAACGTTATTTACTCTTTATGCTTGAACAAGCAGAGATTCCACATGATTTGACGGGCCATCATTTATCTAATGTACAACTACAAGCGTTAGTCTCACAGCTCAAACACTTTGAATTTAGCGTTAACGGCACCCTTCCTTTAGATAAAGCATTTGTCACTGGCGGTGGCGTGAAATTGAAAGAGCTTTATCCGAAGACGATGATGTCCAAACTCGTTCCAGGCCTCTTCTTCAGTGGTGAAGTGCTTGATATTCACGGCTACACGGGTGGCTATAATATTACGAGTGCACTGGTCACAGGACATGTAGCTGGGCTCAACGCAGGTCAGTTCGTTCCTGACAGTCACACTGATGAGTAAAAGCAAACGTGTGAGCTTATGGTTAAAAGTTATTTCACCTCACCCATGTGCGAACACTACGATTCACAATATCTAGAACTCACATTACCGTGCTGCTAAAATCTTAAATGAACTCAAAAATCACCCGAAGATGACTTTCCATCATCTTCGGGTGATTTCATTTAAATATACTTAAACATTTACGTTCATTTCACTCAGCAATTAGATACTGTCGATTTCTAAACCTTCATCGCCCCAAGCATCCATGCCGCCTTCAACGTTGACTGCGTGAATGCCTTGAGATTGTAAATATTGAACGACTTTCGCACTACGGCCGCCTACTTTACATACGATGTAGTATGTTTGATCTTTATCGAAATAGCTAAGATTATCTTCAATTTGATCCATCGGAATCGTTTTTGCTCCTGGAATTGTACCCATTGCTGTTTCTTCGTCAGTACGAACATCAACAATGTTGACTGGGTTGGAATCTAAGATCTTCTCTTTTAATTGATCTACTGTAATGCTTTCCATAATTAAAACGCTCCTTTTCTCTTATTTAGCAACAATATTAACCAATTTCTGTGGCACTGCTATAACTTTCTTCACTTCTTTACCTTCGATAGCAGCTTTGACATTATCATTTGCTAATGCAACCTCTTCCATTTCTTCCTTAGACATATCTTTAGAAATGTTAAGCTTAGCTCGTAATTTACCATTAACTTGAACAACAATTTCGATTTCATCATCTACTAACATAGATTCTTCATATGTTGGCCAAGATTCATAAGTGATTGTTTCGTCATGACCCAATTTAGACCATAGCTCTTCACCTAAGTGCGGTGCAATTGGTGCGAGCATTTTAACGAAACCTTCAATATACGGTTTGTAAAGTTCGTCTGCTTTGTAACTATCATTGATAAAGACCATGAGTTGACTAATAGCAGTGTTAAAGCTTAAGCTTTCGAAGTCTTCAGTGACTTTCTTCACAGTTTGGTTATAAGTCTTGTCTAACGTACCCTTATTAGTGTTTACCACTTTTTCAGATAATGAACCATCTTCGTTAATGAGTAAACGCCAAATACGATCTAAGAAACGACGAGAACCTTCGAGACCTTTTTCACTCCATGCAATCGCTGCATCTAAAGGTCCCATGAACATTTCGTAAAGACGTAGCGTATCTGCGCCATGAGATTGAACGATATCATCTGGGTTAATGACGTTACCTTTCGACTTACTCATCTTCTCGTTAGCCTCACCGAGAATCATGCCTTGGTTATACAGTTTCTGGAACGGCTCTTTCGTAGGCACTACGCCGATATCATAAAGCACTTTATGCCAGAAACGAGAGTAAAGTAAGTGAAGCACCGCATGTTCTACGCCGCCGATATAGAGGTCAACCGGTAGCCAATGTTTCAATTTCTCAGGATCTGCAAGTTGTTCGTCGTTATTAGGGTCGATGTAGCGTAAGTAATACCAGCAACTACCTGCCCATTGTGGCATCGTATTTGTTTCACGACGTCCTTTCATGCCTGTTTCAGGATCTACCACGTTCACAAAGTCATCGATGTTTGCAAGTGGTGATTCACCATTACCTGAAGGTTTAATTTCATCTGTTTCAGGTAGTAAAAGTGGTAATTCGTCTTCGGGAACTGTACTCATCGTGCCATCTTCCCAGTGAATCACTGGAATAGGTTCACCCCAATAACGTTGGCGACTGAAGAGCCAATCACGTAGTTTGTAATTGACTTTGCGTTCACCTGCACCAGAGGCTTCAAGTAACTCAATTGCTTTAACGATGGCTTCGTCATTGTGTAAACCGTTTAATTCACCAGAATTGATGTGTGGTCCGTCACCATCGTAGGCTTCTTTAGATAAATCTCCACCGTCGATGATAGGAATGATTGGTAAATCGAATGTTTGAGCGAATTCGTAGTCACGTTGGTCACCACTAGGCACACCCATAACTGCACCTGTACCGTATGTTGCAAGCACATAATCTGCAATCCATACTGGCACTTCTTCACCGTTTAATGGGTTAATTGCGTAGCCGCCAGTGAATACACCTGATTTCTCTTTGGCAAGACCTGTACGTTCTAAGTCTGATTTCTTCGCCGCTTCTTCTTGATACGCTTTCACTTGTTCTTGTTTAGCTTCAGTTGTCACTGTTTCAACGAGGCGATGTTCTGGGCTTAGCACTAGGAAACTTGAACCATATACTGTATCTGGACGTGTCGTATACACTTCAATTTGTTCTTCTGTATCCCCTTTGATATCGAAACGAATAGATGCCCCTTCAGAACGACCAATCCAGTTACGTTGCATGTCTTTGATTGATTCCGGCCAATCTAAATCGTCTAAATCTTCAAGTAAACGATCCGCGTATTCAGTAATCTTCAAGACCCATTGTTTCATCGGGCGACGGTAAACGGGATGTCCGCCACGTTCTGAGACGCCATCTACAACTTCTTCATTAGAAAGTACTGTGCCTAGTTCAGGACACCAGTTCACCGCTACTTCATCAACGTAAGCAAGCCCTTGATTATAAAGTTGAATAAAGATCCATTGCGTCCATTTATAGTAATCAGGGTCTGTCGTATTCACTTCACGACTCCAATCGTAGCTGAAGCCGAGTTCTTTGATTTGACGCTTGAACGTATCAATATTTTGTTGTGTAAAAGCTCTTGGGTTATTCCCAGTGTCTAAAGCATATTGCTCCGCTGGTAAGCCGAAAGCATCCCATCCCATAGGATGCAACACGTTATAACCTTGCATACGTTTATAACGTGAAATAATATCTGTCGCCGTATAACCTTCAGGGTGACCTACGTGTAAGCCTGCACCTGATGGGTACGGAAACATATCTAACGCATAGAATTTCTTCTGACCAAAGTCGTCAGTCGCTTTAAACGTTTCATGTTCATCCCAATAGTGTTGCCATTTGCGTTCTATTTCTTTGTGATTAAAGCTCACTTTCTCTCCTCCAATTCATGAAAAAACACCTCAAACTATTATCCACACATTCAGGGACGACAATAACCTTGCCGCGGTACCACCCTTGTTCACGCTCAGTGCACTTCATTCAATAATAGTAAGAGATGTCGCTCAATTCATTTATGATCCGGTAAGTTCATTTAGTGTTCCGCCACTAGTTTCCACCATCCTAGCTCTCTGTTGACGAACAACTAAATTACTACTCCTATACATTACTTATATTAAGTGTTCGGGGTCATGATTTCAAGTTTAAATTGTAAAATGCTTTTACCCGACCTTGTGAGTTAAGGTCGCTGGTCCTCGGGTAAGCTTTTATCATAAAAACTAACCACAACCAACGCGATAATCAAGAGACCAATCATGCTTAAGAACATCGTCTGCATATTAAACATATCGACGAGTGCCCCACCGAAAAAAGGACCTAGCGCTTTCCCCACCGTAGAGGCCGAATTAACGTAACCTTGATAAGCGCCCTCTTTCCCTTTCGGAGCTAAATGGTTCGCAATCGTCGGCACTGCAGGCCAGACGAACATCTCACCAAAGGTTAGAATAATCATGCCGATGACGAAGATGATAAAGTGTTCCGCAAAGCTTGTGATTAAAAATGATAATGCAAAGATTCCTATTCCGACAAACATTTGATACTTCAAGTTTCCCCGTAAAAGATAAATTACCGGACGAATAAGCGGTTGGGCAATTAAGATCATCACACCATTAATCGCCCACAGCACACTGTACTGGCTCATCGAAATGTTCAATTGCTGTGTGAATGAAGCGATCGTACTCTCCCATTGAATATAAGCAATCCAACAAATAATAAACATGAGACAAACGAGCAATAGCGCTATAAATTGCGGACGTTGAGCTTTGGAAAATAACCCTGTGTTCTCTTGCGGTTTCACTTTGTAAGTCATTTGAAGATTAAACTGGGTAACCGCAACTACCGCGAAACACACATACATGATGAGGTTGGTTAAGAAGATATAGTTAAAGTCAATTTCTGCCACAAATCCGCCAGTCGTCGCTCCGAGTGCAACGCCTATATTCTGAGCGAGATAAATCGCATTAAAGGTTTGCCGTCCACCTCGAGGCCACACTGCACCTGCCATAGCGTAGATCGCAGGTATAATCATGCCCCCGCCGAATCCGAGGCACACCAACCAGATCGCATACCAAGGCCAACCATGAAAGAAGAAGAGCAATGTCGTACTCGTTAAACAGATACCTGTCCCGCTTAGAATGGTTCGATAACCGCCCAGTTTATCAAATAACGTTCCCCCAAGCAGATTGCCTATGACCATTCCAAATGAATTAATCATGAGTACGATACCAGCGAGCGTTAAACTCTTCCCTAACTCTTCTTTCATATAAATGGTGTTCAATGGCCAGAGGAAGCTGGCACCTGTGATATTCAGAGCCATACCTATGACGAGCCACCAAACCGCTTTAGGCATCTTCATTCACACCGCCCCTTTCATAAGAACAACATTTATACTCACTATAACACAGTTAATAGTAATTATTATTTAATTAACTTTCCATTCTATAACGTTACCTTTAATTAACCTTTGTTATTTATTAAAGAAATTTTCGAGATGCCTCTTTTACTATTAGCGAGTAAAAGCCTGTACTTGACCTCTCTCACTATCACCAGTAAGGTAGAAGAATATGTTAAAATGTGGAAAGATTATATGACTTAGAAAGGAAAATGTAACATGGGTAAATATTTCCCTTACGCATTTGAAGATAAAAGATATCATACTTGGAATTATCACTTGAAAAATAAATTTGGTCAGAAGATATTTAAAGTCGCTTTAGATGGCGGCTTTGACTGTCCGAACAGAGATGGCACAGTTGCACATGGCGGTTGCACATTCTGTTCAGCAGCTGGAAGTGGTGACTTCGCGGGTAACCGAGCAGATCCAATTGAAGTACAATTTAAAGAAATTAAAGATCGTATGCATGAGAAATGGCATGAAGGTCAGTATATCGCTTACTTCCAAGCGTTCACTAACACACATGCGCCTGTCGAAGTCTTACGTGAGAAATATGAGGCTGCGTTGAAAGAAGAGGGTGTGGTTGGTTTATCTATCGCCACTCGCCCCGATTGCTTGCCAGATGACGTGGTAGAATATCTGGCTGAGTTAAATGAGCGCACGTATTTATGGGTAGAGTTAGGTTTACAAACAGTACATCAACGTACGTCTGATCTCATCAATCGTGCATATGATATGCAAACGTATTATGAAGGTATCGAGAAGTTACGTAAACATAATATTAATATTTGTACGCACATTATTAATGGTTTGCCAGGCGAAGATTACGACATGATGATGGAGACAGCACGTGAAGTAGCACAAATGGATGTACAAGGTATTAAGATTCACCTTCTCCATCTTCTTAAAGGGACGCCGATGGTTAAACAATATGAGAAAGGTATGCTGGAGTTTATGTCACAAGACGAGTACACGAATCTTGTTTGTGACCAACTTGAGGTCATTCCCCCAGAGATGATTGTTCATCGTATTACTGGCGACGGTCCAATTGACTTGATGGTAGGCCCGATGTGGAGCGTGAATAAGTGGGAAGTGCTTAATGACATTGATGACGAACTTGCACGCCGTCATTCCTACCAAGGTAAAAAGTTTGAAAGCAAGGTACAATCATGAAAGTCGAACGCATCCTCCCTTTTAGTAAAACGTTATTAAACCAACATATTAAAGAAGATAGTATCGTTATTGATGCGACATGTGGTAACGGACACGACACGCTGTACCTGGCGCAACAAACATCTCAAGGCCATGTCTATGCGTTCGATATTCAAGCAACTGCGATATCAGAAACTGAGGAGCGCGTTAATGGCTATTCAAATGTTCAACTGATTCAAGACAGTCACGCGAATGTTGCGCAACATCTTGCTCCAGAACACCGTGGGCATGTCGATGCCGCTATCTTCAATTTAGGCTATCTCCCTCACGGTGATAAAACGATTATTACTCAAGCGCCTTCAACGATTGCTGCTATTGAAGCGATCATGGAAATGTTGGCGCCCGAAGGTATCATCATACTCGTCATTTATCATGGCCATCCCGGAGGCACTGAAGAAAAAGACGCTCTACTGGAATACTTGAGTAAGATCGATCAGCAAAAAGCACATGTACTCCAATATCAGTTTATCAACCAACAGAATCACCCGCCGTTTATTTGTGCGATAGAAAAGCGCTGATTCGTACTAAACCGATGGTAGCTCAATGCGAGCTATCTTAGGCTTAACAAAAACAATAATCATGCATTACAAAAAATCTCGGTCGAAGAAGTAAGTGAACTTCTCCAACCGAGATTTATTATTATGATAAATTTAATATAGAATTAAGACTGGATTGCATTTTTTCTTTTCTCTCTTGTGCTTCTTTAATGATGTAATCTAACAGTTGTTCTTTCTCTTTCTTCATAGAAGCATTGAAGTGAATAATCACTGTACGTTCATCATTTTTAGGTCTTTCTTTAGTGACCCATGATTTCTCTACTAAATCATTGTACGTACGTGTACGTTTATATGATTTAACAGGTACGTGATCATCCATTTCCTTTAACGTCATAGAACCTTTGTCCCAAAGCGTCAATAGAATCAGAACTTCCTCTTTAGATAACTCGTATTCGCTTTGAACACTGTTGAAGATCGCTTCAACATCTTTAAATAAAGATTCAAGTTCTAAAATATTCGTCACCTTTTGTTCAGTCGTGTTCCCCATCAAACATTCCCCCAATCATAGATTTTAACGATAAAGAAAAAATTAATTTATATAAAATGTAGAACACTGTAGAAGAAGTGTTACTTTACAATAACATCCCTACGCATCATGAAGTAACACTTTACATTCTACAGTTTAAAATGACTATATGTTAAATGCAATGTAAATAGTTTGTCTAAAGAGATATAGTAAATTCACAAAACATTTTATATTAAATTAATCTCATTATCATTTTAAGATCAATCTATGATTTATGCAATTATATGGTTTTGAATTTTATCTTGCATTTCTTTAAGCACTTGTGCTGACTTATCAAATTGCGCTTGTTCCTCTTCACTTAATGGGGATTCAAAGATACGTTGCGCACCATCTCGAGTTACTAATGTTGGAACGCCAATGTAAACATCTTCTTGTCCATATTCACCTTCTAGATAGCTAGATACAGTGAGGACTTTCTTTTGGTTAAAGAGGATTGCTTTCGTGATGTGTAATAAGCCCATCGCAATTCCGTAGTAAGTCGCACCTTTCGCTTCAATAATTTCATATGCTGCATCACGTGTACGTACAAAGATTTCTTCAATACGTTTTTCACGTTTTTTATCATTTTTTAAAATATCAAATAAAGGTTGACCTGCGATATTTGCTTGTGACCATACAGCTAACTCTGAATCACCATGTTCGCCGATAATTTGACCATGAACACTACCTGGAGATACACCAAATTCTTCAGCGAGTTCAAATTTGAAACGCGCAGTATCTAAGATTGTGCCAGAACCGATAACACGTTCTTTCGGTAAACCTGAGACTTTATAAGTGACATAAGTTAAGATATCGACAGGGTTTGTCGCGATAAGGAAGATACCGTCGAAACCGCTGTTCATAATTTCTGTCACGATAGATTTAAAGATCTTCGTATTTTTCTCAACTAAGTCTAAACGTGTTTCACCTGGTTTCTGAGCCGCTCCAGCTGTGATTACTACGATATCAGCATCTGAACAATCGCTATATTGACCTGCTTTAACAGTCACGCGTGAATCACCATAAGGGGCACCATGGTTGAGGTCCATTACGTCACCTTTCACTTTATCTTCATTGAGATCAATGATAACAAGCTCGTCTGCTACACCTTTCGCTACCATCGCAAATGCGTAGCTTGAACCTACTGCACCGTCTCCAACTAATACTACTTTATTACCTTTCGTACGTTCCATACTTACTCTCTCCTATCACAAAACTTTGTATAACTATGTGATTTATTTCACAAATTAAATATACCAAATTTTTCTATAAAAAGCAAGATTAATAGCTTCATGTAAAATTTTCGTCACTATATAATTACTCACGCTTACAGTATGTTTATACATTTGCCATTTTTCAAACAAAGACTGTTCGAGTCATCTTACAAACCTAAAAAAAGACTAGAACTTCACAGACACTTAAAAACACAAGCGCTACGTGTGAAATCCTAGTCTTCTCATACCTTAATGGCATTATAATGTTAAATGACCCTTGCTGAGCTTAGCCTTTATCATTAGTCAGTTGAATTAACTTGATTTTCGTCATCAATGATGAATCCAAGATTGCTGACACTATTATTTAAGAAAGCTAGAATGTAGCGCATCACTTCATCTCTTTCCGGTTCGTTATGGACTTCATGATACAGTCCAGACCATTCTTTATAGTACAGTTCTGATGTAGCTACCTTCGCTTTCACTTCACGAATTACTTCTATATCAGCAATCTTATCTTCTGTTCCTAGCATCAAGAGTAACGGTAATGATTTAATATCTTTCAAATGCTCTACGGTTTCTTTCATAATTTCAGTTACTTCTTTGTACCAGTAGTATGTCACTTTACGCAACATCATTTGATCATCTTCAGTTTCCTCAATTACTTCTTCATTACGCGTTAAATCACGTGCTTCAATTCCCATATTAAAGCGTGTATCTTTCGCTAACTTTCCAATATTTGAAAGTATTTTATCTTTACGCGTCTTAGCTGTTTTCGTAAATTCTAACAGTGGAGAAACGAGTAATAGGCCTTCAATTGGCACCTCAGTTTTTTCCAATAAATTGAGCGCGATGAGTCCACCTAGACCCACACCGAGGAGATATGTAGGTAACTTGTACTCGTTTGCAATGCGGATCCACTCAAGGACTGCTTCATGATAGACATCGAAACTCTCGATTTGTCCTTTATTTGCACGAGAGGTCTGACCTTGTCCAGGTAAATCGCCCATGATGACATGATAGCCTTGGCGTCGCAACATCGTAATGAGATATGCATATCGACCTGTGTGTTCTAACATATTATGCGCGATGACGATGACGCCTTTCGCCTCGCTTTCAGTTTCCCATTTCCACATGTCTTCTAAATCCCTTCTTGTTCAAATTCTTATTCTTTATTGTATCAAACTCTGTTTCCGTATTTCCACGTTCAACCCATTCTCCTTTTTAAAATACTTTACTCTCTTTCTAAGCATAGTTAATCTGATTCTTTAAGGTCGTAACAACCATTTTCTTTATTTTATAGGTAAAAGGCTAAACGTCCCGCGTCGCAATTTCTTTCGCACTTTTAATGTTTGAAAATTTGCAAATTGTGTAAATTATGTGTTTGTAAACGATTTCACTACTATTCATTTCATGCTACACTATATGAAAGGCACAATATTTCTAAAGGAATGGGAGGAGTTTCAATGCCACTAGTGAAAGATTTTTTTATAGGTATATCTAATAATACTTTTTTAAACAAACTCGCTAAGAGTATCGGCCCTACACTAGGAGCAAATCGAGTAGTAGCTGGAAACACGATGGAGCAGCTCATCGATACAATTCAAAAGCTCAACGACAAAGGGATTACAGTGACAGTAGATAAACTGGGAGAATTCGTTGAGAATGAAGGCGAAGCCATCTTAGCGAAACATGAAATCCTCGAAGTCATGTACGCGATCAACAATCATAATGTCGATGCGCACATGTCAGTGAAACTCAGTCAACTCGGAGCTGAGTTCGATTTAGAATTAGCTTATCGTAATTTAAGAGAAATATTATTGAAAGCTAATGAATTTGGAAACATGCATATCAATATCGATACAGAGAAATACGATAGCTTAGCTGATATTACTCAAACGATTGATCGTTTAAAAGGTGAATTCAAAAATGTCGGTACCGTTATTCAAGCTTATCTATACAAAGCGGATGATCTTGTCGACAAATATCCAGAATTAAGATTACGTATGGTTAAAGGTGCTTATAAAGAGAAAGAAGATATCGCCTACCAAACGAAAGAAGACATTGATCGAAATTACATTCACCTCATTGAAAAAAGGTTGAACAATGCAGAGCATGTCACTTCAATTGCGACACATGATGACAAAATCATCAATCACGTGAAGCAATATGTGAAGGATCATAATATTGAGCGAGATCAATTCGAATTCCAAATGCTTTACGGCTTCAGATCTGAATTAGCCGAAGAAATTGCTAATGAAGGTTATAATTTCTGTGTTTACGTGCCATACGGGGATGACTGGTTCAGTTACTTTATGAGACGTTTGGCAGAACGTCCTCAGAACTTAAATCTCGCATTCAAAGAATTCGTGACACCTGAATCATTGAAGAAGACTGGATTTGTGGCAGGTGCATTAGTTGGTTTCGGAGTAGTTGCAGGTCTCGTTACGAAATTCGCTAAAAAATGACTTCGTGATACTTACATTGTCTTATTTAGAGACAGTGCTCATTTTCATCACAAAGTAGTTAGAATTTTCTTGATAGAAAGATTAATATTATTCTCAAATTAAAGAATGGGCAAGTTAAGTAGAATTCTACTCAACTTGCCCTTACTTATGTTCACGCTCTTAATTTTCATTAATTGTTTTAAATAAATTAGCCATTTCAATCGCACTCATCGCTGCATCTGCACCTTTGTTTCCTGCTTTCGTACCTGCACGTTCAACAGCTTGTTCAATGTTTTCAGTAGTCACGATACCGAAGATGACTGGAACATCTGTCGCGTCGTTTGCACGTGAAATTCCTTTAGATACTTCGTTGCAGACATAATCGTAATGTGTAGTGGATCCACGAATGACACAACCGAGTGTGATAACTGCATCGTATTTACCTTTTTGCGCTAACTTCTTCGCTACAAGTGGAATTTCAAATGCACCTGGAACGAGTGCCACATCAATATTATCCTCATCTACTTCGTGGCGCACGAGCGTATCTTTCGCGCCGTCTAATAAACGCATTGTAATAAAGTCGTTGAAACGACTCACCACAATCGCTACTTTCAGATTTGAACCTGTTAATTTACCTTCAAATTTCATTATGTGTACCTCCTAAATTAAATGACCCATTTTATCTCTTTTAGTAATTAAATAATCATGATTATGCTCATTCTCTGGCACAATCACTTCGATACGTTGCGCAATCTCTATACCATAGTGTTCTAAACTTTGAAACTTCGCTGGATTATTGCTCAACAAATTCACTTTTTTAATACCAAAGTGTTTAAGAATTTGTGCCGCTTCGAAATAATCTCTTAAGTCTTCATCAAAGCCTAGCGCAGTGTTTGCTGTTACGGTATCATAACCATCCTCGATTAACTCATAAGCACGTAGTTTATTAATCAATCCAATACCGCGACCTTCTTGAGGAAGATAAAGAATCATACCACCATGCTCTTGAATATACTTCATTGACGCTTCTAATTGCTTACCGCAATCACAACGTTGGCTATGGAAGATGTCGCCTGTCATACATGCTGAATGTAAGCGTACATTCTCAACTTCACTAATTTCGCCTTTAACGATAGCAACGATTTCCTCACCATCATGCGTCGTAAAACCATACATATCGAATTGACCATAATCTGTCGGCATCTTCACTTTCGCACGTGCTTGAATCGCTTGAGCTTGACGTTCACGGCGATAATACATCAAATCTTTAATCGTAATCATCTTCAAGCCATGCTGTTCTTTGTACTGCATCAAATCGTCGCCTTTCGCCATCGTACCGTCATCATTCATGATTTCACAAATGAGCGCGGCAGGTGTAGCGCCTGAAAGTTTCGCTAAGTCCACTGCTGCTTCAGTATGACCTTGACGTTCTAAGACACCACCCTCTTTAGCGATGAGAGGGAAGAGATGACCTGGTCGGTTGAAATCTTGCGCTGTCGTTTCTGGACTCACCAACGCTTTCGCCGTTAACATACGCTCGTTTGCACTAATTCCTGTCGTCGTTTCACGGTGATCGATACTCACGGTAAATGCAGTTCCAAAGGCGTCAGAGTTCTGTGAAACCATTGGCGCTAGATCAAGACGTTGTGCAATATCCTGACTCACGGGTGCACATATTAATCCACGTCCATATGTCGCCATGAAATTTACAGTATCCTCTTTCATCCATTGGGTGACTGCTATCAGATCTCCCTCATTCTCTCTATCTTCGTCATCTACTACGATGACACTTTCCCCATTCTTAAGGGCTTCTACTGCGTCGTCTATGCGGTCAAATTTCATCCTCTACCCCTCCTAGTATCCTAACGCTTTCATCTTATCCACTGAGAGACCGTCTTTCTGGTCTCCTATGATGCGTTCAACGTATTTAAATAACATATCTGTCTCTAGATGCACGAGATCGTTTTCTCTCTTTTTATCTAAAATGGTCGCATGACGTGTTTCTGGAATGAGATGGATATCGAACTCATTCGCGCGCAGTTGAAATATCGTTAAGCTCGTACCATCTACCGCTATAGAGCCACGAGAGACCATTTGATTTAACAAATCTTGTGGTGCTTGAATTGTGATAATCGTTGAATTGCTGTTCTTCTCAATACGAGAGATACGACCAATATCGTCAACGTGACCAAGTACGAAATGACCACCAAATCGACCTTGACCACTCATCGCCCGTTCTAAATTGACGGGATCTCCTTGAGATAACTGATTTAAATACGTCTTGCTTTCTGTACCTTTAATGACTTGGACATCAAAGTGATTTGAATCGAAAGCTGTGACCGTTAAACACGTGCCGTTCACACTGATTGAATCACCAATCTGCATGTCTTCTAATATTGTCTGACAACGTATAGAGAGCGTCATAACAGATTGGACAGTCTGCATACGTTCAATCGTACCGACCTCTTCTATGATACCTGTGAACATCGTCTCACTTCTTTCGTAACTGGACTTTAATATTCTGCTCAAGCATGTCTGTACGAACAATTTCAAAGTTAGGAACTTGCGATAGCTCTAGTACTTCATCAGTTTGGTAGAATTGATGCTGACCAGAACCACCTATAATAATCGGGGCATAATAAAGGATGAGTTCTTTCGTTAGTGTTGAATGGAGAAATTGAGAAGTAACTTGTGGGCCTGCTTCTACGAGTACACGCCCAATACCTTTGCTGTATAAATCAGAAAGGATACGTTCAATTGTACATTCTTCTAAATAAATAATATCTATATGTTCTTGGTTTGCGGAAAGGTTTGGATTTTCAGTATAAATCCATATCGGTGCTGTGGCATCTTGAAACATAGACAAATCGAAATTGATTTCACCACTTTTAGAAAGTAAGACTCTGACTGGATGCTTACCATCTTCAATGCGTGTCGTATAGCTCGGGTCGTCTGCATGAACCGTACCGTTACCTGTAATGACCGCATCATGTGTGTGGCGCAGTTGAAAGACATCTTGTTTCACAGCCTTATTCGTAATCCATTGACTCTGACCGATATCTGTCGCTTGCTTACCATCTAAGCTGCATGAAACTTTCACCGTTACTTCAGGCATCGCATTACGTTTAGCAAAGAAGAAGTCTTCATAAAGTCTCATCGCCGCTTCTTGGTAACGGAATTCCACATCAATACCGTGTTCTTTCAAGATTTGATCGCCTCTTGAAGAAAGCGTCGTATCTTTGATTGCATACACGACCTTAGAAATACCGAAATCAATAATTTTATTCACACAAGGTGGCGTAGAACCGTAATGCGTACAAGGTTCAAGTGAAATATATATCGTGCCACCTTGCGCTTCTGCACCTGCCATATCCAATGCTTGAACCTCAGCATGCTTATCACCTTGTCGCAGATGCGCGCCTAAGCCAACAACTCTCCCTTGGTTAACCACAACTGCACCCACTGGCGGATTGACTCCAGTTTGTCCTTCAACCATTTCCGCAAGTTGAATAGCATAATTTAAATAATGACTCATTTCATCACCTCATTAAAAAAACACCTAAGGCTTCGCTTCAGGTGTGAGAAAAATAGTAAACTAACATGTTCCATATGTGTATCATCACGTACGACTTTAGGTCATAATGGCACACAAACCTAACTTGCGCAGACTTCAACATATTACTGACATATGTCTGCTCTACTAACGCTTGTCACCACTATTAACACAGTAAGTCCGTGTTATAATGCATACTTCACATGACAAAGTAGACCACACGTTATGGTGGTTGTCGTTTACTTCATTCTTTCTCCCATCCAGACTATACTGTCGGCTCTAGATTCTCACTAGATCAGCCAAGGTCATATCTTATGACCTCGGGTCGCAGGCTTCACTTACTGCCGGTTGGGAATTTCACCCTGCCCCGAAAGAATTACTCTATTTAATTGTTCAATTGACATCGATGATTGAGTCTATCATTATCTTACATCAAAATATTGTGAAACACAATTCAGGTGTCTGTATAACGTGGAGAAGCTCATTCCAAGTGTCAAACGTTTGAAGTAAGTATCAGCGCTCCTCTCATTTCGTTTCGCCATCATCTTTCACTACTCAATTTGCAGGACTCCCTATATAGCAAAAGGTAGCGAGGAAACGTACGTCAACGTCTCCCCACTACCAAACCTTTTACGTTAAAGAAAAACTTTCTAAAACTTGATCTCCTGCACCTATAACGATAAGTTGAGTAAGATTCGAAGCTGTACACGCTTGATCGAATTCGACGCTTCCCCAACAGAAACTTAAACTTCGTCTTTCTTTTCTCTAATGTTCTCTCATATTGTCAAACATTTGATCTACAACACTTGCAGCTTGTTTCACAATCATATTTACACCATTGCGCGATTGATTAATACCATTTGTGAGCTGTCCAAAGGCATACATACGTCGCAAGGTGCCATAACGCGGACTAATCACTTGATTGGTTTCAGGTATGATTTGAATACCACCCAGCGAATGAGACTGCACAACTTGTCTATTCTCCAAATTAATGACGAGTTGGTCATCATGGTCAAGATCGGCAAGATGCGTTTTGGCACCTGTCGCATTAATAACAATATCGAAAATGGATGGTTTCTCATTCTCTTCCTCGTAATAAATACAGAAGCGACTGTTAGGTTCATCGTAATAAATGTCTTTCACATTCTTCTTAATTTCGATCAAACCGTCATGAATACCATCGATAATTAAATGTGCTGTAGTCGGTGGCATTGGATTTGAATTTGCTTTCAGAATACCGTGATACTCTTTCAAGAATTTTTCCTGATCTTGATGACTGAAACTATTCCAAATCCAGTTCATATTTTCTTTGACCATTTCTAATAGCGTTTGGAAGATCCCCACTTCTTTAGGATGATCTAAATCATAAGTTAAATCATGAATCGGCTCGCCCTGTTTACGATGGACTAATTCATCTAAATCTAGATCGAAACGTTCACACTCTTTGACGAATAAGTCTATCGCATGTTGAAGAGGCACGTTACCAAAGTAGTCTTTTTTAATACGGTTAAAATGCTCGGGTGTTATGTACTCAAATTCAATATCAGGCATCTCGCCACGCACGCTAGGTAAATGACCACTGCGACTCGTCACAGTTATCGGCAAGTTTGGATGATGCGCAGTGACATAACGGATAACATCTAAACTTGCTAAGCCCGTACCCACAATCGCAATACGATCCGTATCGTCCACTTCATCTAATGTATTGTATGTAGGATAAGGCGTTTGAATATAACCTTTTGTTCCTTTCAGATGGTAGGGATCATGGTAAGACAACGTTCCAATGGCAAGGAAGACCACATCATACACTTTACATTCAGACATATCATTGGAAGTGCAGACGTGATAGTTAATTTCTGTATCCCCAATGTTTGAATCGATGTAGACTTCTGTAACTTCTTTATAAATGACGTTGATATTGTCGTACGTTTGTTGATATTGCTTGAGATATGACTTCATATAATGGCCAAAGATAAAGCGCGGCAAGAATTCTGGATGCTCAAATTTGAAATCGTCTTGTCGCTCATACCATTCGTAGAATTCTCTAGGATTATCTAAATTTAAAGACATTTGATCTGACGGCAAGTTAATCAATAATTCTTGACTATCATTTTGGAAAGGCACACCCTGCCCCATATTTTCTGGATTATCATAAATATCCACTTCTAAATCTTTAAATTCTTGATATTTAACGAGTTCTCTTAATACACTGACACCTGCAGTACCGGCGCCGATAATTGCTATCTTCATTGTGATCGACCTCTTTAAAGTTTTTATCTTTTTATAACACATTCATTTGTATATTCACTTTTTTCGGACTTGCTAAACTGATATTAAACTTTTATATATATTGTGTTACGCTATATACACCCTTATAACGCATAAGTGAGGTTACATAATATGTCTCGATTACGTTATGGTATGATCATCATATTAATTTGTGTGATGACTCTAGCGGGCTGTGATTTGCCGGGTTTAGGCGGTAGCACGCAAGGTAAAAAGAATTTCAAAGTCTCCGCACTCGCTACGAGTGAATCTCAAATCATGGCTTATATGATTAAAGATTTAATCGAACATGATAGCAACAAATACAACGTGTCCATTATCAATAACTTAGGGTCTGCGACGATTCAGCATAACGCTTTACTTAACGGGCAAGCCGATATTTCGAGCACACGTTATACTGGAACTGAGCTTGTAGGTGCTTTGCATCAGAAACCGATTCGAGATCCTAAGAAAGCAATGTCTGTAACGCAAAAGTTATTCGATAAGAAATATGATCAGACGTTCTTTGATTCATATGGGTTCGAAAATACCTTTGCATTTATGGTGACAGAAGAAACAGCTAAGAAATATCACTTAGAAACCGTTTCGGATTTAGAAAAGGTTAAAGATCAAATTCGTGTTGGAACAGATACAACTTGGATCAAACGTGGTGGCGACGGGTATCGACCATTCACGCACTATTACGGCTTTAAATTTAAACAACTAAAGCCAATGCAGATTGGCCTCGTTTATGATGCATTGAAAAGCAACAAACTTGATGCCGCGTTAGGTTATACCACAGATGGACGTGTTTCTGCCTATCATCTTAAAGTATTAAAGGACGATAAACACTTCTTCCCATCCTATGATGCGAGCGCCATCGTGCCAAAGCGTCTCCAAAGACAAGAGCCTGAAGTTCGACAAGCGGTAAAGAAACTTGAAGGTCAAATTTCTACCGAACAAATGCAACAACTCAATTACGAAGGTGATGGCAAAGGTAAAGAACCTGTTGTCGTCGCACATGACTTTTTAGAAAAACACCATTACTTTAATAAGTAGGATAAAGGAGGCCCCCTTTTATGAAATTTATCATCAAAGTATTACTATCCATGCTAGTGTTCTGGATTATCTTTAATCGTAAAAATGAAGCGAAGTAACTGTCAGAAGTTCATTTCAAGAACTTAAAACAGTAGACACGACATCACTATGAAGTCTTAACCATAACAAAACCCGTAGAGGTCTATTTCAGCCTCTACGGGTTTTTATAAATAGGAGCGCAACGCCTTACCTATTCTTATTTCTCCTCTTGATGTTTAGGATCATCTTTATAAACGTAATATTTATAGTACTTACCTTCTGTATTCATCTTGTCGTAGAAATTAGACATGAGCTTCGCATTACTTTTAGCCCAATTAATATCTGTCGCATATTGATGCTTACCAGTATTCTTAGGATTCCATCTCATGCTGTAAAGTGTATTCTGATCATCGTGTGAAAGGAAGTGATCATGGATGAAATCAGCACCGCCAGCAATGGCTTTCTCAGGTGTATCCCAACCATGTTTCTTCGCGTATTCGCCACCTGTCTTCACAGGATCCTCGTCTAGTGCGCCTACACCAAAGAAGTTGTAGTATTTCTTACCGTCAATTTCCACACCTTTCGCGAGATCACTGTTAACCGAGCCCGTCTCAAGCAATGCGTGCGAAATGAGATAAACCTCATTGACATGTTTGTCTTTCGCAGCTTTGATGAAATCGTCCGTATGATTCAATAATGTAGGATTATCCACGAGCATACGTTTGATACGATTGCGATCCACTCCTTGATATTTATCAAGTTGCAAGAATTGATATTTCTGTACATCACTATCAATTAACTTACTTGAATCCATCGCATCTTTAATCTCTTCAGGAGATGCGTCTCTCCACTTGTCATTCTTATTCGATACTTGTTGCTTCGTATAGTTATCCACTTGCTTTTTCGAAGCTTTGTCTAAAGTATTATCTACCTTTTCAATATGCTCAACTTGGTTTTCGTGTTTAAAAATCACTTGGTCTTTAATTAAAGAAAATCCAATAGCTACAAAAACACCTAAGATTATTAAGAGACCAATAATCGAAAAGATTGAGCCTTTCTTATGTTTAATCATGTTCACACCTCTTAGGTAATAATTTGAACTTTGCTTATAAAGTTTAACATTTAAATCGATGTCACACAATTTCATACTGTCGTTGTTACAAATTCATAAAAAAAGTAATGAAACTTTAATTTCATTACAAAATAAAGACAGCACCTGAATTTCCCTAGCATCTTCACTTCTCAATGAAATTGTTGTTCATTACTTATGATTTGACTGATATTCCATCATGATGAAACTGACTGCTTGTGAACGATTCTTATAATAATACGGATTCAAATCGATATTACCTTCTACACTACCGTCACGATAATGCATTTCTTTCGTCATATTATTGATCATTACGAAATCTGATTTATCTTTAATCGAATCCAAATCGTCGTGTCGCGCGAAAAAATGTTCAAGATTAAGGTGTGCGTAATCCATTTAGAGCCTCCTTGTCAGTTAAACTATGTCGAATCTATATTTAAAACACTATTTAAGTACTATTTTAGTCATATTTAAATTGCTATTACTACCATTTAACACCTTTTACTCATATTAAGCAACTGAAATCTTTTCTACTTCACCGTACGCTATAGTTATCCGGAAATATTTATTTGTACGTACAAATCGAAAGAAGAAACAATTGAATTTTAACACTTACTATGAAAAATACAAAAATATAATTCATTATCTACTCAAAAGTTACAATATCAGTTATGATTATGATGAATTCTATCAATTATTGCTCATACGCATGTGGGAACTCATCGAGCGTTACGACGATAATCATCAACTCCCACTGAGCAAATATCTATTCTATCGCCTACGGTTCTACCTCATTGACCTCTTTCGTCAAAGAGGCAAGCAGGAGCCATCTTTAACACTAGAAACCACAACAAACATCTACACTTCTGAATCAATGGAAGAACAAGTGCTCACTGCGGATTTACTCAAGACGTTTGAACCGTTGCTCGCGCCTCTTGAACAGCAATGGTTGCGTCTCAGACTACAAGGTTATCAACAGGCTGAAATAGCGAAACAACTTCAGCGTTCAGTGAGCTCTGTTAAGCTCTATCGTCGCAGTGTCCTCAAGAAATACCAACAGTTTATGTCTAAAGCAGAGGTGTAAATCATGCTCGATAAGAATCAACTGCTCTATGTTATGACACAACCCGATCTGGAGCGCCTCACTCGATGTGAATTCGTCAACCATTCGTATCTCTATCCTGGATCATTAAACAAAGTCTTAAATTACCTCATTAGTAGTAGCCGTTTAGATATCAAACATCAAATCGCAACATCTAAAAATCTACTGCATATCAATAAACTCGTGCCTATTTACGTTAATCAACATCTCACGTTATTCCCGATTAAACAACAGCGTGCGCCACTTCAAATTTATATCAACGCACACCAAATCCGGGGTTTAACATCTAAAGGTTCACGAACACTCATTTACTTCAGTGCACGCAAGCAATTACTCGTCGATGAAGGCTATACCTTGATCCGTAAAAAATGGTTAGAAAGCTTATCTTTAGCTACTTTCTACAATCAAGATATTGAGCTATAGTGCTTTATTATATTTGTATTCTAAGAGCTTTTTAGTGAACAAGGCGGTCGTCTGCTTGATAAGCCAAAGTGCAACGATCACAAGTCCGACGGCCCCAATCAATATAAGGATAGCTGAAAGCATCGTTAAATTTCCTTGTGGGTGGATAAAATAATTCACTGCACTTAAGCTTGTGATAAATCCGAACAGGAAAAGCCCTACTGTAATAACGTAAGATACAAGTAGACCTAGCAATAGAAGCATAAACGTTGTCGTACCCACGACTTTCTGACGGAAAATATGAGTCTTAAGAAACTGATTAGCAAAAAAGATGGGACGTTGTAGAAGTTGCGCATCTTGCTCTTGTTCGGGATCTAGTTGTTGGATTGTTTGATGTAGTTGCTTTTTCTCTTTCTTATTAAGAAACCACAAATGTTTCGTTACCTTTTGTTGAAATAAATCTTTGTTCATCACATTACTCCTTTAATCACTTCTTTTATCTTAACTGAGATGAGATGGAGGTACAATAGCACGCTCTACATTTTCATATATTAAAATGGCTCGTATTCGAAAAGGGGTATCCACAATTCGAAACGAGCCAATGTTATATTTCAAAATTAATTTCTTGAAAGTTGAACAGCAGCCATTGATTCAAACAACTGCCATTCGAGATTCCCTCATTTATTACTAAAGAATAGACAAACCTGAGCTTTGAATATCTTTTGCAAAGCCTTTCACAGTATCAACAGACAGACTTTCGATATCGCGACCTAAATTGTTATTCACTTTGCTCACAACGCCTGCTGGACAAGTGATGATATCTGCACCAATGTCATCGGCTTGAATCACGTTAATCACTTCACGGCAGCTCGCCCATAATAACTTCACACCCGCTTTACTATGAGTCACTTCCATCGCTTCTTTCATTAACGGTAGTGGATCTACACCAGTATCAGCAATTCGACCTGCGAAAACAGAGACATATGTTGGGACGCCTTCTGTGACCGCATCAGTGATAGCTTGAACTTGTTCCATAGTATAAACCGCTGTGACGTTAAGTTGTACATGTTGCGCTGACAATTTCTTAATTAATGGAATTGTGGATTCGCCTTTCGTGTTAACGATCGGAATCTTAACGAAGACGTTATCACCGTATTGTTGTAGAATCTCAGCTTCACGCTCCATCGTTTCTAAATCGTCCGCAAAGACTTCAAAAGAGATTGATGCGTCAGGGATTTCTCGTACTGCTTCTTCAGCGAAAGCCTTGTAATCTTCTACGCCCGCTTTTGCCATTAAACTTGGGTTAGTAGTAAACCCATCTACTTCTTTATTTTTATATGCGAGCTTCATCGCTTCGATATCTGCACCGTCAGCGAAGACTTCAACATTTAACTTTCTCATTACATTCTTCCTCCTCTATGAGACCCAACTTAGATAATATATTTATTTAAATCAGTTTGAGTATAATGTTTAACCTCTTTATACCACCCATCGTTGTTAAATACTACTCTTTTGCTTGAGAAGTTCGATTACGTTTTGAGATAGAATTTTTAAAATATCTACAAGATTTCTTAACTCATCTTCCACTTTTCCATTAAAATGATTTAACGATTACAATAATTGAAAAATATGCTATTATTAAGAAATGTAATATTGGAGGAGGTCAACATGGCACGTTCAAAATTATATTTCTATATCGCTATTATTCTCGTATTAATTAGTATTTACTTTAATACGCATAATCCTCTACTCACGAACCATTTTAACTCAATGATTAAAGTTATCTTTATGTGTAGTATTATTAACGCGATTATTCTGATCGCAGCTGTAATATTTAACGACAAATCAATTAAACATTTACATGAAAAATCTGGATGGATTAGATACGCAAGTAAGGTACTTCCTTTCGTACTACTTATCGTAATTCTCTTACATATCGTATCATTATTATCTACATTCGGAATTCTATTCTAAAGACGCAATCCCGGCTCGAGTGACGTTCACTTCACTGCTCTAAGCTGGGATTCATTTATATACTCTCACTATTTAAGAAAGAAGGCTTAATATGCATCGTTATTTCTATATCTTTCTCGGCGGTGGCATAGGCGCGTTATTACGTTACGCTCTAGCACAATTGAATCATCATGGCACCTTTCCTCTCGGCACATACTGTGCAAACCTTGCTGGTGCCTTTCTCATGGGGTTGTTCAGCACGCTTGCCTTACGTTATTTCCGTAATAATCCCAATTTAAAGAAAGGTTTAACTACAGGTTTTCTTGGCGCACTTACCACATTCTCAACGTTCCAGTTTGAATGTTTAAATATGTTGCAAGAAGGTTTAATCGGCACGTTAGCTCTGTATGCGATTTCTAGTTACCTTCTCGGCATTCTATTATGCTATCTCGGTACGCGAATAGGAGGTCGTCTACAATGACTCTTATACTCGTTCTCATAGGCGGAGGTTGCGGCGCCCTCATCCGCGGTATGTTAACTGATCTTTGTAATCAACGTTTTAAGCAAAGTTACCCGATTGCGACCATCATCGTTAACATTGTGGGTAGCTTTCTCATTGCTTTCGTGTCTGGTTACAGTCTTCAAGCGCACTGGTTATCGCCTTTGTTCACGATTGGTTTTTTAGGCGGACTCACTACCTTTTCTACATTATCGTCTGAGTTAGTAAACTTCTTAAATCAACCTCGTCAGCTAGGTCAATTTATCATTTATAGTGTGATTCAATACCTCGGTGCATTCCTTGCTTGTTTACTTGGATACTTTATTTAGTTTAAAAGGGTACCAGCATCATGGTTAGTAGGCGTTTAAACACTGCGCCCTTTCCATGTGCTCGTACCCTTTCTTATTTCTGCACATTTAAAAACTCTATCACTATCTATTAACCTTCATATGTCGTTGGATCGGGTCCAAAACGTTGATCCGTATCTAACTGATTGATGCGCTCCATATCTTCTTCTGACAACTCAAAGTCAAAGATAGCAATATTCTCTTTAATATGTTCTGGATTTGATGAACGCGGAATAGAAACCACGCCACGTTGGTAAACCCAACGAAGAATGACTTGTGCTGGCGTTTTACCCACCTTGTCCGAAATCTCACCAATCGTATCATTCGTTAAAGCATCGCCACGTGCGAGAGAGGACCATGACTCTAAGTAAATACGTTGCGCGTTGAGATATAGACTTAGCTTACGTTGTTGGAAAGTCGGATGGTATTCTACTTGATTAATTACTGGCTTGATAGAAACTTGAGCTAACAGCGCCTCTAACTGTTCAGGTTCAAAGTTACACACTCCGATGTTGCGTACATTTGTATCTTTATATAAATCTTCCATACCATGCCATGTATCGACCATTACTGCTTCATCTGTACCTGGCCAATGCATGAGATAAAGGTCTAAATAATCTAAACCTAACTTCTTGAGTGACGCAATATAAGCCGCTTCAACATTTCCACGCCCATAATCTGTTAACCAAAGTTTAGACGTCACGAACAGATCTTCACGTGTTAAATCACTTTCTTGTAATGCCTCTTGAATCCCTTCACCTACTGCTTGCTCATTGCCGTAGCGTGTAGCTGTGTCGATATGACGGTAGCCATTCAGTATCGCCGTCTTGACCGCATGCTTACATGTTTCGTGGTCAGTCAGTTCAAACGTACCGAAACCGAGCATCGGCATCTCATGACCGTTATAGAATTCAATGTTCTTCATGTTTCGCCCTCCCAAAGTGTTATGATATCTCCTATCCATCTTACCATTTACCCAATGGAACATGTCAGATAATCATTTGAGCTTTAACTATAGTAAAAGGAGTAGGACTGACATCGTAGTAATGATCGTCGTCCCACTCCTTTGCTAGTAGCTTACGTCTCGTCTTTCTATTTTAAAATGATTTATAAGCTCTAACTTGTTTCAAGTGATCTGTCTTGATTAATTAAACTTTTCTATTTCTTCCATAATCCGCTGTAACTCGTTGACATCATATTGAATACGACCATGGAAGACAAATTTATTGAAGTATTCGTCTAATTGCTCAGGTCCAACGAGAACTTTTGAACCTGAAGTTTGTGCGTAGTTAGAAATTGTAACGTCGCCATCATTTTTAGGATTAAAGTAAAGAATCGTCGTTGGTATAAATTTAAGATTTAAACGTGTTTGTAGGTCAGTTGCCACTTTCTCGATATCTTCTAATTGCGAAGAGTAATCAATGACTGATAAGGAATGTTGATCCTCATTTTGATCAAACACTAAAGTATGACGATCCTTTTTAGATAAATCTAACGTATCAAAGATTTGCTCTAACATCGGTTGCTCTTTAAATTGAGCTGCGCTAACACCATTTAGTACATGTCCTTTAAGCAATTGTGAATCGATGATATAAAGACCTGTACGTGTGAGTACGAGATGACTGATGCGTTTCACATCGTCAAATTCGTTACGTGGCAAGAAGATATTTGCCATAATATGCATATCTTCTGGTCGAATGCGTTTCTCATTGACTAAGCGTTCACGAATGCCGATGAGGCGCATATCCGTAACATACTCGCTGTGATTCTTAGAGAATAATTTCAACGCATCAATTTCTCTATCTTTCGCGTTGACCGTCGCTTGATGTTCTTCTTTCTGCTTAGTGACTACTTTCTTGTTCTCAACGCGTTCTTTCTCTAACGCATCTGCATGTTCGTTGTTCAGCGTTTGTTCGCGTGATTCATATTGATCTTTAATCTTATTCTGTGCCTTCTTCTTGCTTGATAAGGCTACGATAAATAAGATAAAGCAAATAATCGCTACGACGATCGCTACGATTAAACCAATTTCTATTGGTCCAAATGAACTCATTATTATAACGCTCCTTTTATACTCTTTTCACTTATTATAATAGATAAAATGATATCATTCGACTACATTGTGCCGAATTTCAATTATTGTTTTTGAACGGTATCTTTTAATAAGTTCACTTTATCTAATTTTTCCCAAGGTAGTAAGACATCTGTACGACCGAAATGTCCATAAGCGGCAGTTTGTTTATAGATTGGTTGCTTCAAATCTAGCATTTTAATAATGCCTGCTGGACGTAAATCGAAGTGCTCACGTACAGCGGACACAAGTGCTTCTTCGCCTACTTTACCTGTGCCGAAAGTATCGATTGCGATAGATACTGGCTCAGCAACACCAATGGCATAAGCAAGTTGCACTTCACATTTCTCTGCAAGCTCAGCTGCGACGATATTCTTCGCCACATAACGTGCGGCATACGCTGCAGAACGGTCCACTTTCGTTGGATCTTTCCCACTGAAACAACCGCCGCCGTGACGTGCATAGCCACCATACGTATCAACGATAATCTTACGACCTGTGAGTCCAGCATCACCTTGCGGACCACCGATGACGAAACGTCCTGTAGGATTGATGTAGAAACGTGTCTCTTCGTCTAATAAGTCTTCAGGCACTGTTGGATAAATCACGTGTTCTTTCATATCTTTCTCAATTTGATCTAAATCTGTATCTTCAGCATGTTGCGTAGATAGAACAATGGTATCAATACGATGTGGTTTATCATTCTCATCATATTCTACTGTAACTTGAACTTTACCATCTGGGCGCAAGTAATTAAGAATATTATCGCGACGTACATCGGATAAACGTTTCGCAAGTTGATGAGATAAGAAGATAGGTAGTGGCATATAGGTATCGGTTTCATTCGTAGCATAACCGAACATGAGTCCTTGGTCGCCTGCCCCTGTCGCTTCGATTTCTTCTTCTGTAATCTCTTTACGATATTCGAGTGCTTTGTCGACACCTTGTGCAATGTCTGGAGATTGCTCATCAATAGCTGTGAGCACAGCCATCGTTTGACTATCATAGCCGTATTTAGCACGCGTATAACCAATGCCTTTCACCGTTTCACGCACAACTTTAGGAATGTCGACATATGTACGTGTAGATATTTCTCCAGAGATGAGTGCCATCCCAGTCGTCACGGTCGTCTCACAAGCGACACGGGCATCGGGGTCATCTTTCAATATTTCGTCTAGTATGGCATCTGATATTTGATCAGCTATCTTGTCTGGGTGGCCTTCAGTAACTGATTCTGAAGTGAATAATCTCTTATTATAAGTCATAATGTACTCCTTTATATATAGATTACGAATATTCCCCTCCAACAGAGCTTAACAAAAAAGAGCCTTCTTCACTACATAGATAGAGAGAAGGCTCAGTACGTCCTTTCGCTCTTATCGTTCAGACACTTGCGTCTGCAAACGGTTTGGCACCTTTCTTCACACTTGAGAAGAGGTTGCTGGGCTTCCTTGGGTCCATGTCCCTCCACCACTCAGGATAAGAGAATCCGTTACTTCTAATAGTACCTAAACTGGTCATTGATGTCAATTTAACTTTTTCGACATATTCTTTCATATATCGGTATGGAATATTAACATAAATGTGTTATACTTTTTAACTGTAAAGGCTTACATTAAAATTACCGCTGGAGGGATTAAGTATGGCAACTGATACGTATACTTACACGAACAAGATTAAGAATTTATTAAAAAAACCTAGCTCACTATTCCAACTTTCGACAACAGAACTGTATTACAAAATCATCGAGAATAACGAAGGAGAACTCACTGAATTAGGCGCAATTAATGCGAGAACTGGTAAGTACACGGGCCGTTCACCAAAAGACAAATTTATCGTGACAGAGCCTTCCTATAAAGACGACATCGACTGGGGCGAAGTGAACCAACCGATCGATGAAGAAACGTTCCTCAAATTATACGACAAAGTTCTCGACTACTTAGAAGCGAAAGACGAATTGTACGTCTTCAAAGGCTTTGCAGGAAGCGACAAGAAGACCACTCTTCCTCTTACAGTGATCAACGAATTAGCATGGCATAACCTCTTTGCTCAAAATATGTTTATTCGTCCTGAAAGTAAGAAAGAAGCTGAATCTATCGACAGTGGTTTCACAATCGTTTCTGCTCCTAAATTCAAAGCGGATCCAGCAGTAGACGGTACAAATTCTGAAACATTTATCATCGTTTCATTCAAACATAAAATTGTACTTATCGGTGGTACTGAATATGCGGGCGAAATGAAGAAGAGTATCTTCTCTGTAATGAACTACCTACTACCTAAAGGCAACATCATGAGCATGCACTGCTCTGCTAACGTTGGTAAGAAAGGCGATGTTGCATTATTCTTCGGTCTATCAGGTACAGGTAAGACAACATTATCTGCAGCAGCTGACCGTAAACTCATCGGTGACGACGAACACGGTTGGAACGAAGACGGTATCTTCAACATCGAAGGCGGTTGCTACGCGAAAGCAATCAACCTTTCTCGTAAGAAAGAACCTCAAATCTACGATGCGATTAAATACGGTACAGTACTAGAAAATGTCGTGGTAGATAGCGAAGGCAATGTTGACTTCGATGATAACTACTACACTGAAAATACGCGTGCAGCTTACCCTATCCATCATATTGATAATATCGTGGTACCTTCAAAAGCGGCACATCCTAACACAATCATCTTCTTAACAGCAGATGCATTTGGTGTACTTCCACCAATTTCTAAATTAACGAAACAACAAGCGATGTATCACTTCTTAAGTGGATTTACATCTAAACTTGCAGGTACTGAGCGCGGTGTCACTGAACCAGAACCATCATTCTCAACTTGCTTCGGTGCGCCATTCATGCCATTAAATGCGAAAGTTTACGCTAACTTATTAGGCGAACATATCGACAAACACGATGTTGATGTTTACTTAGTCAACACAGGTTGGACTGGCGGTAAATATGGTGTAGGCCGTCGTATTAACTTAAATTACACTCGTAAGATGGTTGACCAAGCAATTACAGGTGAATTGAAAAACGCAGAATTCACTAAAGATGAAATGTTTGGCTTAAACATCCCTAAAGATATAGAAGGAGTACCACAAACAATTCTTAATCCTATCAATGCTTGGAGTAAGCCAGAAGAATATAAAGAACAAGCACAAGATTTAATCAGCCGCTTCAAAGATAACATTGCTAAATTCGGCGAAGAAGCAGAAGATATCGCGCAAGCTGGTGGCTTTGAATAAGTTAACAGCGCGTGGTTAACTTCATATTAATATTAAAGAAAAACGTCAATTTCGAGTGAAATTGACGTTTTTTGTATTGCTGATATTAAGTTATTTGACGACTCAACCTCATCGTACGCTACTCGTGATGCCCCTACTTTTCAATGTAAGCAAGTATACTCGCAGCGATATGACTCACCCACTATCAGTCATCTACTTACTAAGCTGACCTTGTTCAACACGCATCATCCAATCATGAATGTGCGTTAAAGTGGCTCTCATATAAGGAGGCCGCGGCACATGACCTTCTGTCGGTTGATACCACGTTTCGTAAGTTGCACCCACACGCTTTAACACACCTTCTAAATGACGTGCCTGCTGAATATCAACTTGTCGATCTGTACCACCATGGACGATTAAGATAGGTGGACTCTGTTGATGAAGTTGCGATAAAGCATCTCGGTCTCGATATGCTTCAGGATGTTTACGAGGATGGCCAATCATTCGACGCATCATACCTCTTAAATCCACACGCTCCTCATACATCATCCTTAAATCCGCTACACCACTCCATATTATGAAACTCGTTACTGGTAGTTGCTGGAAAGTTAGTAATCCTTGAATCCCTCCACGAGAGAAACCCACCATATGTATAGGTGTCTCAGGATAACTTGCTCGCAAGTGATCTAGAGCAATCGTTACATCGTGCAAGTCATCACCACAGAATTGATCCTTTCCTTCACTACCATTATTCCCACGATAATATGGCGCAAAGACCAGCGTCTGCGAATTACTAAATTGCAGTAAACGTGCCGTTCGCACACGTCCTACTTGTCCTTTGCCACCACGAAGATAAACGACGATTCTGTTCACTTGCTGCTTAGGTTCTAACAACAACCCTTTTAACTTCAAACCATCCACTTCGTAAGTCACTTCACTACAAAGATGGTTCACCAACTCAACTGGCATACGTTTGTCATGAGTATAATCCAAGATCTTTCACTCTTTCTACACAGTGTAATATCGCTGCATCACGCAGTAAATAACTTTTCTGCTCTTCAGAAATGTCATCCAAATATTGATACAACACTGGGCCCTTGGTTTCAAGATAATCATCTTTATTGCACAGTTCATCCACTTCAACAAAGTAGACATCTTTACTAAAGGGTTGGCCATTCGTCCGATGAACGACATATTGCGCGATATATTGGGCGTCTTTCACCTTGCCACCTGTCTCTTCAAATAATTCACGTGCCATTGCGTCTCTTGAGGATTCGCCAGCTTCTCTTTTACCACCTGGAAATTCAATCCCACGTTGACGATGTTTCGTTAAGAGAAATTGATCATCCATACGTGTAATCATCAAGACGTGTTGTCCTGTAGGCTCATCATGCTCTGTACGATAGTCTAACGTGACCTTATCGTGCTCTTGATCGGTAAACTGCATACCCCATGTCCCCCAATTAATTATGTTATACTTCCTTTAATGTATCATTTCTTAGTGAGGTTGTAATTATGAAGAAAGTTTTTTTAGCGTTGATTCATTTCTACCAACGTTTTATCTCTCCTATGACACCGAGAACTTGCCGTTTCTATCCTACTTGTTCTGAATATACGCGCGAAGCCATCGAAGTATATGGCCCGATTAAAGGTTTATGGCTCGGTATTAAGCGTATTTCTAAATGCCACCCTTTTCATAAAAGTGGTTTTGATCCCGTACCGCTTAAGAAAGATCATAAGAAGCATAAGCACTAACGCGCATTGTCGAGCACCTTTGTATCGACGCTAGGCTTAGAAAATTTCAGCTGTCCATTCTCCAAGCAACCACTATTTGGAACGACATCAGTATCATAATAATAACCAGACGGTGTGATATCACTCGGTAGCGAAGCATACTGAGCTAGGAGCGCCGTGAAATAACGACTCAATCCATACTCATACATTCCGCCTATCACTGTTTGAATATTGTTATCAGAGAGCCACTTTAATATATTCATTGCCCTATCGATACCGCCTAAACGGAAAGGTTTCACGACCACCACAGAAATTGGATAATCGCTCACAAATGATTTAATGCGGTCTAAATCCGTCGCTTTCTCATCAATCGCGACCGGCATCGCGTGATTAATTTCATCTAACTCCTCAACTTTCAACGTCTTGAAAGGCTCTTCAATATACAGAATGTGTTGGTCCTTCAACTTCAGTACAGTTGTAATATCCTGGTCACTCAAAGACTCATTGGCATCTATAGCGATAGCCGGTTGATGCGTGAGACCTTGTAATCGTTGAACATCTTCAAGCACGTGCGGTGTCCACTTTAATTTAATCCGTTGCGGCTGGGTCTCCTCCAACGTATTGAGACTCTCTTCAGTCAAACCACTCACCGTAGCGCCATAGTCCACAGTGATGTCTTTAAGTTCATGGAACATCGTGTATAACGCCATCACCACCGTATGTCGTGCATCTGTGGTTTCCAAACGATCGGCTAACTTTAGCGCTTCTTCATAGGTGTAAAAACTTTTACCACAAACGTCCTCCAACCACGCGCGAATATCCGCTTCGACATCTGCTATCGTCGTCGGTGCGTACCAATCCGTTTCAAAGGCGTTACACTCGCCAAAGTAACTTTCACCCTCGTTCGTCTTCAGTTCAACAATCAGCGCTTTACGGCGTTCCAAACACACCTTTGGCGTAACGATCGGTTGCTTAAAAGCAGCATTCATATCATAGAAAGTAGCATCAACGATATACAACGCTTTCCCTCCTTTCACACTTGATTGGAAATCACCGCATTACCTTAGCGATAATATGAACGTTGTAACTTGCCTGTAGACGTATACGGTAGAGATGACACTGTCTCAATAGCTTTCGGTTGTTTATATTTGGCTAATTTCACTTTTAAAAAATCTCTAAATTGCGTTTCGTCATAATTAGAATTTGTGACGACATAAAGTTGTGGTACTTGCCCCCAAGTCTCATCCTCTATACCGATGCAAAGCGCATCTTCTACATCACCATAGGCTTTCGCTGCAGTCTCAATTTCAAATGGGTAAATATTTTCGCCACCGCTAATGATTAAATCTTTACGTCGATCGTACACGATAACGTAGCCATCTTCATCAATTTCAGCGATGTCTCCAGTCTTAAAATAGCCATCTTCAAACGTGTCGGTTAAATCTGACGGATAAAGATATCCTCCCATCACATTGTCACCTTTGACGAGGAGTTCACCATGCCCGTCTGCATTAGGGTATTTAATCTTCACACCGACATTCTCACTTGGTTGCCCTACTGTATCGTGACGTTCTTTCAACATTTGAGGGCTTGCAGTCACAAACTGTGAACAAGTTTCCGTCATACCGAATGAATTATAAATCGGTAAATCATAATTTAACGCTTGATCAATCAATGTGCGCGATAACTTCGCTCCCCCAAGTAATATTTTTTCAACGTGGTAAGGTTTATGCCATCCCGCGTCCATGAGCCATTTCAATGTTTGAGGCACGAGTGAAACATGAGTCGGGCCTTCATCACGAATAATGTCGAGCATGCGCTCCGTATTAAATTTCTGTTCAAGGCGTACTGTGAAACCTTTGATAAGCGCACGCAACATGACACTAAGTCCAGAAATGTGATACATCGGTAAGACAGAAAGCCAAACTGTAGCGCCATCGAAACCTAAACTTTCTTCACAACCTTTCGCACTCGCATAGTGATTATGGAAAGTTTGGGGCACCGCTTTCTGTGGGCCCGTCGTTCCTGAAGTAAACATAATAGATGCGATGCGCTCGATGTTAAATGTCGCTTCGTACGTGGACGATGTCATTTCACTTTGCAACTCAGAGTATCGCAATAAATTGAAGCCTGCGATGTCTAAAGGACGAGTGACGATAATCGTGTCGATGTTCACCGAATTCATCTGATTCTTTATCTCTGTCGTCGTTAAACGCGAATTAATCATCGCCACTTCGATACCTGCTAACCAAGCAGCGTTAATTAATACGACACTCTCGATTGAATTATCAATATATAAACCTACACGTCGTAAATCACGTTGATGTAAGACTTGTGCGAGTCGTCGTGCTTGATCATAACTCTGTTCAAATGTGAGCTGCTCACTTCCGTTATCTACAAAGATATGTTGTGGTTGCTTTATTGCTTGTCGGCGTAACCAGTTTTCCAAATTGATTCCTCCAATACTTCAATTATTATAACGCTTTTCGATCGCTTTAGCATGAGTAGTACTTTTAGTAAAATGAGTGATATTAAATTTTTTGAATATTACGCAGAAAGCAAACTATTTTACCTAAAAAGTGTTGCATCGCTGTAAGCTGTTTATATATATATAATAGATTTAACTTTCAATCGTCATATGGACGGGATAAAGAGACAGAACACCGTGAAAAATTTCAACACGATTGAACAACATGAAAGGACAACCGAGATGAAAAGAGTCTTAACATTATTATTTGCTAGTATCCTCCTCGTCGGATGTGGACATGATAACCATAGTTCTAAAGAGGATAAGTCAATGCACGAGAGTTCGAAAAAAGAGGATTCTCAATCTAAAAAGAATCCAAATCGAAAGGTTCAGAAGAGAAAGACAAAGAGTACGATACTTCAGAACATGAAACTTATAAGAAAAAATCAAGTGGCACGTTTAAAGACGATAAACTTGAAACGAAAGATTATATCGTAACAATTAAAGACAAAGAAATTATCCATGATAAGGATAAAGATCGCGATGTCGTTGCCTTTAAATTTGAAGTGAAGAATAAATCAGGTAAAAGTAATATAAATGCTAGTTTTGCATGGATTGAATCCTTTAATATTCTTCAAGATAGTAAAAACACTGAAAATAAATTAAGTCCAAGCTATATAAGTTTCCGCGATGGTAAGTATGCTGAATGGGACAAACATCAACGTGATAACATTAAAAAAGGTGGAACTGCAAAAGGTATTGAGACTTATGAACTGCAAGGTAAAAGTGATGTCTTTATTGTTGGAAAAGATAATAATAACTATGATAAAGACCTTGGCCGAACGAAAGTGAAACTCAAAGATTTGCATAAATCATCATTCTCACAGCGAGATGAATTAGATAAAAGTATCCATAAAGAATTAGAAAAAGAAGATGAGATTCAAGATAAAAAAGACAAGGAAAAATCAAAAAAGAAACACGATGATAAAGATGATGCGGTAACAGATGCATAATCTCGTACTTTTGTGATTCGTGTAGACCTCGCGAGCTATCGTGAGGTCTTTTTCATGTATTAAAACTTCACGCTCCCCCTCTTCTCTAGTACACGATAATTAAGACGCCCACTCATGCTACATGAATACTTCTTAGAAATAAATAGGACCAAATACCTTGCTTCGTTTTTCACAATTTTACTGTTACCCAAGAAATTATTATTGCAATTCTACTGAGCAATATTATAATGAATGATATAAAAACTAAACTATCTATATTTCAATTGATTTGTGATAGAGATAACAGCTTAAAATATAGAAAAGGAGCAACACGAATGTCCGAACAATCGAACTATAAAGAAAGACATCCGCAACGATCAAATTCGAAAGCACGTCCTAAGCTTACACACAAGCCGAAGAAATGGCCGATGATCGTAACGATTAGTGCAGTTATTATCTTACTTCTTGCAGCCGGTATTATCGCTTTAATCCTCTTCTTGAAGAGTGGTACACCTTACTCATCAAGAGCTGACAAAGCTTACAAAGTAGGTCAAACTGCGAAGAACGGTGATTTAGAGGTCACAGTGAAATCAGCGAGCAAAACGAAACAAGTCGGTCCGTCCATCACCCCTACTACTGCCAAAGGAACTTACATAGTCGTTGACGTCAAGATTAAGAACAAAGGTAAAGAGGCACTTACAGTGGATAGCACGATGTTTGAGCTGCTGTCGGAGGGTAAGACACTGAAAGCTGACGGCACCGCTTCTGTAATGGCTAACACAGATGATAACGGCGAGAATTCAAATTCATTCTTTTTAGAGCAAGTTAACCCAGATAGTACTGCTGAGGGTCAAATTGTTTTCGACGTTTCTTCTAAAGTAGCTAAATCTAAAGATAAAAAGTTAAAGATTTCATCCAATTTGTTTAGCACGCAATATGTGACTTTTAAGCTACCAAAACTAACATCTTCAGATGATGAAGCTACAGATGATGAAGAAAGTGATACAGAAGAAGAGGCTGACAGTACAAACGATGCTGGTACACAAGGTACAGGTCATGTGGCGCAACCGCGTAACTCGGGTAACACTTCACAAGGTACAGTGAGACGTGCACACAGTGATGATTCAACTGATTCTAAATCTCAAGATAAAGATGACTCAGATACGAAAGCGCAAAATAACAAGAATCAATCGTCCTCATCTCAGTCAACACCGAAATCGAATCAGCAATCACCAAACCAACAAGGTAATACAAATCAAACTCCGAAACAAACTGCACCATCGAACAATAACTCAAATAGAGCCAATTCTAGCAACTCCAATCAATCAGGCGACAATAAATAAATGAAAGCATCGGGTAAGTACTACTCTTAATGGAGTAATGCTTGTCCGATGCTTATTTATGAGCTTAAGTTGTGATTCTACAGTGTAGAATTCGTGAATTACGATGCTTCACAAGCCATCCCATCACCATCTCTATCTAGCTTGCCACTGTATGCGGGATGATCTTGAGTCACACCATGTGGATATACTTTGCGTAATTCAGTACAGTTATTGAATTGTTGTGAACCTTGTGAGTCAGATGACGCTGAAGAGCTATTTGTGTTGTTATTACTGTCATTTTGTGATGACGAATCATTAGAATCTGAAGCATTATCTGACGAAGATGTTGAATTCTGCTTCGATGACGAGCTCGTTTTGTTATTGTCTGCCCCATCTTCGAACGCTGAATCTAAACTCCAGATGCCTAATTTTTCAGCTTTCGCCTGCTCTTGTGCTTTCTCAAGTCGGTCTAAATAACGTGTGTTTGGTGGGTAAACGTAAGCTACCTTTGCTAAACCTTCACGTACAAGGATTTCATTCAACATCTTTCCGTCAACGTAAATATATGCGAGCTTACGTTGATATTTATCCTCTTTCGTTCCAACATCAAATTCTACTTCTACTTGATCAGCATTTTGTAAAAGTTCTTTCGTACGATCAGATGCTTCTTGACCAAACGGTTGCTTGCCTAATCGCGGATGTTTTGTTTCTGGCGTATCGATGAGTAAAAATCTAAACTTCTCTTCCTTACCTTGATAAATCAAGCGAGCTGTATCTCCATCTACTGGCTTACTATATTTAACCGGAATGCGATCCGTAGTTCCTGGTTGATAATGTTTGTTATCTTCTTGTTTGTTATTTTCTTGGTCTTTATTGTCCTTTTTCTCATTTTCTTGTTCGTGCTTGTTTGACTTATCTTTATGAGATTTTTTGGAGCTTTCTTCTTTTTTACTTGAATCAGAGTCTTTCATACTTTCTTTATCTTTAGACTGATGATGTTGCGACGTGTGAGCCGTTTTATTGTGACTCGTTTCCTGATCATTTTCATTCGCAATTCCCACTTGTCCCAAGAATATTAATGCAATGAGCACAGTCGCACTAATCTTCCAAACCCTTTTCCAACTCGCATATCTCCACATGAGAAATAGCCCTAGAGGAAACACAAATATCAACATTAGAATAATAAACCAATTACTTTGGTAAAAACGACGGTGCTGCTTTGACAACTTTACTTCTCCCCTTCTCTTAAAGTGTTTGCCTATATTACAACAATACTTAGAGAGAACGAAGATCATTTTATTATGAATATGGGCTCTATCCCGTTAATATGTATAAAATTCTTGCTCTACATTTGTATAGTTAAATATCTTATCTAGTTAAACACTTTAGAAATCTACATATTTTTTATTAATTTTAAGACATATACAAGAGAAAAGCAATTACTGAAACTCAGAATTTAGAGTGAAATTTGGGGAGATTTTTAAAACTGTGATATCGAGACATCCTATACATTTATACTATCTCATCTATGGCTAAAGTGCCCCTTCCTTATCAAAATCAACTTCAAGACGCATAGAGTTAAAAAATCATCTTAATATATTGAGAAAAATTGTGAAAACTATTGCTTAACCGTAAAACTATAATTTACAATATATTTAATACAACAAATAAATGAGAATATATTCTATTTCTACTATTTATTATACTAGTAGTTATTAATACAAATGATTATAAGCCACTTCTTTTTAGTTTGAAATACAATACTTAATAACGTATTCATTTTAAATTATCACAACGATGAGAAATTATAGATTTCCGCCTATCGAAATATTGGGTCATTAATCTGATAAAACGTTGAAGTGACTACTTATAATCAAACTTTTATCTAGGGGGGATGAATATGAAATTTGGTTTTAGAACACCGAGTGTCAAAAAGTCTTTGAAAGCAAGAACAACAGGCGCAGCTAAAAGAAAAGTGAAGAGTGCGTTCAACCCTACATACGGAACGAAAGGTATGGGCTATGCAAAGTCACCGAAGAAAGCCATAAAGAATAAAGCATATAAGAAAGCAACCAAGAGTTTTTGGGATATATTTAAATAACAAATAAAGGAGGAAAAGAAATGTCTAATGAACAAGATATTTCACAGAAACAACAAGAATTACATAATCAACAATATCAAGAGTTTAAACAACAAAATAAAAGTGGTAAGAAAAAGTGGCTATTGGGATGTGGTGGTTGCTTAATTCTACTCATACTCATAATTATTGGCATAAGTGCTTGTACTGCTGCTATCGGAGGCAATAACTCCACTAATGACTCTTCCTCTAAGACTAAAGATTTAAAAGTCGGTGATACAGTTAAAAAAGATGGTGTCGAAGCAACAGTTACTAAAGCTGAATTTGTAACTCCGGATTCAGAAGATGTTCAACCTGATAATGATAAAGTTTTACGTATTCATTATCATTTTAAAAATAACAATGATGATCAAGTTCTATTCAATGATACTGATTTCACTGTAAATGTTAATGGTGATAATCAACACGAATACTATGGTGGTGATGGAAGTTCAGGCTTCACCCATCAATTGAATAAGGACAAAACAGGTAACGGATACGTTGATTATGATGTTAAAGACTCAGATAAGTATGTAGTAGAAATGGAAGCTACACCTAATATCGATAAAATTAAAGCTAATTGGAATATCAAATCGTCAGATATTCAATAATTTAAGGGCAGCTCTTCCTGCCCTTTTAATCTGTATATGTATGTAAGGAGGATAATTGTGAGACGTTTAATTCTCATTTTATTAACCAGCACACTTATAATAAGTGCATGTGGAAATAACGATAAATCTAATAAAGATAAAAGTAAGCACTCGGAAACCACAACAAAAAATGATAAACAACAAAAAAAGAAAAACAGTCCAAAGAATGAAACAAAGAAAAATAATGAGTCTCAAAAGAATAATAATCGAGTCAAGACAAATGACTCAAGCTCAAATTACAATGATAATAACCAACAAGATCACCAAAATAACTCAGATAACCAAATGAATAATAATAATAATCAACAAAATAATGAAACAAAAGAACAATTAACTTCAGAAGAAACACAAAGAGCTGAAGAATTAAATAATAACCCTAACTCTAATTATGGTGGTGATTGGACTGAAGAAGATCAAGCGCAAGCTGAATCTCGTACAAAAGGTCCTGGAATGGCCGACGATACAGAAGAATCCGTCGAAGAAATGATGAAGCGTAGTGAAGAGTTTAATAAAGAAATGGGATTAGAATAGGAGTTTTATTATGAAAAAAATAATTCAATTATTAGGAACAGTAACCCTGGCATCTGCACTATTATTATCGGCATGTGGTCAAGTAAGCAAAACCGATACAAATCAAAAATCAAATAAAAACTCTACAGATAACAAATCAGATAAAAAATCTAAAAACAAAAAGAAGAACAAACAGAAACAAGATACAAAATCGAATAATGATAAAGTAAAACAAAACAATGAAAACAAAGAAAATCAACAAGAAAAAAACAGTGGATACCAACAAACTAATAATAGTCAAAACCAGTCACAACAAACAACTTCGAATGAGAACGTGGAAAAAAACCTAAATCAAGAAAAATATGACTATGAAGGTAACGGTGTTTATCGTACTCCTGAAGAACAAAGAGCACATGAAAGTTGGATTAAAGATCAACAAGACTGGAAAGAAGAACAAAAAGCTAAAGAAGACAAATTAGAAAAAGAGTACTTCGATTTATCGGATAAAATGAATAGAGAAGGAGTAAGCGATGAGGAATTTGAAAGAATGGAGAAAAGACAAGATGAAATACTAGATGAAGTCTCGCCAGATAATTAATATCTTTAAATGTATTTATTTTTAAATTTCACTATTTTGTAAAAGGTAATCTGCTAAAGTAGAGGAGAAAGTTAGCATAGTAATAACAATTTCTTAGAAAGAAAAGCTCGCTTTTACTTTTACTACCTTATCTTTACCCATTCGTCTTGAGCTATGAAAGAATCGATGCATTTACTTATCAACACATTATTAGAAAGCTTTGTAAAGACGATAGATGTAGACTGTGTTAAAGAATTCTCGTGGTGTAAAGATGTTGAATTTAAGTTCAATAATCATATTTACTTAGCTGATTCTTATTCTACGTGATAATAAGGTACTAATGGAAATTTTAAAGGCTTACTTAAGGAATTCTTCTTTAAAAGAAGAACTTTGCTGAAGTAACTCAAGAAGAATTTGATTATGCTTTGAACGAAATTAATCATACACTTAGAAAGTGCCTTAATTTAGACACCACTTATAAAATTGTAAACTTAGGAATGTTGAGCTTAAAATAACAATGCATCGTGCAAGAAAAATAGCAGCTAATGATTTTCATCATTAACCGCTAAATGTAAATCTTTTATACTATATTATGACAAATATCGTCGGTCCCATAATTATGAGATGTCCTTAATGTGTTAACAATTGAACACAAACAATTATCAAAATCCCAGCGATGGCGGTCGCTGGGGTTTACTCATATGACTTACTTCATTTCGTTGTACTTTATTATAGCAGGTATTCTTAAAATTTCAACACTTTCTATCCATTTGAGTGTATCTAATACCAAATGCCAGGTACTTACTATTGAAGAGACATTTGTATAATTTTTGATGTAAACAAAAAAATAACGACTCGTGATTTTAAACACCAACCGTTAAAAATATACATCCAATTCAACCTACCATTCATGTGTCTATGGCACGTAAAATTTGTGCCTAAATTGAGTTTACAGAGTAGTTTTATAGACACATTGTGCCTATTTTCTTTTAAAACTATGTAAAACTATTTGAAACATGCTTTTTGTCACTGAACATTGAAAGCTAGATAAAGCCCGTCACTACGGGGTTTGTAGCTGAAATTAGAAAAATAGCTAGAAAAGTATTTTAAACTTTTCTAGCGCCCTAGCGGAGAGTGAGGGATTCGAACCCTCGAGACGCATGGTAACGCCTACACACTTTCCAGGCGTGCTCCTTCGGCCAACTCGGACAACTCTCCATATGATATTAAAAAAACAGAAGCGATTGCCACTTCTGTTTAAGTATGACCCCGACGGGACTCGAACCCGTGTTACTGCCGTGAAAGGGCAGTGTCTTAACCGCTTGACCACGGGGCCATGGCTCCACAGGTAGGATTCGAACCTACGACCGATCGGTTAACAGCCGATAGCTCTACCACTGAGCTACTGTGGATTAATAATAAATGGAGCGGGTGATGGGAATCGAACCCACAACATCAGCTTGGAAGGCTGAGGTTTTGCCATTAAACTACACCCGCCTAATTGTGAACGATTATGGGGCGGTTGATGGGAATCGAACCCACGAATGTCGGAACCACAATCCGATGCGTTAACCACTTCGCCACAACCGCCAAGCAACGATAGAAATGGTTCAGGACAGAGTCGAACTGCCGACACATGGAGCTTCAATCCATTGCTCTACCAACTGAGCTACTGAACCATAATGGCGGTCCCGACGGGAATCGAACCCGCGATCTCCTGCGTGACAGGCAGGCGTGTTAACCGCTACACTACGGGACCATTGGTTATTGCGGGAGGCGGATTTGAACCACCGACCTTCGGGTTATGAGCCCGACGAGCTACCGAACTGCTCCATCCCGCGCTAATACTATTTAAGACTACCTTTCTAATATATCATCTAATTCAAGGTAAGTCAACAACTAATTTACATTAGTTTTACAAGTTCTTTAATAAAGCACTCACATTTGGGTGCCTCATTAACAAGACTTTTACAGTATATAAACTTTCACAAAGAAAGTCAATGCATTGCACTAAGAAATTATTGTAAAAAAGCACTACATCATCCATAACTATACGTAAAGTGTTTAAATGGTCTCAAAAAATTTCTTGAAAGCCTACCTCATATTTCGATCCATCCTCATTTTCAAACTAGAATTGACTCTTCCGTTAATCTACCCTCCTACCCTACTTTACAAAAATAAGAATCGCACACCTCATGCTTAGTTTAGACTCTCGTGCTCGTCATAGCCGTCCACTCTACTGTACTAAAAAAGGAGAGCCCCACGCCCTCCTCTTAATCAATCACTCATAATACCTTGCATGCGGTTCTGAAGCTTTGTGAACGTCGTAAAGCCATTATCTTCAAGGAAGTGTCCGCCTCTGTCAGTGACTTTACAGCGACCATTCAACGCTTTCATAAGACGTTCTGTTTCTTTATAAGAGACGTGGTGATCATCTTTAGAACATAAACCATAGAAACGATCGACTTTCTTCTTCACAGCTTCGTAATCAATAGAAATGCCATCTAAGTTAATATTTTCATCAATATCTTTCGCATCTTCCTTAAATCCTGAAATACTGAAGAATCCTTCAATGTGTTCAACATCAGATTGCTCAAGATATTTTAAACTAGCGATTGTACCAAAGCCATGTGTAACGAAATATGTTTCATATTTACGAATATGTATTTGTTCATTCATTTCTTCTACCCAATGTGCAATTGCATCATTATCTTCTACCGGTAAATTAAATAATGTGACGTGATATCCTTCAAGTTGTAAGTTATTGCTGAGCCATTCGTACCAATGATTTGTCGAATCACCATATTTTGAATGCACGATAATTACATCTGTCATATAACTTGCTCCCTTACTTTTACGAATTCATCTTACGTTCTTAATTTGTGTTCATTTTAACATACTTTCACTCGTAACTCATGAGCGGACTTACCCCTGCCCGAAGATAAACAAAAATCCTCACGAGCGCGTTTCCTCCACTTTTAAAAGAAAAAAACAAAACCGCCCCATAATCTTAAATTATGGAACGGTAAATAATTAAACCATGCAATGTCAGCCGAGCGCTAAACTCAACCTAATTCATTATCAATTTGACCAATAAAGCAGTCGAACTTGTCTCGATTCTTTACAAATTCGCCCACTGCTACACAAATCTAGAAATCTTCCATCAGACTTTCTACTGCTTCTTTCGCCTGTTTCACACAGTCTGGCAAGCCCACAGCCTCAAATGGTGCACCTGTAATACGCAAGCGTGGATACGTCTGTTGGATGTGATCTTGAATCTCATGAATCGCTTTAATATGCCCTACATGGTACTGTGGCATACTCTTAGGCATACGATTAACGATACTAAAGTCAGGGTTACCTTTGAAGACCATCATATTGCTTAAGTCTTCAGTCACCATGCGCACAATTTCCTCATCTGTATAATCTTGAACAATCGTGTCGCCTGGTCTACCTACATAGGCACGTAGTAACACCTTACCTTCTGGCGTGGTAAAAGGCCATTTCTTGCTCGTCCATGTACAAGCTGTAATACGCGTATCACTCGTTCTTGAAATAACGAAACCTGTGCCATCATAAGTGTTCTCGATGTTAGACGCATCAAAGGCCAAGACTACTGTTGCAACTGATGTAGAATCCATCGTCTTGAAATAGTCGAAAGCAGGATCGTGCTCAAACCATTTCATAAATGTTTGATGCGGTGTTGTGACAACTACACCATCATATTCCACTTCTTCCCCATCAATGACTAAATCATAATTAGTTTGAGAAACGATAATATCTTCAATCGGTGTATTATATTTAATTTCAACATTCAGCTTATTAATTAAATAATCTTCGAGATATTCAATAAATGAGCTTAAACCATTTTTAAATTGACGAAATTGACCGCTTGGGGCACCTGGATAAAGTTGTTTCTTACGTTGACGTTCTTGTTTCTCGTGTTTCATGCCTTTAATCAAACTGCCATATTCTTCTTCTCGCTGCTTGAATTGTGGGAACGTACTCATCAGACTCAATTTGTCTATATCTGTACCGTAAATACCACCCATTAAAGGTTCAATTAAGTTCACGAGCACTTCGTCACCCAAACGTTCTCTAAAGAAGTCGCCAACTGAAATATCGTCCGTCATCTTGATAGGCTTTTTAAACAAGTCTAAACCTGCACGTAACTTACCTTTAAAGGAAATCAAGCGCGTCTTAAGAAACGGCTTCACGTCAGTTGGAATACCCATTATAGAGCCACCAGGGATAGGATATAACTTGTTCTTCGCATAAATATAAGATTGTCCTGTGCGATTCGTCTCAAGTTGGTCACCTAATCCGATATCTTCCGCAACATCTGTCATGATACGCTTACGTCCTAAATAAGATTCTGGCCCTAGTTCAATCGTATAACCATCTTTACGATAAGTCTTAATCTTACCGCCAGGACGTCCTGTAGCTTCGTAGATTGTCACGTCTACATCTGGATGCTGTTTCTTAATATAATATGCACTCGATAGACCAGTGATTCCTGCACCAATAATTGCTATCTGTCTTGCCAATTGAATTCACGCTTCCTTTACTTGCTTAGTAGATTGATTGTACCTCATCCACAATAGCTCCGATAAACAGTGGATCCGTGTTCGGCATTTGAGGTCTGTAATAATTGACTCCGAGTTCGTCACATACGACTTTACACTCATGGTCGTTGTCATAGAGTACTTCGAGATGTTCACAGACGAAACCAACGGGTGTATAGATAAAATGTTGGTAGCCGTGTTCTTGATAAAGTGTTCTCGTTAAATCTTGCACGTCAGGCCCAAGCCATGGTGTGCCTGTGTTACCTTCTGACTGCCATCCTTCTGCAACATGAATGATATTAGAATGTGCTTGCATCAATTCCGCTGTTTCATGCAATTCTCGAGGATATGGATCATTGTTACGTTCAATCATGCCTTTTGGTAAACTATGTGCAGAGACCACAAGCACAGTGTTGTCATGTTCATCTTTTGGAATTTCTTCCAATGTTTCATTCACTTTTTCTGTCCAATATTGAATGAATTTAGGTTGTTTGAAGTAATGCTTCACATGTGTCAATTTGATGCCATATTTCTCAGCTTCTTCTTCAGCCCTTTTATCATAAGAACCTACTGAGAATGATGAGTAATGAGGCGCTAATACAACCGTTACCGCTTCTTCAATACCATCATGATGCATCGCTTCGACGGCATCTTCAATATAAGGATGGATGTGTTTCAAACCGATGTATAACTTAAACGTCGTATCCTCATATGCCTCATTCAATGCATCTCTTAAAGCTTCAGCTTGCTTGTCTGTCGTATGTGCGAGCGGTGAAAGCCCTCCGATAAATTCGTAACGATCTTTTAAATCTTGAACCTCTTCTTCTGAAGGTTTCTTACCGTGACGAATGTCAGTGTAATATGGTTCAATATCGCTTTCTTTGTATGGCGTTCCATATGCCATTACGAGTAAACCTACAGTTCGAGTCATACGTGACCATCCTTTTCTACTTAACTTTTTCTTTGTGTAAAATGCGTTTTACCTAGCGACGTGAATACTCATGTACGAATTGTGTCACTTTCTTCAACGTTTCAGGTTGAACTTGTGGGAAGACGCCGTGTCCAAGGTTGAAGATGTGTTGGCCATAATCTCGACCTTGATCAATAATCTGCTTGATATTTTCTTCGATGACATCCCATGGCGCTAATAATAACGAAGGATCTAAATTACCTTGTAGCGTTTTATTAAGACCTAACTGCTTAGCTTCTTGAATTGATAAACGCCAGTCTAAACCGAGCACATCAATCGGGAGGTCATTCCATTCTTGAGCAAGATGGCTGGCACCGACACCAAACAAGATGATAGGCACATCATGTTGAGCTTTAATACCGGAAATAAGTTTCTGCATCGCAGGCTTGATATAGCGGCGATAGTCACTCACGTTTAGTGCCCCTACCCAAGAATCAAATACTTGGATGAGTTCTGCACCTGCTTCAATTTGTGCACTGACATAAGCAATAGACATGTCTACGAGATGATCCATCAACGCAAACCATGTTGCTTCATCGCGGTACATCATTGCTTTCGTAAAATGATAGTTCTTAGACGGACCACCTTCAATCATGTAGCTTGCTAAAGTAAATGGCGCGCCTGTAAAACCGATGAGTGGCACATCTAATTTCTCTTCAGTTAATAATTTAATTGTATCTAAGACGTAAGGTACATCACGTTTAGGATCGATTTGTCCTAATTTCTCCACATCTTGAATAGACTGAATTGGATTTGAAATTACAGGCCCAACGCCTGATTTGATTTCTACGTCTACACCTATAGGCTTTAACGGTGTCATGATATCTTTGTATAGTACTGCTGCATCAGTCCCATAGTTATCTACTGGTAGATGCGTTACATACGCACATAATTCAGGTTGATGCGTGATTTCGAAGAGTGAATATTTCTCTTTTAAGCGTCGATATTCTGGCTGTGAACGACCTGCTTGTCTCATAAACCATACAGGTGTATGAGAAACAGGTTTGCCTTGAATCATATCTAGAATAGTATTGTTCTTATTAGACACCGCGCTTCCTCCTACTTTATAATCATTCTTATCTATATTACCACATTGACTTTTCGGCGGTATTTTAAACTGCTTAAATGTCACAAAAAAGACATACAGCTTACGTTTAGAAAAGCATTGTCGCAACGTTTATGTTATATTATTAAACAATCATTATCATAACATATCTTGACGCTAGCGTTAGCACGTTAAATGACATTTTACTATTAAAATGAGGGTAAGAACGTGTATGAAACGTTAGAAAAATGTTTAACACTTAGATATTTAAGTTATGAATAAATGTAAGGTGAACATCATATGCTTCAATTGAATGGTGAATCACTCGTGAACAATCATAGAAATAAAGACAGCTCAAGGGGGTAATCGCTATGAAATTATATGCGACATACGGTACTTATGGTTATTTGAATCAAATTCGAGTTAAACATCCGGAACATCCACTCTTACAGTTCTCTGCACCTGACTCTTCAGTAATCTTTGAGGAGACAGATGGTAAGACTGTGCTCAAACAACCTATCGTCTACGATGTTGTGAATGCAGCAGGTGAACTCGATGAAGATCAATTCTTCTCAGTATTATTTATACCAACATCCGAAGATCATGCATATCAACTTGAGAATAAATTAAAAAATATTTCACCTGATTTCAGCCAATTTGCTGGTTTCAGAAGTTACCGTTTCTTAAAACCAGAAAAAGGCATGACGTATAAAATCTACTTTGGATTTAATTCACGCAGAGACTATGAAGATTTCAAACAATCCGCAACGTTCCAAGATAACTTCGCTAAATCTGCATTAAGTCAGTTCTTCGGTTTTTCAGGTCAACATTCAAGTTACTTTGAACGTTACCTCTTCCCTATCGAAGAATAAGTAGATGGATATGTAAAAGTTTTCGATTATCATTACAAAAAACGATAAAATACAGTTAACAGCCCACAAATGAACCAGACATTTGTGGGCTGTTAGTTATTTTAGAAGAAATGAGCTTGGGACATAAATGTGAATTGACTTCTGAGATAAATAAAAAAGCAAGCTTAAAATAAATTCTTGGGCAAATTTTCAATGTGTACTCGAGACGCTTGATGGATCTAGACCACAACGAAAATCCATTCTTCGAGCTCTTTGAGCGAAAAGAATTAGTTGAGTGTGGTCCTACGCAGTAGAGATCTGGATTCATAAGAGGTTCAACTCTTATGAACCCTAGCTCTCTTTACGGGGGAAGCAATACGAAATCAAAGATTTCTGTGCTTCTCCCAAGCAAGCGAGAGTTATAACATTGAAAATTAATTAGTTTTAATTTTGTCCCAGTCTCCTATTCTTCTTTATATCAATCACGCAATAGCGTTTCTTGGTATTTTAACTTTTTAACAATATTGATGATTGTAAGCCAGCCTACCAATATAAAGACGAGACTTGCCAAGATATATTGGATAGCAATGAACGCATAAATAATGATAAAAATCACCGCAACGACAATCATTAAGCGATAAAGGAACTGACGGTAACCTTTAATCACTTTACTATCATCCACTGGCCAAACTTGCGGCCACAAACCATAGGCTTGTTGCGTATAGAATTGTGCCATTTGAAGTAAGATAATATACATAAATAGACTGCCGATAATTAAGCTAATGATCGGTTGGTGTAGCCAAATCATCAATACTGCCGTGATAACGACTAAACGTAGAATGATGTTAAACGCATCTTTCCCTCTCGCAAAGCTACGTGTAAATAAGAATAAATACATGCGTTCACTTGAGAATTTAGAACCTTTAGGAACAGATAATAAAGGATCTAAATAACGACGTCGTACTGCAGATTCACTAAGATGTTTCACATCTGTGAACATATTGACGAATTTGTAGTAATTCGTATGGTGTTGCTGCTCGATTTGAATCATGCGTTCCCAAGGAAAAAGATGATTGCGACTCGCCAACCAGATAAAGAATGCAAATGCGATGAGCACACCTATAATAGCTACACTCGTGAATTTACCCACATCGAGTGCGACATAGTATCCCATCGTAAAGATAATAAATAACACAACTTGCACAGACCAATTCTCAAGACCATACTTAAACCATTGCCATTTCAGCACTAAACCGAGGAATGGTGCAACGATAGCAAGGACGGCAAACAGAATATAGAATCCGTACGTGTGACCTTTGATTTGGTAGAACAAAGGAAAGAAGACAATGAGTAACACGATCTGTAAGGCAATTCTTTGCAAGTAGCTATAAATTAGGCTGTAACGCATATAACGTGTCATATGTCGTTCGAATGGTAGTAAGAATAACTTGTCCGCTTCTTTCAACAACGTGTGTACCGGAAACATCGAAGTTAAGGCGAAGATGATACTCGTAATGAGCGAATAATTGATTCCTTTAGGTATCGCACGCAACCATTGACCGTAGCCAAGGATAAAGGCTCCTAGTAAAAGAACAAGAAATACTGAGAAATGACCATTAAAGATAAATTTGTTGTAATAGCGCTTTTCCTTAGCGATAGCCTCTTTACGCATTCTAAACAACGTTTGCGCTTGGTCCGTCATACGCGTGTACCACCTTGCGTCACGTGAATGTAAATCTCATCTAATGTCTTATCCGTTAATCCCGTTTGTTCACGGAGCTCATCTAAGTTGCCTATTGCTACAATTTCACCTTGATCGATAATAATGAAGCGATCACAATAGCGTTCAGCCGTCGCTAAAATATGCGTACTCATCAAGACGGTACGCCCTTCCTCTTTCTTCTCTACCATGAGATCAAGCATAGATTGAATTCCTAGCGGGTCGAGTCCCAGGAACGGCTCGTCGATGATATAAAGTTCAGGTTCTACGATAAATGCACAAATAATCATGACTTTCTGCTTCATCCCTTTAGAGAAATGACTTGGGAAGACCTTGAGTTCTTTCTCTAGACGGAAGGTTTCAAGTAATGGCTGCGCTCTCTTCATCGCAGTTTCTCGACTAATGTTATAAGCCATCGCTGTCATATAAATATGTTCTTCTAAAGTTAATTCGTCATATATTACGGGCGCTTCAGGAATGTATGAGAGTTTACGTCGATACGTTTCAACGTCATCTTGAATATTCGTTCCTGAAATTGAGAGTTGCCCTTCAGTAGGTTGCAATAGTCCTAAGATGTGCTTGATTGTTGTACTTTTACCAGCACCATTCAGTCCTATCAAACCTACGATTTCACCTTCATTCAATTCGAAATTGAGATCTTTAATCACAGGTTTCTTGCCGTAACCACCTGTGAGATGTTCAACTTGTACTGTCATACGGCACCTCCATACATGTATTCTACCAAATTGTAGCACAGAATCATAAAGATGCTAGCATGAAATGACGGGTCAATTTGAATAATGCTATAATAGAAATTATGATAATAACAAGGAGTGAGGTAAAGATGTCTGAAACAATTTTTAGTAAAATTATCGCTGGTGAAATCCCTAGTCACAAAGTATATGAGAACGACTATGTGTATGCATTTCTAGATATTTCTCAAGTCACTAAGGGGCATACGTTACTCGTGCCTAAGAAACCTTCTGCAAACATCTTTGAAACAGATGCAGAAACGATGAAACATATCGGCGAAGCACTTCCTAAAGTGGCAAATGCGATTAAACAAGCATTTAATCCAGACGGTCTCAATATTGTGCAAAATAACGGTGAATTCGCTGATCAATCTGTCTTCCACCTTCATTTCCATTTCTTACCACGTTATGAGAATGATGTGGACGGTTTCGGTTACAAATGGGAAACGCATGAAGATGAGTTGAATGATGATAAAAAAGCAGAAATTGCTGAACAAATTCGTGCGCAATTTGACTAACGATGCTTATTCCATTGTGAAACGGGTACAGTGATAAATAAGTATGATATAAGACTTTGTTAATGTGAGGAGAATGAATATGAAAGCAGTGCAATTACTACTTGGTGCGAGCGCTGGTATTGCGACAGGTTTAGGTGTCGTATTGATGAATCGTAATCGCAAAAATGCACCTGTATCTCATGCACAAGCGAAACAACCTGTAGGTGCAGAATCTGAACTTGATAGAGAAATCAATACGATTAAACAAAGTATTAACGATATTAAAAACTATGCAGTTCAAATCAAATCTGAAAGTACAGCGTTCGGCAGTTCTATTGGCGATGAAGTGAAAGAACTTATCGGTAACTTTAAATCTGATATTAATCCAAATATCGAACGTATCCAATCTAATATCGAGAATTTACAAAATAGAGGCGAAGAAATTTCTAAGACATTTGAGAAATAAAACGTCTCACATTTAAATAATTGGCGTGAGTTGAAGGAGCTCTTTTGTTTAATAATATGAGCGTATATCAATGTTATAATGCACCTTAACACACGCCCTATTAATCAAGGTAGGTCGAAGTCAAGATGATGCTTTCGCCCTACCTTTTTTGTGTTGTTCTCAATCCCTACTTGACGCATAAGTCATTTGAATAGATAATACTAAAGTGATTAAGTGCAACGAAGTTAACGAACAGAAGTTAAAGTAAGGAGTAACGCCTATGTTTATATGTACGAGACAAATTGATATCAATGCTCGTTTCGGTTTACCACGTCTTGCATTTTTAGGTTTCGTCACTACGATTATTTCATTTTTAATATGTTATGAAATTATGCATTACTATTCGAATGAGCCTTTAACAGACCACTATTTTTTACTTTTCGTACTCGGTGCGCTCTTGCTTTATCCGTTACACAAAGTGTTCCATTTATTATTTTTATTACCGTATTATAAATCTTTTCGCATTTATAAGATTAATAAAAAGAAAGCGCTGCCGTTTTACAATGTTTACGTGAATACGCCGGTCAATAAATATTATTTTGCTTTAGGTTTAATCTTACCTTTTATCATTATTACGGCGCTTGGCATTATCTTAACGAAACACTTTTTAAGTTTAGGACACTACTTTATGTTTATCGTAGCTTTGAACATGGGTTTTTCAATTTTAGACTTTTTATATTTGAAAATGATTCTCTTGTCGAATGAAGGCAATTATATTGAAGAACATCAAACAGGCATTAATATTTTAAGAAAAACAGGTGGTAGATATCATATATAATTAGAAATTGATGAAGGTGAGACGCCGCAAGCCATGCGATGCTGTCTCACCTTCTTTTTACATACAGTAGCCTTAAGATATTACTTTGCATAACCCGAAATCTTTGCGATACTAACAAGTGACGTTACGAGTTGAAACACTTTCATACTATAGTCCAATAGATTTCAGTTTCAATTGGTGCTTAAATAATAATATGTTATATTAGCGATGTTATTCTTACAAAAGGAGTTTGACGATGAAAGCATTTAAAAAAGTACTGATACCCTTAACAGCAAGTGCCCTTCTACTCGGAGGTTGTGGGCACGACGCAACAGATTCTAAAGATAATACCTTAATTACATCTAAAGCTGGGAATGTCAAAGTAGCTGATGTGATGCATAAAATTGGTGACGAACAAATCGCTAACAGTTCGTTCCAAATCTTACTTAACAAGCTTCTCAATAAGGAATATAAAGATAAAGTTGATACGAAAGATATCGATAAAGAAGTGAAACAAGAACAAAAACAATACGGGGGCAAAGACCAATTCGAAAGTATGTTGAAACAACAACATATGTCTATCGATGATTATAAAGAAGAAAAACGTCTTCAAGCTTATCAGAAACAGCTTTTAGAAGATAAAGTGAAAGTGTCTGACAAAGATATCAAAGACAACACGAAGAAAGCATCACATATCCTCATCAAAGTGAAGGAAGATAAGAAAGATAAAGAAGGATTATCCGACAAAGACGCGAAGAAAAAAGCTGAAGATATTCAAAAACAAGTGGATAAAGATCCAGATAAATTCGAAGATATTGCTAAGAAAGAATCTAAAGATACACAAACAGCCAAAAAAGGCGGTAGCTTAGGTTACGTTTATAAAGGTCAAATGGATGAAAAATTTGAAAAAGCGCTCTTCAAGCTTAAAGAAGGACAAGTTTCTGACGTCGTGAAGACGGATTATGGTTACCACATCATCAAAGCGAATAAAGAAGATGACTTCGATAAAGAAAAAGGTAAACTCAAATCTAAGATTATCCAACAAAAAGTACAAAAAAATCCTAAGCTCTTAACAGATGCTTACAAAGATTTACTTAAAAAATATAAAGTAGACTACAAAGACCGTGACATTAAGAAAGCAATTGAAGACTCTATTCTAGATCCGCAAAAAATTAAGCAACAACAGCAGCAACAAGAACAACAACAAGCGATGCAAGGCGGCCAAGGCATGTCTATGGGCGGCTAAACGATATAGTAAAGCGCAGTTGAACCATGATAGCGTTCAACTGCGCTTTTTCATATTATGAGTGTCCGCTTAACATCAAACTCTGAAATTAAATCATCGCACTCAAAAAAGAGCGTGCCCTCGCACGCTCTCTAATCTTCTCTTAATCTAAACTTGTTGGATTATAGAATTTACGGCCATCTAAGCCAAAGATTCGTTCGGTATACTCCCCTTTATCCGTTTTAGCAAAGGCTTTTTCAAACATGTTCATCTTCGCATCAATATTATCGATAAAGGTAAGAATTTCCGCCTCTTTCAAATGTGGCGTCTTAGGTGAGCCAAATTCCATTTTACCATGGTGAGAAAGAATCATATGACGAAGTAACATCACTTCTTCTCCCTCGATATTAAGCTCTCTTGCGCTCTCAGCGACCTCATCACTTGCGATAGAGATATGTCCTAATAGATTCCCTTCAACTGTGTAAGACGTCGCCACAGGACCGCTCAGCTCTTTCACCTTACCTAAGTCGTGTAGGATAATCGCACTATACAATAAACTACGATTAAGTAATGGATAAATATCACAAAGCGATTTCGCAATTTCTAACATGGTAAGGACATGATAGCTCAGTCCGCCTCCAAAGTTATGATGATGCGTACTCGCTGCAGGGAATGAATAGAATTCATCGTGATACTTTCTTAATAAGTGACGCGTAATGCGTTGTAAACTCGCATTATCGATATCAAGTAAATAGCGAGAAATTTGTTCTTGTATTTCATCTGGTGACATCGGTGGACCACTGATGAAATCATGAGCAGATAAGTTATCCTCTTCAGTCGCTAAACGATAGCCGTTCATCTTCATCTGTTTACGCCCACGATAGTTAATGATGTCACCTTTCGCTAAGATAATTTTTTCTGGTTCCAGAATCTTCATATCTTCTTTCGTCACTGTCCAGAATTTCGCTTCTAGCTCTCCACTTTTATCTTGAAGGTGCAAAGTCATGTAGTCTTTCCCTTGAGCTGTCACACCTTGCGTCGCTTTATGGATGAGAAAGAAATGATTGACTGAATCTCCTGGTTTCAAATTTCCAGCATTTCTCATTATTTCGCACCGTCCTCTACTTTATTTAAAGTAATCATCTGTTTAGATGGAATGCCTGTGTCTTTAACACATGTGAAGTACAGAACTTGATAATCTTCTGGGAACTGGCGAATAAATTTCATCATGCGTGCTTTACGGTTTTTATCAAAATGAACGAAAGCGTCGTCTATAATGATTGGGAATGGATAATAAGGTTTAAGCGTCTTGATGAGACTCAGACGTAACGCGATGTACAAGATTTCTTTCGTAGATTGACTCAACTCAACCGGCTGATAAACTTGTCCGTTACGCTGTTTAACCATGAGTTCATCGTTCGCATACGACACTTGTACGTAGTGACCTTCAGTAAGGCGTGAAAAGATATCTGTCGCCTCATTCACCACTTGTGGTAGTCGTTGGTCTTTAATTTGAGCGATATGACCATCAACTAACGCTTGTAAATAACTGAGACTTGCCCAATCTAGCGCTTCGTCGTTCAATTGGTTCTTCAACATGTGATATTTATGACGTAAGTTCGCCAAAGTTTGATCCGTTTCCATATGCTTAATTTGTGAATTTAAGTCACTGACTTCAGACTGCATTTCCAAATATTGATCATTATAATCATCAACTTGTTGAGATAATGTTTGATGTTCAGTCTCAAGTTGCGCATACGTTTTATTACTTAAATCTGAACTATCTTCATAAGAGTAATCTTGATTCTCAAGATATTTCGTTAAGTCGTTAAAACGATTTAAGTCTCGATGATATGTCGCGTAACGTTCATGATGTTGATAATAATCTTCCTCGTTATCGACGTCAATGTAATCGAAGAGTTTCGCAATCACTTGTTCGTTGTCTTCTAAACGTTGTTTAAGTTGACGTAGCTCATTCGAAATCAATCGAATTTGTTCTTGGTTACGCTGTTTCTTATCTTGAGAAGTATGTGCGTGTTGTAACCATTGTCGTACGTCATGGAAGAGAGACAAACGATTGAAGTGATGGAATTGATTCGCTGTGACATTTTGCGCATGATTGTAAAATTCTTCCAATTCTTTATCTAAGCCTGCTCTTTTCGCCTCTAATTCTACAAGGTGTTGATGAATATCTTTAATCTTATTCATCGTCGTAATGCTGTCGACGATGAGTTCATCTGACATTCGCTCAGAAACCTGTAATTCCTGCTTGATGTCTTCAATTTGTGCTTTCACTTGATCATAATTTTGACGTGTATCGTTTAATGAATCATTAAGATATTGTGCCTTTTTCTCTAACGATTCTTTCGTCTTCATCGCATTAAACCATTGGTCGCGTGTGCGATATTGCGCATCGAGATCGAAGTTTAAGTCGTAGTTCTGCTCCAACGTATCGATTTGACGTTGTAAGTCGTCGATTTCTTTCGTAAAGGTTTCTGAGTGACCAACTTCTTTCGTCTTAATCGCAAAGATACCAATGATAAAGATGAGCGCAAGCACCACGAACACGCCGCCAAAGATCATATTAGATGAAACGAATGAGAAGACTGCTAATCCAGCACTGACAATCGCTAGCACGATAAGCGCGATGCGTAACATCGCTTGCTGTTTCTCCTTCTGGCGTTGTTCAACATCGAACGCTTCTTTCATTTTTTGGAACAAGTTATTCTTTTCTTCGAGTTCAAAGCGTTGCTGTTGATGTTGTTTCTTCTTCTCAAATGTTTCATCTGGAACAATGTCTTGCTCAAGTTGAGTGAGCTCGTCCTGATTCGTATCTTGTTCGATACGATTCTCTTCAATATTACGATCCAGTTGATTAAGTGAAGCTGTTAATTCTTGTTTATGTTGGAGTTGTTCACTCACATGGCTTTTCATTGCTTCAGAGCTATCCACTTGTTCATGAACATCTTCCCAACCAATATTAAGCTTCAGACCTTTTAATTCACGCGACTTATCCTCGATATCCTTTTGAACTGCATTACGTTCATATTCTTTCTGTTTAATTTCATTCTCTTGTTGTTGTAAATGTGATAATGCATCAATATCCGCTTGCTTTGGTGCTTCAATATGACGATCATCTTCTTGAAGCTGAGCAAGTTTTTCTTCCCGTAAACCTATATCTCGGCGTAAATTTTGAGTTTGCAGTTTCGCCGTTTCGTAGCGGTCAATCCCTTGTTCTGGAAAGTCTAGTGGCTCGATATTGAGTGATTGCTCCAAACCTTTCCATTCTTGTGTTTGCTCATGTAAAGCTAATTCTTTCTGTTTTGACTCATGCATTTTAGATAACTGCGCTAAGTTTTGCTTCAAGTGATTTAAACGACGTTCTGCTTTGTCACGATCATCGACGTAACGATTGTACGTCGTTAATTTCGCTTCTTCATCACGAATTTGAGAGGCTAACTCATCTAACTGCGCAATTTGTTGGTTAATGATCGGTTTACGGCCCGACTTTTTATACAAAGCCTCTTTCTTCTCGGCAATTGCTTTACGCATTGAGGTAACCTCAGTTGATCCGAGTGCACCTGCTTGTAGCAAGAAATTCTGCAATTGCGTTTCGTCCATATTTTTATGAATATCTTGTAAGCCTAAGACGTCGAACGAGAAGATATCTTGATACGTACGCTTAGTGATGAAGTTCAATTCCTCTTTCAACCACTGCTCATCTTTAATTGAACCATTGGGCAAGTACACTTTCACGTCGCCCACTGCACTGCCCTTAATACGTTCAACTTCAATTTCAGAACCGTCATCGCGAATGATTGTCAACTTACCACCGTATTGATTGCCTAGACGTGGCTCAAGACGTGGTTCGTTCTCTTTACGGGTAGGAAAGCCGAAGAGAATCGAATGGATAAACGCTTGGATTGTAGATTTCCCTGCCTCGTTCTCACCATAGATTTCTGTAAAATACTGGTCAAACTCAATCTTGCGCTCGACAAATTGACCGTAACCATAAATCTCTAAAGACTTAATCTTCATCATGAGTCACCTCTCATATCAGATTTCAATAGTTGTTCAGCGTGTGTAATCAATGCGTCACGATCAAACTCTGTGTAATCGTCGAGATACTTCGAGGCACGTGGGTTGAGATATAAATCATTCATCGCATGTTCAAAGACCTCATCATCGCTAATCAGTTCACGTGAGAACTCTTTGCTTAGCTTCTGTTCACGTTCGTACTTAAAATCGAAAGTTAAATCTTCAATATAGATAAAATGATTCTCATTCAGCTCATAGTCATCGACCATTTCCTTAACCTGTAGTAACTCTTGTTGCGTCATAGGTGTATCGGAAGTAATATATACGCTTAAGCGGTAAAACGCTTTGCCTTGTGAACGTTTCTTCGCTTTGAAATTCTGAATCGCTTCGTATAACTTCTGCTTCGTATCCGCTTCTGTTTCAATCGTCGCTTCCTCAAAACGAATGGATTGTGTCGGTATGAACTTCACGTTGAGCTTTAAATCGTCACCGCTAACGAGCAAACAACCTTTCTCTCCTCGTTCATTGAAATGACGACCTTGAATATTACCTGAATAATGAATTTGAGGCATATCACTTAGCTGTTGACGTTCGTGAATATGACCTAAAGCCCAGTAATGATAAAGTTTACTATTCAAATCTTCAAGACGGAATTCGGTATAGCGATCTTTCTCATTGGATTTACTATACGTACCGTGCAGTACACCAATATGTAAGCCTTCTTGACCTTGACTTGAAGGGTACGCATCAATTTTATTCTCGTAACTTGCGTCGTTCTGATAACTGAAGCCGTGAAGGAAGATTTTCTCACCCTTTTGCGTAATCGTTTGATACGTTTCTACCTTTTCGGAAAAAACAGAGACGTTCGTCGGCCAAGATGAAGAAATCTTCGAAGATAGCGGATCGTGGTTACCATGACAAATATAAACGAAGATTTGTTCTTTATTTAAACGTTCAAACTGCTCTTGAAGAAAGACTTCAGCTCGCAACGTACGATTCTCCTGATCAAACAAATCGCCTGCTATGATGAGGAAATCAACCTCTTCTTTAAGCGCGATATCTACAATGTGTCGAAAGCTCTCGTAAGCACTTTGTTGAATGTCTTCAAAGTTAGATTGATTGAGATGACTTCTAGATTTAAAAGGACTATCTAAGTGCAAATCAGCACAATGGATAAACTTCACCATATTCTAAACTCCTTTATTAACGATGATGTGTGAGGTCGTATGACTTCAGTTAGCTCACCTACATATTGTGCGCTAACACACCATCATCTTTCACTACAGTTAAGTATCGATGACTTAATGATTAAACTATGTATAACACCTTCGTGCAACATTCTTAATTGCACCTCTAACATGTTAACTATACTTGTCTTGTAATTTATTATTCTACCATATACCTAAATACCCGTCGACAGAACCTCTAAGCTTAAATATGACTATTGTATGAGTTCTGTACATTTTGCTAAGTGTAAAATGCGAGTGAGGATTGGAGAAGATTTCTTCAACTGTAGTCTTGTGTGTGGTCTTCAATGTGATAAAAAATACGTAAAGATAACTGTAAAGTGTTATGTATACGTTGAGAGTGGTCCCATTAGCAGGCGAAAGTTAAACATTACAAGGTATTAAGAGTAAAGCATTTAAAGAAAAGCATGAAAAAACCACAGCACTTCACGTACTGTGGCTTCCCTTCTACACTCACTATAATTAGTCAGCGTAAATTTCATCTAAAGGTTTAACGATGATTTGGTTGATTTCTTGGAATACTTGGCTCATTTTTTGTTCAGCAGCCATAAGTTCAGAAATGTTTGAGTCTTTTTCGATTTCTTGAGCTTGCTCTTGTGCTTTTTGAAGCTCTTCTTCACCGATTTCTTCACCTTGCATTTGTTTTTGTTGGAAGTTCATTTGAGTTTCACGGAACTCATCGAATAATTTTTTAGATTCTTCGTTTTCTTTCACTTTAGCGTAAGCATCTTTGATTGCTTTGTATTCATCGCTTTCACGTAAAGCTTGTTCTAATTGGTTTGCATAATCATGTAAATTTACTGCCATTTTGTTACACTCCTTTATTTGATCTGTGTTTTTACCACATCGATATTACAATAACATAAATCAAAACCTTATACAAAGATAGCTATTATGCCTTGCAGACAACCGATGATTCCTCCGAGCAAGAATCCTAGTAGCATAATCAACTTCAATTCCTTGTTGGCAATCTCGATAATGAGACGCTCAATGTAGTCTAAATCGAACGTGTTAATTTGTTGCTCTATCATGCCACGTAAGTTCACACGTTCCATGATCGGTGAAAGTTGACCTGAAACATAGTTGATAATGATCGTCGTAAGATGTTGCGATACATTCTTCTCAATGAGTTCGATGACTGATGGCATAAGTGAGTTAAGCGGTTTATGAACTTGTGTACGCAGATTGACTGAATCCATCAGCATTGTGACAAACGATTGGCCGAATGAGTTGAATTTGTTGTATGAGACGATTTCATGTAGCGTCTTAGACTTAAATGTCTCATATTCATTATGAATAACTTGTTCAGCAATCTTATGTGCTTTCGGATGATTCGTTAAACGGATGAGTTCAGTACGAATGCGCTCCGCAATATGCTCTTTCGTCATAAACATTTGCAATAGCCCGATAATTTTACCTTTCTCTTGAAAAAATGTATCTAACATACTGTTGATATCTGCAACGCCTTTATCAGACGTCAGATACACTTTCGCGCGTTGGAATAAAAGTTCAGGCACGTCTTCCATCTTGTCGTCCGCAAACTGAATCACATTAGCTGGTAGGATTTCCTGTAGTGTTTGATGCTGATGTTGTTCGTAAAAGTGATCGAGTTTCTCTTGCGTCCAGTTCTCTGCTTTCTGACCCACTAATTCCACGGCATCGACGTCAAACTGTTGTGCAAAGTATTGAATCGTTACGTGATCAGATTTCAATTTCTGAACTTGTTTGTACAACATATCGTCAATGGCTTCACGTGTAGACGGTTCGTTAAGTTTCGACTTAATGAGCGATTCAGTAAGCAAGTGCTCTTCGATAACCTGACCAATCTTAGTGGCAATCTCTTCACGTCGTTTCGGTATTAAACCCGGTGTGAATGGAATACGCTTGCCAAACAAATGATAGGCTTTAAATGGATGGAATAACATGCGTACAGCAATCATATTCGTTACACCACCGATGATTGCCCCTATCACCATCATAAAGATAATTATTAAAAATGCGTGCATAATTTAACCCCTTAATCATATTACTAAACTAAATAAAAGAGTGAGACACTTTCGTAGAAACTTACGAACTGAGCGTCTCACCCATGAGTGAATGATTCAACCGATTTGATGGTTGGTTATTCAATTACTCTATCTCATAGACATTGTAGATAAATGTCTCGCTTATCAGGATTATGATTTAATCGCTGAGGAGATAACGCGTCTTCAAAGTTCGTTCTCTTCATCATATCACGTTATTCTTCAGGATTCTTCTATCATAATTCTTAGAAGATGTGCGCAAACTCTTCTTTAGTTAATCTGAGTAAATAAGTCTCAGCTTCTCTTAACTTCGAAGTACCGAAGATCGGTTGTTTATCACGGTCTAATACACGGTAAAGTTCGCTGACTTTATTGCTTTGAAGGATGTAACCGTCACGGTTATCCATTGTTTGCCAATAAATGTCACTCGTTGTTGAGTAAATTGGGTACGCACAGTGATTGCGAGATACAGTTTGAACCATTTCTAACGGATCGCATCCAAATGTACTGTTAAGCACTTCAGAATCTCTAAAGAGTGCACAGATAGACACACATGTTGTCCAATTTGGTAAGACACGCTCTTTTTCAATTTGTACTAACGTCTTCTTAGATAGTCCAACTGTTTGAGCCATCGTATCTTGTGTGTAGCCCGCTTCGATACGAACCATTTTAAATTTTGATTGAATTAATTCTGTAAAATTCTGTCTATCCATTTGTATAATCTACCTTTCATAAAGAATATTTTATCCGGACACAAGAAATTGCAATAATACACACTTCTTGAAACACAAATATCATCTTAATATATCTTTAACAAAATGAAAAGAGTGAAACGACGTTTAGTGGTTATTTTTAAAATTACATAATTGTCGCAATAATGCAGCATAGAATTTAAAACTATCTTATATTGAACTAAGACACGATTAGAATTCATTTCACTTTATTAAAAACATATGAATCAAAAATTCGTGTATTACTCATCTCTATAAACACCATTCATTATTATAGCTTATTTCACCCTATAATTCACTGGAAATTATTCGCAAATATTTAATTTTATATGAACTTTTTGTTGCACGAGACTATATGTAAGCGCCTTCATTAATTTTAGACTACTTCGAAAGAATAAATTCAAGAAAATAACGAATCATTCATGCATTATTAACACCGCTTTGACTCGTCATCTCGACTGTATAAAAACTGTTTCGCTTCTTCTAAACAACTTTTACTTACTGAAGCCAACTCACAATCCTTCTAAATTAACTTGTTCTCAATCGCACAAATCGCCGCTTGTGTACGATCAGTCACTTGCAACTTACTAAAGATGTGGCTTACGTGTGTCTTAACCGTCTTCTCAGATACAAATAATGTCTCTGCAATTTCTCGATTGGTCTTTCCTTTCACCATCTCTTTCAACACTTCAGTTTCTCGTTTGGACAGTTTATTCGTATAATGGGGTTTCTGACTCATCGCATCAATGACTTGCTGCGCCTCAGGGTGAATAATCTTCTCGCCATTCAACACACGGTGAATCGTGCGTATGAGTTGCTGAGGTTCTACATCTTTCATCTCGTAACCATCCGCACCTTTCGTGATAGCAGAAATTACGTGCTCATCATCGGCATAACTTGTCAGTACGAGAATCTTCACATCTGGATAATTTGCTTTCATCCACTCAGTAATTTCTATGCCATTCATCTCAGGCATCACAAGATCTAGCAATATCAAATCTGGACGGTCTTCTGTCTTCATATAGTTGATAAAATCTTGTCCATTTGAAAAGCCTTGCACTATTTCTAAATCATCCACAGTAGAAAGTAGAAATTCCAAGCCTTGTCTTACTATATAATGGTCATCAACAAGTATTACTTTATACATTCTTACTTCTCCTTTAAGCTCTATTCAACGGTATGACGACTTCAATTGTCGTTCCTTCACTTGAGGACTCAATGGAAAGGTCGCCTTGCAATAACTTTGCGCGTTGCCACATATTATTTAAACCGTGCGAGGTCTCACGTGTGCTATCCGTAACATCGAAACCTCTGCCGAAATCCCTGACGCTCACATGTACATTCTCCTGGGTTTGCGTAATGGTAAGCTGAATTTCGTGCGTATCGGTATGTTTCTTCGTATTATTCATCGCTTCTTGAACGATGCGATAAAGATGTTCTTCAACAGTACTTGATAAATCAATAAGTCCATGTACTTCAGGGTGTAGCGCTAACTCCAACATTTCGCTATATTGCTTCAGTGCATGCACTAAACCGTGCTCCAGACCAACTGGCTTCAATTGCCAAATGAGTGCCCGCATCTCACTGACGGCATTCTGACTCGTTTCCTCAATGACTTTGAACGCTTGTTGGGCTTTTGCAATATCTGTGAGACCTTGCCCTGCATGAGCTGTCACTTTCACTGAGAAGAGCATTTGATTCACTGAATCATGTAAGTCGCGTGCTAAGCGATTACGCTCACTAATGCGAGCGGCTTCTTTTTCTTGTTCGGTTAATGTAATCCTTTTAATCGCCGAACCAATTTGGAAAGCTACTGATTCTAATAATTCAAGATCTTCTTCACTATACGTTTCTGTGTGCGGAGTAGCCACGTTCAGTAAACCATACTCTTCTTCGCCTGAGCGCAATGGCACTGTCGCATGATGCGTGATACCATCTGTCTCATCTGCGTAGTCTTGAGTCGCAAGATTAATACGTGAACAATTGATGATATTCGAGGCCTTCGTTAACCTCTTGTTCTCATACGCTTGCACACACCAACAGCTGCCTTGCGTCATATAGGCGCACTGGTTACGCGTCAACGCTTTAGGTAAATGATAATCACTGACGAGTTCATGTTCACCTTCGTTATTGATAAAAAAGATCCAACCTGTCGAGAATTCACTACCTTCAACTAGAGAACGCAGAGCCCCATCTAACATACTTTTCATTTCTGTTTCTTCATTAAGAAATTCAGCTATTTCTTTCAACAACGCTAAACGTGTCGGTTTTTCCATCATCATTCGCTCCAGTTTCGTCTAACTCTTATCAGTATATTATAATTTTAGGTGAGATGAAAATGTGATTTAGTTCCGATTTTGAATGTGATATGATGGATGAGAATAATTGAGGAGTGCATGTTATGAATATTACTATTGCAGAAATCTATGATGGAATGACATTAAGAGAATTATTCCAATTTTTACACTTACCTAAAAAAGATTTACATCAACTTAATATGTCCAAAGAAATTACAATCAATGAACAACCTGCGAAGCTCATGGATCGAGTGCAAGCTGGTGACAAAGTCTACATCCCTACCCCTGAGGAGAAGAGCAACTATCTTCCAAGTTATCGCTATGCACAAATTTACTATGAAGACGATGATATGTTGATTGTGATGAAGCCTAAAGGGGTCAAGACGCATCCGAATGACTTAAAAGAAAGTAATACATTAATGAATCACATCATTTATACCGTAGATAGCGAATACGTAGAGCCGATTCATCGTTTAGACCAAGAAACGGTCGGTCTATTGATCGTAGCAAAAAATCCTCTCATGAAGAAGATTCTAGATCGTATGCTTGAAGATAATCAAATCGATCGTATTTACCGTGCTAAAGTTAAATCGTTGCTTCCAGTTAAGCCGCAAACGATAGATATGCCTATCGGTAAGGACAAGTTCCATCCAAATCGTAAGCGCGTCTCCTCAACAGGTCAACGCGCTATTACACACATCATCGATTCAGAAATGCTTGAAGAAAACGTATGTCAACTAGAATTGAAATTGGACACAGGACGTACACACCAAATTCGCGTTCACTTAGCTGAAATCGGCCATCCTGTCCTAGGTGACCCTTTATACGGTAACTCTACCTTACGTCAACTTCAGTTACACAGCCATAAGATTGAACTTATCCACCCTTTCACTCGGGAGCAAATTTCTGTTAGCTTAGATGACGAACCATTGAATTAGGTATAAATTTTTGAGTCTTAGCGAAATATTTTTAAGATATAGTTCTTGTTCTCTTTGTGAAAAATCGATGCACATTGAGAATGGTAGTTCTAACTTCAAATCAAACAAAGAAGTTCCTACTCAACCGATTTCAAGGTTAAGTAGGAACTTTTTCTTAGATATCAATCTTTTATCTCGTAATATGCGCGTACGATTATCTAGGTTCCACCATATCTTCTGGTTTAATCCATTCTTCAAATTGTTCTTCAGTCACATAACCGCTATCAATTGCAGACTCTTTTAATGTAAGTCCTTCTTTGTGTGCTTTTTTAGCGATTTTCGCAGCTTTTTCATAACCGATATGAGGGTTTAGCGCTGTAACGAGCATTAATGAATTTTTAAGATATTTCTCGATATTTTCATCGATTGGTTCAATACCTACAGCACAGTTTTTATTAAATGTTGCCATACCATCAGCTAAGAGGTAAATAGATTGTAATGTGTTGTGTAAGATCACTGGTTTGAAGACGTTTAATTCAAAGTTACCTTGTGAACTTGCTACACCTACAACTGTGTCGTTACCCATAACTTGAGTAGCAACCATTGTTAACATTTCACATTGTGTAGGGTTAACTTTACCTGGCATGATAGAAGAACCTGGTTCGTTCTCAGGAATCGCGATTTCAGCTAAACCAGCACGAGGACCTGAAGCTAACCATCTTACGTCGTTCGCAATCTTCATAAGGTCGCCTGCAAGTGCTTTTAACGTACCATGTAATTGGACTACTTCATCGTGAGCTGTTAACGCGTGGAATTTATTCTCAGATGAAACGAACGGATGACCCGTATTGTCAGCGATATGCTTAGCTACACGATCACCAAATTCAGGATGCGCGTTGATACCTGTACCTACTGCAGTACCACCAATCGCTAAGTTTAAGATATGTGCTTTAGATTCGCTGAGTAAGTCTTCACAACGGTCAAGCATAAAGCGCCAACCACTGATTTCTTGACCTAAACGAATTGGTGTCGCATCTTGTAAGTGTGTACGACCAATTTTGATAATTTCATGGAATTTCTCTTCTTTTTCTTTAAAAGTATCACGTAATGCTTTAAGCGCTGGTTCTAATTTCGCTTCTACTTCACTGTATAAAGCAACGTGCATAGCAGTTGGGAACGTGTCGTTAGAACTTTGTGATTTGTTAACGTCATCGTTTGGATGGATACTTTCGTCACTGCCGTGTTCTTTCAAGTACTCATTCGCCACGTAGCTAACGACTTCGTTCACGTTCATGTTACTTTGTGTACCGCTTCCTGTTTGCCATACCACAAGTGGGTAATGTTCATCTAATTCTTTGTTAAGCACTTTGTCACATGCGTAAACAATCGCATCTTTTTTCGCTTCAGAGAGTTTGCCTAAGTCGAAGTTCGCTAATGCAGCTGCACGTTTCAATTGTGCAAAACCATACACGACTTCGATTGGCATTTGTTCTTTACCTACAGGGAAGTTGCGCTTACTACGTTCTGTTTGCGCTCCCCAATATTTATCTGCAGGTACTTCAATTTCTCCAAATGTATCATGTTCGATTCTTACTGACATTGAATTTCTCCCCTTCAATTGGTTATTTAACTTTAGTATAGCATTATTCTTTTTACGTCGGCAATCGTGAAATATAACGCTTTCATAATCCTAGTGACATCCATTTATATTTCTCACTATTTTCTCTTACTACATAAGTAAAAGTAGAGTCATCTCTTCTGAAATGACCCTACTTTATTATTACACTACTGGATTTAATTTTATTCTAAAACGTTATTGTGACTTCACTCTCACGTGCGCAAATTGTGCTTTAACAGCTTGTACAATGGCTACTGCAGTTAGTATGAATAGAATAAGACCTATAACCAAAGTGACCGGACTTAGCGTAATTAAGACGCCCAGGAAGCCATGTAATGATTGATAGAAACCATCTAATGCTTTAAATAGAATGCCCGTAATCAGTACGCAACAGATGACGCTAATAATTACGCCTGTTTTGTTACTTTTAATAAAAGCTTGTCCAGTGACGTCATCCACGAGTCCTTTAGATAAATTCAATTGCATTTGGATGACTTTAAACAGAATCGGCATATAAACTGCACCAAGCGCCATCGGGAAACCTTTGATAGAGATGAGATTGACGATAAACGCTGCCAACATAATCCATTTCCAATTTCGATATAACATAATGTGCTCCTCATCGTATAATTTAGCATAGTTATTCTAACATATCCGTTGCGTTGTGGCACTGGTTGAATGAGGAGTTAATAAAAAAGATGTATCGCCAAGACTGTCGACGATACATCTATGCGTGGTTGTTCGTTCAACAAGTGCGTTTCCTTACTCATCTAAATCTGAACGAACGTCTTCATCATGTTCTTTGTTGAGTTTATCTTCGTCATTTTCCTCAGAAATTTGTTCCATTTCCTTTCCGAGTTCAACGACATCACTATAATCATCAACCATTTCATTGTCAGGTTGTTCTTCGTAATGCTTATCTTCCATGCTGATCACCTCTTTCAATCGCTGCGTGGATTAAGCAAAGTGTGCTGTAAAGTATTGTTTCACATCTTCAGGTAAGCCTTCTGCAGCAGCTTCGTCAAGCACTACATTTACCATGCGATGTGTTTTTAAATCTGCTGGTTCAAAGTTAGTCTTACCATTCTCTTCGTATAAACGTTTAACCGCTTCTTTCTTCTCAGCACCTGTAATAACGAGAATCACTTCACGAGCTTTTTGTAAACCTTGGCGCACGCTTACATCTGTCTTACCTTCGTCAGAAATTGAAGCAACTTGAGTGATAAGTTTGCCTTTATTTTCTTTCGTTTTAATCTTCTCATCAATGAATGATTCTGCATCGTCATCAAATGAGATTTCGTAAATTTGACCTTCAGGCACGCCTAAAGCATCGTAGAAAGAACGATTATCGTCGTAATCAAGGATATTGATTTGACTGAAATCGACCGCATGACGATCTACATTCTTCTTGAGCTCGTCTAATACTGGCGCATATTCATGTGATAAATGAATCCCTGCAATAGTTGTTGGATTGTTGTTAAATTGCTTTCTGAGAATATCTGCAGTATAGACTGCGACTTGTTCTTTATTCTCTAATACTTTAAAGTTCATAGCCATAATTAATTTCCACTCCTCTTGTACATTTCAGACGGTCTTCTAACATTATTACATCTCTTACCCCAAAATAATTTTAATTAAACGTTGGAGTACGTTAAGATTATCCACTTTAAATTATACCTTGTATGACACCGTTTGCCTAATCAAATTCTTGAGTTAATCCAGGAAAGTCTTGTTGTCTCAACGCTTCATATATAAGTAACGATGCAGTGTTGGATAAATTAAGCGAACGAATATTGTGGGTAATAGGTACCCGTAATGCTGTATCTTCATATTCATCTTTAACCCATTGCGGGAGACCTGTAGTTTCACGACCAAAAATAAAATAATGTTCTTGAGAAGTATCTGAGAAATCGAAATCTGAATAAACCTTTTTACCAAACTTTGTAAGTAAATAGTATTCTCCATCTGTATCTCTGAAGAAATCTTCAATACTCTCATGATACGTTATATTTACGCTATGCCAGTAATCTAGACCTGCGCGTTTTAACATCTTATCATCTGTGCTGAAACCTAGAGGCTTAATCAGATGTAAATGCGTATCCGTCCCCGCACATGTACGAGCGATACTCCCTGTATTTCCTGGTATTTCAGGTTGAAATAATACGATATGATTCGTCATGATTTACGTTCTCCCCATTTCTAATCCTTTAATCATTTCCTCTTGAACTTCTTCAAGTTCTGCATCGTAATGCGCATCGATAAAGGGTCTCGCTTCGTCACCTTGAATTTGGCCAATCGCCCAGTAGGCTGTCGCTCTTATCATCGGCCGTGGATCGTTGACAGCGACCTCTTCCAACTCAGGTATAGCAGATGATTCTTTAAAATGTGCTAAAGCGATAATCGCATTACGTTGAATCGGTTTCTTACCACGCCAAGCGCCTGCTAAATGACCATATGTTTCTTTAAACTCTCTATTGCTCATCTGTAATAATGGAACGAGTCGTGGTTTCAATATTTCAGGTTCTAATACAATATCATCATGCTCAGTATTGATTCCTCTATTACGCGGACAGACTTGCTGACAAGTATCGCAACCATAGAGACGATTACCGATCTTATAGCGGTACTCATCTTGAAGATACCCTTTCGTTTGAGTCAGAAAGCTAATACATTTCTGAGCGTTCAATTGACCATTTCCTACTAGAGCGCCAGTCGGGCAACGATCAACGCACATCGTACAATCTCCACAACTATCGATGAGCGGATCGTCTGGTGGAAACGGAATACTTACTAGCATTTCGCCAAGATACGTCCACGTTCCTAGGTCTGGATTGATAACAAATCCATTTCGCCCGGTATAACCTAACCCAGCTCTCTCGGCAACAGCACGATCAGAAAGCACTCCTGTATCGACCATTGATTTCATTTCTACATCAGGAACGCGTGATTCAATATACTCAGCCAATTTATCTAAACGTTTACGCATAATCGTATGATAATCTTGCCCCCAAGAAGCGCGCGCAAACATCCCTCTACGCTCGCCCCTTTTACTACGAGGTGCGCCTTTCAACTTGTTCGGATAACCGACTGCAATAGCAATGATCGAACGTGCAGTGGGCAAAGAAAGTTTCGGTTCTGTACGGAGCTGAATGTCATCTTCTTCAAATCCTGAAGCGTATCCTTTCGCATGATAGTCCACGAGCTTCTGCTTCAACTCATCAAACGGATCTGCTGTTGTAAAACCAATACTGTCAATGCCTATCGTATGCGCATATGCAATGACATCTTCCTTTAATTGTTTCAAATCCATGATTCTACCACCCTAAATCAACATACAGCCATTATTCTAACATAGACGTGCCTACTAACGCGTCTTGAAATAACTATCTTTTTTAAAAATTTTAGATGTTCAATTATGTGTCTTTGTTAGATTTGTAGGAGAAGTAATTGGGCGAATTAAGACGTCCGCAAAAATTTAAGTTTGCTCAAGTTTTTCAGGTTAAATGACAAAATCCCTAGAATGACTGAAGATGTATATCAATCATTCTAGGGATAATATATTCATCATTACTATTTGAATTAAAGTACACGATTTAAGAATTGTTGAGTACGTTCATGTTGCGGTTGTGAGAAGATTGCATGCGGATCACCTGTCTCTACGACATAGCCATCTGCCATGAAGACCACTTTATCACTAACGTCTCTCGCAAAGCTCATCTCGTGCGTTACAACGACCATTGTCATACCTTCTTTAGCAAGTTCACGCATAACGTCAAGCACATCTCCAACCACTTCTGGGTCTAGTGCTGACGTAGGTTCGTCGAAGAGTAAGACGTCTGGATGCATGGCTAATGCACGTGCGATAGCAACACGTTGTTTTTGACCCCCTGAGAGTTGCAAAGGATACGTGTCTGCTTTGTCCTTTAAACCTACTTTATCTAAGAGTTCGAGCGCTTCCTCTTTTAACTCTTTCTTCCCTTTTAAATTTAATTTGGAAGGTGCAAGTGTAATATTATCTATGACCTTTTTATGAGGGAAAAGGTTGAAGTTTTGGAAGACCATACCCATTTTCAAACGTAAAGATTCGAGCTTCATTTCATTCTTCATTAAATTCTTGCCTTCAATGACAATCTCTCCACTCGTAGGTGTTTCTAGGAGATTCATACAGCGAAGTAATGTACTTTTACCACTACCTGAAGGTCCAATGATAGCTACAACTTCACCTTGCTCAATAGATAAATCGATACTCTTTAAGACTTCGTTCTTACCAAAGCTTTTATTTAACTGTTTAATATCAATCACTGACTTTTAATCTCCCTTCTACGAAATAAAGTAGACGTGACAACGTAAATGTCAGCACGAAGTAAAGTAATGCTGCTACGAGTAACGGCGTGAACGGATCAAATGACGCACCTTGTACAACTTGTGCGTTGAACATAATTTCACTCACACCGATGACTGACACGATAGATGATTCTTTGATTAACGTGACAAACTCATTACCTAAGGCTGGAAGGATGTTCTTAATCGCCTGTGGTAAGATGATGCTCGACATCGTTTGTCTGTAATTAAGTCCGAGACTACGCGCCGCTTCAGTTTGACCTTTATCAACTGCATTGATACCCGCTCTGATAATTTCCGCGATATATGCAGAGGAGTTGATGACAAGTGCAATGGTACCGCATATCAGCGCAGACATATCTAGACCGAGTGCCGCTGTCGTACCGAAGTAGACTAAGAATACTTGAACGAGTAACGGCGTACCTCTTAAGAATTCAATATAAATTGAGGCTAACCAGCGTAATGGCTTGAATGTGCTGAGTTTACAAAGCGCAATGATGGCACCAAAGAGTGAACCAGCGAGCACCCCGATAGCCGATACGAGCACGGTATTCTTGATCCCTTTCAAGAAGAAACTTCCATATTTCGTAAAGAAGTTGCTATTATCACTTGCAAGATCATCTGCCGCTTTATCCTTATATTTCGCGATGAGATTATTGTCTTTCACATCTTTGATAGATGCATTCACTCTCTTCATTAATTCTGGAGAGTTTTTAGGTAATGCGATGGATGTATCTTTAGACGGTTCGTTGAATTTAACCCCTTTTGCAAATTGTAATTCTGGATTTTGCTTGAGGTATGCTTCACCTACAGGTCCTTCAATAATCATTCCATCGACTTTATTACTTTTTAGAGATAAAATAACTTCTGGAATACGTGTTAAGGAGTGTACGTCCGCATTATCAAATTCAGACTTTGCGACCTTTTCTTGGTCTGTTTGCTTTTGTACACCTAATTTCTTATTATTGAAATCTTCTTTTTTCTTATATTTATCTGCGTCACTTTTACGGATTAACATCTTCTCATCTGCTTGAAGGTAAGCATCAGAGAAATCTACTTCCTTCTTACGTTCAGGAGATGGTGTCATTCCTGAGATAATCATATCAATCTTACCTGTCTTAATCGCACCTAATAAGCTATCGAATTGCATATTGACGATTTTCAATTTCACATGGTTATCTTTAGCGATTTTTTTCGCAATTTCAACATCTATACCTGAATATTTGGTCTTACCATGTTCATTCTTTTCAAATTCGTAAGGTGCATAGTCGGCAGATAGACCTACTCGCAATTCCCCACGTTCTTTAATCTTGTCCCATTGATCACCGTTATCTTTGGCGTATGCATTAGAGTGATACAACGGTAATACGCTCATAATAGCTATAACTGTAATGATGATGAGCTTTAGTATGTATTTCATAAGCGGCCTCCCTTTGAATTATATTCATCATTATAAGTTATAACGTAAATATATGCAATATGATTTCTGGGATTTTTATACTTTTTTATGGCTTTTCGATTTATAACCATGGTCTGATAACCTTTTTTAAAATACTGCTAGGGTCAAGAAGAATGAATACAAATGTATATTATGTGCATAATATTTTATATAAGTCAGCAAAGCAATATAAATAAGCCGCACTAAGCGAATAGTGCGACTCAACAACTTTAATTTCGAATATGCAGTTTATTGTTTAGGTATTTCAAATCGATAAATCTCATCTGTGTAGCGATGTAAGAGCCTTTTACAAATCGCATGGACGAAAAATGCTCCCACAAAGGGAATGATGAGATAAGCAAAGAATAATACAATCATATTCATCGTCGGATCGCCACTCATGCGATTAAATGCATTGATCGGACCTACTAAGCCGGTATAGCCGAAACCAGCAGACATCGGCGAACCTTTGATTTGGAAGAAATAAGCAACGAGACCACCGATAATCCCATTTATCGTTAATGGAATCATGATGATTAAATTCTTGAAATATACAGGAATCATCATCTTCGCTGCACCAATAATAAGTACGAGATTGACGCCTATGGAATTCACGCGTATCGAACCAAATAAGAATGTCACGCAGGCAGCAACGATACCAAGATTCGCTGCACCACTTCCTAAACCGTCTAAACCGATAGCTGTAGCAATGGCGACTACAGAAATAGGTGTAACCATTAATAAAGCATAAGCTACACAAATTAAGATCGACATCAACATAGGATTGAGTTCCGTGAACGAAGCGATGATACGACCAATACCTTTCGTCACATGTGCCACATAAGGTAACGTAGTGAGACCGATTAAGCCACTGATGACCGGAATAACGACTGGTAAGAGAATCATTTCGAGTGAGCCTAACTTGTCACGCAGAATAAGGAACAAAGCACAAGCAATAGCGACTACGATAATTGTATTGATAATATCGCCGATTCCTTTTAACTCTACCGAACCATGGTGAAAGATAATCGCACCGGAACCTAGCATTGCAGATACCCCCACCATCGTCGCACCTGCGCCATTAAAGCGGAATTGATGGGCTGCGATAATACCAACGATAAACGCCATAAAGGATTGAATAACAAGCACGAGCTGGTAAGCAAGTTCTAAAATTGGATGTCCTTCTTTAAAGAATTTAAGTAATTCCCCAAGCAAAGCATTAGGTAGTAAAGCGATGACGACGCCTGTTCCTACCGCATTGAGGATATTAATAAAGAATTGTTTGACTGAAAGTTTTGATTCTGACATGGATGTTTCCTCCGCAAATGATATTAGATTTATGATATTACATTTAGCAGAAAAGTACAATATTGTTTCGGGATTGGTTAAACATTAAGATATATGGATGATCGAAGGAGGAGATGAAATTATTATTTCATATATAAAAGACGGCAATTCCTAAGATTTGTCTCTTGGAATTGCCTTTCATAATGTCGTTCTATTGTGTGAGGATGTGTGGACTTGCTTATTGATTAAGTGCTTTATCGAGAGATTTGATATTCTCTTTCATAATAGATTGATAAGAAATATCTTTCTTGTTCTTTTCATATTTTGTAAGCACGGACAAGTTATGGAATTCAATTGGTTTCGTATTCGTTTCTTTCTTAATCACATCTGTGACTTTAGAAGGAATATTTTGTTCATACATGACATATGGCTGATGAGATGATTTAATTTCTTTCACGATATTCATGACTTCTTTTTGACTCGGTTCCTCATCGTTCATACCATTCACACCTTTTTGTTTAAAATGATAACGATCTGCGAGATAACCTAAAGAATCGTGTGAGATGATAACTTGGTCACGTTTTTTGTCTTTAGTCACCTTTTTCATCTCTTTATCGATATCTGCTAAATCTTTGTTGAGTTTTTTATAATTCTTTTCGTAATATGACTTATGTTTCGGATCTTTTTTGACAAGTTGATCTTTAATTTCTTTCGCAAATTTTTGATCTAATACTGGATCTAACCATACATGGGGGTCATTTTCAGAATGTGCATGATGATGACCGTGTTCGTGTTCATGTTCATGCTCGTCTTCGTCAGATGCAAGCAAATCTTTTTTACTTACTTGATCAGCTAAAGCCAATTTATTGTCTTTCTCATTAATGGACTTACTGATCTTCTTCCCTACTGGATCCATATCGTCATTAGAGTAGATAAACAAGTCACCTTTTGCGATATTAATCATTTTCTTCTGAGTAGGTTCATATGAATGAATGTCTGCTCCTGCTGGATAGATGGACTGAGTATCAACATATTTACCACCTATTTGATCTGTGAAGCTTTTAAAAGCAAACACAGTAGTATGTACTTTCAATTTATGGTCTTTGCTGACCTTCTTCTCATCCTTGCCGCAACCGACTAATGCAGTAGCGAGTACAAGGATACTTATGATAGATATAATTTTCTTCAAACCGCTAACCTCCAAATCGAAATTATTACGTTTAAAATGATACACTGTTCTTTTTGAAAATGCAATACCTAAATTGGAATCATGACGATTTATTTTGATTAGATTTTTACAATAGTATGGTTAGAATAGCGAAAATTTTTCCTGAAATAATTACTAGACCCTTGTAAATATTGTATTTCATTAGATGCTCTACCTTCTCGTAATTATAAGTAATTAACAAAATATGTATTTGCTAATCTTGTACTCTTGTCACTTATTCAAGAATTATAGATCCCTCACACGAGAATAAAACTGAATCATAATACGTCTATGTAAATAGTCACATTGAACTTGACTTCTATAACCACTATAAGTTTAAACATAAATCTGAATGACAACGTACATATGAGATATGGAAAAATAATCAAAGAAGAATAACTGAAAAAGGTATATTTGATATATATGCTTCAGGAGAGCTCTATTATCTAGAAACTCTATACACAAATAAGACTTTAGATAAAATATTTTAAAAGTGAGGAAGCAAAGAAGTATGTTTTATTAATCAAATAGACACTAAATTAACGTATTAAGCATCTAATTAAAGTTCTGATCCGTGTTCATCGGTGACTAAAAAGTGACCAAAACGTGTCCAAGACTAAGGTTGTGATAACTAAAACGGGTCCAAAAATTCTAGTTTCATTAGCAAGATATAGCATATTTGATAATCACAAAAAAAGGGCTGTACACTTTTAATGGTTGGTGATAAAAAATCACTAGCCGTTAATTTTCTTTATACACCAAAAAAGGCACGAATATCTCTATAAT
>NZ_PPRN01000016.1 GCF_002902685.1 Staphylococcus pettenkoferi | reverse complement strand
CTAAATATGCAGGGCGTTCAAATACTAACCCCATATAAACGCTCGTCTTACGAGAACCATGTTTAATAATAGTTTGATTCTCATTTTGCGCTCCGCATAAGTCACAACTTTTCGCCTTGTAGGTTAAATCACCTTCATAAAATATACACTGCGACTGTTTATAAAAGTATAAACCTAGCTCTCTCGTAATTCTTAAATTTTTCACTTTAATTCCTAGAATATGTGATATATCATTACACATAGGCACAATATCTCTCCTTTTTAGTTTGTTGTGGTACTTACTATTATAGAGATATTCGTGCCTTTTTTGGTGTATAAAGAAAATTAACGGCTAGTGATTTTTTCATCACCAACCGTTAAAAGTGTACAGCCATTTAATAATGCCCATATAAAAACACTTTCGCCCGTCATCCTGTCTCATATCGACAATGACTTCAGAGCGAAAGTATTTCTTTATATTATTTAAGTTAAGCTATCTACAATAATCATTTCATCGTAGTTAATCGCTTCTCGAATCTTCAATGCCGTCGCCTCACTAATTTCATCTTCATCTGTCAATTGACTGAGTAAACGACGCTGTTCTTTCAGAGCGACAAGTTTAATCTTCGTAATAGAGTTCTCGTTATTTGGATTAAAGAAGTTGTCAGGCGTTAAGTTATCAATTCTCACGAGATACGCATCACAGACCATACCGACTTCTAATTTGTTGTTCTCTGTCGTTTCTTTACTCAAACGACTTACAACATGGTAGTGCACCGTACGCATAACATTAGAAATTTCAACTAAGTTATCGGCAATCGAGAGTGAAGAAGCTGCATTTGTACGCATGCGTTTACGAATACGTTTTTTCAAGAAATAACCTCTTATTCCCACGATAATTCTTTGGATTAACGATGCTTGTTTGTATACTTGTGTACGTTCTGCATAGCGTAAGTAGTTGTCGAGGACGTTGGACGTGATATCGCCATTTTCAACTAATTTATTTAATGTCGCATTTTCAACATCAAATGCGAGTTTTTGAAGACGCTGCAATTCTTTCGAGTTCTCGTCTTCATTCTCTACTGTTTTTAAAAAGGCTAACTTATCATGATATTCCTTAATAACGTTACCATAACGATAACTTGACTCTGCCGTTGATTTCTTATTCAACGAATCAATCACATGTTCTAAGATAAAGATACGCGCTTGTTTGAAGTTCATACCTTTAATCTTAGGTTTCTTCGCATTTGGTGTAATCAGTGGCAAGACCACTTGCGCCATCACTAAACTAATAATGACCATTCCTGAAGCGATAAAGAGTAAGTCATCTCGGAACGTAAATTTGTGATGGTCTGCTAACACATATGGCAACGTCAAGGCGATAGCAAGTGAAATCGTACCATGCACCCCACACAGCGTCATAAGGAAAGCGTACATACTTCGCTTAGGCGGCGTTTCTGTAGGGTTATAGTTATCATCATTCTGTGCCATAATCTTCTGGAACGGACTGATTGGCAAATAGAAATAAGGATAGAGTACGTAGACCCATAAGAATCTGAATAGATATACGGCTAAAGCGATTAATGCTGTCACGATGATCAAGAAGAGTAAGTTATGTGGTTCGTACTTCACAATCTTCTCGATAACTTCAGGAACGAGGAAACCAAGAATGGAGAAGACGAAACCGTTAAGCGCATAGCTTAAGATATTCCATGTGTGGTTGTAACTCATCTGCAATTGCGTACGTGCTTGTGCGATACGGTCCCGTTCGAAACCGTGCACGAGCCCTGCAACCACTGCTGCGATGATTCCAGACGCATGTAGCATTTCAGCAACAAGATATGTTACAAATGGCGTCAGCAACTGGATAAACGTAAACATGTTCACATTCTCAATACCCCGGTGTGTCAGTGTAATTCTAAATCGTACGAGTACGACACCGATAATCAGACCGATGATAAATCCGCCGATTGAAGAGATGAGAAATTGTTCTACTGCATTGAATATTGAGAATGCACCAGTAATCAAGGCAGCAACAGATATTTTAAATGAAATGATACCTGCAGCATCATTTAATAAAGATTCACCTTCAAGAATCGTCATTGCACCTTTAGGTAAGACTTTGCCTTTAGTAATCGCTTGAACCGCTACTGCATCGGTAGGACAGAGGATTGCTGCGAGTGCGAATGCAGCTGCAAGTGGTAGTTCTGGCCAAATCCAGTGTACAAATAGTCCAACTACGATTACCGTAGTCACTACGAGCCCTAAGGCCATCATCAATACCGGTTTGATATACCGTCTTAAATGGACCCTTGAGACATGTACCCCTTCTACGAATAGCAGTGGCGCAATGAGTGTTAACATGAACAGCTCGCTATCAAAATGAAATTCAACTGGAATAGGCGTGAGATAAAGTAACATTCCCAAGATAATTTGAATAAACGCAAGTGGCACCTTTGGTAAGTAGGTATGTACAAGTGAGCTCACGATAACGAGCGCTAAAAATATGAGTATCGTTTCAAAAATTTGCAAAGTTTCACCTCTTTTCAGTTCACTATTTTTCTTTATAATTGCTGAGGTTGAAACACAGAATATTTCAATAATTAATAACTTTTAAAGCGAGATCTGTCAGCTCCCCTCATTCCATCAAATACAGATACGTGTCATCTCCTCATCACTTTAATGACACGCACTTTAAGGATGGAAACCATTCATTCTTAACGCTTTAAGATAAGAAATACTGTAGCATTTCAGACAATTACATTCACTTAATATTTTATCATCATTTTTATGCATATTTAAATGTGATGCACCATTAAATATAGTTCTATCCACTATCAATCCAAAGCGAGAGGAAAGCCGATCTAATTCGTAGATGAAACTGACATTGCGATAGACTTCCTCAACTTTGAACATGTATAAAGCTCTAAATCTTTAACGGTCATCGAAATCTTCGTGTTCTTTACGATAATTCTCTAAACGGCGTTCTTCACGTACTTTCGCACGCTGTTTCAACTCTTCGAACGTATTGTGTTCACTTGAGCTCAAGAGAATATCGGCTTGACGAGGGCCATCCTTTCTACGGTACATAAACGCCCCTGTACGATAAGCTGCTCTTGAGATGAGGTGTCCCCCTACCGGAGAGGTTAGGTTGATAAAAATCAGTGCTAGAATTAAACGAACACTGAGATAACCTTGTGTGGTCATAAAGTAAATTAAGACTCCGACAATCGTAAATAATACAGATAACGTTGAACTCTTCGTAGCAGCGTGACTCCGCAAGAAGACGTCCTGAAATTTGATTAACCCTATCGCACTGATGAGCGCTATGATGCTTCCTAAAAAGAGTAGTATAGCTGCAATGAGACTAACGATTTCGCTTATTTGAGGCATGGAAGACCTTCCCTCCTTCGATAAATCGCGAAATAGATACGGAACTCACAAAGGAAATAATCGCGATTAACAAGATGGAATCAAGGAATGAGAATGTACCATAGAGCACGCTAATGACACCTACGATACTCATAAGGATGGCACTTGCTGCATCAAAGGCAACAACGCGGTCAGCTGTTGTTGGCCCTTTAATTAATCTAAATAACGTAAGGAACAGTGCGATACCAAAGATCACTATCGCACTTGTAATAAAAAACGTTGTAATGTGTTCAATCATCGTGCCACCTCCAATATGAGATCTTCGTACTGACGTATGCTTTTCAATAATTTCGCTTTCTCTTCTTCAGAGACGTCTATCGCATGAATAAAGAACTTCTTCTTCTCATCAGAAATGCGAATGACGGTCGACCCTGGGGTAATAATGACGAGTATAGTAAGAAAGGCAATTTCCCAATCATTCTTCAGTGACGTTTCATATGTCACCATCCCCGGATTCATATCACGCGTTTTAAACAAGATGTAATTAATAATCGATAGGCTTGAAGTCGTGAGTTGATAGAGATAGACAGCTAAGAATTTAATCGCGACCCAGACCTTTTTCAGATAAAATTCTTGTCCGAAGAAACGATGAAGAATATAAATCACAATCACACCGATTAAGTAACCCGCAAAGAAAGTAGAGAACTTAAAGGACTCTTCATCTTGGAATAAGACCCAAAGAAAAGCAATGATTACATTTAGGACGACTTGTCTCATCTCTTATGCGCCTCCTTTAATAAATGCGGGTTCACTAACTTCGTATAATTATCCGGATTCATATTCATCTTCGTCGCTTGGTCAGTCACTTTGAATAATAGCGGTGCTGCGAGTCCCATGACGAGTACAACCGTTGTTAATATGCCAATCAGCCACTTACGGTAACCTTGAAGTGGATTAAACTCTACATGCTCTCCTTCCGCTGAATGATCTGAATACATCTTGAAGTAAATTCGGAAGAGACTATACATGGCGAGTAAGCTCGTAATAATCATGAGCGCTAATCCAATATAGTTACCATTTTCAATCGCTCCCTTAAAGATATATATCTTACCAGGAAAGCCACTGAAAGGCGGTACGCCACCGATCGCAAAGATCATAATAATGAATGCTACACCAAAGAACGGCTCTCGCTTAGCTAGACCGTGAAGATAACTATAATGCTGACGTCCACTCATATAAACGAGTGAACCGATAATGAAGAATAATAACGTCTTCACGATGATGTCATTTGCTAAATAGAAGATCGCCCCACTCACACCAGAGAACGTGTGACTGCCTAGACCTAGAATAATAAAGCCGATCGACAGAATAACTTGATACGCTGCGATCTTCTTAATATTCGTGTAAGCAAGTACACCGAAAGCGCCGATCAACATCGTGATACATGCCAAGACGACGAGCAGTTCGTGTGTAATCTCTGGATGGTCATTGAACATCAGTGTAAAGAAGCGAATCAATGCATACGCCCCGACTTTAGTCATCAATGCCGCAAAGAGTGCTGCCAGCTCAGTGTTGAGTACGGAATAAGCTTTAGGCAACCACATGAAGAGCACTAATGCAGCTTTCGAACCAAAGGCCACGAGGAAGATGATAGCGATGATAACCACCGAACTGGCATCTTTCATATCATCTAATCGTTGGGCAACGAGCGCATAGTTCAACGTTCCTGTCAGCTTGTATAGCAAGCCTATACCGAGTAACAGCAACCATGAACCGATGATGTTCAGCACGACGTAGATAATCGCTGCTCGTAACTGTTCAACGGATTGACCGAGTGTGACGAGCACGAATGACGCGAGTAACATTACCTCAAACATGACGTAGATGTTAAATAAATCTGCTGTTAAAAATGACCCGACGACGCCTGTTGTGAGAAAGAGGATGAAACTCGGTAAATAATATCGAATCGCACGTTTCTCAGCTCGACCGAAACCATAGGCGATGATTAACGTTACGACGAAACTAGACGTCGTCACCATCAGTAAGCTGAGCGTATCACCGACGAACTGAATACCAAACGGCGCTCTCCATCCACCGAAATCGAGCACTAAAGGACGTGTGCGCATCACATGGATGAGTAGATACACTGAGATTAATGTTGAAACACACATCGTACCAATAGATAGAATGCGTGATAACAGACTATTTTTACGTGTAAAAACTAAGATTAATGCGCAAATGACTGGAAGGAGGAGTGGCAAGATCAGTAAGTTATTCATCTGAGTTGTCACTCTCCTTTCTCAATACATCAATTTCGACTTCTTTCGTCACGCGGTAAGTACGGTAAACGAGTACGAGCAAGAACGCGGTCATACCGAAACCGATGACAATCGCTGTGAGTACGATAGCTTGAAGTAAGGGGTCAACGAAATGCTGTGTCCCTTTACCAATCAAAGGTTCCGACATGTGACGACCATAGTGCCCCATACTCATAATAATTAAGTTACCAGCGTGGGTATAAATTGAAATTCCTATAATAATGCGTATTAAATTGACCGACAGTATCATGTAAGTACCGATGAAAATGAGGAAACCGATCACCATGAGTAAGATAATATTCATGAGCGACCACCACTCATCGATAACATGACTGTCACGACCACACCTACGACCGTCAATAAGACGCCCGCTTCAAACAATGTCACTGTCGTCAAATGAAGCTCACCCAACAAAGGAACGTGGGCAGCAATTGACGTTTGATATAGGAATGGCTTGCCGAAGAAGATCGGTCCAATTGCCGTCGCTATTGAAAGAAGTGAACCGATAATCATAAAGATACGGAAGTCTACCGGCAACGAAACGGGTACTTGCTTCACATCAAAGGCTAAGAACATCAGCAAGAACGCGGAACTGAAGATTAAACCTCCGATGAATCCATCGCCTGGGCTGTCATGTCCGGCTAAGAACAAGTAGAAACCAAACGTCAATAAGATGAAGACCACAATCTTCGTGACTGTGCGTAATACAACATCATTCTCTTTCATCTTGTCCCCTCCGATCCTTAAAGTTGAGTAATGTATAGATACCTAAACCAGTGATGATGAGCACCATACCTTCGAATAATGTATCAAATGCTCGGAAATCACCGAGAATAGCATTGACGATATTTTTACCACCTGTGAGTTCTTTCGCATCGTGATAGAAGGTGGAAATCGTCGGCATGCTGTCACCTTGTTGCGCGATGAAGACGAGTGTTACGACCACCACGGCCATGATTAGCGATACGATAATCTTCATTAACTCACGTCGCTTGTGTACACGTCCACGAGGAACGTTAGGTAAACGCGAGAAGCTTACGATGAAGAGAATCGTCGTAATCGTTTCAACCACGAGTTGTGTTAGTGCCAAATCTGGCGCTTTCATAAGGATAAAGAAGATTGTGACACAATAACCGATGATGCCGTTGAGAATAACCATCGTGAGTCTTTGGCGAATAAACGTCAACGCAATACCTAAAGCAATGACCACGATGAGCGTAATGACTTCAAGCGGGCCGAAATCACTGACATGAATTTGATGTACTTTAGGGAAGCCTGTTCTGAACAAGCCATAACCAATCAATACTGCGAAGAAGAGTAATGTCCACACGATGTAATGATTCAAACGGTTGTTCATTAAACCGCGAATGCTATAGCCTGAATAACGCTCAAAACTGCGATACCCACGTAAATATAAACGTGTAATGGATAAATCTTTACCTCGCTGTGCAAGTCCAATCCAATCGACTTTAAATACAGCGATGAGGCCTACAATAATAACGATCGCACTCATCAATAGCGATAAGTTAAAGCCGTGCCATTGAGAAATCGTTGGTGCCACTTCTTTGATTGCAGCCTTTCCAGAAATACCTTGTAAAGCTGGCACTAGTACATAAGTTGTTAAAATGTTTGGCACGAAGAAAATGACTGGTAGACAAATCATCATAATGGTTGATGGCAAGGCGAACAAGAATGGTTCATGCGGATTACGAATAGGCAAGTGTTCATTATGATAACTGCCCCAGAAGACCCTTTTAACCATAAATAACGAATAGATAAATGTGAAAATGCTTGCTACGACACCAATCACAACAACAATCACCATCAACAGTGTGTTGAATTGTGGTAAGTCGTTCGCATTAAGTAAGCCTTCAAAAAACATCTCTTTACTCAAGAAACCATTCAGTAAAGGAACGCCACCCATGGATAGTCCAGCTAGTAACATCACGACATGAGTTAACGGTAAGACTTTCCGTAAACCACTTAAGTTACGTATATCACGTGTACCAGTTTCATGGTCAATGAGCCCTACTCCCATGAACAATGCGCCTTTGTATAATGCATGGTTAACGAGGTGGAAGAGACCTGCAAACAACACGATGACATAACTTTCCGTCAAACTATCATGCGGGTGTTGTGCATAACCTGCACCTAAGCCGACCATCGACACAATCATACCTAATTGACTAATCGTCGAATATGCCAATATCGCTTTAAGATCATACTGTCGAATCGCATTCACCGAACCGAAGATCATCGTGATCAATCCAACAAATGTCACTGCGTATATGTACGTATTGCTCAACCCTAATACCGGAATAAAGCGAAATAGCAAGAAGATACCTGCTTTAACCATCGTAGCTGAGTGGAGATATGCACTCACTGGTGTCGGCGCTTCCATCGCTTTCGGTAACCATACGTGGAATGGAAATTGAGCCGATTTGGTAAAAGCACCAATCAATAACATGATGACGATTGGAATAAAGAGTGGGTGTTGTGCGATTTCATGGCGTTGCGCCATAATTTCAGTGATTGTGTTCGTGCCCGTCACGCTATAAATCATAATAAAGCCTGTGAGGAGCGCTAACCCACCGAATACCGTAATCATAAATGACGTTATCGCGCCAAATTGACTCGGCTGTCTGTCATACCAATACGAGATAAGTAAAAATGAGGAGATACTCGTAAGCTCCCAGAAGACGTACATAAGAATAGTGTTATTCGAATTCACTATTCCAAGCATACTCAACATGAATAGTAGCAAATAGATGTAAAAACGTGGAAGATGATCATGCTGCTTTGATAAATACTGTGTAGCGTAGAAAAATACTGCGACCCCTATGATTGAAATGAGTAAACTAAAGAATAAACTCAAACCGTCTAGTCGCAAATCAATGTTCACATCAAACGCGTTGAGCCAAGGCAACTTGATGTGAAGAATATGTTGCTTGATCACAGAGGGTATCTGCCAGATGAAATAGACCGCAGAAACCACGGGTGCAATCAGAGCAATATGTCCTGCAAACTGGGCTAACTTTGGATGTGTTAATGTTCCCAGCACGAGTAACATGATTAGCAAGATAGCACAGAACAAATAGATTAAACTCATGCTAGCCCTTCCTTTCTATCTTTGGCTTATGGCTGAAGATTTAGAGCAATCGTCGTCGTACTCGCCTGTTTCGAGATACCGATAAACTTCATCGTTTCATAGGTCGTTTGATGCCCTAAATATTTCTGAATAATCGATATTGATATTCCCGATTGATAGGCATGATATGCAAATGTTTTACGTAAAGTTGTCAATCCGATATGACGCATGCCTAACTTATCAGCTGCTGCGTGAATGATACGGTATGCTTGTTGTCTCGACAACCCTTTATGAGTGCGGTTGGATTGGAATAAGAGCGCTTGTGAGTCAAGCCTCATGTGATGTATGTAATTCGCTAACTCACCACGTAATTGTTCAGGCAGTATGATATGGATATGCGTCGCCAATCCTTCTACCCAATAGGTCTTCACATGCCCTTCAGCATCAAGCACCTCATCAACGTGCAAGTTTAATAGTTCCGCCAACTTCACACCTGTATGTATAGCAAATTTAAATAAGAGATAATCTCGCTCGGACTTCTCTCGCAAGACCTCGTACATAGCTTGAATCGCTTTCAAGTCTCTAATTGGATCCACTTGATTCATCTCAACCACTTCACTTTTTCGTAAAATGTTTCTTATTCAATGATAAACGATAGTTGAGTAACATCAAAATATTTTGTTTTTATTTTCACAAAAATATTACCCCTTCACACGTTCCACATCGATATATAGTGTGAAAGGAGGTGAGCACGATGAACAACATCACAGTTACCCTTGTCAAAGTCACTCACAACGCAGACGGCAGAGCAGTTACATCACGACGTCGATTCACGAATCTCAACGGTAAAGCTACGAAGGAACAAATTAAACAATTTGCAGCCATCATTGAACAATTAACCGGAGAACAATTCGATTCTATTGAATTGACAACTACTACAAATGTTTACTAAAGGAGGAACCATCATGACTGAAACATTAGAACTTATCTTTCACGACGTTGCCAACAAACAATGCAAATTCACGATTAATAATGTCTTACAAGACGTATCGGAAGCAGTAGCGAGAGATGCGATGCAGAAGTTACTTTCTCTCGACATCTTACGCCCAAGCAATAACGTTCCAACTAAGATTGGTAGCGCACAAATCGTGAGCAAGACCACACGTAATATCTTCACTGACAAATAAGAATTAAAGTGAATAGAGGGTTTGGGGAAGGTTTCGCCCCCTTGCTCTCTCATTAGGAACGTAGTTAAAGCGGAGCGCAGAGCTGAGTCTCAGTCCAGATGCAATACCTTGTGAATCGTTAAGCAGATAATACGCTTTCGCATGACAATAAAGGCAGAACGACACAATTATCATTAACTCACCCATGATAAAAGTGCGTTCTGCCTTTTTAATATTTCTCGCTTATATTTAACTACACTTTAAAATAGTAACACGTCCGACACTCCCTATATAAATAGGACTAGCTCAATCCTTCCACGACTGCGCCTTTCTCTCCTCTTGGCGCGGACGAATACGAACAGTGTCTCCGAAAAATATCTTTCTTTTACCCAACTTCTTACACAAAGCATAATGATCGAAGACTTCTTCTATTTGAGCTAAATTTTTATATGAACGTCGTGGATTCAACACATCTATGTACTGTTCTTTCTCTAGGTTGTGGTCAAGTCCAGCTCCGATGAAGAACGTTTCCTCATCAAGCAACCGTATAATTGATAATTTAGCCACTCTAATCATCACCTACTCTCGAACTTTCATCCCAACTCGATCGTCTTACTCTAGCTGTCTCATCCCTTAATTGATATATGATGTAACTGATAGCAGATGTACTCATCTCGTACGCTGACTTACCATCCAAGCTTTTTACACATGTGCGACAAATGGAAGCACATAATAGAACACGCGCTTACTACTGAAATGCACGCTTCAACAGTAAGACCCAACACGCTTTTTCAAATATCTGTTTAATATCATATTATAAACCGTACGCCTTTGTATACGACTTTACGCAACCCTCCATCCCTTTCACTTTGAACGCCCCTATAATTCTCCTCGCATTTTCTATATAATGGGTTTATCTTAACTAGAAAGCGTGATCACATGTTATTACTCATGGTACTGGGCGTAGCTGCAGGTATGGTCATCCCATTCCAAACTTCTATCAACTCACGATTAGGTGCTTATACCCATTCATCATTCTACGCATCAACGATTTCATTCTTCGTGGGTTCGCTTTGTCTAATCATCATCAACGCCTGCATCAATCCACATATGCTGACACCTTCCTATCTCATACATCAGGACTTTAACTTCTATTGGTTTACAGGTGGAGTTTTAGGTGTCATCTTTTTAACCGGAAACCTATTGTTACTACCTCGTCTTGGTGCCTCACTCACGGTAGTGATGTCAGTAAGCGGGCAGATTATCATGGGTGTCATCATCGATACATTCGGCTGGTTCGGTGCGCGTACAGAACCTTTCACTTTCCTAAAGTTTATCGGCATTCTGTGTCTCATTCTAGGCATCTTACTCATGAATTATGTACGCAATCGAACACATCAGCATTCTAGACCCTTATCTTTCTATGTCTGGCTAACGATAGGCTTTGTCTTTGGCTTCTGTCCACCACTTCAGACGACGATTAACAGCACATTGGGTCAGCAAGTTCACTCGTCATTTCTCGCATCATTGATATCTTTCGCTACCGGTACGCTTGCACTATTTATCCTGACACTCATCTTCCACCGCAGTTTAAAAGTGCACAAGCAACACGCACAACATGGGCGACTCCATCCGTTCTATTTCATTGGTGGCTTTCTCGGGATGATCTTCGTCACGATGAATATTATCTTAATGCCTCATCTTGGTGCAGCTGTGACGACCATTGTGGGCATGCTAGGTCAAATGTTAATGGGTGTCATTATCGAGCAATTCGGTTTATTAGGCACACCACGCAACACAATAACCGTACGCAAGGTGTTAGGTCTCATTGCCATCATGATCGGCATTATACTTCTTCGTCTTTTTTAAAATGTTCATTTGCATAGATGGAAGACGTCGGCACTCCTGCTCTAAAATTCTCTTTTTGAGGGACTTTTAGAGCATTTTTTGTTTTTGTAAAAATGTTATATAATTCAATATAAAATCAATGACAAAGGAATAAGTTTTAGTATATACTAAGTTCACTACATCAAAAGAGGTGACCTCATGTCCAAGAAAATCATCATTACTACGATAAGTCTCATTCTTGTTACTCTACTCGGCGTGGGCATTTATGGCCTCGTCGCCAACCAACCGACATCTGCACAAACCCCTGTTGAAACGATAACAATTCAGCACTCGCCGCCTATCTCAGTCAATGGTCGACAAGAACCGACTGATAGCACCACGCTCAAATACGACGCCACGAAAGGCCACATTCATGATTGGTACGTCACCAATAATAGTTCCGTGAAAGCAGGTGACAAATTATTTGAGTATTACAACCCTGTCATAGAACAACAAATCACACATAAGCAACGTCAACTTTCTACGCTCGTGCACATGCCGAAACCCACGAAAGAAAGTAAAGCAACAAGCGACACGCTACAAGCTGAAATCGACGAATTACAAACACATTTACGCACGCAAATCGTCGCCCCCATCAGTGGTAAGCTCACTCTCACGAATGAACACCCTTCTAAAGCCGGTGAACCTATCCTTTCGATTTATTCAGAACATAAAGTAATCAAACTCGCACTCAACGAAGAAGAACTACCACTCATTAAAGAACAGCAAACTTTAACGATTCACGATCAGCAACACCAAACTTTCAAGAGTAAAGTTCAGCAAGTTAATGCCTTTCCTCAGAACTATCAATCTAAAGCTCGTACCTCTACGTACGAAGTCCAACTTTCGACTAAAGCACGTTACCCTGTTGGTACGCACTTCAGTATAGAAATTCCGAAACAAACGATTCAGATCCCTACTTCAGCTTTATATAAAAAGGATTCCGTACTCGTCAAAAGAAACAATCGCTTCATTGAACGCAAAATTAAATATTACAAAACTGTAAAACATAACGAAATTATTGTTACAGAAGGTTTAAATATTAATGAAAAGATAGCCAAAAACACTAAAGATGTGGCATAATAAATTAAAAGGTGTTCTTTTAGTTTATTTTTCTTTTAAATTTAGGTCTTCCTTGTTTCTTATTTATCAAGTAATGAGCGAAAATAAGATTTAAAAATAATAATTCTTCTCAATTGTTGCTTTGTTTAAAAATGAATATAACGGGAAAAATCTATTGTATTTCACATAGGCCTTTGTGTTT
>NZ_PPRN01000015.1 GCF_002902685.1 Staphylococcus pettenkoferi | reverse complement strand
AGATGTGTATAAGAGACAGATTATATATTAAGCTCTATCATGATGAGACACCTCTTCTTGATGTCTTAGTTGACTACTGGAGATATTGACGGCAACTATATTACTCTCTGGTCGATAAGGGTTATTAATGACTGCCACTATGATTTTGTTTAAGCAGTTGCTTGCTATTATTAAGCCTCTTCACTACTGCTATAGTGAGGGACTTTTTTCATCTTTATGATAAAATGCTTGATACGAGAGTTTTCAATAGATAGGTGAGAATTTTGAAATATGAAATCTTGAACGATATTGAGCAAAATAACTACAAAACAGTTTATAAACAATTAAGTAAGCCTTTTAAGAAAAAGTTGAAGAAGAGAAATGTGAAAAAGATCTTGAAACAGTATAACAGTTATCAATTTAATCATGTTCTATATCGAGAGATGGATTGGAATGGCGGAAAGCGCTATGTTTGGTTGGATGTAAACAGTCGCGGTGGAATAAGAGTGGACATCAATTCTGAATCGGTAATTGTAGGACTGTTGTTTAAGATATTTGAATCTACGGAAGAGGCTAAATCAACAAACCTTGAGTATACTATGCCGATAAATGATCAATGGACGGTGTTCTGGGGCGGAGATAATGAATTGTTAAATTATCATCACGTTTATAAGAATCAGCGCTATGCTTACGATCTATTTGTGGATAAAAATGGGATGAGTTATGTTAATAATCCTAATTCTAATGAGAATTTCTATGCATTTAATAAAGATGTGGTCGCGCCTGCTGACGGTACGCTTATCGATGTGGAGAATGAAGTGCACGATAATGAAGTAGGAACGATGAATGCCAATCAACCCGGAGGAAACTATGTCGTCATCAAGCATAGAAATGATGAGTATAGCTTTATTGCGCATTTCAAGCAACATACAATAGTGAAAGCAATTGGTGAGGAAGTTAAAAGAGGAGAATTGCTAGGGCAATGTGGAAATTCTGGTAATTCTTCAGAACCTCACATTCATTTTCAAGTTATGAATCGACCTTGTTTGAATTCATGTGAATCTCTAAAAATAAGATTCAGCAATGGTACAGAACCTATATTAGGAGATACTGTTACGGGTCAATAAATTTAAAAAAGGACGACGAAAGCGCCAAACTTTCAGCCGTCCATAAAGAGTGAGATGACGAAATCACCTCACTCTTTATATTTTGCAGAAATGGATTAAACGAGGCCTAACCAGTGCCAATAAGTGAAACTAAAGATAACTACTAAAATGTAACCTAATACTGTGATAGGTAGACCTGTTTTTAAGAAATCCTTAACTGTAAAGGTTTCAGTACCGTAAGCTAACATCGCTTGTGGCGAACTTACCGGAAGCAAGAATCCAAAGCTGATGACGAATTGTTGGATCAAGACGAAACCGATGGATTGGTCGCCGAGATGTAGCGTTGAAGTGAGTGAGATAAACACTGGAATCAACGCGGATGCCAAGCTTGTCGCACTGGCGAAACCTAAGTGAATAAGAATGTTGAATAATGAAATGAGTGCGATTGTTACTACAATTGGATAGTTGTCTAAACCGATGAGACCGAACGTTTTGTCACTGAGCCATTGTGCTGCACCAGTTTGTAGTAATACGTTACCGAGTGAAATACCGACACCAAAGACGATGACTGTACCCCAAGGAATTTGTTTTTCTGCTTCTTTCCAAGACATAATTCCAATTTGTGGTGTTAACATAATAGCTAATGCGATTAAGATAATGGATGATGAATCAATCGGATGTAATATTTTTTCAGTTGCCCAGAAGATGAGCAGTAATAAAGAAATAACGATGAGTCGCCATTCTTTTCCAGTAATTGGACCTAACTCATTTAATTGTTTTTTGACTAGTTCTTTACCGCCAGAAATCTCTTTTTGCTCTGGTGGCATGACTTTTAACATAATGAAATAAAGTGCGATGGACATGATGATCGACCATGGTGCTGCGTATAAGAACCACTGACCCCAGGATACGTCGACGCCGAGTTTCGCATTGATAAAGTTGATTGCCACGATGTTCTGAGCTGCGGCTGTCTTAATACCGACGTTCCAAATGGATACCGCTTGAACTGCTGTCATGACGAGTAAACCGCCTAACTTACTCTGCTTTGAAACGCCAAATGCGGCGATCATTCCGAGCAAGATAGGGATGACGGCACCTGCACGCGCTGTCGCAGAAGGGACGAAGAATGCGAGCGCAATCGCAACTAATATCGTTCCAATCACGATATTTTTCGTTTTATTTCCTACTACAGATAATACTAAAAGTGCGAGTCGTTTATGCAAATTGGTGATTTTCATCGCAGTTGCTAAAAATAGAGCTGCTGCTACCAAAGCGACTGCACTTGATGAGAAACCGCTGAATGCAAGTTTGAGCGCGTTACCTGTACCCATGATGTCGTCGCCTTTCAAGACGTGGCCGTTTGCTTGAGGATTACCTAACTCTTTGGTTAAATCTCCGACTGGGCTGAACCCTACGAGCAAGATGATGAGCGCCACGACCATTGTGGATGAAACGGGGTAGGTTACAGCTTCAGTGACCCACAGAATGACCGCAAAGAGTAAGATTGCGAGTGCACCTTTTGCCATGAATGGTAAGCTTTCAGGTGTAGGTAGTAGTAACACCACGACGAGCGCGATGATACTAATAATCAACCATAGTGGCTTAAATGTAGTCTGTTTCTGATTTTTCGTTTTTGTATTTTCTCCCATGTTAACGCTTCCTTTCTTTACACCTCTATTTTACTAAGAAATGACATACAATTCATTACTTTGTTAAAATTTTCACAAATTATTAGAGAAAAAGATTTTCATAAATCGCAAAATATCGTGTGAGTTAAAATGAAAAGCTGCTAGCGCGGAGGCTAACAGCTTTTAAATATTTGTAGAGCATTGTTATGTGAAAGTGCTAAAACTGTATTTTAAAAAGTGCGAGAAAATCTCACTCTGCAGAACTTTAGAAACTTTCGTCGGACTCGTTCATTATCTAAGATTAATCTTTAACCGCATCTGGTTCTTCTGGTAAGAGTTGACCGCCATCTACGACGAGACTTTGACCAGTGATGAATTTCGCTTCCTTAGCAGCAAAGAATGCTACCGCGTAACCAATATCAGCCGGTTCACCTAATTCGTGTGTTGGGATAATCTTACGTGTGCCGTCCAGATAGACCTCACCTTGAGCTTGAAGTCCAGCTGTGAGGACGTTACCAGGCTGTACTGCGTTAACCGTGATGCCATATTTCGCATATTCGAGTGCAGCACTACGCATGTAGCCGAGTTGACCCGCTTTCGTCGCACCATAATGCGCCCATCCTGGATAACCTGTAATCGGTCCAGTTACTGAAGAAGTAATGATGACACGGCCATATTGTTGTTTTTTCATTTCTTTTAAAACGGCTTGCGTAACGAAGAACATACCTTTTAAGTTGATGTTTTGAATATAATCCCAATCTTCTTCTGTTAAATCTTCAATTTCAATTTGTGGGTAAACGCCAGTATTAGAGGCAAGAATATCAATTTTATCAAACTCTTTAACGATTTGATCTACGATGTCTTGAACTGCTTGTTTATCAGTGACATCCATTTTATAGAATTTACCATTAAGCGCCTCTGCAGTCTTCTGACCTTGTTCTTCGTCTATGTCGCCGATGATGACTTTAGCACCAGCTTCTGCGAGTGATTCGGAAATCCCTTTACCGATACCATTCGCGCCACCTGTGACTAAAGCTACTTGATTTGTTAAATCTAACATATTAACACGCTCCCTCTTACTTTCTTCACTATTACTATTCCCTCTTTTATTCACAATTTCAGCTCTATTAGGTAAAAGTAATGAAGTTTCTGTGACTTTCATGTTGTTAAATTACTTTAAAATATTGTAACTAAATATATTAAAAAAGTGGTATAATAAGTTGAATTTAATTAAGGAGTAGAGATAATGAAAAAATACTTAATTACACTCGTACTTATTTCAGTATTAGCACTAAGTGCATGTGGAGAAAATAAAGATTCAGCGAGTAAAGACCATCAAGATGATAAGAAAACGCATAAAACAGCTAAAGAAGATACAGAGATGGAACATCAAGATGACCATCAAAAATTTGGAGTCAAAGAAGATGGAGACAACGACCAATCATCTGACGTATCTCAATCAAGTGAAGCGCAAAGTAGCGAAAATGAGCACCAGAGTAGTGGAGACAATCAGCAAGCAGAAAATGAAGGTGAACATATTCATATAAATATGCAGAAAGGTGACCCTTCTTATGAAGAATATAAAGAAGCGCAAAAAAGTCAATATGCTTTAGACCACAGAACGCCTGAAGAAAAAGCAAGTGGTGCTGGAGGCGGTGGCGCTGGATGGAACTATGCGGACCAAGATGAAAGTTATGAAGACTACGTTGAGCGTGTTAGAGAAGAAAAAGCTGCTGCAGGTGAAAATTAATATTATAGACAGAAGACTATCCTAAAACTGCAAAACAATTTCATAAGAATTACCGATTTAATCTCTTCATTATTTCAAATAGTGAAGGGATTTTTATTTCAGATATCTTCTCACTCATTTCTTAATTTATGCTAGGCTAGAGGTAAGTGAAATTCACAATACGGAGGTATTATCGTGCGTACATTAAGCACTTTTCTACTACTCATCGTCGGCAGTGTAGCCATGGTGAGTTACATACTTTATCGTTTAATCACAAATCAGGAATTAATCACTCCAACGCTTTGGTTCGGACTTGCCCTCTGGGGATTAGTTGCCATCGTATTTATCATCTTTCTCATTTCCCGGGGAATAATGTACAAGATTTATAAGCATGATTATCATAAAGCTGAGCAGAGTTATACTTTAGATTTAGCATCTAACGAATATTATTACCATGCGCCAAGACTTGCTTTCGCCAATCAAACGATTACGGTACATGGCAATCCTGAGATGTCTTTTCAACTTCACACGGAAAGTAAGTTCCAGAATTGGCTGTATATCTACGTAGGATGGCCACTCACGAGTATTGAGCTCACATCTGCAGACCATAAAGTGGAACTGAAACGCATAAATCCTTTCTCGTTAAGGGTAAGATATCATGTTTATATAGATAATCAATATGTAGGAATTTATAGGAAGAAACGGCTCATTCGTGAGAAAGCGTATTTTAGTAAAATGGCCTATAAACTGATTACAGAAAATGAAAAGATTGAGTTGGATAAAGGTTACGAAAGTACAGTGACGCAATTGTCACATGGTCGCGATAAATTGATAACTGCCTTTAAAGGTCAACAAGATGAGATTCGCTATGCGATTCAGGTAAGAGGGATTTCTCAAAAGTTGAGAGTAGAGAAAGCGCTCAATGATTTACCTGTACCTATTGAAATATTAGTTGCACTCTACGTTCAAACGAATTTGAATAGCGAGGAAGAACTTAAAATCTTTAATAACGTTGCTATGGGACCGATGTCTGGCCCAAGATTCTAGAAAATAAAGCTTGATCAGATTAGATATTGAGAAAAAGTAAGGGACCCAAATTTTAATAAAAGGAAGTGCAGACATGCTGAATAAATCAAAATCTCATGAGTCTGAACACAAAGAAGTCATTCAAAAATTGAATTTGCGAGAAGGTGAATATTTTTACCAAACACCATTCATGATTTGGAAAGATGATCCGATTACGATTTATAATGCAGATTCTGAAGAAATAACGTTTAGTCCATGGTTTAAATCGAAATTTCAACGTTGGATTTACTATATGGGAGGCGGAAGTTATCAAGGGACTGTTATTAACTCTGAACATCATCAAGTTTGGCTCAAGCGGGCAAATTGGTTTATGTATAATGCGAAATACGATGTCTATTTGGATGGCGAGAAGATTGGTGTATTCCGTAAGCAGAAACCATTTAAAGAGAAAGGGTTTAAGAAACAGCTAGCCTATAAACTCTTCATCGACGAGCGCGAATTTGAACTTTCTAATCCATATCTCAGTACAGAAATTGAAATTACAGAAAATGACAAAACGTTCTTTGAGGCGAAGCGGTCGTTCTTCGATTTAGGTAAAAATAAAGTGACGAAGAAACGCGGCGAAAAACATCGTATCCATATTACGAGAAACGTTACAGACTATCCACCAGAATTATGGCTCGCACTTTATGCGCAAGCGATTATGAATTTGCATATTAAGCAAAGTCAAAGTGCATCCTCAGTAGGTGCAGGTAGTTAAGAGTAAGTAATAATCGACGCAGGAATAGAGGTTAGCCTTTTACAAATCTATTTACTTATCAAAATTTCTAGTATAAACTAAAAGTGGTTATAACCAGTTAGGAGTTATCATGAGTAATTTGCAAATGCCTTTGTATCTTCAAGTGTTTGAGGATCTCAAAGATAAGATCAAGAATCGAATATACAAAGAGGGGGAGAAGCTCCCTTCTGAACGGCAATTGTCGCTCGAGTATGATGTGAGTCGGATTACGATACGTGAGGCGTTGAAGCATCTGGAGGAGCATCAGTATCTCCGCACTGAGCACGGTCGTGGTTCTTACGTCTTGGGCAATCAATATAACCAGATGTTGGATAATCTCTATAGTTTCAAAGACGAAATTGTTAAAAATGGGGACACGCCACGCACGATTATGCTCAGTATTGAAGCGATTGAACCGCCGTCATATGTGCAACAACACATGCAGTTGACGGAGTTTCAGAAAGTGTATAAATTGCGTCGTTTACGTCTCTCAAATGAGAAACCGCTGATTTACGAAACGACGTATTTGCCACTTCACATGTGTGAAGGTCTGGATCGCTTTGATTTCAACCAGCACTCACTGTACGAGACATTGCATGATTACTATCAAATTGAAATCGATTATGCGTATGAAACGTTAACTTCTCGTAAAATGTCCACGGCAGAGGCGACGTATTTAGAAACGGAGCCGGACGATGTCTGTATGTTTATTGAGCGCCATAGCTACGTAGATAATCGTATTGTTGAATTCACGGAATCTGTAGCCAAAGCGCAAGATTATAAATATACGGTGAAGTTAATTCAGAATCGGAAATAGTGTGTTTTTGTTTAATGGCATAGATACCAATTTCGATTTTTATTCGATGGTCAATGGGATTTTACTAGAATAGGACAGCCCTCACTTTTTCGATTTTCGTGGATCTAGATATCGAGTGGGTACCAATTTCGATTTTCGTGGGGCTATATATCGAGTAGACACCAATTTCGATTTTTAGACGATGGTAGATGGGATTTTGTAAAATGAGGTAGGCGCATTTCTCGATTATTAGCAGATGGTAGAGGTAATTTTTACTTAATAGGGAATGCGCACCCACTTTTAATTTTTAGTAGGTTGCATTTTACCCAACGCAACCACCCACCATTACGCATAACTTGGGGCGAGTCGCGACTTTAACTCAACACGCACTCGTCATCTCTACTAAATTAACTGGTTATGACAACATAACCAATTTCGGAGGTGTAAGGTATGTTACATGAAACGCATACTTACAAAGAAATTCGGCAACAACCGGAGATGTGGCGTCGCACGCGGAATATCGTAGCTGACCGCCAACACGATTTCGACGCATTCGTCACACGTATCAACGACTATGCTGATGGACGACCGGTCAAGGTACTCTTCACTGGGGCGGGTTCCTCGGCCTATGTAGGCGACACGCTACGTCTATCAGAAATCAACCAACTACATCCAGGTTGGGAGTTTGAAAATGTCTCGACGACGCATTTCGTGACGAACCCTCAATCTTTCATCGAATCTAACAAAGTTTATGTCGTGGTTTCTTTCGCGCGTTCAGGCAACAGTCCTGAGACGAAAGGAACAGTGGAGTTAGCGAATCAAATCACTCCACACGTCTTCCATATTTTTATCACGAATAACAAGGATGGATTCTTAGCGCAATATGAAGCGGACAATATCTTCCGCATCGTCCTTCCTGAAGAGACGAATGACAAATCGCTTGCGATGACGTCGAGTTTCTCAACGATGCTACTGGCGGCCTATCTACTTTTTGGAGGTCAGGTTACAGATCATTTTTACGAGACGATCGAGAAGTATTTTACAGAACTTGAAATTGTCGTTAACCAAGTGGCGTCAAATAACCAATTCCGCAAAGTGTTCTATGTGGGTACGGGGCTCATCGGCGAGCTCACGCGTGAAGTGGCGCTGAAACTCAATGAGCTCACAGGTGGCCGCATCGAGATTCAACGTGAGACGACGCTCGGTTTCCGTCATGGTCCGAAAGCGGGTCTGAACGACAATTCGCTCTTTATCATGTTGCGAAGTAATGATGCTTACCGCCGTCGTTATGAGACAGATTTGATTTATGAGATTGAGGATGGCCAAACGGATTACGATATCCTAATTCTCGGTCGCGACGAAGCCGATTCTGAGTTTGCGACGGAACTGGATTTCGTGGCGGACTTTAATGATTTCGAGCTTGCGTTGACATACCTCATCTTTGGTCAGCTCTTGGCGAGTAAGAAGTCGGTGAGTTTCGGTTTGAACCCTGACAATCCGAGTCCGGATGGCTTTATTAACCGCGTCGTGAAAGGCGTGACGATTTATGAGTACGAAGGGTAAGGGCGCACTATGACGATTGTGACACATACCTTTAACCCTTCTGTCGATATCACGTATACGGTGCCTGACTTTCATTTGGGCGATGTTCACCGTCCGACTGAGACGATTAAAAATCCAGGAGGCAAGGGCATCAATGTTTCAAAGGTGCTGGCGCAACTCGGTGCAGACTTACATGCGTATGCCTATTTAGGTGGTGCGAATGGCCGTTGGATTGCGGATCAACTTGAGCGTTTAGACATCCCGGTGTCTGCGGTCACGATTGAAGGCGAGACGCGACAGTGTTTGGCGATTAATGATAGCCAGCATCAGACGGAGGTGTTGGAAAAGGGTCCTGTTGTATCACAGGCAGCACAAGCGAATTATATCGAGCAGTTGAAAGCTCACGCACATCCAGAGGTTATGACAATTAGTGGTAGTTCGCCGCAATTCGAAGGTGCTACAGCACTTGAACATTTACGAGAGGTACTTTCTACCGCCCAAGCCCAATACACGATTCTCGATACACGTGCTGATGATTTGAAGGCGGCACTCGGCAGTGGTCTTCCGATTCGCTGTATCAAGCCGAATGAAGATGAGTTTGCGCAATTAGTAGGCGAGCATCCAGATACGGATAAAAATTTTTACCAGCTCATGAAAACGCATACATTACTCAAAGACATCGACGTTTTCCTAACATTAGGTGCACGCGGCGCCATCATCAAACTCGACAATCACATCTACCGTGCAACAGTACCAACGATTCAAGCTGTCAATGCAGTAGGGTCAGGAGATTCAACCGTGGCAGGCATCGCGTATGGTAGGACACATTTTAAGCAACAGCCTGAACAACTCATACGACACGCACTCGCATGCGGCATGTCTAACGCACTGCAGAAAGAAACTGGAAAGATCAATATAGCGCAAGTGGAACACTTTGCGACACAAATTCAAGTGGAGATGGTATAGATGACAAACAAAGATTTAACCCCATTACTAGACAAACGCGGTATCTTCGCCGCAATCGCGATTGACCAACGAGGTGCCTTGAAACGCCTCCTACAAGACCAAGCTACAGACGAGAACATGAGCGCCTTCAAAGGCCTCGTATCTGAAATCCTCACGCCACATGGTTCGAGTATCTTGCTCGATCCAGAATACGGTTTGCCGGCATCCGAACGTCGTGACGCACACGCAGGCCTCATCCTATCTTACGAACAAACGGGCTATGACAAAGGCGACGATCGACGCTTACCTCGCTTGGTATTAAATCAGTCTGTACAACGTTTGAAAGAAGCGGGCGCTGATGCCGTGAAGATCCTGTTGTACTACGACGTGGATGACAATGAGGAGACGAACGCTATCAAGCATGCTTTCGTTGAGCGTGTTGGCAGTGAGTGCGAAGCGGAACACATGCCGTTCTTACTCGAAATTCTCACTTACGATAGCCAGTTACAAGATGAAAAAAGCGCAGAATATGTGAAATTGCGTCCATCGAAAGTGATTCGTTCGATGAAAGTCTTTAGTGACCCACGTTACAAAGTAGATGTCTTAAAAGTCGAAACACCGACAAACATGAATTTTGTAGAAGGATTAGGAGAAGAAACATCCGTTTATACACAAGCAGAAGCAGCCGAACACTTCAAAGCACAAGCGGAAAGTACAACATTACCGTACATCTTCTTAAGTGGCGGTATCTCGGTGGAACTCTTCCAACGCACATTAACCTTCGCGAAAGAATCAGGCTCAACATTTAACGGCGTGTTATGTGGTCGTGCGACATGGAAAGGTGCGACCGAAGCATTCGTTAAAGAAGGCGAAACAGCAGCACGTCAATGGATCGCAGAAGAAGGGTTACGCAACTTACAAGCACTTAATGAGGTGAACGAGCGTTATGCGACGCCGATTAAATAATGAAATGACTTCGCGATTCACAGTAGGCGAGACGTTCTATTTAGATGGGGAGCCTTTCCAGATTCGTTCGGGTGCCATTCACTACTTCCGCATCCCTCGTGCAGACTGGGAACACAGTTTGTTTAACCTGAAAGCGCTAGGCATGAATACGGTGGAGACATATATTCCGTGGAACTATCACGAAATGCGTGAAGGTGAGTTCGATTTCCAAGGTGAGAAAGATGTGGCAGCCTTTATCCAGTTAGCTAAGTCGCTAGGATTGTATGTCATCGTACGTCCTTCCCCCTATATCTGTGCAGAATGGGACTTTGGTGGCTTACCTGCTTGGTTGTTGAATGAGCGGCATATGCGTTTGCGTTCGAGTGATGAGGGATTTATTGAAAAAGTCGCACGTTACTATCATGAATTGTTTCAAATTCTAACACCACTCCAAATTGATGAACATGGACATATTATCATGATGCAGATTGAGAATGAATATGGTTCCTTTGGTGAGGATAAAACGTACCTTCGACAAATCATGCAACTGATGCGAGACAACGGAGTGACGGTACCTCTCTTCACGAGTGACGGTGCTTGGTCACAATGTTTAGAAGCGGGTTCTGTAGACGATTCAGAGGTGGTCGTAACAGGTAACTTCGGTTCGCGTACGAAAGAACATTTTACTAATCTTAAAAGCTTTCAGAAGAAACATGGATTAACGCAACCGCTCATGTGCACGGAGTTCTGGGACGGCTGGTTTAACCGCTGGGGTGACCCGATTATCCAACGCGAAAGTGAGGATTTAGTGGAAGAAGTTCGGTATGCGCTCACACATGGCCACTTGAACTTGTACATGTTCCAAGGTGGTACGAATTATGCGTTCTGGAATGGCTGTTCTGCACGTGGTACGCGTGATTTGCCTCAAGTGACGTCATATGACTATGATGCGCCACTCGATGAATCTGGCGAACCGCGTGAGAAATACTTTGCGTTACAGGCGTGTTTGAAAAAACTCGTGCCTGATGTTGAACAGCACGAACCACGACATCGCGATTATATGTCAATTTCTGATATTTCAGTTCAATCTCGAGTGAGTTTGTTTGAAAATGTAGATGACATTGCGACAGTTACAGAGTCGAAGTACCCACAACCGATGGAAGCATTGGGCGACGGCTACGGTTACGCGTTGTATCGCACTACGATTAAGAGCGATAACGACACAGAGGCATTACGTCTCGTCGAAGCGCGAGATCGAGCACACATTTACCTTGACCAACAACTTGTTCAAACCACGTGCTATGACGAAGTGAGTGACAAGTTCGACGTGATGTACCAAAGTGAGACGGCGCAAGTCGATATTCTAGTCGAGAATCTAGGGCGCGTGAACTACGGTTACAAACTTCTGGCGCCAACACAGCGCAAAGGTTTGAATCAAGGTTTAATGCAAGACTTACACTTTGTCCAAGATTATCAACAATATGCTTTAGATTTTGAGAAAGTGTCTAATATTGACTGGAGTAAAAGGGACATCTCAGGAACGCCAACCTTCCACCGCTTTGAATTCACTGTCGAAGAACCGAAAGATACCTATATTGATTTGAGTGTATTCGGTAAAGGTGTCGTGCTTGTGAATGGCGTGAATATCGGTCGTTATTGGCAAGTTGGACCTACGCTATCATTGTACATTTCACAAGCTTGGTTACGTGAAGGTCAGAATGAAATCATCATCTTCGAGACAGAAGGACAGTATGCCGAGACGATTACATTACGCGAGAAACCTGTTTTTAAAGAAATGGAAGACGCAGCAAGCGAAGCATAGGGGAGTGCGTTGTAGCACATGCAATTAAGTCGCAACATTACAATCGAAATCACGCATCCGCTCGTCGAATATACACATTATTTTACCATCTATATCCAACTTGAACTTTGACGCAATTGCACACACGAGAAATAACACACAAGAAAGGGAGAATGTCCTATGGCAATTATTGCAAGCAGAATTGACGGTCGTTTGATCCATGGTCAAGTGGCGAACCTCTGGGGGATGAAACTTGGCATTACACGTTTCATGGTCATCGATGACGAAGTGGCGCAGAACGATGTTGAGAAACAAAGCTTGAAACTCGCGACACCTGCAGGAATTCGCCTCAGCGTCTTACCTGTGGAGAAAGCAGCGACGAATATTAAAAACGGTAAATATGATTCACAACGTCTCATGATTGTGGCGCGTAAACCTGACCGTTTCTTACGTCTCTTAGATTATGGCGTGGATTTCGGTACATTGAACGTCGGTAACATGTCGCAATCAGACGACACACGTTCGATTACCAATTCAATCAATGTCACAGACGAAGATGTACGTGTCTTCGAAGAGCTCGATGCGAAGGGTGTAGACATTGTCTCTCAAATGGTACCGAATAACAAAGCAGAAGCGTTTATGCCGTTATTGAAGAAATAATTACCCAGGAAATATCAAAGATTAACTCACGCGTGATGTTGCGTGGCATATGAACTGAGCCATCGAAATACTAAAGATGGCAAACACAATTTCAGCCTCAACAACCATGAGACATCACACGACAAAGGGGCGATAGCTTATGGAAATATTATGGTGGCAAATCCTGCTTCTTTCACTCTATGCAGGATACCAAATTCTAGATGAAATTCAGTTTAACACCTTAAACCAACCGGTATTTGCCGGTCTCATCGCAGGTCTCATCATGGGTGACCTCAAGACCGGACTCATCATCGGTGGTAGTATGCAACTCGTCATCCTCGGTGTAGGGACATTTGGTGGCGCGTCTAAGATCGATGCGAACTCAGGTACAGTGCTTGCTGTCGCATTCTCAGTAGCTTTCCATATGAATACACAACAAGCATTATCTACACTCGCGATTCCTGTCGCAAGTTTAATGGTGTGGATGGACGTGTTAGCACGTATGACGAATACGTTCTTCGCACATCGTATTGATAAGCATATTGAGAACATGAATTACAGAGCGATTGAGCGTAACTTCTTGTACGGTGCGATACCGTGGGCATTATCACGACTCGTTCCAGTGGCGATTGCCTTGATGTTCGGAGCAAGCGTTGTTAAACCTGTCGTTCACTATCTCAACACAGATTTGAAATGGCTCGGCGATGGTTTAACTACAGCTGGTGCCGTCTTACCAGCAGTCGGTTTCGCGATTCTCTTGCGTTACCTTCCGCTCAAGAAACACTTCCCGTACTTTATTCTCGGGTTTATGATCACAGCGATTTTTACTGCAATCTATACCAACATGAATACGATTGGTACAGCTGTTACAGGTATTAAAAAGAGCTTCGCTTACACAGAATCTAACATTCCGATGTTAGCTGTAGCGCTAATTGGATTGGCACTTGCGGCTTTAGATTATAAGCGTCATGCAGAGCAACCTGCTGTATCAACACCACAACAAAATACGCCACAACAGCACGATGCGGAAGGAGAGATAGAAGATGACGAACTCTAATTCAAATGTGAATCAGAAAACACAAAGTTCAGGTACTTCACTCGGTCACACTGGCACAACAGGTTATCAATTAACGAAAAAAGACTTTAACCAAATCAACCGTCGTAGCCTTCTCTTCTTCCAATGGGGGTGGAACTACGAGCGTATGCAAGGTAGCGGTTATCTGTATCACATCTTGCCACAGTTACGTAAGATTTATGGCGATGATACACCAGAATTGAAAGAAGCAATGAAGACACACGTACAATTCTTCAATACAAGTAACTTCTTCAACACGATTATCACAGGTATCGATATCGCGATGGAAGAAGAACAAGGTATCGCGTCTAAAGAAGCCGTTAAAGGGATGAAAGTCGGACTCATGGGTTCATTCGCCGCTGTTGGTGACTCCCTCTTCGCCGCACTTATCCCAACAATTATGGGTGCATTAGCCGGTAACATGGCACAACAAGGTAACCCACTCGGCGCGCTACTCTGGCTCATCGTGACAGTCGGTGTCGTTGTCTTTCGTTGGAAACAGCTCGGTTATGCCTACAAAGAAGGTGTGAGCTTAATCACAACAATGCAACATCGTCTTGAAACATTGACGAACGCTGCTACGTTGCTTGGGGTCTTTATGGTCGGCGCTCTGATAGCAACAGTTATTAAAGTGAACTTCGCATGGACACCAACAATCGGTAAAGTTACAGTCAACATCCAACAGAACGTCGATATGATCTTGCCGAAATTATTACCACTTGCCATTACACTCGGCGTGTACTGGTTACTCGGTCGCAAGCACATGAACGCAACACGTGCCATCTTCATCGTGCTCATCCTTTCTGTCTTGTTATCCGCACTTGGCGTAATTACACACGGTTAAGATTGAGAGGTAGGAGTTGTGAGGTGAGCTCTCTTTGAGGCGATGGAGTTAGGATCCGTCGTCGCGTCGAGGAGTTAGGCAGTTTGAGTAAAAGGCGAGGTGTGCGAGGAGACTTGTGTGCCTGGCCTTGATAGATAAAAGGTGAGGTGTACGGATTATTTAGTAGAATTCGTGCAGTTATCCTTAATCTGTAAAAGGGCTGGGTGTGCGGACTGTATTGTATAGTTCGCGTATCTGGCTTTTTTGTAAATATAGGCTAGAAGGTGAACGTAAATGGAGAAATTAATATTAATCAGTCATGGTGGGTTCTGTGAGGGAATTAGAGACAGTGTAGAAATGATTCTCGGACCACAAGAGAATATCGAAACCGTGGCGTTGATGCCGTCTGAAGGCCCAGATGATTTTGCGGCGAAGTTTAAAGCGGCTGCGAGTGAAGCGGACAAGGTTGTTGTCTTTGCAGATTTACTTGGCGGCACTCCAGCTAACACTGTGTCCAAACTCATCATGCAAGGCGCAAAATACCAATTGTACGCTGGCATGAACCTACCTATGATTATTAGCTACATTAACGGTCAAATGCTTGGCGAAGAGATGGATTACGTAGCTGGTGGTAAAGATGGGATTGTCGACGTCGTGGCAATGTTGAATCAAGACGATGATGAGTAAAAGCTAGGGAAATATGGCTTAACTATTGAATTTAGCGGAAATAATTAAAATGTGTACCACTTTCATTTCGATGTTGGTAGAAGAACAAGTGATGTTTCTTCTATAATGTTGGGGTGAAAGTGGTTTTTTGGCGTTCAATCTATAGTAGTTTCTACTTTTTCACCCAACAAAAGATAGTAAGTATCAGTTTGTAGACAATATAAATGTTTTGTTACCATATAATTGATAGACTATATATCGATTATAGAGAAAAAGGGAGATATGTATGGAATTTAAGAAATTATTGATGGGTGTGGCAGCCTCGACCTTACTTTTAGGTGCCTGCGGAAATATAGAAAATCACGAGGATTCTGATAAAAAATCAAATGATCCAGATAAAGAACAACATGATAAAGATAAGAAATCTAATGATGACAAAGACAATAACTCAAATAATGATAATTCAGAAGATGTAGGAACTACAAGTGATCAAGACCAAGGTCAAGCGGATAACGGCAACAATGGTGGTAACGAAACACACAATGTTTACAATGAATATAATACGACAAATAATACAGAAACCAACAACACTGATAGCAATAACGTAGACAGTGGCGATAAAGAAGACAATAGTTCAATAGAGTCAAGTTCCAACTACCAACAAGATAACTCACAAGACAACTCTAAAAATGATAATTCATCAGGTAGCCACAATAATACTAACGAAGAAAATAGTAACAACAGTAATCAACAAAGTGATGTGGGCAACGATAAATCAGAAAATGTTCAACAAAGCCAAGATAATTCAGTAGGTAAGACGGAAAACAAAGATTCTAATAATACTTCACAAAAACAAGACAATTCCGTGGATAAAAAACAAAACCAAAACTCAGATAATAACGACCAAAATGATGATAAATCTACAAATAAAGGTGACAACGATAAATCAAATAATGTGAACCAAGAACAGGATAATTCAGTAAATAAAGACGAAAATGATAATTCTGATGATAAAGCAGAGAAAGGTGAGGTTTCCGAAAAGGAGCAGTAGATAAGGTGTACGACTGGTATAGTCATAGTGGACAAGGTGCTAGAGCGCATGAAGAATTCCATTATGATAAAGCGAAAAGTACTGACAAGTATCAATATGTTACTTTCCCATCTTCGAGTGCTACAGGTAAGCCAATGTCTTCCTATGGACTCGTAGATAAACAGACTGGAGATATTATTGATATCGTCGTACAACCTACTGCTCAAGAACGTCACTATCTTGAACAAGAAGCTAATGAGAATAATCCTGATTATGATTATACGATGACTGATAAACCGAACCACTTAATCCAGAAAGATAAAACGAATTTAAAGGTTCAATGTTCACAAGAAAGAAAAAAGATGAATGATTTAAATTAATAAGGCTTGGCTCTGAAAATAACACGGCGGACGCATAGTTTTAGTCTCTCAACTTAGTGAGTTGGGAGGCTTTATTTAGTAAGGGAGAATGATGATAAATACAAGTTAATTTCTGATACAATCCTTTTCACCACCACACGCACTCCCCAATAATTAAATTATTTGTGATATAGTGGTTAAGTTATTCAAATTGATAGAAAGAAGGATTGTTATGTTTTCTATTGCGATTTCTGCAATAACGCCCATAGTCCTACTTTTAATTATTGGGTACTATGCGAGTGTCAAAAAACATTTTACGCTCAGTGATAGCAACACGTTTAACCTCATCGTGATTCAATATCTCTTGCCATTCAGTCTATTTTCATCCATATTATCGATTCCTATCAAGACTTTATTACATAATTTGAATTTATTCTTTATTATATTTCTCTCGCTCAGCATCTTTATGGTGTGTTTCACCCTGATCTTACATTACATATGTTTTCTGACACCTGAAAAGACGGCCTTACGAAGTTTAGCGTATTCATCTGCAGCAGTTCCGTTTATCGGTAAACCAATTCTCGCACCTTTCATGAGTAACGACATTACTACTGTGATTATCGTGTCAGCCGCGTTCGCTATTGCGCTCGTTCAACAACCGATGACTTTCATCATGCTTTCTTCTCAGAATAATAAACATCACGTCTCATTTATGAGAAATTTACTGATTACTTTAAAGGAACCTGTGATATTGGCACCTATTATGGCCGTAATTTTACTTTTAGTTCGTTTCCCCATGCCATATATCATCATAAAAACGGGTGAAATTATGGGGATGGCCATTCCTGCAATTGCGATGTTTACGTCAGGAATCATCCTCTATACGCAAAAAATTGCTTTTAACTTTAACGTGATACTTTCTGTCATTATTCGAAATATCGTTACACCGCTCATTGTTATTTTTGTGTTAAAACTACTCCACTGTTCTTACGAAACGATTCACTATACAGCCTTAGCAGTCAGTATACCTGTAGGTTCAGTAGTAGTGATTATGGCGATCAAATTCAACACGTTGCAGAAAGAGATGGCCTCCACGTTGTTCTGTAGTACGGTACTTTCCATCGTCACAATTCCATTGATTTTAAGTTTAACGAAGTGGATTGTTTAGTTTTTTCAGTAGGTTAACGCTTTGAAATTAATTTTAAAACAATATAATACAAAGTTAAAAATGCATTAATAATGATAAGTGACGTGTCTATAATTAGATTTCTAAATATATTGCGATGAAATATGATGTGTGATAAGTTCGAGATACAAAGGCTACGGGATGACATGTTGTCTCGACCTTTGAAAGTTCTGAACGCAACAACGCTTACAGGCACGTTAGCGAGCAGAATATAAATCGGGAACACGGCGATAGATTTAGGGATATATTACAGTTATTTTGTTGAAGCTTCTCTCTTAGAGTAAAGAGGGGAGCTTCTGTTATATAGTAAAAGAGTCCTTTATGATTCGCTCATAAAAGACTCTAATCAGAAATTCACTTAATAAATGATACCACGATGAAATTAAAGGTTATCTAACTCGTCTTCTTTTTCTTTTTTCTCTTTTTCACCTTTATCTGTATCTTTATAATCAATAAGTTCATCTTTATCAAAGTATTTTTTGTCGTCTAGAACAATTTGGTCATTTTTGTGGTCAACAGGAACAAGTAATAATCTTTCAATATTTCCAGAATGACCGGCATCGCTATAATAAGCTAAACCAGAATAATATTGACCTTTGTATTCGAAAGGTTTGATAGAAGTATTAAATGTAAAGTATCTTTCTAATTTATCGTCATCAACCGAACTATGAGAAGGATTATTTTTCTTTAATGCCTCTTTTAACTCTTTATATTCGTGATTATTCGCATCTTTATCATACGAGTGACCTGTATCCTTTTGTCCAAATAAATATGATGTTGTAGAAACATTACCTTCTTCATCTAATCTCGCAGCTTTTCGTGGCTCGACAAATTTTGATGATTGATCACTATGTTTATCTCCATAATGGTCCAATTTATCCATCAATTTATTAGTGTCGTATTTAAGACATTCATTAAAGGTATATTTAATTTTTCCAGTTATTGATGAAGCAGAATCGATTTGCTCAATTTTAAATTCACGTATCTTTCCATTTTGGACAGCTACTATTTTATCTAAGAAACCGTCTTTATCGAAAGATCCTTTTATTTTTGATTTTACATCTTCTAATTCAAAGTGCTCTCCCTTTTTTGTAGGTTTATCATATAAATTTGTTGCTACTCTATACATCAATTTCTTATCAGAAGAATTCATGTAATCATGTAGCTCGATTTTATTTGTTTTTTGCTCATCGCCTTCTTTAGATTCAGTATTATCTTTGTTGTCATTATCCTTTTTAGAAGAGTCGCTTTTGTTGGTAGCGTGCTTATTATTTTTATCAGTACTATCATTTGTACTTTCATCATTTCCACAAGCCGATAATAGTCCAACTAAAAAGAAAATAGGTATAAGTTTGAAAATAGTTTTCATAAAGACACTCTCACTTTCATAATATGTAACAGTTGTATTATTGAATGATAAGACTATTATATATCAATAAAGGTTGCTTAACAATATACTGAAAAACCAACTATTGTGTTTATATAATTATGAAATTCTGTGGATTATATTTTAAAATATATTGAGATGAAATATTATATGTGATAAGTTCATAGTATCTTAGCAAAAGGGGGATGTTTGATGACAAAAAGCTTAAAAATTCTAGGTTCAATGACAGTAGTTGGAGCTGTTTTAGCAGGTAGCACAGGCTTTAATCATGTAGATGCAACTGAACAATATTCCGAAGTAAATGACGATAATGCTGTGGATATAGTGAAAGATGTAGGTTCAGACCATGGCATGAATCCAGATATAGGTGAATATTCTGACCCTAAGGACAAAGGTGACTACTATGAAATCCATATGCATAACAAATCACATGTAGGTGGTAGTGTATATCGTGTTTATAAAGATGGGGAGGTTAAAAGTAGCGGTTTAGCTAATGACGAATTTACCAAATTCGGAAGTTACGATTTAGCAGAAGATAACAATCAAACTTCCGAATCTGAACAATCTCAAGCTGAAAATAACAATGGACAACAAGCTACGTCAGAAACATCAACTATTCAAAATCCAAAAGCCAATAATCAAGCTAATGAACTACCAGAAAGTGGCCAAAATGACAATACTGCAATCAACATTATAATCGGTTCAATGGCATTAGCACTCGGTATAGGAGTATTAGTAAGTAGAAAATTCGCAAAGAAATAAGCAAAATATTTCGATTAATAAATCAGAGCTTCTTTCTTTGAACTGAGGAAGAAGCTTTATTGTTGTAATATATAAGGGGGATATACATAATGAAAAAATTGATAATGATATTAAGTGTTTGTATTCTAGCACTTTCACTCTCAGCATGTGGTAAAAGTGCTAAAGAAAAGGTACAAGGTAAATGGGAGCACAAAGAATCTGGAGAGAAGATATACTTAAAAATTAAAGATGATAAAGCAGAATTAAAGCATATGGGAATTGTACTTGTGACTGGAAAAGTTAAAGAAACTAAAAAGAAAGATACTCTTGAAATAAGTGATGGAGATGCTAAAAGTAAAGTTAAGATAATAGATGAAGATCATATTAAAGTAGATGGCGATAAATTTGAAAGAACTAAGGATAGAGATGATGAATAAGTAAGCGTTACTTTTAATGATTATAATAAGACAATGTTTAATGGTTAATAATCAAAGTCATATATTTTGTCACAATTACGTAGTTAATACGTAAATAATGTAATAATATTTTCGTTGTTGATGATAGTAGTAAAATTATCTAGAGAAAAAACAAACATAGTATCTTCTCTCTGATTAGATAATAATTACTGAGTGGTAGTTGATCTATTGAATTATATGGACAGAACTCGTTTACCTTAATAGGTAATGAATGACTTAATAAGTTAAAATAAACCACTTCTTATTCTGGTTCTAATATACTTACCAGTTTTAAGAAGTGGTTTATATTTAAGTATTATTATGATAAAAGGATAAAATTTACAATTGTTGTAGAAGTTTTAGTTTAAATATATAAACTACTCAAACTATAACCCGAAACAAGCTGTTGCAACGCCACCTAATGAAAACACTTCAAGTAAAGCTTGTCTAGTCGCTTTAGGGAAAGCTTTCATGGATATTTTTGTTGCAGATTTAAGTGCTTTAGTTTTAGACTTCCCTATATTTCTTTGATGTTTGTAAGAAATCATTATATTCTTGACTAATTTTTGTATACCACCCATAGCTTTAGCTGCTTTTTTGACTTTGAGTATCTTCGCCCAAGGTATAGCGTTTTGAGCAATAGCATTACCGACTGCTAGGACACAAGCTCCTGTACCATATGTAATTACTGTGTTACTTTCTGGAACCGATTGAATATAACCATTTTTAGCTATGAATTTATAACCATTGTAATCTGGACCCTTATTTTGGTTGAGCCACTTTACCGCTGCATCTATACCTTGATTTGCGATATTATCCGGAATTCTTTCCATTAGTCCTAAATAACTATTAAGCCCTTCTTCTAATTTTTGGCTCTCTAGATTAATTTGAGATTGACTAACACTTGATTGTTGGGTTTTAACTCCATTTTCGCTGCTTACTTCTTGCGCATGTGCAAACGATTCTCCTGTGAAACCAAACAGAACAGAAGCTGTCGTCGAAATTAATAAAGTTTTTAATAAATATTCTTTCATGAAAATACTATCCTTTAATCATTTCTGTTATAATATTATATAACCATTAAATCATTAATCTGAAAAGGAGAATTTATAAAAATGGATAA
>NZ_PPRN01000014.1 GCF_002902685.1 Staphylococcus pettenkoferi | reverse complement strand
AGATGTGTATAAGAGACAGAATATATCCATTTTACGCTACAACAAAACACACATGGAACAATTCAAACTCTTGAAAACAAAACAAACAACTTCCAACAGTCGCCCCCCTATACTTAAGAGCTACGAACTGTTGAAAGTCGATGTCTGTTATTCTTCAGTTTCTACTTTTGACCTAACAATGCGTCGCGTAATGCTTCACCCACTGCTTGACTAGATTGTGGATTCTGACCTGTAATCAATTGTCCATCAGTTTCAACGTGTGAAGAGAAAGCTTCAGCAGCTTTAAAGTTTGCACCTAAGTCTTGTAGTGCAGTTTGCGTAAGGAACGGAACTTGCTCTTCAAAGCCCATCTGACGTTCTTCCTCATCCGTAAATGAAGTCAGCGTCTTGTTATTGATTAAGCTATTGCCTTGCTTATCTTTCGCGCCTACAAATGCACTTGGTCCGTGACAGACAGATGCAATGAACTTGTTATCTTCTTTAAAGGATAGCAATATATCTGAGAGTTGAGGATTGTTTGCGAAATCAAAGACCGTACCGTGGCCACCTGGTAGATATATCGCGTCATACTCTGATGTATTGACGAGATTCAGTGCAGGAACATCTTGAATTAAATCAACAAATTGCTTGTAAGTTTCAAGTTCATTATTTTGAGTTGAGTTATCATCAATCGGCACTTCGCCACCTTCGATGGACACGACATCTACATCGATATCAGCTTCAGTTAATACTTGATATGGCACACTGGCTTCTTCCAACCACAACCCTGTCTGTGTACCATCAGGAAATTGACTCGTACTTGTTAAGACGAATAATACTTTCTTAGTCATACTGACACCCCTCGTTATAGCTTTTTCGAAATCCACTATCAGTCTACCCGCTCTTCACGTTGGAAAATCTTTTCACAGCTAAAAAATAAGATGCGTATTTGAAAAATAATAGTTAGGCTACAAATCAAGCGCGTCTCGAATAGACTTCAAATACGTAGTAATTGTAGCTCGCTCTTGAGAAGCAAAACGACGGACGATTTCACTGCCAATCACAACACCGTCAGCCACACTCCCAATGTCTCGAACGTGTTCAGGCGTACGGATTCCAAAACCAGCAACTACTGGCACAGACGTATAAGATTTCAAACGTTGAATCGTTGCTTTGACATCAGGATGGAACGTGCCATCTTCACCTGTCGTTGCGTTCATCGTCACTGTGTATATAAAGCCCTCTGCATGCTCCGCAATGCGTTTCACACGTGCCTCTGAAGCTGTCATTGCGATGAGAGAAATTAACTTAACTTGACGTTCTGGATGACGTTGTTTCATCTCCTCGATGAGTTCAAACGGCAAGTCCGGAATAATCAGACCATAAACATCCGCTTCCTCGCACGCACTTAGAAATTCTGTTTCACCGTAATGATGAATAATATTATAGTACGTCATTAATACATAACGCCCATGCAACGTATCACGGTGCTGTTGGAGTTCTTGAAGTATCTTCTCTACCGTCATACCTTCAGCAATTGCTTTATTACCCGCTTCCATTATCGTTGGCCCATCAGCGACAGGATCAGAGAACGGTATACCAATTTCAACGATATCTGCCCCGTGCTCTTGTAATAACTTTAAATTAGAGATAAAGGATTGATCGCCTATGATATAAGGAATAAAGTATTTACTCATCTTGGTCCCCTCCTTCTGTTGATAAATAAGAACGTATCGATTCCATATCTTTATCTCCACGTCCAGAAACCGTGACCACAATAATGTCATCTTGCTTCATTGTTGGTGCTAAACGTTCAACATAACTTAACGCATGCGCGCTTTCTATAGCTGGAATAATTCCTTCAGCTCGCGTGAAGCGCTTCAGTGCTTGCATCGCTTGATCATCCGTCGCCGTCTCATACGTCACACGACCTAAGTCATGATAGTAAGAATGCTCGGGCCCACACCTGGATAATCAAGTCCCGCTGAAATAGAGTGTGCTAATTGCACTTGTCCATGTGTGTCTTGTAATAAATACATACGCGCACCATGTAACACGCCTGGCGTCCCTTTGTTTAAAGCAAGGGCATGTTTCTGAGAGTCCACACCTTTACCAGCCGCTTCTACACCATACAATTTCACATCATCTAACACGAAAGGATAGAACGTTCCCGCTGCATTTGAACCGCCTCCGATACAAGCAACCACCGCATCAGGTAAACGGCCTTCTTTATCTACCATTTGCGCTTTAATCTCTTGGCCTATAACACTTTGGAAATCTCTAACCATCGTCGGGAATGGATCCGGCCCCATCACCGAACCGAGTAAATAGTGCGTATCGTCGACATGACTGACCCAGTATTGCAGCGCCTTGTTGACTGCATCCGAGAGTGTACCTTGACCTTCCTCAACAGAGACTACCTTCGCACCTAACAATTCCATACGAAAGACGTTCAATGCTTGACGTTTTATATCTTCTGCGCCCATAAAGACGACGAGTTCCATATCAAACAGTGCTGCTACTGTCGCACTTGCTACACCGTGTTGACCTGCACCTGTCTCTGCTACAAGCTTATTCTTACCCATGCGTCGCGCGAGTAAAGCTTGCCCTAACGCATTGTTAATCTTATGCGCACCTGTGTGATTCAAATCCTCACGTTTTAAATAAATCTTTGCTCCACCTAACGCTTCAGTATACGATTTCGCATACGTTAAGGGTGTACTACGACCCACATAGTCTGTGAGTAGCGCTTTAAGTTCATCTTGGAACGTCGGATCTGCTTTTGCCTCTTGATAGGCTTGCTTTAACTCTTGAATTGCTGGCATTAACGTTTCAGGTACGTATTGACCGCCATACTCTCCAAAGAATCCTAATTCATTCGCTTCTGTTTGAATTTCTTGTTTAAATGGATTTGTCATACTTTGTCACTCCTTTTACACTTTCGATAATGCGTCTCATTTTAGCCAAATCTTTACGTCCCTCAGTTTCTATCCCACTAGCGATGTCGTAGCCGTGATGGTTTAAATCCATTTGCTTGATAGTTTGAATGTGGTCGTAGTTAAGTCCACCCGCTATCATAAAAGGGACATCGTGAATGCCGCGTAAGATTTCCCAATCATACGCTTGACCTGTTCCACCATAATCTTGTGAAGGTGTGTCGATAATAAATTCATCAACTTGATTACGATAATGGTCGAGTCGCACTTGCAATTCCTCCTGATTACGCGCACTTAATGCTTTAATAATGCGTAAATCGGGATAGTGTGCTCGTATATATTGAATGATTTCTAATGGTTCGTTACCATGCAGCTGTAATGTCGTCATGGCTGTCGTCGTAGCTAAAGCATCAATAGTATCACGAGAGGGATTGACCACAACGACGACTTTCTCCATCTTTACTGGAAGCGGCTTAATTAATTCGTTAATCATTGTTATGGGAAGATGTCGCTTACTGTTAGGATAGTGAATGAATCCTACCGCATCTACGTTAAGCTGCTTCACTTTCTCAATATCTTCTTTTCTTGTAAAACCACAGAATTTCAGTTTCATCATTTCACCTTATTTAGCTTCAGACTTGGAAGAAATTGACTTAAATCCTCACACTTCATCAGTGCTTCACCTATTAATAATCCCTCTATACCTGATGGCATGATTTGTTCAACATCTTCGGGAGAATGAATGCCACTTTCAGAAATGTAAAGGAAGCCTGATTGTTTGTCTCTCAAGATTTGATTTGTATGTTCGACATCGGTGATAAAGGTATGTAAGTCACGATTATTGACGCCAATCAACTCAGGTTCGAGTTGATGCGCACGTGCTAACTCTTGTCGATCGTGAACTTCAACGAGCACATCCAATCCTTGTTGCGTCGCGTACTTGTAAAGTGACTCTAATTGTTCGTCAGATAAGATATTAACGATGAGTAAGATCATCGATGCCCCTGCACGTTTCGCAACATCGATTTGTATCGAATCGATAATGAAATCTTTACAGAGCACGGGTAAAGACGTTTTCATCGTTAAATCCTGAAGTCGCTCGAAACTACCACCAAAGTAACGTTCATCTGTCAGCACAGATATCGCACTTGCTCCATAGCGCTCATAATCCCTTACTTGTTGACCCAAATCTTTTTCAGGAAGCTGATTTAAAGATGGACTCTTAGATTTAATTTCAGCTATTATGTCTAATTGTTCACTGTGCTTAAGCTGATCAATATAACTTTGCTTATGCGTTACATCGACACTACCGAGTTTGTTTAATTGTTCATCATAGTAACCTTTGGCTAACAACGCTTGTTTATACTCAACGATTTCATCCAATATAGTCATGAACTTCTCCTTTCATACTTTGATACTGTTCGAATGCTTTGCCACTTTGAACTAATGTATGCGCCAGTTCGACTCCTTCTTGTATCGTTGCGGCCTTTTCAGCTACATAAAGAGCAAGTCCAGCATTTAACAAGACCACTTCATATTTAGCTGATTGATCCTCTCCTCGTAAAATGCGTTCCGAAATTTGTAGGTTATCAAGCGGCGATCCTCCAACAAGTTCTGTATTGTCTGCTGATTGTAAGCCTACATCTGAAGCATTTAAGGTATAATTTGTAATGCCTGTATCTTGATTCACTTCATAAATGATATTCTCACCGGACAACGTCGCTTCATCCATTCCACCAGCGCCGTGGACAACGATTGCTCGACGACGTCCTAAGTCTTGTAGAGTCTGCGCAATATGCGGTAAACGTTCTTTATCATAGACACCCATCACTTGATAATCGAGTTGAAAAGGATTGATGATTGGACCGATAATGTTAAAAATAGTCGGCGTTTCAATCATTTTACGAACAGGCTGAATATGCTTCATCACCGGAAATGTCTCGGTCGCGCTCAAGAAAGCTAAATGCGTTTCCTGGAGCTGCGTTGGTGTTTGAGCCACTGGTGTGGTATTGATCGCCATCGCAGCCAGTAAATCTGTGCTGCCCGAAGCGGACGTAATGCTCTTGTTGCCGTGTTTAATTACCGGAACACCCGCACTTGCTACGATAAACGAGACTGTCGTGGAGATATTGAAACTGTTAGAACGGTCCCCACCTGTACCGCATACACACATACCTTCAGGATAATAAGGTTGTGGGTCATACATCGTGTGTATGAGTGCTCGCGATAAATAAGTTAATTCTTTCTGACTATAATCTTTACTTGAAAAGGCCTGTAAATAATGTCGTTTCTCTTCTTGTTCAATTTCAGGCGAAATCAATAACGTTACAAAGTCGTTAATTTCACTCTGAGTCAGTGCTTGTTGCTGTTGTAGTTTTAACTTTAACGCCACGATGTTCTGCCTCCTTACATATATCTAAGAAATTTAATATCATCTGTTCCCCATACGCAGTCGCAAAGGATTCTGGATGAAACTGTACGCCATAGTGAGGGTATGATTGATGTTCAAATGCTTGTATACAATCGCTGGTTTGTGCTGTGATAGTAAGTTCTTTAGGAAAAGATTTCGGGTCACTCACTAAAGAGTGATAACGCATAATATCAGAAGATTGTGGAATCTTTCGTAATAACTTTGATTCTCCTAGTATGTCCATCTGATCTACTTTACCATGTAGAATATTGGAGCCTTGTACGACTTCGCCACCGTAGTAACACGTCAAAGCTTGTGCTCCTAAACACACACCAAGTATTGGTACATTAGGGAATATAAGGATTATCTTCATCAACTCTGGATAGTCTTGTGGATGCCCTGGTCCAGGTGAGATAATAATACCTTCAATGTTCAATCCTATTAATTGATCAATAGAAACTTGATCAACATAAGTTAATTTGACCTTACGATGTTGCGCCACGATATCAACTAAGTTGTAAGTAAATGAATCATAATTATCGATGATTAGAATCATGGTGTCACCTCCAATAAACTTTTCGCTTTCATTTGTGTTTCTTCATATTCTTTTTCAGGAACCGAATCATAAACGACACCACACCCGGCTTCTACGTTTACCTTTCCTACGTCAACAATCATCGTCCGTATCGCTAGTGCGAAATCAAGTTCATGATTACAGTTGATGTAACCTATACCTCCGCTATAAATCCCCCGTTTCTGTTGTGTTGTTTCATAAATACGTTGAATTGCTCTTAACTTTGGCGCTCCGGAAACTGTACCTGTTGGTAAGAGACTCGTGATGACTTCCAACGGTGATAAATCATCAAGCTCACCTGAAATTTCACTAACGATATGCATGACATGTTCGTATCGTTCAATCATCATGAGCTTATGAATTTCAGATGTGCCGGGTCGACATACTCGATGAATATCGTTACGTCCAAGGTCAACAAGCATGCGATGTTCACTTAACTCTTTTTCGTCTGAAAGCAGTTGCTTTGCCAACGCTTGATCCTCTTCTTCCGTTGCACCACGTTTAATCGTTCCAGCAATTGGATTCGTATAGACGCGATTATTCTTCACTTTCACGAAACTTTCCGGCGAACTGCCGACAACAATCGTATTGCCCATGCTGAGATAATACATATACGGACTCGGATTTTGTCTTTTTAAATTCTGGTACATTTGGAAAGACAATGGGAAACGTTGATCTCCGAAATCGTGCGTATAACTGTAAATAATCGAAGGCACTACTTGGAACATATCCCCTTCAGCGATAAGTTTCTTGAATTTTCTTACATTTTTAATAAAATTCTCTTTAGAAATATTGCCACTGACAACTTTATCTTGTGGCGTCTCAAACGGAAGTGTTTCACTAAAGACAGTTATATTTTTTAAATTCTCAATTTGAGACTGTACACGTTTTTGAAGTTCTTCTTCTTCCACTTTTGAGAATAAATTAGAAGCAATGATATAAAGATCTTCTTTATAGTGATCAAACACTAGAACATCCTCGACCATATAAAAATGTAAGTCATGATGCTTATGGTCCAAAAGTTCAATTTCCTGCAATTTGGGGAACTCATGTCGGACGAGATCAAAACTACAAGAACCGATAAATCCTGAAATAAATGGGAGCTGTCTCAGTGTTTTCTCATCAATAGTTACTTTATAGTCGTTTAAAAAATGCTTTAGAAATTGATACGGCTGTTCCCAATTTGCTTGGATAATACCAGGACCGCTCGCCCTAAATTCATGATTATCTAAAATCACTTCACCACAAACATCTAGCACGACGATAGAATAACGCCTTTCGTCTGCGAGCTATCAGCACTCTCTAAAATAATCTTTTTCTTTGTTGTCCTTGCTATAGCTTCGGGCGTAACATCCGCCTTTACTTTCTCATAATAGACTTGCATCAATATTCCTCCCTTTATTCAACAATAGATAATTAAAAAACTAGCATCCTTCAAAAAGGACGCTAGTCGCGCGGTACCACCTTAATTAGTAAAACACCTCGATGTTTCACTCACTCAAATTACTATTTAATTACTTCAATAAGACCCAATTTCTGTATAAAAGTGTGTCAGTTCGCATCAACCACTGACTTTCTGTTACTACAACTTTTCATACGTACTACATCTTATTTGCACTAAAACTAAAAACCACGGTAACACAGACCTATAAGGACGCGTTACCGTGGTGCCACCTTAGTTAACAAACTTAATTGTTCACTTTATGAAAGTATATTAAATCTTGCTACTCAAAGCCCAATTCATGATATGCGACGTGCTAATTTCCATCTACCATTAGCTTTCTGAAACTACGTTCTGCATTCACTACTTCATCTCTGAGTCAGTATTATTAAAAGTAATTACTTAGTATCATACTTGGATGAATCATTTTTGTCAATCACTTTTTTTATTTTTCTGTCATTGGTGACATACAATAAGCTTCTAATAGCGCTTGTGTTGCTTTGAGTGAATCGATATGCGTACGTTCCATCGCATGAGAAGATTCAATATCTGCACCGAATAAAGCATGCCGTACGTCAACACCTGCACGTAATGCTGCAGAAGCATCTGAGCCATAGTAAGGATAGATATCGATTTGATACGGAATATTTTGTTGCTCACATAGTGATACTAATTGATCTGTTAAATGCTTATGATATGGGCCCTATGAATCTTTAGCGCAGATTGAAACGGTATATTCATCTGAACTTTGACCATCTCCGAGTGCGCCCATATCGAATGCAATCAACTCTTCAATTTCGGGATCTATCGACGCATTCGCACCGTAACCAATTTCTTCGTTGTTAGAAATATAAAATTGTGTCGTATAAGGAGGTTTTAAGTCATCTTTGCTAATCTTTTTTAAGAACTCAATAATCATTGCCACGCTCGCTTTGTCATCTAAATGACGCGACTTAATAAACCCTGATTGAGTTATCTCAGTTCTCGGATTGAGACTCACGAAATCTCCTACTTGGATACCTAATTGTTTTGTTTCTTCTTCAGATGTTACCTTTTCATCGATTCTTACTTCCATGTGTTCTTGATTACGTGGAATTTGATCATTATCACGATACACGTGAACGCTAGTTTCATGAAGACAAATAGTACCAGAATATGTTTCTCCACTTCGTGTCTCGATTTCGCAGTATTCACCTTCAATCGCATTGTAGCTGTAACCACCGATGAGCGACAATGCTAGACGACCATCTTCTTTAATTTCCTTAACCATCGCCCCTAATGTATCTACATGGGCAGTTATACAACGTTGTCTTTCTGTTTCTTCTCCCTCAACAGTAATAATTAAAGCACCTTTATTAGTGGTTTGCGTAGAAAACCCAAGTTCTTGAGCTATATCTTCCACGTACGCTATCGCTTTGTAAGCATTCCCAGAAGGACTTGGAATCGCTGTCAGCTCACGTATCGTCTCTAATACACTTTCAGTCATAGTTAAAATCCCCTTTCGTTACTTTGCGATTCTTATTGCTAATTGTAACCTCTTCTTATACAATAATACTATTCTGAATCTTTTGATAGAGGAGTGCTCGTTATGACTCAAATTTTGTTTGTAGGTCTAGGTTTAATCGGAGGTAGCTTAGCAAGCAATCTCCACTACTATCATGAAGATCTCATCATTTCAGCTTATGATGCGGATCAAGAACAATTACGTAAAGCACAATCTATAGGTATCATCGATAAGATGGTCACCAACTATGCTGAGGCCGTAGAACAAGCAGATATTATTATTTATGCCACTCCTGTACAACAAACAATGCAATATTTACGTGAGTTGCCACAATACAATACTCGACCTTCTTTGATAGTGACTGATACTGGAAGTACTAAATCAAGTATCATGGCACACGAAAGTAGATTACTCGAAGCAAATATCCATCTCGTGGGCGGACATCCAATGGCTGGTAGTCATAAAACAGGTGTAATCAATTCGAAAAAACATTTGTTCGAAAATGCATACTTCGTACTCATCCACCATCTGCCTGAGAATCGCTCAGCACATCAATATATCGAACATTTATTGAGATTTACTCGTGCAAAGATAATCTCATCGACTGCCGAAGAGCACGATTACATTACAGCTGTGGTTAGTCATGTTCCGCACATCATAGCGTCAAGTTTAGTTCATCTAAACGAAAACCATAGCTCAACTTCTCATTTAATCAAAGAACTCGCAGCAGGTGGTTTCCGAGATTTAACACGCATCGCTAGTAGCAGCCCAGAAATGTGGCGTGATATCGTTGAAGCAAATAATCAACATATTCTCGACATCTTGCACGATTGGCAGACACAAATCAATGATGTCATTCAGTTGATTAAAAATAATAACCCTAAAGAAGTATATAACTTCTTTCAAGAAGCAAAGGCATATAGAGATCATCTTCCAGCTCAAACTCGTGGTGCATTAAATCTCGGTTACGATCTTTATGTTGATATCCCTGATGAATCTGGAATGATTAGTAAAGTAACTCATATTCTCAGTTTACATAATATTTCTATCAGTAACCTTAGAATTTTAGAAGTTCGAGAAGATATTATGGGTGCGCTATGTTTAACTTTTAAGATGCCGAATGATCGGGAACGCGCTAAAGTTGCTTTGCAAGATTTTGACACTTACCTTCCATAAAGGAATTGTTTTCTCATTCCACCGAAACAGTCGGATGAGTACTATATATTGCTTAAAGTATTAACTATCTGATTGGAGAGGAGCCTCTAAGTGCAGTGGTGGCGTCCTCTCCACTTTTTAATTCTTATCTTCCTTCAAACTTTAACTCTACAACTACATCTTGTGTCCTGCCATCAATCCTAAACGACCGTGCTTCGTTCCCGCTTCAGTATAAGACACAGCTTTTGAGACGATGCCCTTTCCATACTTTTGATGTAAGAAATCAATCGTCTTCGCTAAACGTTCATTTCTTCTTCTCTCGTATTCATCGATAAATAAACTCAACTGCCTTTCACTTTCGTTCACAAACTGGGTTAACGACACACTGAGTGTACGATATAACTCAGTCGGATCGCATAATTGATTCGCAAAATGATTGACCACATTATATATATCTTTCTCCAAATTAGTTGGATCATCTAGCGTGTACTGTTTATGCACGCCGCCACCATCACTATAACCAAATGAAAAGTGAATTGTACGAGCCAGTTGCTTTCTATTTCGAATACGGCTTGCTACATCTTCAATCAACTCTCTCATAACAACCTTTGCTTCTTCGAGACGATAATCTCGCATTAAAATTTGACTTTTACAAATAGATGGGTTAGTAACTCTATACTTCTCTCGTACTTTGCTATGATCAATACCATTGGCATGTAAATGTAAATCCACCCCTATAACACCTAAATCTCTCTTCAAATAACGGTATGGATAACGCGCTAGATCACCTATCGTAAAGATGCCTCGTTTATTTAACTTTGCTTCTGTGCGTCTACTGATTCCCCAGAATTCGCTAAGTGGTTTGATTGGCCAAAGTTTCTCTGGAATATCATGATAACGCCACTCGGCAATCTTACTAGGATTGTGTTTCGCCTCTACATCCATCGCAATCTTGCTTAATAATATATTTGAACCTATACCTATCGTGCAGTGAATTTGCGTTTCTTCTTTAATCTCTTTCATCAATCTCTCACAGAATGACTGAACTGTACTATTGAAACGGTAATAACTGTCCGTTACATCCATGAAGAATTCATCGATACTATATTGATGTAAATCTTCTGGAGGCACATATCTTAATGCAATCTTTGAAATCGCTAAAGAAACTTCCAAGTATTTACGCATACTAGGATTGATAATGTAGATATCGTTACGATGCGGTATTTCAAATAATCTAGATCCTGTCTTAATTCCTAATTTCTTCAACTCTGGTGTCGCCGCTAATACTACTGAACCTTGTCTTTTCGTGTCTGCTACTACAGCTAACTTTACTTTCATAGGGTCTAACCCTTTTTGAATACACGCTACACTCGCAAAAAAGCTCTTCTGATCAATACATAGTATATCTCTATCCTCTAAAAGATTATAATCGTACATCATTCTGCCCTCCTCAGAATAATTCTATTATATACGAACACGTGTTCCTAATCAAGACATTAGAGAACATTTGTTCTATTTATTTTTTCAGCTACTCGCGTGCTATAATAGAAACAACAAAGAATAAAGGAGTTGAAAGCTATGCCAATTATCAATGTGAAGCTTATCGAGGGACGTTCAGACGAACAACTTAAAGACTTAGTCACAGAAGTTACGAATGCAGTAGAGAAATCTACAGGCGCAAATAGAGAAGCCATCCATGTCATCATTGAAGAAATGAAGAAAGAACATTATGGCGTTGCTGGTGTTAGAAAATCAGATGAATAAATAGATCGTCGTCAGTAAATACTGTCGATTAAACGATCTACTACTCTTACTCTAAAGTCGCACATTAAGAGAGTATAAAAAGCCCGTAGATGCTCTTAACGATCATCTACGGGCTTACTTTGAGTTGAAACGCGTCTATTCTATTTATTATCTTCTAAGAACTTTCTCGCTTCTTCTTTGTTTTTCTCTTTATCAATCTTCAATGCACTACCATCCTCTGGCGTTTGCAGATCAGAATAACTTCCTTTGACTGGTAACGTTAATGTCTTCACATTGTGATCACCACGTACACCAAAGTTAGTACCTGTCTTAATCAATGTACTATCAGACATATTCGTATTTAAATAACCACGTAGGATACCAGCCACTTTAGGTAACTTGAATAATGTACTTGGCGTTACTAACTCTTTCTTCAACGCTTGCATCACTTGTTGTTGACGACGTACACGACCGAAGTCACCTTCCTCATCATGACGGAAACGTGCATAACCGAGTAATTCTTTACCATTAAGACGATGATGCCCTTTTTTCAAGGAAACACCGATATTTTTAGACATATCCTTTTCAACATCAATAGGCACACCATTCGGTTGTAATTCATCAATCATTTTCTCAAAGCCGGTGAAATCAAGTATCGCATAATATTCTGGATCAATATCGAGATTTTTCTTCAATGACTGACGTAGCAACTCAGGTCCACCGATAGAATACGCGGAGTTAATCTTGTGCTGACCGTTGCCAGGAATATCAGCATAAATATCACGCATCACAGACATAATTTTCATTTTCTTATGAATGTAGTCATATTGCGCAATCATGATAGAGTCCGTTCTTGAAATACCACCTTGCTCCTTATCGGCACCAAGAATCATAATTGTAGCTTTACCATCATTTTTAACTGCACCATTAAATTTATGCATCTTCAGAGATTTACCCTGTTTCTTTGCATAGTTAATTCCGGAATTATAACCGTGAATGGCATATCCTACAAACGCTGCAAGAATAATCACGAGCGCAAGTATGATAAATGGTAACTTTCTTAGTTTTTTCTTCTTCTTTTTACGATGTAGCGATTGTCTTTGTTGATCACTACTGCGTCTAAGTTCTTCATTATTTCTTTTGTGTTCGTCCATATTACCAACCTTATATCTTCAAAATTACGAATCAATATATTATAATTATCACATATTTAAGTTATATAAAAAGAGATTAAAAATCAAGTGATTTCTTAATAAATACAGCTAAGGACTGAGAATGGAGTGACATAAGTATGAACTTACAAAAAGCATATTTTGCTGGAGGGTGTTTCTGGTGCATGGTACAGCCCTTTGACACACACGATGGCATTGAACAAGTCGTATCAGGATATATGGGTGGACATGTCGAGAATCCTACCTATCAAGAAATTAAACGCGGGCATACCGGTCATATGGAAACAGTAAAGATTATTTACGATGCTAACCGCTTCTCCTACGAGAAACTGCTATCCATCTTCTTCTCAGTTATTGATCCAACTGATGCTGAAGGACAGTATCAAGACCGAGGTTCACAGTATCGCACTGCTATCTTTTACATTGATGAACATCAACAACAACTTGCAGAGCAATTTCTACAAGACATGGCTCACACTATAGACAGTGATAAAGCGATTGCTACGAAATTACTTCCTGCATCAGAATTTTATGAAGCGGATGAGTCTCACCAGATGTTTTATAAAAAGAATCCTGAGCGTTATGCACAACAGCACGCCGAAAGAGAAGCTTATAAACAAGCTCATAAGAACAACTAAATTGCTAAAAGGGAGTGAGACAGAAATCTATTTGATTTCGTCGTCTCACCCCTGCAAGGCTGACTCGTATTTGAGACAGCGTCAGCTATCTCAAATACAGACAGCTACTGCGCAAAGCAACAGTTAATATCTTTAATAGCTATCAAATTCCCACTAAATGGGTCGCCCCACATTTAACATCATAACCTCTTTTTACTACTTACGTATTGCTCTAACTACTCGAATCATGCTTAACCATAAAGAATTATGTTTACGATAAACGATATAAACCATTAAAGTGTTCGAATACACGTCCCGCAATCTTCTCACCTGTAAAAGCAAACGATGCTTGTCCAACATTGGAGAGCGTCGCCATCCCCATATTAAAGTGTCGGTATCCTTGTTTTTGCGCCCAAAGCAAAATGTTTAAATATAGCACGTCCATTAATGGTAAATCGGTCTCAGAACCCCAACGAATGAGATCGACGGATAAAGTATCTTCGTAATACGTCGGCATTAAATTGCAGAACGCGATGATTTCCTCTTCCGCATTTCTAATCACCGCAATAGGTGCTTGAGATAAATAGAATTCATCAAACGAACCTACTGAGAACGCCATTTCCTTTCTACCATCTAACCACTCATCACTAATATGTCGTAGTGCTTTAACGAACTCAGTATCAAACGGTGGTTCTACCACTTCAAAAGTCATATTCAAATCTTTAAACTTATTCATCGTTGCACGCAGACCCCGATTCTTTTTACCTGACATCGTGAACTGCGTTAAATCAATAATTGCCTCTTCACCGAGTTTAAAGAACTGATTGCCAAAGCTGTGATAAAGCGATAAATAGCGATCGGTGACTTGATAGAATATCACATCATATCCAAGATAGTGCGCGTGCTTATAGAACTGCTCAAGCATCGCATAATAGCTCTGTGGATTTCCTATAGGATCACCGAGCACGATATAAGCATTGTGTTTCTGCTTGTACATGATAAACGCATCTTCAGCTTCGGATAGATAAAAATCTTTGTCACCACTGTAAATTAAGTGGCTGAGATAATGGCCGCCATACTGATCGATAATCGCTTCACATTGAGATAATGATTCCTGATCATGAGGTAAAGTTGTCTTGCGTTCAAAATACCACACAATCGCGCCCACGATTATAATGACAAAGAAGAGCGTAATCCAGAAATAATATCTGAGCAACGACGTATTTGCCTCAATATGATACATATCTAACGTATAGAAGAAGTGCGCAATCCATACGTGATTAAGATAAAGCGCGAGTCCACTGACGATGATACTTCCAATTAATTTACCGACACGTAATGGTCGCTTCAATACTAAAGCGCTACGATAAAGAACGATGAGTAAAATTAAAATAACGATCAACCATAGCAGTGTAATATAAGATGCATACGTCCAAAATGTCACGCCAATAATCAAAATAATAGAGACAATTTCAAATAAAATAGCCCTTTTAGACAAAGCAAAGACCCCTAAAATATTGAGCAAAATCAATAAACAAGCGGTCGTATGAATCGCTACGAGAATATAATAGAAAGAGTGATCTTTACTGTATAAACCGTCATCGATGATATTGACGTTATTAATGAAGAAGAAGATAGATGTAAAGATCAGCAATAAACTCATAGATAGAGCAGGAATACGTTGCTTCACATCTTTCTGGAACGACATGAGAAAGGCCGTAATTTCACGCGCTGGCATCAAGCGCTCCGATTCTTCAAGATATCTCTTCGCCGATCCACCAAACTCGAAGATTGAGAGAATCAAAGCGACGAGCACTGGGAAGAAATAATATGCGAAACGATAAAGCAACAATGCTAACACGATTTTATCTTCTTCTACACCAATCGCTTTAAGACCGAGAAGCATTACGAGATCAAATGCACCTAGTCCTCCTGGAATAAAACTGATTAAGCCAGAAAGTGATGCGATGATGAATATTCCCATATAAGTAGAATAGTGCGTGTCAATATTAACCACTTTCATAGCCATGAATAAAACGCCAGAAGCGGCCATCCATTCGAGACTCGAAATGATTGTACAATAAATGCCTGCAAACTTATTATTACCTTGCACCGGCTTAATAATAGTCACGATGACAAAGATCGGTAAAAATAAAGCGACAAGATACAATAGCCAATGAATCCACGGAAATGGAGTAAATACATGCGAAACATTAAAGACGTGGCATACGACAAGTATCGATAGTAAGCTCAAACCGGTCAACATCGATAAGAGAATGATTGAAATAGTATGTATGAGTTCCTTGTAACGCGTAGTATATTGCTTATAAACGAGAAAACGTGCGCTTGCTCCAATAAACCCACCAAAGCCAATCAAAGCGTTAAAGGCATTGATGATATAACCTACACGCAATGTACGCCAAATCGAAATCTTTAACTTCAGAATCTTAGTTAAAGCGATATCATACAGTGATAGTAAGATTACAGCAGCCCCACCACTGAAGAAGAGTGTGATTAAGCTCATGCGATCCGTCTTACTAAAAGTTAATATGACGTCTTTAGGATCAATATGCTTTAACTCGTTATATAACGAATAAATTACTATGATAAATAAGATTAAAGCGAAACAAAATTTAAGAATAGAAAATAGTTTGTTTTTACGTTGTTTTGAAGCTTGTGCCATAGTCATCCTCAATTCTTAATGTCTAATTAGTAAGATATGAAGAATATAGCATATTGTAGCTGAAGATGATACACAAAAGATAAGATAGTTATAATTTCTTAAAAAATACTCACTTTGTATAGAATTGTATGACATACTGCGGTAAGTATTGTACGCCATAAATAGTTTTAAACAGTAAAGTAGGATGAGAGGATTTGGGAAATTCACAAATAGTCATAGTATCATTTCCGCAAAAAAGACGTTACGCAAGCATGCGTCTCCACACATCCTACGTAACGCCCATGACATAGTTATTTACTTTATTCTTTATCCATCGCTAAACTTAGCGTTTAACTTGTCTAGAAAGTTCCTTCTCCTCACTATTAAAGTCATACTCACCAGCATCTTCGCCGTAGTATTTATTATAACGGCGTTTAAACAATAGATAGAGATGGGATACGAGTACTTTTAATATCGCATAACCGGGGATACCGAGAATGATACCCACTGGTCCGAGGATGTGACCACCACAGAGTAAGATGAAGATGATCGTTAAGGGATGAATCTTGAGTGTCTTACCCATAATATTTGGTGAAATAAAGTGACCTTCAAAGAAATGAGCCAGCGTCCATACGACAATTAATTTCAACAGCATGATTGGCGATGTAATAATAGCAATAATGATAGCTGGAGAAATTGCAATGGTAGGTCCAATGTATGGAACAACACTCGTCACTGCAGCTATTGCAGCTAATATTAATGCGTAGTCTAAGCCAATGATGAGATAACCAATGTAGAGTAGAATACCGATACATAAAGACACAATCATCTGTCCTTGAATGTATGAACCTACTTGTAAGCTCATCTTCTCTAATAAATCATGAAAGTCCTTCCTGAACTTAGGTGGTACAATTCCAGTTGTAAATTCTTTAAAGCGATGCCCGTCTTTCAACATAAAGAAGAGCACGAATGGCGTCGTCGCGATGACGATTCCGACATTGACTAACGTTTGCGCAAAGTTCTTCAGTTTAGAACCTAAGCCATCTGTATAATCTGAAGCGAGCGTCGGTAATTTATTAGCAAACTTATCTAAATTACCTTGAATCTGATCATAAAAAGTAGAGATAATCGCATAATTCGAGAACTTGTCAATAAACGCATTCACGCGATCGACATAATGCGGAAAGCTATTCGCCATACTCTTAATTTGATCAGAAATAACAGGAATTAATAAATTCACTGCTAAGGTTATTAATCCAGTAATCACAAGAAAGATGATCACAACGCCCCATAATCGTGAAATATGATAACGCTCCATGAAGTTTACAATCGGATTTAATAAATAGAACAGTATTAATGAAATAATAATTGGTGCGACAATTGTATTAAAAATAATGATAAACGGTTTAAAGATATATGAGATTTGGTCAAAAATAAAAATAACGATACCGAGTAAAATGAGCAAGATTAAACCAAATATAATATCCTTACCGCCTAAAAACTTCATAAAGCGTGTTTCAGGAAATGAGAGTCGGAGTTTCTTTGATTGTGACGTTGACTTTTGCGTATGTTGTTTATGAGTTTCTTTTTCCATGTGGTTCACCGTACCTTAATGTCTTAAATCTTGCATACATTACTATTTCAACTTCACTTCACGTCATCATCTTAATCAACGTGAAACGTCGTTCTACCTTGATAATCATAACACACCTCATCTGAACATAGATATTAACTCGACTATACTAGTGAGGGTTTGTCGTCGCTAAACGTGCTGTAAATATAATTCAATATTATACTTCATACCCGTTTGAGATATAAAAATGTGGGAGTAAGACAGAAAATTATCATTTTCACGTCTTACTCCCATGATTATCAGGTAATTCTTCAGAATAAATTTAACCTATTCTGCGATACTTACCTTCAATGTAACCCTTAATATAAGGATTTATTCTTCTTATTCATGCCCCAACTTTCAATACCAAATAGATTGATTTCAAGTTCTTCAGGGCGGAAGATTGGTTTCTTACCTTGTTTGCGTTGTAGACGATAGTCTTTCATCACTGCGAAAGCAATATTAGAAAGACCTATGATAGAAACTAAGTTGACGACAGCCATGAGTCCCATGAACAAATCAGCTGTACTCCATACTGTTTCTGTCTTAACTACTGCGCCGATAAAGACGAGCACGACAACGAGACATCTAAACACAAACATTAATGGTTTATTTTTAGATAAGAATTCAATGTTAGATTGACCGTAGTAATAGTTACCGACCAATGAAGAAAATGCAAATAGTGTAATAGCGACTGTTAAGAAGATTCCGCCGCCACTTCCTAAGTGTTCATTCAATGCAGATTGTGTCACTTCAACACCTTGAGGTGCTTTTTCACCAAAACGTAAACCAGAGTATAACAGAATCATAATCGCTGTAGATGTACATACGAGCATCGTATCAAAGAATACACCTAAAGATTGAATGAGACCTTGTTTCACTGGGTGAGGTGCTGCTGCAGTTGCGGCTGCATTTGGTGCAGAACCCATACCTGCTTCGTTAGAGAAGAGACCACGTTTAACACCTTGTAAGATAGCCGCACCTACTGCGCCTCCAGTTACTTGTTCTAGACCGAAAGCACTTTTAACAATCGTACCTAACATCGGAATGATTTGATCGTAATTAATAACTAAGATAACTAATACGATACCGATGTAAATTAAAGCCATGACAGGCACAATCACTGAAGATAATTTAGCAATGCTACGTACCCCACCGAAGATAATAACAGCAGTAAGTACTGCTAAGACAAGCCCTGTGACGATAGGACTGATACTATATTGTGTATTGAGTGATTCTGCAATAGTATTGGACTGAACAGTATTAAAGACGAAAGCGAATGTTACCGTAATTAATACTGCAAAGACAATACCTAACCATTTCTGGTTTAAGCCTTTCGTTATGTAATAAGCAGGTCCACCACGGAAACCGCCTTCTTTATCTGGTACTTTATAAACTTGTGCTAAAGTCGCCTCAATAAATGCACTGGCTGCACCAATCAAGGCAATGAGCCACATCCAGAATACTGCACCAGGACCACCAAGTACAATCGCAGTTGCAACACCAGCGATATTACCTGTACCTACACGTGACCCCGCACTAATCGCAAAGGCTTGGAAAGGCGAAATTCCTTTCTTACCGTTATCTAACGTCTCTGGCTTCTCACCGAGCGCTCGGAACATTTCCGGGAACCATCTAATTTGGACAAACCTCGATCCAATAGTGAAGAAGATTCCGGCAGTGATAAGTAAGCCGATTAAATACTGTGACCAGATTAAATCATTACCAATTGATACAAATGATTTAAACCAGTCAGGAATGTAATTATCAAAGTTATTCACTTCTTATCCCTCTCATCTTGTAAATTTAATTTTTAAACGATAAGAGATTTATAGAACTGTATGAACGCAAAGATCACTCATCGTCTGAGCTCATCGAACTATAAATCTCTTACCTATCTCATATGCTAATGGTTAAACCTAAATTACATTTTATCATTATAAGACAAGAAAGACTATTATATCTTGAATATTTTTACTCAATAATCAGTGATGTAACTTCACCAAACTCTTTCACATCAACGACAAAGCTGCCATTTGTGTACTGTTCAGAAAGATGAATATCTTTCACGTTACCTGTCTCACTGGCACGCTCAGATATAATCGTATATTGCGCGTCATCAGACGAAATGATATTTGCACCGACAATACGATGAGGTTGTTTCTTCAATTCTTTAAGCAATGTTATACCTCTTTGAGCACGTTTCGCATGTTGTAACACGCCATAACCGATGCGTTTCAAAGCTCCACGCTGAGTGGCCATTAATATCGTATTCGCTTCGTTAACTGTTTGCGTGAGCACGACGTAGTCTTCATCCTTTAAGTTAATCGATTTCACGCCTGCTGCACGGAGTCCCGTATCGTTGAGCTCATCGGATGAGTAAGTTAACGACATCCCTTTATGCGTTAGTACTGTAATCATCTCAGGCGCTTCAGTCACACGCATAACATCAATCAATTCGTCGCCTTCTTTCACTTTCATGGCTACGAGCGGTTTGCTATAACGTGCAGTTTTAAACATCGAAACATTACTTTTCTTAATCATACCGTTACGCGTAGCAAGAATATAATGGCCATCTGGCTTAAAGTCTCGCTCGCAATACACATCAATGACACTTTCGTCGTGATCAATTGCTACAATTTGAGAAATGTGCTTACCAAGCTCTTTCCATTTAATATCAGCTAATTTGTAGACTGGAATGTAGAGATAACGTCCTTTGTTGGTAAAGACAAGTACGGTATCTAGCGTATTAACCTCTAAGTATTTGAGTAGACCGTCGCCTTCTTTCACTCCTACTTCTTCCACACCACTCGCGTTAAAGCTACGTAAAGACGTACGTTTAATGTAACCATCGCGCGTCATACTTACGACTACATTCTCGCTCGGTACCATGACCTCTTTGTCGATCTTAAGTTCGGCAATTTCCGCTTCAATACTTGAACGACGCGGTTCTTTAAATTCTTTACGTATCGCACTTAATTCATCTTTAATCACTGCAAGAAGTGCGTCATGATTATCGAGAATATGACGTAACTGCTCAATGGTCTGTTTCAATTCACTATGCTCATCTTCCAATTGCACGATATCCGTATTCGTTAGACGGTAGAGTTGAAGTGTCACAATCGCTTCAGCTTGAGCTTCTGTAAAATCAAATTCAGCAACTAAATTATCTTTCGCATCTCGTTTATTTTTAGAATTACGAATCAATTGAATCACTTCATCGAGAATAGACAGAGCTTTCATCAAACCTTCTACGATATGCATACGATCTTCCGCATGTTTTAAATCATAACGTGTACGGTTCGTTACAACTTCAATCTGATGATTAAGGTAACTGTTGATAATTTCACGTAGCCCCATCAATTTCGGGCGGCCTTCGCTAATTGCTACCATATTAAAATTATACGAAATTTGAAGATCTGTATTTTTAAATAAGTAGTTAAGCACTGCTTCACTATTAATATCTTTCTTCAATTCGATCGCAATTCTTAGACCTGTGCGATCCGTTTCGTCTCGTACTTCTACAATACCGTCAACTTTTTTATCAGCACGTAATTCGTCAATTTTCTTAACTAAAGCACTCTTATTCACTTCGTAAGGAATCTCAGTCACGACAAGTTCTTTCCGACCATTACGTAAACTCTCAGTATCAACCTTAGAGCGGACAACAATCTTACCCTTACCAGTTTGATAAGCTTTCTTAATACCTTCAATACCTTGAATAATTCCGCCTGTTGGAAAGTCTGGACCTTTGATATATTTCATCAGTTGACTCACAGTAATATCGGGATTATCAATGTATTTCAACGTTGCTTGGATGACTTCGCCTAAATTGTGGGTAGGAATGTCTGTCGCATAACCTGCAGAAATCCCCGTGCTTCCATTGATTAATAGATTAGGCAAACGGGCTGGCAATACCATAGGCTCAGTCGTCGTATCGTCATAGTTAGGCATGAAAGGCACTGTTTCTTTGTTGATATCACGCAATAACTGTTCAGATAGCTTACTCAACTTCGCCTCTGTGTAACGCATCGCTGCAGGAGGATCGTTGTCGATACTACCGTTGTTACCATGCATCTCGATCAACACATGGCGTAACTTCCACTCTTGACTCAAGCGGACCATTGCATCATAAACAGACGTATCCCCATGCGGATGGTATTGTCCGATAACATCACCGACCGATTTAGCACTCTTACGGAAGTTCTTGTCATACGTATTTCCACTAGAATACATCGCATATAATATACGGCGTTGTACTGGTTTCAAACCATCACGTACGTCTGGTAACGCACGCTCTTGAATAATGTATTTACTATAACGGCCAAAGCGATCACCAATTACATCTTCAAGTGAAAGATCTTGAATTATCTCACTCACTTCGCATCCTCCTCGTCGATGTCATCTTGCTCTAATACTTGTATTTCACTATTGTCTAAGATACTTTGATCTTCTTGTAGACCAAATTCGACATGATTCTCGATCCATTCACGACGTGGCGCTACTTTATCACCCATTAATGTCGTCACACGTTTTGAAGAACGGATTTCGTCATCTACTTGCACGCGAATCAATGTACGTGTCTCTGGATTCATCGTCGTTTCCCATAACTGTTCCGGGTTCATCTCACCTAAACCTTTATAGCGTTGCAAGCTAAAGCCTTTACCGAGCTTTTTCTGAAGCTTCTCAAGCTCTTCATCAGTCCAGGCGTATTCAACCTTTTGCTTCTTACCTTTACCTTTTTCTAATTTATACAGAGGTGGTAATGCAATGAATACTCTGCCTGCTTGAACGAGTGGTTTCATGTATTTAAAGAAGAACGTGAGCAATAATACTTGGATGTGTGCACCATCCGTATCTGCGTCGGTCATAATAATAACACGGCTGTAATTACTATCTTCAAGTTTAAACTCAGTACCTACACCTGCACCTATCGTATGAATAATCGTATTGATTTCTTCATTTTTAAAAATATCTTCCAAACGTGCTTTCTCAGTATTGATGACTTTACCACGCAACGGTAAGATCGCTTGGAATTTGCGATCCCTACCTAACTTAGCAGAGCCCCCTGCTGAGTCACCCTCAACTAAATAGAGCTCATTCTTATCTACATTCTTACTTTGCGCAGGCGTTAATTTACCTGATAACAATGTATCTTTACGTTTATTCTTCTTACCTGACCGTGCATCTTCACGTGCTTTACGTGCCGCGATACGAGCTTGTTGCGCTTTAATCGCTTTCTTTACTAATGATTTAGAAAGCTGTCCTTTCTCTTCTAAATAGTATGGCAGTTTGTCTGACACAACAGATTCTACTGCACCACGTGCTTCAGGTGTACCTAACTTCGATTTCGTTTGCCCTTCAAACTGAAGCAATTCTTCAGGAATACGTACTGAAATGATAGCGGTTAAACCTTCACGAATATCATTACCTTCAAGGTTCTTATCTTTGTCTTTCAACTCATTAATACGGCGGGCATAATCATTAAACATACGTGTCATCGCAGTCTTAAACCCAACTTCATGAGTACCGCCATCTTTCGTGCGGACATTATTAACGAAACTTAAGATACTTTCAGAATATTGATCATTATATTGAAAGGCAATATCAACCTCGATGTTGTTCGCTTCTCCTGTAAACATCGTCACATCATGGAGGACTTCCTTACCTTCATTGACATAACTTACGAACTCTTTAATTCCTTCTTCATAATGATAAACTTCTTCACGTTCTTTCCCTTGACGTAAATCTTTCAGTTCTATTCGGAGATCTTTAAGTAGAAACGCAGATTCTTGTAAACGTTCGCTTAACGTCTCAAAGTTAAATGTAGTGGCTGATTTAAATATTTGAGGGTCTGGTTTGAATGTGACTTTCGTTCCTGTCTTACGCGTCTTACCCATCTTCTCTAGACCGCTTGTAGGTAAGCCACCATTACTGAAAGTCTGACGGTAAATTTGACCGTCACGGTAGATTTCTACTTCTAACCATTCACTTAAAGCATTCACTACTGAGGCACCTACCCCATGTAAACCACCAGAAGTCTTGTAGCCGCCTTGGCCGAATTTACCCCCGGCGTGTAAGACGGTAAAAATAACCTCAACTGTCGGTTTACCAGAAGCGTGAATTCCAGTAGGCATACCACGACCGTTATCTTCTATGGAGACACTGTCGTCTTTATTGATTGTGACTTTGATTTGGTCACCATAACCATTTAATACCTCATCCACTGAGTTGTCGACAACTTCGTAGACTAAGTGATGTAACCCACGTTTATCGGTAGAACCTATGTACATACCAGGTCTCTTTCTTACGGCCTCTAACCCTTCAAGTACCTGAATGGAATCGTCCGAATAAGTGTTGCTATTATTTTTAACCAATCGTTTCGCCCTCCTACAAACGTACGTTCGTTTTTTAAACTATACAATAGTTATTCTTATATAAATTTACGCAAAATGCAAGCGTCAAAACAATATTTAGAGTGTAAAAGCCGCTTATCTAAAAATTTATTCGTCGCACCTACGTTATCTATGATAAAATAATCCTAACGTCATTAAAGGTTGTGATTGTAAAATGATGATAGTAATCATGTTGATACTGAGCTACTTGATTGGTGCTATCCCAAGCGGGCTCGTCATCGGCAAATTATTTTTCAAAAAAGATATTAGACAATATGGTAGTGGGAATACTGGAGCGACGAACAGTTTCAGAGTGCTCGGTAAACCGGCCGGCTTTGTCGTTACTTTTCTAGATATATTTAAAGGATTTATTGTTGTATTCTTACCTTTATGGCTACCTGTACATAGTTCAGGTCCGATTAGTGAATTCTTTACGAACGGTTTAATTGTAGGCGTTTTCTCAATCATTGGGCACGTCTATCCGATCTATCTTGGTTTCCGTGGAGGTAAAGCCGTTGCGACGAGTGCTGGTGTAGTACTTGGAACTCACCCAATTCTCTTACTGACACTCGCAATAATCTTCTTCTTTATTCTGTACTTAACGAAATACGTGTCATTATCAAGTATTATCGCTGCAATTTGTTGTATTATCGGTGCTATCTTCATCGGAAATTACATCTTACTTGGTATGAGCATCGTCGTTGGAATTATACTGATTATTAGACATCGTACAAATATCGTACGAATTATTAAAGGTGAAGAACCTAAGATAAAATGGATGTAAAGTTAATAGGGATGACATGATAAGCCATAGGAGTGGAAATGATGAAGACTTCTATGGCTTTATACTTGATGAGTAAAATAGTGAGTTATCATTTACGATAAAATATTCTGATTAGTCTGAAATATAATTCTTTGCTACACAAGATGTTATACTTTTAAAATACTCAACTCAATGATGTGAGCGAGTATGTATAAAGGAGTGATAGATGATGAAGATAGAACTAACTCAAGAAGCAATAGAATGGTTTAAAGACGAATTAGAATTACCCGAAGATAATAAAGTCGTACAATTCTTCGTTCGTTACGGAGGTTCGTTTGAGCTTAAGCAAGGGTTTGGCCCCGCTTTCACTGTAAGTAAGAAAGATGATATAGATGTTAGTTACGAAGAGAATTATAACGGATTAAATATCGTTATCGCAGAGAAAGACGTTTGGTACTACGAAGGTCACCATTTGAAAATTGATGTAGGTGAGCACGACGAAATTGCGTACAGTGAAGAAACGTAACTCAAGTTAATCTTTGCGTAAGTTGAACAACAGAGCGCGTTCCTGACAGCATAGATTGATGAGTAGGAAATGTCTGGTGTAAGTGAAGGGGCTCACTATAGGTTATTAAGAAATCTAAGACCATTGAAACATGCGTGCGAACACGAGATTAATATATACGAGTGAAATACAAGCTCGCACTGGTTATACAACTTCTTACATTAACTTCACCGTTCGCACAAGTGTACGTGTGTCAGCCTATATTAGAGTCTAATAGGTATAATCTACTTAACTACACTTAACGTAGTATATAGCGTCAAATTGAGCTAATGCACAAGCTAGAACTCACTTGTTACGCAGTATAGTCAACTTAAATGAAGAATTTGAACTTAGGCACATTGTTTATTACTTAATGCGTTCAAATCAAATAAACTGATATAACTAGCGCTATGACATTTAGGATTTCTCCTTTTTGTCATAGCGCTTTTTTAAACTTATAACTCTTCAACACCGTTCGTAACTTCGAAATCCACGCTTTCTTTGTTGAGATCTGCTACCTTACGATATACTTCGTGCCATTCTGGGAAAGTACGATCTAAACGGATAGGTTTATAAGTATCTTTGCGGATGCAAGTTAGAGTTGTAGAGCCTGTAGTTGCTAGCTCTCCAGCTTGATTATATACTTCATAGCAATAAATAGACTTAAGTCGTGAATATCTTTCGACCCACGTCTTAATTTTAACTTTTTCAGGATATGTAACAGACTTAATATATTTAATATCGAGCTCAGTAACTGGAGAAATAACACCGTTATCTTCCATATCTTTATAACTAAATCCTAATTTATTAATATAATCCGTTCTTGCTACTTCAAACCAAGTAGGATAATTTCCGTGATAAATAACACCCATTTGGTCGGTTTCTTGATATCTTGCTTGAATTTCAGTAATACTATAAATCATTTTAGTACTTCCTCATTTCACTCACTTTTAGTCTAATGAAAATTTTAACATACGCTTATGACAGAATAGAAATTTTTAAACTGTAGTTTCTCCTTGCGTCACTTTACTCTACATAAAAAAAGACTGGAACCCGAAAGTCCCAGTCCAAAACTCATTATTATTGAGCAAGTTTATCACGTAATACAAGTTGTAAGATACCGCCGTTACGGTAGTAGTCCATTTCAACGTTAGAGTCGAAACGAGCGATAGCTTTAAAGTCAACTTCAGTTCCATCTTCTTTAGTTGCTTTAACGTCGATTAAGTCATGTGGTTTAACATCTTCATTAATATCAACTGAGAATGTTTCTGAACCATCAAGACCTAAGCTATCTGCAGATTCACCGTCTTGGAATTGTAATGGGAGTACACCCATCATAACTAAGTTAGAACGGTGGATACGTTCGTAACTTTGAGCGATAACTGTTTTAACACCTAAAAGGTTTGTACCTTTAGCTGCCCAGTCACGTGAAGAGCCCATACCGTAGTCATTACCTGCAAGTACAACTAAACCAGTGTTGTCTGCTTTGTATTTTTGAGCTGCATCATAAATTGACATTACTTCGTCAGTTGGCCAATAAGTAGTGAAGCCACCTTCAGTACCTGGCGCTAATTGGTTCTTGATACGGATATTTGCGAAAGTACCACGTACCATTACTTCGTGGTTACCACGACGTGAACCGTAAGAGTTGAAGTTACGTACAGGAACATCATGTTCAAGTAAGTACTTACCTGCTGGCGTATCTTTACCGATCGCACCTGCTGGAGAAATGTGGTCAGTAGTTACTGAATCTCCAAATTTACCAAGTACGCGCATACCTGTTAATGGTTTAATACTATCTGGTTCTTTAGATAAGCCTTGGAAGAATGATGGGTTTTGAATGTAAGTAGAATTAGGATCGAAGTCATATAATGGTTTATCAGTAACATCGATTTCATTCCACATTTCATTGTTGTTATATACAGACTCATATTCTTCTTTGAATAGCTCAGGAGTTACAACACTGTCTACAGTGTCAGCAACTTCTTTGATTGAAGGCCAAATGTCTTTAAGGTAAACATCTTGACCATCTTTACCTTTACCAAGTGGTTCATTTTGTAAGTCGATATCTACTGTACCAGCTAAAGCGTAAGCTACTACAAGTTGTGGAGAAGCTAGGTAGTTCGCTTTAACTAATGGATGGATACGACCTTCGAAGTTACGGTTACCTGATAATACTGAAGTTACGAGTAAATCTTCTTCAGCAACTGCTTTTTCGATTTCAGGTAATAATGGACCTGAGTTACCGATACAAGTTGTACAACCATAACCTACAAGGTTAAAGCCTAGGTCATCTAGGTAATCTTGAAGACCAGCGTCACGTAAGTAACCTGTAACAACTTTAGAACCTGGCGCTAATGAAGTCTTAACGAACTCAGGTACTTTCAAGCCTTTTTCAACAGCTTTTTTAGCAACTAAACCTGCACCTAACATTACGTAAGGGTTTGAAGTGTTCGTACAAGAAGTGATCGCTGCGATAGCAATATCACCAGTCTTCATCTTCGCAGTAGAGCCATCTTCAAAGTTAATTGTTGCTTCTTTGTCAAATTCACTCTTATCTAAACCGTGACCTTGGTTACCTGCTGGAGCAGTAACAGAGTCTTCGAATTCTTTCTTCATGTCACTTAAGAAGATTAAGTCTTGAGGACGTTTAGGACCAGATAATGATGCTTCAACAGTTGATAAATCAATTTCGATGACATCAGTGTATTCTGGCTCTTCTTTGTCTACATCGAAGAATAAGCTGTTTTCTTGTAAATATTTCTTAACTAAATCAACATGCTCGTCTGAACGACCTGTTAATTTCATGTATTTAAGTGATTCTTCGTCTACTGGGAAGAAACCACAAGTTGCACCATATTCTGGCGCCATGTTAGCGATAGTTGCACGGTCAGCTAATGGTAAGTTAACTACACCTGGACCATAGAATTCGATAAATTTACCAACTACGCCTTTTTTACGTAACTCTTGAGTTACACGTAAAGCTAAGTCAGTAGCTGTAGAACCTTGTGGTAATTCGTTAGTTAATTTAACACCAATTACTTCTGGAATTGGGAAGTATGATGGTTGACCTAACATACCTGCTTCAGCTTCGATACCACCAACACCCCAGCCTAATACGCCGAGACCGTTGATCATAGTAGTATGAGAGTCAGTACCTACTAGTGTATCTGGGAATGCAACTTCGTCACCATTGTCATCTTCACGTACGTGAACAACATTAGCTAAGTACTCTAAGTTAACTTGGTGTACGATACCTGTTGCAGGTGGTACAGCTTTATAGTTATCGAAAGCTTTAGTTGCCCAGTTTAAGAATTGGTAACGTTCATAGTTACGTTCGAATTCTAATTTCATATTTCGTTCTAGTGCATCAGGATTAGCATAGCTATCAACTTGTACAGAGTGGTCGATAACTAAGTCAACTGGCACTTCTGGATTGATCTTGTTTAAATCCCCGCCTACATCATTCATAGCTTTACGTAATGATGCTAAGTCTACTACTGCTGGTACACCAGTGAAGTCTTGTAAGATAACACGTGATGGTTTGAAAGGAACTTCACCTTTAGCACCTTGAGTAAACTCTGCTAAAGATTTAATGTGTTCGTCAGTAATGACATGACCATCTTCTTGTCTTAATACTGATTCTAATAATACTCTGATTGAATATGGCAATTTAGATACTTTAGTTAAACCTTGGTCTTCTAAAGTACTTAAATCATAGTAAGTATATGATTTACCGTTAAGATCAAACGTCTTTTTCGCTTGCTCTTTCATATTTGAAGCCATATTTATCCCCCCTGAACCTTAATTTTTATATGCCTTAACTAAATTGTATAATTATATATTCATGAATACAACTGTCTAAAGCTAGAAATAGCCTAGTTTACCTTTTGATTTTACAATCAGTATATATAACTTTTCCTTATCGTAAAACAGCTCTATCATAAGTTATTTTTATCAATTGAGAATCATTATCACTTATCTTATTTTATTTTTAGTCTTTCGTTTGGATGAGTAAAATTCTATTTTCATGGGATTGAATTTAGGTCGTATATATGAGCCAATATTTCGGGAAGTTTATGTTCGGGAATCAGATTAGAATTATTATAATGTGTATTCATCTTTAGTGCTTAAAAAGTATGATTTGGATGGCGAGTTCTGCTAGATTGTTTGAAAGAAAGTAGAGACAGTAGGGTTGTACAAGTACATTAATACGCTGACAAACTATGTAATAAGAAAAATACTTTAAAATAGTTAAAAATAACGGGAGCTACGTGATAGTAACTCCCGTTAAGTGCCTCAAATTATTTATTTTGTTTTTCGGCATTTCGACGTGCTTCACGTTTTTCGAGAATATCATCTTCATAGTCCTGTTGTTGATATTGAACATATTCTTGAAGACGATGTTTATTAGGCGTCAATGTTAAGCCTAAGAATTTACGTTCTTGGTTTGCGTCTTTGTAGAATGAAATCATCATCAATATAACCACTATAGAGAACGGTAAGGCACTAATAATCGCCGCACTTTGGATAGCGTTTAATGCTTGTGATCCATCGCCACCGCCTGCTAATAGCAAGATAAAGGCGATAAGGGCTTGTGCAATACCCCAGGATACCTTGATGGTAATACGTGGCTCTAATGTACCGAATGATGTTTGGCTACCGAGTACGAACGTTGCTGAGTCGGCTGATGTAATGAAGAATGAGCCGATCAATACTAGTGCGATAATGGATAAAGCCATACCCATTGGTACATGGTGGAACACACCGAATAATTGAGTTTCTGGACTCATTTTGAATAATTCTTGATGCGCTTTACCAGTTTGAATACCTAGCACACCAAAGACACTAAACCATACGAAACTTACTAATGCTGGAACGAGTAATACACCCGCGATAAATTCTCTGATTGAACGTCCCTTAGAAACACGGGCGATAAAGATACCTACGAATGGACTCCAGCTTAGCCACCAGCCCCAGTAGTAGAATGTCCAAGTTGTCATCCAACCACGTTTTTGTCCATCTAATGGAGCTGAGTCGAATGTGTTGAGTAAGAATGAATTAAATAAGTGACCTATAGAGCTAGTCATGAAGTTAAGAATAAGTACTGTTGGTCCAATAATAAGTACTGCAACCATCAAGATAGCACCTAAACTAATATTTAAGTTACTTAGGTATTGGATACCTTTACTTAATCCTGACCAAGCACTTGCAATGAATAGGATAGTTACGACTACGATAATAATCGCTTGAACCCATTCATTATTAGGTACACCGAATAAGTAATGTAAACCACCGTTGATTTGAAGGGCACCCATACCAAGAGATACCGCAACACCAACGAGAGTTGCAAAGACTGCAAGTACGTCAACAATAATTCCGATTGGACCTTCTACTTTATTACCTAAGATTGGGCGAAGTGTTCTTGAAATAAGACCAGGTTCGCCTTTTCTAAATTGAGCGTATGCTAATGCAAGAGCAACTACACCATAAATAGCCCAAGCATGGAAGCCCCAGTGGAAGAATGTTGCACGTAATGATTCAGTATAAGCATGAGCACTTTTAGCGTCACCTGTAGGTGGATTGATAAAGTGACCCATTGGTTCAGCTGCACCATAGAATACTAAACCAATTCCCATACCGGCACTGAATAACATCGCAAACCATGAAATTGTATTAAATTCGGGTTTGTCATTAGGTTTACCGAGTTTCAACTTACCGATAGGACTAAAGATTAAGAAGATACAGAAGAATACAATAATCGTTGTTAAGATTAAGTAATACCAACCTAATTTGTCAGTAATCCATAGCTTAATCGTGTCCGTTACTTCACCGAATTTCCCAGGGAAAACGGCACCTAATATAACGACGATAGCAACGATTATTGCACTGTATATAAAGACAGGCGAAATCTTCTTCTTACTATCGTACTGATTAGAAGAATTCATAACTAATTACTCCCCTTCCTATTAAATTGTCAAACCAAAAAAGAATTATTAATTTGTGACACAAATTAATACTACCATTCCATAAGCTATCATATAGAATAACAAAACTCCACAATCTAATCAAATTTACTTTTATGTAGCATTCCCTTTTTTTGAGTTATAAGGTATAATTAAAAAACTATTAAAACTATTTTTTAGTTGGAGGTAATTAATCATGTTAAAGGAATTTAAAGAGTTCGCCTTCAAAGGAAATGTACTTGATCTCGCTGTAGCTGTAGTTATGGGAGCAGCTTTCAATAAGATTGTCACAGCGCTAGTTACGTACATTATCATGCCTTTAATCGGACTTATTTTTGGAACAGTAGACTTTGCGAAAAGCTGGTCGTTTATGGGTATTAAATACGGTATGTTTGTCCAATCTGTTATTGACTTCTTAATCATTGCTTTCGCATTATTTATTTTCGTTAAAATTGCTAATACATTAATGCGTAAAGAAGAAGAGGAAGAAGAAGAAATAGAAGCGAATACAGTACTATTAACTGAAATTCGTGATTTACTTCGCGAAAAGAAAGATATTTAAAACAACGAATCAGTTATAATCTTGAATACACTATGGTTCGAAGTGACTTGAATTTATATTGGAGAGGAAATCAATAAGCGATTTCCTCTCTTTTCTATTACTGTTTAATCAACTTCGTGTAACTTTCTCTCTGACTAGATGTAACTTGTAAAATAAGTGGAATGCGTTGTTTTAATTCAGAAACATGAGAGATAATACCTACCAATCTACCCGTAGACTGTAAGTTTAATAAGGTATCTAGCGCCGTATCAAGTGTTTCTTGATCTAAAGTGCCGAAACCTTCGTCGATGAAGATGGACTCTAAAGCGATACCCCCTGATTCTTGTTGCACAACTTCACTCAAACCGAGCGCAAGTGCTAAAGAAGCTTGGAAAGTTTCTCCTCCTGATAAAGTGCTAACATGTCTCTCTTTATTAGAATGCGCATCGAAAACATTAATTTCAAGTCCACTATATCCTTGCGAAACAGATTGTTTTCTTACAAGTTGGTATCTCTCGCCAGTCACTGAAGATAATCTCTTATTAGCCTGACTTAATATTTGAGTTAAATAATGAATCAGTACATAATTCTCGAGCTTTAATTTCGTTGCATTTTTTCCAGTTATTACATCAGATAGCTGTATCATTTCGGTTTGATTTTGTAATTCATTATCTAATTGATTAACAATTGATTTAATTTCTTTGAATTTTTGATTATTAAATTCTACTTTGTACGTGTGATGATTATACTTCTCTACAATTTCATTAAATTGTTGTTTACTCTTTTGATAAGTCTCTTCAACTTCTATTAAATCTAATTGTTTCTTATCTTTTAAATCTTCTTTAAGATTTTGAATGATGCCTTCAAGAGATTGTTTTTCTTTTTCATAACTCTCTACTTGTTGTTCATATCGAGTTTGATATTTTGATTTATCAATAGCCTCATCAATTTCTTGTTGGGTTTCGAAACCAACTCGTGCCATTTCATTTCTAATTTGCTCATCTAATTCTTGCTTATCTTGTTGTAAGTTTTCAAAGGCATCATTGAGATACTTAATATTATTTTGAGTTAATTCAAGTTGTTGTTTCTCCTCTTTAACATGGTCTTTAGTATCATTAAACTGTTTAGAATATTGTTCTAAATCACTCCGATGTGATTGATAACTTTCTTTAAATTGTTCTATGTCACTGTATTCTGTCGTTGTTTCGAAATCATTGATTTTAGTTTCTTCCGATTTAAATTGATGTTTAAAATTGAGTAAGTCTGTTTCGATTTTACGCTGTTTGTTCATCAATTTTTCCTGTTCTTCTTTTTGTTTTTCTATAAACTGATTGTGTTGCTTTTGTTTCTTTAAACGTGCTTCGAGATTTTCTCTCTTTGATTTTAAGTTCTGAACATCTTCCATCGTTTTATTAGACTGAGCTAACTTAGGTAATTCTTGGTTAATGTTATCAATACTATTTAATAATTTACCTTTTTTCTCCTGTAATTCACTAAGTTGTTTTGCAATTTGCTCCTGTTTAAATTGGTCTTCTTTCATTTGGTCGATATCAATATGTTCGCTTAAATCAGTAACTTCATTCCCACATATAGGACAAGTATCTCCTATTGTCACTTGCTGTTGAAGAGTTGAAACGAGTTTCTCGTAATTATCAAAATCTAAATACAATAAATTAGTTTGCGTATTTTTGAAATCTTCTTCTAGACTTTTATTCACTTCTTCTAAACGTTTCTTCTCTTTCGAAAGTAAACCAATTAAATTTTCTCTTTGAGAATTCTCTTCAATCTCTTGTGTAACAAGTCTTTCTTGGTCTTTTAATTGATAAATATCGTTATTGAAATCATTTATAATCTCATAGTTAAGTTCTTTATCTTTGATGTTAAACGCCAACTCTTCTAACTTAACATTGATCTCATTTTGTTCATTTTTCAAATCGGTAATTTTTTCATTTAATTCATTAATGTTCTTATAGACTTGTTGATAGGAGTCAATATTTTTAAAGAACAACTTGTTTTCAGTTAGAAAAGCTTCAATATGCTTATAGTAGTCACTTTGTTCTTCAAGTGAATTTAATTTTTCTTCATATTCTTGAATACGTTTTTCTTGTAGTTTTGATTTATTTGTAGCTTCATCTATTTTCATTTGACTATCAGAAATCTTTTTAGATACAATTTTATGCTGTTTCATATATTGTGATAGCAATTTAACTTCATTAATTTCATTTAAATATTGTTTAATCTTATCTATTTCATCTTTTCTTTCTAACAATTTATTATATTGATTTTCGTGTTCTGATAACTTTTTATAGTTCTGTGAAAGCGTTTTTTGTTCTTCGAATATCTTTAAATGTTGATTAAGTGTTTTTTCATGTTCATTTTTATTATGCAACAAGTACGTTAGTATATCATTTGCTCGATGCTCAAAATTTTTAATAGCCTCAACAATCCGCTTCGTTTGATTGGCATCAATGTTTTTTAAAGCTTGCAAATCTTCATCATTAAAATCATTAACATCGTCCCAATTATCTTGGAGCTTTCGATATAAATCATCAATTTGTTTGCGTACTTGATCCACATTTTCCTTTAATGTATTCTGTATCACTTCAAATCTTTGACTATTAAAAAGTGTTCTTAAAATTTGTTGCTTTTCTAAACTACTTGAAACTAAGAATTTTTTAAATTCGCCTTGAGGTAAGATAAACAATTGTCTAAATTGATCAGCATTAACGCCTAGTCTTTCTTTAATAAATTTATTACCATCTTTAATCGTACTCTCAATTAACTCATAATCATTATTTGTTTTTCTATAAACAGTCAGATGTCCAGGTGTTTCAGTTTTATTACCTTCTTTGGTAAACTTCCCTTGTCTTTCCACTCGAAAAATTTCAGTACCTAGCTTGAATTCGAAAGCAATTTTTAATGCCTCATTTCTATCAGCAAAGTGACTTCGCAAATCTCCTTTGTCACGATCTTTTGTAGAAGCCTCGCCAAAGAGCGCATATACCATCGCATCAAAAATCATCGTCTTACCAGAACCCGTTTTACCACTGATTAAAAACAGTTGATTGTTAGTTATTTGAGTGAAATTAATCTGTTCTTTAATAAAAGGACCAAAATTATTCATTGTTAGCTTTAAAGGTCTCATAATTAATACTCTCCTTTATCGATTTCTTCAAGCACATCGGTAATAATTTTAGATTGGTTGTCGGATAATGATTGATCTGTGACATATCGATAGAATTCATTAATGATTTCAAAGTCGCTTTTTTGATGCATTGTATGATCAACTTCAAATTGATTGAGTTGCTCATTCATTTCATTATTAATTAGGGATAAAGTATTAGGAAATATATTTTTTAATATGGACATAGGGTCAGTAACGTGGGACATATGGCTTAATCGAAACTGCATATAGTTATCTTTATTCTTAACGAGTAGTCGCTCTTGAACCACATCTTCATAGTCTCCATTCACAATTTCTAATTCACGTTGAGGGTCTAATTTTTTAAAATAACCTTTAATCTCGTTATCCTTAATTGAAATAATGCGATATCCTTTAGATTGATTCACCTCTGAAAATGAGTACTGTAATAGTGAACCGCTATATTGGATATATTCAGAATTAATACTAAATGGGTGATGAAGATGACCTAGCAGTACGCGATCAAAACTTTCGAAATAACGCTCATTAACTTCTTCAACTGTACCTATTGTTATTTCTCTTTCTGAATCAGAACGTATGCCTCCTTGAACTGTTAAATGCCCAATCAGTATATTAATTTCGTTACTATTTAGATCTTCAGTCATAAGGTTAATTAATTGGGTAATGCCTTGTTGATAAGTTTGAATTTCGTCATCGTTTAAGAAGTCTTTAATTTCAGCGAGTGTTGCAAAAGGTAATGTATAGAAGTTAACGTCATTTATAATAATCGGATCCTTGATATCTTCTAATGACGTTCTAATATGTAAATTAGATTTACTAAACCACTCTGCTCCATAGTTTAATCGCGCTTTACCATCATGGTTACCATTAGTAATAATTAACGGAATATTTAATTCTAAATTCAATTCAGCAATAGTCTGTTCAAGTAACTTTACTGCATCTTTATTGGGATAGCTTGTATCATAAAGATCGCCAGCGATAACGATTACCTCAGGTTGTTCTTCTTTCATCTCTTCTACAAACTGTTTTAATATATATTCTTGGTCTTCTAATAATGACTTTCCATTCAAAATTTTACCTAAGTGCCAATCAGCAGTGTGTACTATCTTCATTTCAACCTCTCCTATACAGAACGTTTGTTCGCTTTTATAATATTACAATTTCCAAATCATAGCAAGTAATTTGAGTGGCTCATTTTACACTATTTCTCAGCCAATAAATATAGAAAAAGAGTAGCCTCACTTTAAATCATCTTGGACTAAAGTAAAGAACTACTCTTTCTCATATATTAAGTTAAAGATGCAATGGCTTGTTTAAATTGAGCACTTTTATTTATTAAACCACTCAGATATTTTGTTCTTAATCTCATCGAGTTTAGAATTGACTTTATCTAACTCTTCTTGCATCTTGCTTTCATTTCCGTTGTTTCTCTCTTGTTGTGCTTTATCTAAATTATCGGCAGTATCTTGATAGTCATTCGCTACTTTTTGAGACTGCTCGTCATTAGTTTTAGACTTCAAATCATTAATCTTTTGTTTAAGTTGATCTAATTTAGACTGAGTATCTTCTTTGTTGTTCTGGATACTATCTTTAGTTTCTTGAATTTGTTGTTTAATATCGTCAGATTGTTTCTGAACGTAATCTTTATCTTCGTTACTTGGCTCTTTCTGTTCTGTTTGTTGGTTATCTGAATTTGAATTCTGTTGATCATCATGAGTTGTACAAGCTTTTACAACGAAAATAACTACCACGATAAGCAAGATGATTAAACCGATACTTAGCCATTTGGTCATTGACTTTCGTTTGTTAATCTCATCACGTTGTTGCCAGTCGCGTTCTCGATCACGGTCAGTATAGTAATCTTCTGGTCGACTTTGAATCCGACGATCCTCATCATAAGTTTCTTTGTTTCTCTCATAGCGACTCATGCTATTTCTGCGATAATCATCATATAATAATCTGCCAAATATTCGATATTCTTCACTATCGTTAATAGTGTGTGTGTTAAGTTCGGTATTCACTCTACCATTTTTATCTAGGGCGATTATTTTCCCATCATCTTCAATTTTTAAAATTCGTGGGTAATTTTTTAAATCTTGATTGCTCATAATCATTCTCCTCTATTTTAATTAATGTATTAATAGAGTTAGTTAACTTACAATACTATTGCTCTACCCACATTATAT
>NZ_PPRN01000013.1 GCF_002902685.1 Staphylococcus pettenkoferi | reverse complement strand
TTCTTACATATAAACGAACTTCCACTCTATAATGTCTACTCCGCCACTCAGTGTCCTGCAATATAAATATTCAGTTTTATTACAAATCTGTAATATTTCGAAATTCCTTGCTTGAAAGAGAAGTCTCATAAGTACTTTAGCTATCGCATTTCATTAGATAAAAATATTAATGAATTGACATTGTCTTTAAAAATAAATTGTTAGAGCTAAATTACAAATCGTTAACAAACCACACAAAAGCAATATTTTCTGGTAGAGTAGAACGCGTCAAAAAACTTTCACTTTGCAACTAAGTACAAATGAATTTATCGTCTGGGTTCTCGATCTTTTCAAGACGAAGATGGTAGTTCAACTTTATATAACAATACTTATTGGAATATTAGGAGGATATTTTTACAATGAAAAAAATCGCTACAGCTACAATCGCTACTGCAGGAATTGCTACATTTGCATTCGCACATAACGATGCGCATGCTGCCGAGGATCATCAAGGAGGATATAATCCTAACGACCCAACATCTTACGAGTACACATATTGGATAGATGCACAAGGCAACTACCACTACACTTGGAAAGGTAATTGGAATCCAAATCAAGTAGAAGATCAACAATCTTACGGAAACTTTGCTAACTACGGTTACGCTAATAATAACTATTCAGGCTATACTGCTAACAATAATTCAAGCTATGGTCATTACAGCAACTACAGTGCGCCATCTTACACAAGCTACCAAACTGGCGGACGTGGTGCAGCACCAACAACTTCTAGCCACAACGTACATGTAACAACTACAGCAGCACCATCAAGCTCTGCTAACTCTATCGCACGTACTTCTGGTTCATCTGCAAACTACTACACTGCTGGTCAATGTACTTATTACGTGTTTGATCGTGTAGGTGGTAAGATCGGTTCAACTTGGGGTAACGCGAACAACTGGGCTAACGCAGCAGCAGCTTCAGGTTACACTGTAAACAACCGCCCATCAGCAGGTGCCATCATGCAATCTTCAGCAGGTGCTTTCGGTCACGTAGCATACGTTGAAAGCGTGAACAGCAACGGTTCAATCCGTGTATCTGAAATGAACTATGGTCACGGTCCTGGTGTTGTTACTTCACGTACAATCTCAGCTAGCCAAGCAGCAAGCTACAACTTCATTCACTAATAGAGACATGTCTTTCAAGCTTTAGCCAATACTTCAGTGTTGGTTAAAGCTTTTTTTATTTTACAGCACTAATAAAATGATTTTGTTTAGAAAAAGGAAGATTGTTGAATGAAAACAAAATGTATTACGTTATGTTGATTGCTCGCCGACTTAGCGATGAGAATATATCGAAATTAAACATATTTCAACTACATACAAAAAACAGTTTTGCATTGCAAAATCGCTACAAAAACACAATACAAAACTGTCTCCAAATAGATAATAGAAGGATATTTAATTATTATCTACATGACGCGAGATGACTCGCTCTCCGTTATAGTAATACCACTACTTATATTACTATGTATCGTCATCTCAACGTCTCTACTACACTTTATCCTCTTACTACTATTTTAAACTTAAATACTGCAAATCTATTTAATTTTTTATATAACCTACACACCAGTCACTCATACCGTTAATTTCCGCAATTTCAATTTTGAAATTTGCCCATATTCTATAAAAAAGGATTGAAGTGAAATGCCCTCGCTTTCACCTCAATCCCTCATTCATTTCTATTTCATATTGTTATGCTTCGGAACCTTGTGAAGCCTTGTCTTGTTGTTTCACTTTTTTAATACCTATACCTGTAAAGCCGTAAATTAATGCGAAGACGATACAAAGGTAACATGGTATTGTCCAAATGAAGAATTGGTCGAATGACACACCCAATTGTTTAGTATAATAAATCCCGGATGTGCCCCACGGTATCAATGGAATAATCATCGTACCAGAATCCTCTAGTGTACGTGATAGGTTCGTACGGTCAAGATTCATTTTATTATACATATCCATCATTAAGACGCCGACCATGATGATCACGACGGAAGCCACACCTGCTGCAAGCACCATCATCAAACCGCCAATGACGGTCGCTAGGATGAGCTGACCGACAGAGTGAATGTTGCTAGAAATCTTGTGCAGAATCACATCTAGACAGCCCGAACGCTCCACGATACCTGCGAAAGCGTAACCACAGAAGATGGTCACGATGATCTCAGTCATACTCATCATGCCACCCTGCTCAATCAAGGTTGCTACTTTACTTGAAACATGGTCGTTACTGCTTACCATACCTTTAGTAAAGCCATCAAATGTTGCCTTGAAGCCATCGACGATATTAAAGCCATTGTTCGCCCATCCGATGATGATCGCGCTCAAACTTGAAATGAGCATCGCTGGAACGGTATCAAATTTAAGTAATAAGCAAGCGATAATAACGATGACCGGTACCCAAGTAAAGAAGTTGATGTGATAAATGGTACTCAGTTCATGTAGCATTTCGTTAATCTGTTTCGATCTCGCACTTCCGCCGAATTGACGGCCAGCAAAGAACCACACGATAAGTCCTACGATAGATGCAGGCACTGTCGTCCATACCATCGCTTTGATGTGCGCGAAGATATTAACTTTCGTCACTAAAGCGGCCAAGTTCGTCGTATCTGAAAGCGGAGACATTTTATCCCCAAAGACCGCGCCGGCAATAATTGCGCCAGCTGCCATACCTTCATGTATACCGAGTTGATGAGCAATCGCCATCAGGGCAATACCGCCAGTGGAAGCTGAGCCCCATGCGGTACCTGTGGCTACAGACGTCACTGCACAAATGACGAAGGCGGAGACGAGAAAGTAGTTAGGATTTAAAAATTCTAACCCGTAATAGATCAAAGCAGGCACTGTACCTGAATACATCCAACTACCGACGATAATCCCGACAGATAGAATGATGAAGATCGCTGGCATCGCCGTAGCTAGTCGCTTCGTAATCCCTTCTTCTAAATCTTTCCAATTCAATCCTACGCGTTTCGCGATAAATACTGCGTATGCAGATGATAATATCAATAATGCTTGTATTGGTATTTCAAACCCAACGAATCCTACGATGACAATGATCACCATGACGATGATCGTGGATAATGCTTCGAGTAACGTTGGTTGTCGCTTCATACACATCCCCCTCGTATTGAATTAGTCTAAGCCAAGTTTCTCTAGTCCAAGTTCTTCTACTGTTAGTCCTTCTTCAAAGAAATCCCGTTCTAGAATCGTTGAAGCAATGACAATAATCGCATCTATATTAGGCGTAGACACCCCTATTTCACGTCCTAAACTAGACCACAGTACGAGGCCGTATGCGATATCTTCAGTCAGATAACGATTCTTCACTTTGTTTGGGCCCGGAATATGTGAGAAGACCGGACTCGTGTTAAACAAGCGATTCAATGGTTCATCTTCATATTGTCGTTCAAGGTAACCACGTTCGATACGTGCTTCTTTCGCTGTAGACAATTCGAACCCGAGTTTACGTCCGAGTGAGAGACGTTCAAGCTCTACTGCATGAAGCAGGCGTACGGTATGTTTCGTAATCCCTTCTTCATACAATCTAAATTCGTCTGCATAATCGATACGTCCAACATTAAGTAGCGTTGGCCCTGGATGCACTTCAGGATTACCATTTTCTAGATTTGTCTTCATGAGACTTTCTTCCTTCACGATGTAAGGATAAATTGTTTCAATTTTATCAAAACTATCGCTTAAGTAATCCTTGTCGTAAGTTGAAAAATGAACTTTGCGCACATTTAATGACAGATCGACAAGCGCTTTGTCAAAGTTCACGCGCGTACCATATGTGAGCGTATTCGCTTCAGCAAACTTTGGCATCGTATCAATATGCATATCTTCAAGCACGTTGATAAAACGGATTGAACCCATAGCTGCAGCCATATTAAAGAAGATCAGCTGCTCGTTTGTGACAAATGGTGCCATCGTATAAGCATAGTGTTCTATAAATGATGAAGGAATAATCACTTGAACAACTTCAGCTCCTTCAAGTACGTATTCCATGTCATCACTAATATCAGTGAACTCTACAAACTGTTCGTCTCCTTCGTTATTAAAGGTAAAGCCACCTTCTTCAAAGGCTTTATCAAATTTATGTAGCGACTGATTTCGACAGTAGAGTCTCACTTGATGTCCTTTCGTGTACATATCGAGTGCAGCAGTCACTGCCCCGTTACCAGAACCTACAATTGCAATCTTCATGTATTATTCCCTTCTTTCTTTGTATATGGCAATAAAATATTTCACTATAGGTATTTACCTTTCTGACTTGAAGATTAAACCACCTATCTGATGTTGTTAGACATATGGGGTATTCTAACAACAAGTTCACCTCGACGTAAGTGCTTTCACAACATTTAACTTTCTAAATAGTTATACATAAATTCAGAGTCTTTTGGTATAGTTATAGTTACTACATCAGAAAGGGTGGCAACAATGACAGAACAACAAGAAACTTCGCTTCAGAACGAGACTGATCGGAGCAAGCCTGGTCAAAAAAATACCGGTCAAAGCAAGACTCAAAAACCTCAAACGCAACCTGATATTAAAGAACGACTCATAGGAGTAGGCCTTTACTTATCAATTCTTGTCTTCGGCTATATTGTGATGAAGATTTATAATAAACTGACTTATGTAGACACATCTTTAGATATGTACAAGAATTTTTTTCATCAGCATTATCATTGGTTTCTTTGTCGCTTTTGTGATTTCGTTAGTGCAATGGCTTTTCATTCGAAAGCAGTCAACTTTCGTCAATCAGATTGGAAAGGCTTACTTTAATTTTTGTATTTCGATAATCCTTTGGACCATTTTCATAACTTTAGCTTTAGGATTGGCACTTTTAGCCGTTGGTAAAGTAATCGATACTCAAGAATTAGAGCCGAGTATCTTTTTTATCATATTCTCTGCGCCAGTTTTTATGTTGTTTTTCGTGTTTTTATTTTTAATATTTTCACTTATCGGTGCAGTTATGGCTGGCTTTGGAAAAGTGTTTCACGTGCCCATGTCTTTTAAAATATTGAGATAATGTACGTTGAATCACAGCTATCAAAACAAATATAGAAAGGGAGTCATCGATGATAGAACAACAAGAAAGAGCTATATACACTGAATCTAGTCCAACTAAAGGCGAGAGACACATAGCCATGATATTTTATTTGCCAAATCTTATATTATCAATATTCATATTTCTATTAATGCTAGGTTTGTTTCAACTAATTATTCTATTCGGTAAGTATATCTTTGAATTTTTAAGCATTCTTATCACATGTATCGTTGTGCCTTATATTATTTGGTTAGTCCTATGGCTATATAAACGGAAAAATTCGAACTTTATTGATAATGTAGGTAGAGCCGTACTTAATTACACTCTCTCATTATTATTTTGGTGGGTAATCGTTATTTTAGCGTTTATAACGATAATATGGTTAATTTGTGACGCCCCAACCGACGAATACGCTCTAATGTGTATCACAATTGGAATCTTTGCAAGTATCATCATCATCGTTCCGATCATTGCAGTTTTAATATTAATCATATCGATATTCGGCATAGAGAGGACACTTCAAGGACAGTTTTTTCACGTCCCACTATCCTTTAAATATCTTAAATACAAAGAAGAATGATGATTATAATTTTTTGAACATCAACTCAATCTTTTACGCGTTTCGCCACATTCAAACGCTAAAGGTTGAGTTTTTCATTTTAACCAAAAGGGTTAAATTGCAGTTTGCATAGGAATTTGAGAAAATAGCAAAGTTGGAAGAAGGAGGTAATTAAGATGCAATGGTTAAAAGTCTTTGTAGCTGGCCTCGTTGAAATCATGTGGGTCACTAGTATGAATCATGCACATAATATACCAACGTGGATTGTAACGCTCATCTTAATTGCGTTAAGTTTCTATCTCATACTTTCAGCAAGTAAACACTTGCCTGTCGGTACTGCTTATACTGTCTTTGTCGGTATGGGCGCAATTGGTACAGTACTAGTCGACATCTTTATTCATGGCGATACCTTAAGTTTCAGTAAGGTCGTCCTTCTCATCTTACTCATCGTCGGCATATTAGGTCTTCAAATGACGACAGAACAGGAGGAATCATAATGGCTTGGATTTATTTAATGATTGCTGGTGTGTTCGAGATTATCGGGGTGATTATTCTCAACGAAATCAACCGCACTAAGAAGCAATCCTTAATCATCTTATTAGGTCTGGCCTTTATCTGCAGCTTCCTCATACTCAAGTTATCGATGTACGATATCCCAATGGGCACAGCTTATGCAATTTGGACAGGTATCGGTACATGTGGCGGTGCGATTATCGGTATGCTCTTTTATAACGAATCACGCAGCGCGAAACGCATTTCCTTTATTGCTTTAATCATTATAGCGGTTATAGGTTTAAAGCTCATTAATTAATGATAAATATATAGTAGAAGGCTTATTTTTTAGACTTTTCATCTACTCATGGTAAAAGTCAGTAGTGCAAACTTTCACTAGAGTCATTTTAAAAATAGCTAAAGTTAAAATGCATAAAAACGCTGCATCACACAGGTCGAACTATTATCACCAACTAAATGCATTACTATAATTACGCTACAAAATATATTTCTAAACCAAAAACGCTGTGAAACAATATAGATTTGTTTGTTTATTGAACAGGGTTTCGGTATACTTAACGATAAAGGAAGTGATTATAATGGTAAAAGTATATATCGCAGGAGCCATTCCTCAAGAAGGCTTAGATCTTCTCCAAGACCAAGGCTATGAGGTCGATGTTTACGATGGAGAAGGTATCATTGATCAAGAGACGTTGAAAGAAGGCGTGAAAGACGCTGATGTCTTAATCAGTTTATTGTCTACCAATGTAGATAAAGAAGTCATTGATGCAGGTAGTAACTTGAAGATTATCACTAACTATGGTGCTGGCTTTAACAACGTTGATGTAGATTATGCACGTGAAAAAGATATCGACGTTACCAATACGCCGAAAGCATCTACGGCTGCAACTGCTGAATTAACATTCGCACTTGTTCTAGCTTCAGCACGTCGTATTGTTGAAGGTGATCAATTATGCCGTACGAAAGGTTTCGACGGTTGGGCGCCCCTATTCTTCCGTGGACGTGAAGTTTCAGGTAAGACAATCGGTATTGTAGGTTTAGGTGAAATCGGTGGCGCTGTTGCCAAACGTGCGAAAGCATTCGATATGAATATTCTTTACACAGGTCCACATCAAAAACCTGAAAAAGAACGTGAAATTGGTGCGAAATATGTAGACTTCGATACACTCATCGAAAAATCTGATTTCGTGACAATTAATACAGCTTACAAACCAGAATTACACCATAGTTTCGATACAGAACAATTCAAGAAAATGAAATCTACAAGTTACCTCATTAACGCAGCACGTGGTCCTATCGTGAACGAGCAAGCATTAGTAGATGCATTGAAAGCGAAAGAAATCGAAGGTGCTGCACTAGACGTGTTCGAATTCGAACCAGAAATCAATGACGAGCTTAAATCACTTGATAACGTGGTCATTACACCGCACATCGGTAACGCGACATTCGAAGCACGTGATATGATGGCACGTATCGTTGCTAACGATGCGATTAGTAAGATGAATGGTGAAGAACCAAAATACGTAGTAAATAAATAATTGATTTCAAACGCTATTGAAATGATAAAAGACAGGTAAGGCTCAAGTCCCTTACCTGTCTTTTTGCATCTTTATTTCGCTTTACTTTTATACAAGAACTTCGTCTGACGTGCCCCGTAGGAATTTGGTAACAACTTCGCGATAAAGTTACGCACGGCTACCACGAACGGATTGGTATGCTGCGCGAGTTTACCAATCTTTCTAGAACGCTTAATTACTTTCGCAGTATGACCCACGCGCAACTTGTTATACCGCTTCAAGCTCTCATTAAAGTCATAGTGTTTAAAGCAGTTGGTTAACACGATTGCATCTTCCATCGCTTGACCTGCACCCTGTCCCATATTAGGTGTCGTCGCGTGCGCTGCGTCACCGAGCAGAATCGTACGTTGATAGACGAAATCGTTCAACGGTTTCAAATCGTACATATCGTGTTGTAAGATGCCAGTTTCACTTTGTTTGTCTAACACTTGGCGTACTTCATCTGGATAATGGTTAAAACGCGCTTGTAAATGTGGCTTACCATAAGCACTTAACGCCACGTCGCGCTCTTTCGCATTGATTGAAATGAACCAATATGCTTGGTTATTTAGAAGAGGAACGATGCCTACACGCCCTTTCGTACCCCAATATTCGCGCGCAATATGCGTGTCCTCAAGTTGAACATCTTCCACCATGCCGCGAAACACAGTATAACCTTGGTAATTCAATTTCGCTTTCGGTGCGACTGTCTCACGAATGATGGAATGAATGCCATCTGAACCAATACATAAATCGAACGTCTCTGGTTCTTGATTCGCAAAATGAAGCGTCACTTTCATATCGCTATTCTCCATTTTAGTAACACGGTGATTTGTATATATAGCGTAATCGGGTACGTATGAAGCAATCACATCGATAAGTGTTTGTCGTTTTAACGTGAGATTGACGCTATTCTTTTTCAACTCTACTGTTGAAAGTGGATGTTGTGCTTCATCGTAAATCGCCATTTGTTTAATAATTTGTCCCGCATTTTTAATCCCTTTAGCTAAATCATGATTGCCTAATTTATCTAAGACATTGTCACCTATACCGATACCGGCACCTAGCTCTTTGATTTCAGGCTCTTTTTCAAATACTTTAACCTCATGTCCTTGTTCATGAAACAGTGCTGCTGCAGTGAGGCCACCGATACCGGCGCCAACAATACCAATTTTCATATTCCAAACACCTCAATTAATATGTTCACTCACATTCTATCACAATCGCTCGCACAATTAGAGAGGGCAAAGCTATTTCGATTCACTATCTGCTGTAGCAACGCCCTCTCTGATATATCACTTATTACTTTTTATAGTAATCTTTATGAATATGATCTTTCTTTATCCCATATTTATCATAATATCTTGCCATCAACTGAGCAATGTTATCATCCCAATCAATATCACTGGCATACTGATTTGTACCAGGATTCTGAGGGTTCCAACGCATCTGATAAAGAGACAATTGATGGTGTTTAAAGTAATTGTAGCGAACGAAACGTGCACCACCAATAATTGCTTTACGTGGGGAAGTCCACTTCTCTTTCTTCGCATAACTATTACCATGCTTTAACGCATTCGCATCGAAAGCACCGATACCGAAGAAATTGTAGTAACGCTCGTGGCCTGACTTAAGTCCATGTGCAAGTTCAGATTGCCCGTTACCTGTTTCCACCAACGCGTGACTCACTAAATAAAGTGCGTTGACTTCGTATTTATCTTGCGCATCTAAGAAGGCTTGACCTTGCCCTTCGAGAACACCTTTACCTTTCAGTAGACGATTGACTTCACTTTTACTCAAAGGCACTTTCTCAGAGATATCCATGTGCTTTAGATTATGATGCTGACTATCTACGGCCATCGCTTCTTCAACATCTTTCTTCGATGCATTCACGAAGCGCCCGTCTTTCTCTTTCGTATTAATCACACCGTCACTTGTCTGCTTCTCTACCGCCTCGTCAAAGGTATGCATCTTACGGTGCTCAAACAATGATGTATCATAGATTACGAACAGTATCGCAAAGATGACGAGTAACCCAGCGGCAACGAGAAGTGTAGCTCGTTTCTTCATCCATTCCATCTTAACTCGCGCTCCTCTTCCCTTACTCTATTTCAGTACGAAGAATGCGACCATAATCGCAATCAACACAATCGCAAACGAAATATTGATGACGACCTTCATACCCGTACGATGTCTAAAGAAGACATTAAACATCACTAAACTAATCGCCAATGAGACGACGAACATCGTGATGGCCATAACGAGATTCTTCATGACGAGTAAGATGATGCCGATGACGAGAAAGATGTTAGAAATAATCGACAGTACTTTCATCATTTGTGGATTAATAGGTCTTCCCTCCCATTTCTACATTGATTATATTACTCAAATTGTACCATATCTCCTAACCTCTCGACGACGTTTATTCCTCGCTGTAGTAAAAGACTTGCTCACCGTCGACATAGAGAAAAGCTATCGGCAAGATGCTTCCTGCCGACAGCTTTCTACTAAATAGTATTGATTTAAGTTAACCCAACATTACATAAGCGCTTCTTATTCTATAGTGCAGTCACGTCCGCGACTTACTCTTCGCGAGACATACCTTTTAATAAGTTCAACATGTAAGTTAAACCGCGGTTAATTTCATCGTCACGCAACACTTTGAAAAGTCCAGTGATTGATGTCTTCTGATTAGGGTTAGCTGAGTTCGCCACACGTAACCCTCTGTTCACTTTATTAAGCACATGACTCAAATCGTTTACATCTAAGTCACCAAGTAAGAAGACGAGTGATGCCATGTTTGAAATTAAACCTGTATATTGTTCTTTATTTAACTCAGTCGCAAATTTATTCGCAATGACACCGCGACCTTTGACCATGCCAGATAAAGCATCTAAGATCTTCGCATCATCGAGCGCACTCACGAGATTAATCGCTTTAAGAATACTTTCTTTATTCTCGGAAATCGCTGATGTCACTTCTTCTAAGTTCTCTTGTTTCACTTGTTCCTTCGGTTTCTCGACACGTCTAATCTTAGTAATACGTTCTGCCATTATTGATCCACCTGACTTCCTGGGAATACGTAATCTTCACGATTCCATTTATTTTGCACTTGAACACTGTATTGTGGTTTGCGTTGTTTATTGACACGGAAGTTAGTTGGGTTCAATGGTGACTTACCTTTACGTGTCTTAATTTCCATACGACAACTTGTACGTTTGTAAGATGGTGTATCTGTATCTTTATCAACGTCACTGTTTGTCAATGCGTTAATTGCATTGATATCACCGTTTAACATCGCATTATTGTTCAACGGAATGTAAATTTGCTTACCTTTTACGCGATCAGTAATATGAACGACGAGTTCAGCTTCACCTGCATCAGAAATCAATTTGACCTCTGCACCTTCGTGTAAGCCACGGTCTTCAGCGAGTTCAGGAGATACTTCAACGAATGCGTTTGGCATCTTGTACTCTAAACCTTTCACGCGGTAAGTCATGTTACCTTCGTGGAAGTGTTCAAGAAGACGACCGTTGTTAACATGTAAGTCGTATTCTTCACTTTCTTTATAGAAGTTGTCGAATGTTAATGGGAAGAACTTCGCTTTTTTGTTCTCGAAGTTGAAGCCATTCATGTAAAGCGTTGGCTCGTCTGTACCATCTTCCGCTACTGGCCATTGTAAACTGTTGTAGCCTTCGAGGCGTTCGTAGTTCACACCAGAATATAGTGGTGTTAAACGTGCGATTTCATCCATGATTTGAGATGGGTGAGTGTAACCCCAATCGTAGCCCATTTCTTTCGCAATCGCTTGGATGATTTGCCAGTCAGGAAGTGAGTCTCCCTTAGGTTCAAGTCCTTGATAGATACGTTGGATACGACGTTCAGTATTAGTAAAAGTACCTGTCTTCTCTAACGCTGGACTTGCTGGTAATACAACATCCGCATATGTTGCTGTGAAAGTGAAGAAAGCATCTTGTACGACTAAGAAGTCTACTTTTTCTAAAGCAGCTTGAACAAAGTTAATGTTAGAGTCAACAATACCTGTATCTTCACCGTAAAGATATAAAGCATGGATTTCGTCGTTGTGAATACCTTCCATCATTTGGTGATTGTCGCGACCTGGTTCTGCAGGAATTTCTACGCCATATTCACGTTCGAATTTCGCACGAACCACGTCATCGTCCACTTTCTGATAACCAGGGAATTGGTCCGGCATACTACCCATATCACTACAACCTTGAACGTTGTTATGACCACGTAATGGGTAAGCGCCTGTACCTGGACGACGGTAGTTACCTGTAGTTAAGAGTAAGTTTGAAATTGCAGTAGATGTATCACTACCGATGTCTTGTTGTGTTACACCCATTGCCCAGCAGATTGATACAGATTCAGCCGCAATGACTTGTTCTGCAAAGTCGATTAAATCTTCTTTCGGAATGCCTGTTGTTTCTTCCGCAAATTCCATAGTGAAGTCTTCTAATGATTTGTAGTACTCATCGAAGTCGTCTACCCATTCATCGATAAACGCTTTGTCATGTTTATCTTGATCGATGATGTATTTCGTTACTGCAGATAACCATACAAGGTCAGTACCTGGCTTCGGTTGATAGAAGTTATCTGCACGTTGCGCCATTTCGTGTTTACGGATATCGAAGACGTTTAACGTGTTGTTAAATAACTTCTGACCACGTTTGATCTTAGAAGCGATAACTGGGTGTGCCTCTGCAGTATTTGTACCGATGAGCACAACCATGCTCGCACGCGCTAAGTCTGAGATTGAGCCAGAGTCCCCACCGTGACCTACAGTACGGAAGAGTCCTTTCGTCGCAGGTGCTTGGCAATAACGTGAACAGTTGTCGACGTTATTCGTACCTACAACTTGACGCGCTAATTTCTGCATTAAATAAGATTCTTCGTTTGTTGCTTTAGAAGAAGAAATGAATGATAAGTGACTTGCGCCTTTTTCATTCTTAATCTTAGTGAAGTTATCACTGATCACTTTAAGTGCTTCGTCCCACTCAACTTCAACAAATTCGTCACCTTTACGTACAAGTGGTTTCGTTAAGCGATCTTCAGAGTCTGTGTAATCCCAACCAAATTTACCTTTAACACAAGATGAAATTTGGTTCGCAGGTGATTCATGTTGAGGTTGAACTTTAAGGACTTCGCGACCTTTCGTCCAAACATCAAATGAGCAGCCTACACCGCAGTATGTACATACTGTCTTCGTCTTCTTGATACGTTCTTCACGCATCGCCGCTTCTGAGTCTGAAACTGCGAATAATGGACCATAGCCTGGTTCTGCCTTTTTAGTTAAATCAATCATAGCTGCTAATGAGCCTGGTTCTAAATCTGTCATGTAACCTGCGTTACCTTCCATGTTCACTTCCATCATCGCGTTACATGGACAAACTGTCGCACATTGACCACAGCCCACACAAGATGAGTCGTTAATTGAAACATCATTATCCCAAATTACACGTGGTTGTTGTCTTTCCCAGTCAATCGTTAACGTTTCATTAACTTGAACGTCCTGACACACCTCTACACAACGTCCGCAAAGGATACATTGGTTAGGATCATAACGGTAGAATGGGCCGTAATCTTTCTCATATGGTTTCTCTTTGTACTCGTATGTTTGATGCTCAAGACCCCACTGATCCATCGTATTATGTATTTCACAGTCGCCGTTATTATAGTCACATACTGTACAATACAATTGGTGTTTTTCTAAAATGCGATCGAGTGCTTCTTTCTGACTTGTTTGTACACGATCGTTCTGAGTATTGACCACCATTGGACGATCCACGATAGTGCTACACGCACGTTGAATTTCTCCGTCAATTTCAACTGTACACGTATCACATGTTTGGATTGGTCCCAATGATTCGTTATAACAAATCGAAGGCACAAATGTGTTCTGCGATTTGATGAATTCTAATAAGTTTGTTCCAGGTTCAACAAGATAATCTTTGCCATCTAGCGTGACAATCAAATGCTCTTGCATGCAATTCACCCCTAATATATATATTAATGCCCGTGTTATATCTGCTAAGCGTTGTCGATTCTCTTTTTAACAATGCCCACTCATGTATAAAAACAGAATGCCTTGAGTATATTCTATACTCATATATGTAAAATGTTAAGTGTTTACACACGGTTTTATTAATAAATTTTAATTAAGCAAACTTGGCTATATCTTGTGCGACATAAATGATTATCATTATCAAATACAAAGGGGCAGAGAACTTATATAGTCAGGTTAAAAAAGCTATATTTCATGGGTCTTCGCTTTCTTATAACATCTTAATATTGTATACGTTGTAGAACTTTTCTTCCTAAAAGAAGAAGTCGATGTACTTCCATCTAGCAACGCTTCTCAAAGCAAAAAACCACCTCCCTCGTAATGAGAGAGATGGTCATCGTATGAAACTAATTTAAATTAGAGGTAATTGCTTGAGAATTCTCTTGAAGTGAACTGTCACTTGGGTGGAAGTAGTACAAGCCATCATCTTCGATACCACCAGAACCTTCAAGTTGATGACGGTGAACAGTTTCATTCGCATCTTTATAATGACTACGTACTTTGTTTAAGTCGCCTAAAGATAAGTCTGTCTTCACATTCTCTTTCGCATGATTCATCAATGAATTGAAATGAGTGAGTGAACGCACGCTAGATAACTTATTTGCTAAGCCTTGAATGACAAGTTGTTGACGTTCTTGTCGACCAAAGTCTCCACCTGCACCTTGTTCTTTACGACTGCGAATAAACGCCATCGCTTGCTTACCATCAAGATGTGTCTTTTCACCTTTCGTAAATGATTGACCATCATAAGAGAATGTCGCGTTACTTACGACATCGATGCCGCCTACTGTATCAATCATATCTTTCATACCATCCATATCAATCGTTGCATAGTGATCAATCGGGACGTTCAATAATTTTTCTAAAGATTTCACTGCCATATCTGGGCCGCCGTATGCATACGCATGGTTGATCTTCTCAGTGGAATCCTTGCCCACAATCTCAGCTTTCGTATCACGCGGGATACTCAATATTTCAGTGGTCTTCTTCTCAGGATTGATTGAAAGTACCATAATCGTATCGGTACGTTGACCGCCACCATTGGCTGAACGTTTCGCATCTGAATCTACGCCAAAGAGCGCAATGGTAAAAGGGTCACCTTTCCCTAGTTCAACTTTATCGCTTCGTAGTGACGATTTATCACGATTCAAAGGATCGTGAATTGATCCTCCAACCGCAAAGACTTTGTATCCGATATACAAAGCGAAGAGCACCAGTGCGAGTACGATAATCCCTACAATCCAAAGTAATACTTTACCGGGGCCACCTGATTTTTTCTGTCCATAGTAATCTGAGCGTTTCACTCACATCACTTCCTATCTTATTTAATTTTCATTCTTAATGATTATTCACTTTTCTATTTGTTCCTTCATCTTATTTATCTGTCGCTTTCTATGTTCATTAAAAGTATGTGAGCCACACCGAAATGTAGTACTACTCTCAAAGCGCCCATTTTTGAAGCAGCGATTTTACTACATGTAAATAAGCAATGAACAATGAAGCACGACAAAGCAGTCAAGCTATTATCTTCTGCCAAGCTTTTAGACTGTTAAGTGACAGCTTGAGGCGCGGAGTGAATCATTGAGATGCAGCGATTTCACTACTTGTAAATGAGCAAAGAACAATGAAGCACGACAAAGCAGTCAAGCTATTAATTAACAGTATATACCCAACGAGACATTTAGGTATCCAACCAAAGACCTATATCTCATAACCTTCGCCACGTTGAAGCACCTCTAGTACCGCTTCGTGACATCCAGGGTTACTGATAATAAATGGCCCTGCTTTCGTAAAGTCCAACGCTTCACCTCTTAAATTCGTCATTTTCAAACCAAGTTCACGAGCAAATAGGAACTGTGCTGCGATATCCCACGGTTTCGGGTTCGTATTAAAATGCGCACCGAACTGACCTGTAATAACACGAACGGAATCTAGACCACAAGAACCGATAATGCGATGGCTGAAAGATGCATCAAAGAGATCACGCAACGTTGCATTATTTACAAATTGTGCTCCGAATGAGAGTATCGCATCTTGCATTTCAATTGTAGCTGGTGATTGAAGTTTCTCACCGTCTTTATAAGCACCTCGATCGCGTATTGCATGATAGAGATGACGATGCGGATAGTCATAAATATAAGAAAGCATTGGTTCACCGTCTATGAAATAAGCGAGAATTACGCAATAATCCTCTTGCTGTTTCACTAAATTCATTGTGCCGTCGATTGGATCCATCATCCATGTATGTCCATAGCGCGCATCAATATGCTCGTTGGACTTTTCTTCAGCAAATAATTGATGTTCAGGATAATGTTCTTCCAGAAATGTCTCAAACTGTTCTTGTATCGTTTGATCGACATTTGTAACTAAGTCGAAGCGATCTTTTTTCGTTGACGTATGCATCTGTGAGATAAGTTGTGGAATCGTTTCATCTAATGTATGTAACCACTCACGAATACGTTGGTCTAAATCGATTAAATACTGCTGATTCATTATGTCACCTCTTTACTTAAGATTTATATGTATGAATGTATTTATTTTAGCATATTCTCTATCACGAAATGTAGCACTCTTACAACAATGTCTATCTACATTTAAAAAACCGACTAGTCATCGCTAGTCGGCAAATAGAAAGGAAAGTAAGTAATAAATATTGAAGATGTTTGAATAGTAACGCATACGAACAAGAGATTGTAACTATTATATTATGTAATAGCCTACCCCTAAATCACCTTATTCGTTATCCCCTTGTTACTACAACAACTATAACACATGTTAAAAGAGAATGTAAGCGTTTTCTTGAATTTTTTGTAATTTTTTTGTCAAAATATCGCTTAAATGTTGTCGTTACGCGTTTTATGCTATACTAAGTGTAAATAGTAAAGGTAACAGGAGGTGTCATCGATGGACAAACGAGAACGTCAGAATCGTATTATTGAACTCATTCAATCGAACAACCAAACGAGTGCATCTAAACTTGCGCAAACACTTAATGTGTCTAAACGTACTATTCTGCGTGATATGGCCGACCTTGAGAATCAAGGCGTGAAGATTGTGGCGAAACAAGGTGTGCGCGGCGGTTATCAAATCACTGAAACGCACAATCAATACACTATGAATTTCACAGAAGATCAAATGATCGCCCTCTTCTTAACATTGAATGAAAGTCAATCTTATTCAACATTACCTTTTAAAGAGAATATCAAAGCGATTATTAAGAAATGTTTAAATATCCCCTATACGAAATTAAGAAATACGCTGAAACGTCTCGACAACTATATTAAATTTGAAGATCATGATGAAGCGTTATTACCTCAATTCTTCACTGACATTCTCATTTATAGCGCTGAACGTAATGTCATGGCAGTCGAACATACGACAAGCGACCATGATGTGCATACAGAGAACGTCATCTTCATCGGTATGTTATGTCAACATGGCACATGGTACGCGATTATCTTTGAGATCGGCACAGGCCAAACGACGATGTTGCCAGTAAGCGAAATTCAAGATATTGCCTACTCTTTCCAGAAGACTATTCAGACGCACGATATTACCATGCACAACTTTGAGTCTTTTTTAAAAGAAGTAGAATAACGCAAGCCAATCAATATCTAATGAAATAACGAGATACACGTGAGGATAAAGGCTACAAAGTTATTGAGCATATGCATCGCTATGACGGGCATCAGACGTCGCCCTGTCTTCAAATAAACAATGACGATGGCGGCACCCATAATGAGATAACCTCCATACTCGAACGGCGAACTCGTGGGATCTAAATGAATCAATGCGAAGAGTAGTGCCGAAATTACACCCATAGCTATGAAATTGAATTTCTTGCCTAACTCGCCAATCAGTAAATGTCTAAAAGCGAGTTCCTCAACTATAGGACCCACAATGACAGCGAGAATAAATGTAAAGGGTAAGAAGGCTTTCTGCTTAAACAATTGATCCAGTGCTTCCTCGTTCTTCGTTTCACTATAACCCCAGTTATTCGGAAGATGTTGAATCACTTGATCGTATAACATCGCCAATAAGAACATTACCACAAAGCCTATTAACACCCACCGCCATTGCCGTTTTAAAGTCTGCCAATTGTCACTTAAGATTGTTTGAAATTGCTGAATATGTAAAAAGTAATAGCTCAAAACAACGACCACATAAGCAAGTAACTGTATTAAAGCAGTCAGCATATCCATGGTGGTACTGTCGCTCTTCCCTATAACGAAACTATATATAACACCTATGATAAAAAAGATAAGAAATGACACAATGAATATAGGAATGAGTAAGAAATCGCGCCACTGGATATCTCGAAAGCCATAAACTGAGTTAGGCATGCCCTATCGTCTCCTTTATTTCTATTTCTACTATAATTGTGTGCTAATAACGCGTTTACCCTCTAAGACTTGAATCAACCATAAGAACTTGAAGAACTTTATTCTACCTATGTAACTCACCACGACACAATACATCACGAACAGGAAGGATCAACTATGAATTATCAAGAATTGCTACATTTACATCAATGCATACACGACTTAGTGCAACACATCGAACTTTACCATTATGCCATACATGAAGATAGTAAGCACAAAGCGTCTTATCGTCAGAGGATTATTGATTACGTGGAAACGGAACGTGAGAGGCTCAATCAACTCTCTCCCTCAACGTTAACTTTCTATCATTATAAATACCTCTACCATCTCAACTATCTAGCTGATCATCCTTTAGACGAGTTGCAGGCTGGGAATAAATCTGCGTACATCGTTGATACGCAACGCCAATTTCTGTCACTGTATCATCAGATTCATGCAGTGCTATTTGATTAGTATATGTCTAACACTTATACCTTACATATATTACGCTATTTGATTGCGCATAACTTTATATGCATTATGTATAGAATTGTAAAGTCATACGAGTTATTGTAAAATGAAATCGATTACAAGTAAGGAGGAGGACTGCTTATGTCCGGCTTTTCAGTTTATTTGGGAGAAGAAGCTGATTGGTCTTATATTCAATCGATGATTCATCTCGGATACGACACTTTATTCACCTCATTGCAGATACCTGAAGAATCCGATGAGGTTAAGTTGCAATACTTCAAAGAACTATTACACCAACTTCAAGACGCGCCTGTGACACTCATCATTGATGCAAATCCTTCTTTACTGAATCACACCTTTTATCAGTTACTTTCTTTCTATTCAAATGGGAATATTGTGATCCGCATTGATCACTCAACTTCAATAGATGTTATTAATCAACTTACTCAAGCAGGATTATCATGTTGTTTAAATACGAGTACACTTACTGAAGCGTTGTTAACTCAACTGAAACAGCAAGTCACTCATTTTCATAAAATTGTTTACTGTCATAATTATTATCCACGCCCAGATACAGGACTGTCTCACTCTTTCGTTCAAGCGCAAAATGCTTTGATTCGTCGTTTTAATACAGAAGCCATCATTTATGGCTTTATTAGCGGGACGAAACGACGCGGACCATTGTATAAAGGGCTACCCACTTTAGAAGATACGAGAGATGCACATCCAGTTTATAGTGCGCAAATGCTGATTGACACTGGCGTCAATCATGTTATTGTGGGGGATATTCAACTTCAAAGTAAGTATGCACAACAACTCATTCAAGCTGTTGCAGAACGGCATTTTACCCTTAGATGTAAAGTGGCGAGTACAGATAGCCAAGTGCAAGCTTTACTACAAATGACGCACCAAGTGAGAATGGATACGCCTGAAGCAGTCATTCGCTCTCACAATGCGCGTCAATGCATTGAGCAATCTATCTCTCCTACTCAGACAACAACCAGAACACGTGGAATGATTACAGTGGACAATGAACGCAATGGACGCTATCAAGGTGAGTTACAACTCATTAAACAACCTTTACCTGCACACCCTAACGTGAATTGTATCGGAGAAATGATTGAAGAGGACATCGCTCTACTCGATTGTCTAAGTGGTAATGATACGTTCAGCTTTGAACTTAATACATAGGGAGATGAAATGATGAATCGAATGACTACTGAAACACGTAATCCTAAGACGATGCGTTTAGATGAAATGTCTATAGAGGAAGCGCTACGTACGATGAATGAGGAAGATCAACAGGTACCTCATGCCATCGCATCGCATATTCCTCAACTGGCTCAAATCATTGAACGTATCATTCAACGGATGCAAGACGGTGGCCGTCTCATCTATATTGGTGCAGGAACGAGTGGTCGCTTAGGCGTCCTTGATGCTGCGGAGTGTGTACCTACATTCAACGCTAGTCCGAATGAAGTGATTGGACTGATCGCTGGTGGACAACGTGCGATGACTGAAGCGGTAGAAGGTGCAGAAGATAGTAAAAAGATGGCTGTCGAAGATTTGAAAGCCATTCATCTCACTGCTAAAGATGTCGTGATTGGTATTGCAGCAAGTGGTAAAACACCTTACGTTCTTGGCGGTTTACATTACGCCAATGAGCTAGAGGCTATGACTGTGGCACTCAGTTGCAATCAGCAGACACCGATGAGCGAGGTCGCAGATTATCCACTTGAAATTCACGTGGGACCTGAAGTCTTAACGGGTTCAACACGTTTAAAAGCAGGAACAGCACAGAAACTCATGTTAAATATGATTTCTACCCTTTCAATGGTAGGTTTGGGAAAAGTCTATAGCAACTTGATGGTCGATTTACGACCAACCAATCAGAAGTTGATTCAGCGCTCTATCGGTATTATTCAAGACATTTGCGATTTATCCGAAAGTGACGCCGCTTCACTGTACGAACAAGCTCAACAGCAATTGAAAGTCGCTGTCGTCATGCACCTTGCGAACTGTTCGCGTGAAGAAGCAGAAACACGTTTACAAGCTAATCAAGGACAAATTAAACGCGCAATTCAGTAGTCATAAATACGAGATAACCATAATGATTTGAAGGAGGTCATTTCATATGGCGAATACCCAAGAATTAACCGACCAGATTGTGCAAGCAATCGGAGGTATAGAGAATGTAGACAATGTGATTAACTGTATGACACGTGTACGCGTTCAACTCCATCATCATGACCAAGTTGATTTCGATGAATTAAAAGCTATCGATGGCGTGCTCGGAGTGGTACAAGATGAACGCTTGCAGATTGTCGTAGGACCAGGTACCGCTTCAAAGGTCGCGAACTATATGGAAGAACTGCAACAATCTCATTCATCTACTATTTCCAATAACGACTTAGGCGGAACAGCCAAACAACGTGCAGAAGCGCGTGCGCAAGAGAATAAGCAGAACTATCAATCTCAACAGAAATCAGGTCCTTTCCAAAAGTTCTTTAAAACTATAGCAAATATCTTTATCCCATTGATCCCTGCCTTTATCGGAGCAGGTCTCATCGGAGGTATCGGGGCAGTCATCGAGAATATGCTAACTGCTCACGTGATCTCTGGTGCTTTCTTCACGCAACTCGTCACGATCTTTGGTGTGATTAAAGATGGTATGTTAGCTTATCTTGCTATCTTTACAGGTATTAATGCTGCAAAAGAATTCGGTGCGACACCAGGTCTCGGCGGTGTCATCGGTGGTACGACGTTACTCACAGGTTTAGGCGATGATAAAGCAATTACTAACCTCTTTACGGGTGAGCACTTACAAGCTGGGCAAGGTGGTATTATTGGTGTCATCTTTGCAGTTTGGCTCTTGAGTTTAATTGAAAAGAGACTGCACAAAGTGATTCCTAACGAAGTCGATATTATCATTACGCCGACAATTACTTTACTGATCATCGGCTTACTCACTGTATTCATCATCATGCCGCTCGCTGGTTTCGTATCTGATGGACTCGTCGGCGTTATCAATTGGATTATTAGTGTAGGAGGCATCTTTAGCGGCTTTATCATCGGTGCTTTCTTCCTACCATTGGTTATGTTAGGATTACATCATATATTTACACCTATTCATATTGAAATGATAAATAAAACGGGAGCAACTTATTTATTACCGATTGCTGCGATGGCAGGTGCAGGACAAGTAGGCGCTGCACTCGCTTTATGGGTTCGTTGCCGTAAGAACAAGACCTTACGCGATACGTTGAAAGGTGCCCTACCTGTAGGCATACTCGGTATTGGTGAACCTCTAATTTATGGGGTGACGCTACCACTTGGCCGACCATTCTTTACTGCATGTTTAGGTGGCGGTGTTGGCGGCGCTGTTATTGGTGGCATCGGTCACATTGGTGCTACTGCAGTAGGCCCTAGTGGATGGTCCCTCCTACCGCTCATTTCAGATCATATGTATTTAGGTTATATTGTAGGTCTCTTTGCTGCATATATCGGTGGCTTTGTATTCACATACTTATTTGGCACGACGAAAGCAATGAGAAACTCTGATACTTTAGGTGATTAATATGACCAACGTACTCTATAAGATAGAAGATGAATATACACGATTGACTAAAAGCGAAAAGAAGATTGCTGATTACATCTTGAACCGACCTAACTATATCGTCAAAATGTCGGTACAAGAATTTGCGAAAGAGATTGGCACTAGCGCTGCTTCCATCGTCAGATTTAGTAAAAAAATGACCAGTGGTGGCTTCCAAGATTTAAAGCTAGAGCTCTCTCGTTATTTGCCTGAAGATACAACGAATAATACACTGTTAGAACTCGTCGATCATGAATCTATTGAGAATATTTCATCTAAGTTACTTTCACGCGCAAAGGATACGCTTTATGATGTATCTGCTCACTTGGATGCCCATACGATCGGTGCCATCTGTGATCAATTTAAACAAGCACGCACGATTTTCTTATTCGGTTATGGCGCATCTTATATTATTGCGACGGATTTATTCCAGAAATTCTCACGTATTGGTTTAAATGTTCGTTTCATCACAGAAACACATCAACTCACTTCGACGCTCGCAACACATGATCAACGCGATTGTGTCGTATTTATTACCAACCACGGTAGCCACAGTGAGTTACAAGCCATGGCGAAAGTAGCAACGGATTACAATATCTCTATCATCACGATTTCGAGCACTGCAAACAATCCGGTAGCTGAAATTTCTGATCACGTACTGACTTATGGTCAAACAGATGAGAACGAATTACGCATGGCTGCAACCACTTCACTGTTTGCGCAACTCTTTACTGTAGATGTCTTATATTATCGCTATATTGCGCTCAACTACCAACATTCATTAGATTCAATTACGCAATCTAAGATGGCTTTAGACAATTATCGCAAGCATATTTCAAATATTCATTTTAAACATTAAGTTAGTAAAAAAGACTTAAGTTGCGACGTAACGTCAACTTAAGTCTTTTATTATTTATTCAATTGATTCATTTAGAAGCGTTGTTTTTCTTCACTCATTTTATGATAACCCTTAATGAAGTAATAAGCTGTCATAAACGCGAGGAAGACAACACCGATTAGCAATGAAATCACTTGTTCTTTGTTGAACAACATACCGATCAATACAAGTATAAAGAAGATGATTGTAATAAATGTACCTACGGCGCCTCCTGGCATTTTAAAAGGATGGCCTTCAACTTGATCAGGATGAAGCTTTCTAAATCTCAAGTGACTAATCAAGATCATGAACCAAGGAATCATACCTGGTAAGATAGACGCACTGTAAACGTATACGAACACGTTGTCTGCGCCTGGAATCAATTTCGGTAAGATCACATTAAGTAATGCGCCGACTAAGATACCGACAGAAATTGCAGCAACTGCAAAGGCAGGCACACCGTTCTTCATCACTTTCGCAAATGACTTAGGCATTTGACCTTTCTCAGCTAGTGTGAAGATCATACGGCTCGCACTAAAGATACCTGAGTTACAACCTGACATCGCTGCTGTAAGCACAACGAAGTTAATGAGTCCTGCTGCAAATGTAATACCGACTTTCGCAAATGTTGCTACGAATGGACTACCGATATGACCTAATTGGTCCCATGGATAAACAGTAACGATAACGAAGATGGCACCGATGTAGAAGATTAAGATACGCCAAATGACACCATTAACTGCTGATTTAATATTCTTCTGAGGATCTTTCGTTTCCCCTGCTGTAATCCCTATCAATTCAACACCTTGGTAAGATGCGACTACGATAGAGAGTGCGAAGAAGAAACCAACCCAACCATGTGGCATAAATCCGCCGTGTGACCAAAGGTTAGATAATCCTGTCGCATGTCCTGTTCCTAAACCAAAGAAGATGAGTCCAAGACCTGCAATGATCATTAAGATGATAGTGACAACTTTAATCATTGCAAACCAGAATTCAAATTCACCAAATGCTTTAACAGAAACTAAGTTCGCTGCCGCAAGCAATAGAATTACAATGACACCTGGAATCCACTGTGGTAATTCAGGGAACCAATAGTTCATGTACTGTCCTACTGCGATAACTTCACTCATACCGACGACAATCCATTGGAAGATGTTACTCCACGCTGTGATGTAACCTGCCACAGGATGGATGTAGTCACTCGCAAAGTGTGCGAATGAACCTGTCGTTGGATGTAAGTAAACCATCTCACCCATTGCACGCATAACTAAGAATAGGAACATACCTGCAATGAGATATGCAAAGATAACAGATGGTCCTGTCTTGTTAATCGTATCGGATGCTCCCATAAATAATCCGACACCGATTGTACCTCCAAGGGCGATCATGCGCATTTGACGCGCAGTCAATCCCCTTTGTAACTTATTCTTCTCTGCCATAATTCAACCCCATCTCTTCCTAATTCGTTATTCTCGAATCTTAGATAAAGATTCTATCTATTCAGAAGATTGATTTGATTTAAAATTCATGGCTTCTAACGATAAATTCTTCCTCAAATGTGAGTTGTTCGAACTGCCCCAGGAACTCACAGCTCAAGAGAATGATATCGTACTCTACTGCCATTAATCATTGATGAGCAAATCAATCTTAGAATGCACCCTTGTCCCAATTTAATTAAACGCTATTGACTCAGACACTATTATATTACATTTTATGTAAGGGCTTACATTCTTTTTATATATTCTATGTGATTTGTACGAAAAATGCAAAATAAATTTCAAAGAATCTTCACAGTTTTAAGTCATTCACATGCACTCAATGTGATGCTCATGCGATTGTTAGCTTTTCTAACTTTTTTAAAATTGTAAGTGTAAAAGATACGCAAGTCTTAATAGCGTCTTTTTGAGGAATACAGTGATACTTTCTGTATAGAATATGCTTATTCTATCATACTTTTAAATGAAATGGCAGAGGTCTAATAAATTTTATAGATATGATATAATTTGAGTAATTCAGTTAAAGGAGTTTCTCGTACCAATATGAAACAGAATCTTAAATTACGTACGCTGATCATAGCAATCATCTTCGGCGTCCTTTTCTTTTTAATCAATATTTTTAGTAAACATGAAACATCAACGTTAGGTATAATTGGCAAATCTGTACTTGCTGCACTCGTCTTTGCCCTGCTTTACTATACTTTATTTGCGTTGCTCAACACGCCTGAACGTAAATTCAAATTCGGTGTAACGATTCCGATAGCCATGCTTCTCGGCATCATTCTCGGTGCGATCATTGCGACGATTAAGATCGGTATTATCGTCGGTTTAGTAGTGGGTATCATTGCAGGTTATGTATGGGAATTTATCGCTAATAAAAGTGGAAATGGGGGCAAATAATGAAACTTATCATTGGAATTGTTCTTCTCGTTATATTGCTAGGTAGTGCGTGGAATAACTACCGAGGTTTGAAACATGCTACGGCTCAAGGTGCGAATACGACGCGTTTTAAAATTATCCTAGGCGTCGACGTCATTTTATTCGTTCTCATATTATTAACGATTGTGCTACAACTCATGCATTAAACAAACTACAGTCGACCTTCAACGCGGCGACTATTTGATTTTTACAGCTACATAACGACAAAAAGACTTCAACACGTGACAATGGACATAACTTAAAATGCCCAATACGTTCGTTGAAGTCTTTTAATATGGCCATCACATGTAATGTGACAGCACAAAATAGTAGAATAATCCAGCAAGAATCAAATAAATTGCTGTTGCTACGATAAAAGAGCGGAAATGGACACGCATAGGAATTCGACGATTAAACAACGGTCCTAACACTAAATTACCAATCGCAAAGATCAAAGGTCCTCCGACAAAAAACAAGAGAATATAACCTATCATCGCGCTACTCCTTCGCAAAATAATGTTGAATAATGTCGTCCGCACTCATATCTTTGCCCACGTAATTAAAGGAACTGAAATCGTGAGCTGACGTCATTTGGTTCGTCTGCACAATAACGTCAAGACCAGCTAACGTAGCCGCTTCCGCTCCATTCGTTGAATCTTCAATTGCTAGACAATTCACCGGATTATAATTGAGTGCTTGGACGGCTCTTAAATATAATTCAGGACTCGGCTTAACCTCATCGACATCCTCTTTACCGATAATCACTTCAATGTAATCTTCTAAACCAAGTTGATCAAATGCGGGCTGAATATCGCGGCGATAGCTACTCGTCGCAATAGCCATAGGAATATGACGCTGTTTCAACTGTTTCATCAAAGCGTGGATTTCTGGGAAGATTTCTAGTTCTGTACTGCTTTCATGTACATCTTGATAGATGCATTCAGTCCTCTCTTGTCCCACAACTTGATTTAAATAACCTTTCAAAACATCGTCGGAACCACCGATCGTTTGTCGGTAGAATTCTGTGGAAATAGGTTCTGCTTCCACCTCTTTCAAATGACGATTGATTGTCTCAAAAATATGTTGTTCTGTATCAATAATTGTGCCGTCAAAGTCAAATATGACTGCTCTATACATGTTTAAACGCCTCTCTTAATCTAAATCCTTTAAGTTTATTTCTATCTCACTTCTGTCTTGTTCTAGAAAGTCAGGTAAATTAAGATGTTTGCCTAAATCTTCGACTGCAGTATCCACTGTAAAACCAGGATCAGTCGTCGCAAACTCAAATAATATCGCATTCTGGCGATAATACAACGATTTAAAGAAATAACGATCAATGATACCAGAATTTTTATGTGGTAATTGATCAATCGTGTGGTAAATCTCTGCTAATGAATGATCGTCTGGTGTAGCTAATGCAATATGATGTACGTAGCCTCGTCCTGGTTTCGTCATAGCCCCATCTTTCTGAATTAGTACAATATCACTATACATGCCTTCTGAATCTAAAGTATAAACTAGCGGATGCTGACTTTTTAACTTATAACCTAACCGTGACTCTAGAAACTGCTGCGTAGGCTCTAACTTTTGTAAAGTGAATTCGACCGGACCCATTCCCATAATTTGGTACTCACGAGGTACCGTACTCTCACTATACGGTTGCCAAGCGTGCGGATAGTTATGCGTGCTATTCGCTACAAGCACAAGTGATAGACCATCTCTATCTTCAAAGTAGAGCGCCGGTAAACCCAGATACGTATCGCGTTGTGTTGTGATATCATAGGAGGCTAAACGCGCTTGATGGTAATCTAAACTCTGTTCATCAGGGACGAGTAAACATAGACGAGAGATATAGTTTGTTGACTTTCGCATAGCACCCGCCATCGGTATTTCGAAAAACGTTAACAACGTGCCAGGTTGTCCTGATTCATCACCGTAGAATAGATGATACATCCTCGGATTATCCTGATTCACGGTCTTCTCAACTAATTTCAATCCCAACACATCTGTATAGAATTGCTTATTTGCACGTGCATCTTTCGTATACATCGAAATATGATGATGCCCCGTAAGTTCAACCATAATACATTCTCCTATAATACTTTTAAACAAGTGTAACATATGAGATTCAAGATTGAATCACGAACTAACTGATCCTACCGCTTAGACCAATATTTCGCGAGTATCGGCCCTGTAATGTTGTGAATGAGGCTGAAGATCGCCCCAGGTACTGCCGCTAGCGGAGTAAAATGAACTGTCGCTAACGACACAGCTAAACCTGAATTCTGCATCCCTACTTCAATAGAGACTGCTTTCTTATCTGGTCGTTCTAATCTCACAAGGTGACCGAGCACATAGCCTAAGCCATAACCGATGACGTTGTGTAGAATAACGACGCCGATGATAGGTAGTCCCGTTTCCAAGATTTGTTCTTTACTTCCTCCAACTACAGATGCTAGAATCAACGAAATTGCGATCACAGAGACGATAGGTAATGCTGTCGCTACTTCTTTCGCAAAGCGATGGAACAATTTTTGTAAAATAAATCCAATGACGATTGGAATCAGAATGACTTGAACCACTGACCACAACATGCTGAGGAAGGAAACCTGCAACCACTCATGCGCAAACAGATAGATGAGTGCTGGCGTTAAGATTGGCGCTAATAGCGTAGACACACTCGTAATTGCCACAGACAAGGCTACATTGGCGTTGGCAAGATAACTCATGACATTACTTGACGTGCCTCCAGGGCAGCATCCGACAAGAATCACACCAATAGCAACTTCAGCAGGTAAATGAAATAATTTCGCGATAAGATAGGCAGAAATCGGCATAATCGTATACTGCAGAATGACACCGATGATTACGGAACGTGGTGCTTGAAAGACAATCTTGAAATCTTTCGGGTCAATCGTCAACCCCATCCCTAACATGACAATACCAAGAAGATACGGCACATAACCTCCGAGTTGAGCTAAAGCTTGCGGAAAAATAAATCCAATTACCGCAGCTACTAACATCCATATTAAAAATGTATTCGTCGCAAATCGACTCGCTTTTGCTAACATAACTAACTCCCCTTTGTAACTGATATAACATTGAATTTAACACAAGCGAACACGAACGACAATATTATTTTCTGAAAATTCTTTCCTTTAGTAATAAAAATACTTTCCACTTTACTCAAATTCTGTATATCAATTCTCTATATAACTCATTATTTATTTTAATCAAATTGTAACTTTTATTTAACTTCATCCTAAAGACCGAGTGCTATAATCATTAAAGAGTGGTACAATTTAGTATAAATCATAAGAGATAAATGTAACATTGCGCCGTTCACAATGGAGCGATTGCTTACTTTGAGCGGCCAATTGAAATGATATATTTCGCTTAGATGAGGAGGTCCCCCTATGTTCTTGGATAAGACAGAAACGTTCGTTCTTAATTTGGACGGACTCCACAAACGTAGCGTGCGTAAACGCTTAACTAAACTTTGTCGTCAAATTCAATTTTGCGACCCTTTTCAATTTAATATTATGAAAGACAATCAACAATATGCTTTGGAAATCAATATTCCGAAGCGTCAACTTCCTTATGTTGTCAGCTTTCTCAGTTTCCATAACTATGCGATTTATCAAATCGTCACAGCATCGGAGGGCGTTGAGCTGCTAGACTCTAATCATATTATGCACTCATCTAAGCGGTTTGAGCTCAATGTGGATGGTATGCACGATGCGTTTGTGAAGGATAAGATTATTGATATTATGACGATGTTGGATAATAATGAGCATATTACGTATACGTTTACGAAGCATCGTATTGATGTGTGTTGTACGCCTGAGGTGTTCTCGAAATTGATTTATCAGCTGGCTACGCATCATGTGGATGTGTTGAGTGCGACGTATTGTCCGCGCGTGGCTGTGAAGAGAATTTCGTAGTGGATGTGTAGGTCTGCAGATGTGTTAGCATCTGTGGGCTTATTTTTTGTAGGTAAAATTTGTATGGTTCTAATTTGTATTCGTAAGAATGTGGTGTTTGTACTAATTTGCAATACTTCGTATTGTGAGGTGGTGACGCTTTCCTAGGTGGTCACGTTCAACTAATTCATAACGCTTATTGCGCGTTATGAATGGATTTTCACTGTGTCCTTGATACCTCGGGAGTCGCACCACCTCTTTTTAACTCGTGTTGCAGGTATACATCTATCATTTAAACTTTCTTCTAAATTCATACTCTTATTTAAATTCTCTCATTACACCCATAAACAAACTCATCTCAACATATTCTCTTCTTTTTGGATTTGATTTAAGTGTTACGAGGGATTATAGTGCATCAGTTTAATATAAAAATTTTTGTTTCATATCTTTTTCATACTACTCTCATTCGTTATATTTCATAAGTTCAAAATATATCATTCTCATCTTTTCTTCACATATTCTCTTTACTTTAGTTTAATTTAAGTATTTCGAGGAATTATAGCGCATCTTGTAATCTCTACATTCATATTTCTAATAAAGCTTAACGCGTGTATTTGTTCCTTATATTCCTAATCAACTTATGTAGGAATTTTAAGACTATCTACATACACTTTAATACACAGTTCTAAGAAATTATTCTCTTCACCTTCGCTCTCAACGTTGCAACGGAAAAATAGAATCATGCGGCGACCATGGGCAATCTTCACATAACAACGTAAAAAGCCAACCTATGACTTCCATTAATCATAGATTGGCTTCTCTAATATATTATTCTTCTTCGGATTCGTACTCAGCTAATACTTCGTGTAAACGGTCGAACATATTTTCAAAACCATGTGCTGTTGAATCGTGATATTCTTTCTTGAGTTGTTTGTATTCGAGTGTCGTTAAGCGACGTTCTTTCGGTACGTAGGCTGTGTAAGTAAAAATCATATGGGTCTTGCCTGGTTCGCGTTCAAGGAATTCCACTGTGATATTATCTTCTGAATCACTGATGTCAGGCATACCAATTGTCATCTCAATCCAAGCGTTCTCTTCTAGAGCGACGTATGAACCTACGACACGATTTGTTTTTCCTTTTCTGACATCTACCACTTCGTAGCGCCCTTCGACTTCAGGCTGCACTTCTAGCTTCTTATTTGTGCGTTCGGTTGTCATGAACCAGTGTTTTAAGAAATCTTTGTCTATCCAAGCTTGATATACTAGTACTGGATCCACTTTAAATATACGTTCAATTTCAATTTCTACATATTCATTCTCAACGTTATACTGTGCCACTATTGTCACCCACCTTCCATCACAATCATTTTAACTTAATTTGCTTAGTAACAACAATTATCTAAGCTAGTTCCATAAATGTCTCAACTTATTCATTTTACCTTTAATGTTAAAATGCCGTCAATGTTAACGGTAAAAGTCACCGTAGTAAAATCACGCTTACTAAAAAGAAACACTAATACGACAAAGAATTGTCCTACCAGTGTTTCTCACTCATTAATGACGTTCTTTCAACTTTGGAAATTTGAAGAAAATGGCAAGTAAGCCACAAACGCCGAGTAGTATCGGATAAATACAATATGGTACGAGAGCAACAGGCGAAATGCTTGCTACTCCGGCAGCTGCGATTAACTGTGGACTGTAAGGTAGCAGTCCTTGGAAACATCCACCGAAAATATCTAAAATACTCGCTGATTTGCGTGGATCCACGCCGTATTCGTCTGCGATATCTTTCGCTAGTGGTCCAGACATCAAGATGGAAATCGTGTTATTTGCAGTGGAAATGTCTGCAGCACTCACAAGCGTTGCAATCCCATATTCTGCGCCACGTTTCGATTTCACTTTACTGCGCACAAAGTTGAGCAACCATTGAATTCCGCCGTAATATTCAATAATCGCTACTAAACCACCAATCAGCAAAGCAAGAATGGCGATATCTTCCATACTTTCGATACCTTTTGCGAGGGATTTTAATAAACCTACCCAAGAGTAGGAACCGTCAATCAGTCCAATCGCGGCTGAAAGTACAGTACCGCCGATGAGGACGACAATCACGTTCAGACCAACGAGAGCAAGGATGAGTACGAGAACATAAGGAATGACTTTAACTAAATCGTAGTGATAGCTACCTGTATGTGCAAGATGTACGCCGCGTGTCATCCACCATAGAATAATCATCGTCAAAATAGCACCTGGTAAGACAATCTTGAAGTTTACGCGGAATTTATCTTTCATATTTGTATGTTGGGTACGTACTGCAGCAATTGTCGTATCTGAAATCATAGATAGGTTGTCACCAAACATTGCACCACCCACGACAGTTGCCATAGTAATCGCTGCTGAGACATCTGTTGCTTGCGTTAAACCGAATCCTACCGGTGCAATCGCAGCAACTGTCCCCACAGAGGTCCCCATCGAGATAGAGACGAACATGCAGATGACGAACAGTCCTACAATCAAGAGGTTCTCGGGTATGAGTGTTAGACCTAGATTAACTGTCGATTTCACACCGCCCATATCTTCCGTTGCTTGTGAAAATGCACCTGCAAGTAAATAGATGAGCACCATCAATAAGATATTCGAATGTCCTGCCCCTTTCGTGAACACTTCCACTTTTTTATTAAAAGGCACTTTACGATGGATGATTAATCCAAATATTGCAGCGACAATGACTGCTACGTTGAGTGGCATAATGGTAAAGTCGCCTGTCGCTATTCCGACTCCTAAGAAGAGCACGATAAATAATATGAGTGGGGATAAGGCCCATAAACTTCCTTTCTGCCCGTTATCCATGTACATCTCACTTCCTCTTTCTACTTAAAAAGCTCTTTTCTCACAAGAAGAAAAGAGCTTTGAATTCGTTATCAACCTTATCTTCAAGCAAATCATTGCTACTGGAATTGGCACGCGCGTGACCATGCTGCCGAAGCTTCGTCGGGCCAGTCCCTCCACTTCTCTTGATAAGCTATATTATATTTAATCTTACATTACATGAATTTGTATCTTGCGTCAATCTTTGCGTAGTAAAATGAAATAAAATAGTACACTTATTCTTCAACTTGATATTTACGCAAATAGTAAGTTAACACGAGTGTAAACACCATAAAGATGATGACACTCGTAATAATTGTTAGCCAATTGGTAAAATATACACCTAGCATAATCGCTATTAATGAGGCGCCTAAGATGACTAATATTAAACCTAACCATCGCTTCGCTTGTTGATTCGATTGGGTCTTAACCTGAATGCCATCACTGAACTGCGCTGAAATCTTTAAGATGTATTCAAGAATAAAAATAACGAACGTGCTCAATAGTGTTAAATAAGGAACGGTAGCACTTCTTTCACTTCCAACATAATAAATAAACGTACTCAACAAGCATACATAAACTACTGAAGTAAGTATCAGCAAAGTATATGCTAAGCCTTTTGAGATTTTCAACTGACCTTGGGCGAGGTTCCAACGTACCTTGATATAATTGATTAGCGTGATTCCTACGAAGAAAAGAACCGCTAGCACAAGAGTTAACATTAAAATTTTAGTATACACGCCATAACAAATCAACGCTAAACCTAGCACCCAAACGCTGAACTTCCATAACGGATAATGTTTAATCACAGCATTGAAGTTCATACTATCTTACTCCTTAATATCATAGCGATAAGTAAAGAATGAAGAACAACATATTAAAGCAAGCCATAGCAGTAAACCAATTGTTCCTAATAGAGTATACTCCACTCTCATCATATAACTACTGATAAGAAGTAGAAGCGGATTGCCCACAAGCACTATTGGTAATAACTTTCGCACGATCTTACGAGAAACCATCCTCTTCGCAGATTTATGCTGACCATTTATTTTCAGATAATATTGCAGTGCGAAAATATTCAGCATACCTACTGGAAGTAAAATTGCTCCACTGTCAACGTTATCTTTAAACATTATGAATAAAAATCCAATAAACATAATACCTATCATTAATTCTAAGATCGTATACCAAAAATAAATCCATTTCGGTCGTTCATTGATAACATGATTGGCGATATTGGATCTTATTTCTTGCCATCCAACGAAAATTAATAAAAGATAACAAATTACTGCTAGTAGCGTTGTGAGCCACATGATATGCGTTAAATAGCCTACAGCTAGAAAAGCGATTAATAAGATGACGAGTAAGCCGTACAACGGATGTCTCTTCTCCACGACCTTAACCTCCTATAGTATGTAATCATCTATAGGATAGTTAAAAGCCTACATCATTTACAAGTTGCCTTCCAAACTTATAGAATACAATGTATTTAACTCAACAATATCATCAGCTTCGAGCATGATTTACATGATTTCTAACCGCTTCTAAATCATTAGCTCTCTGGTCGTTCGATCGTAAACTGTTCCCCTAATTTCGAATAATTTGAGCCAGAAAGCCGTGCAATCGCATTGAGTTTATCCGCATCAATTTTAGTATCATCGTAATAAATGTCATCATCAATGTGATAGTGAACGACCTCACCGATAATTAAATCTGAGCCTTCGATTTCATCACCTAATGGAATTAATTGATGTAAACGGCATTCTAAACGAATCTTTGCCTGTTTCACTCCAGGCACTTTCACAGATTCTGAAGGTACAACTTCTAAATCAGTAAAGTTCAGTTCGTTAACTGAGCGTGCATGGGAAGCGGCAGTCGTATTAACGGCTTCAATAATCTCTTCGTCCGTAATATGTACGACAAATTCCTCATTATCGAGAATATTTAGGGTCGTATCCTTACGTTCTCCATCCTTTCTACCTACAGAAATCATCACCATGGGCGGTTCTGCACATACTGCGTTAAAGAAACTGAATGGCGCTGCGTTCAACGTCCCTTGTTTGTCATGTGTAGTCACAAACGCAATCGGTCGCGGTATAATTCCTCCAGTAAGTAACTTGTAGTTCTGAGTCTTTGATAATTCCACTGCTAAAAATTGTTTCATCATACATCCCCTCATTCCTAACAAATTTCTTCTACACCTACATTGTTTATAAAAAACGTATCGATACAGAATACGCTTCTATACCGATACGAATGTCAAAGTACTTCTTAAATTATGAAATTGCTTCTAAGTTGCTTTAGTCGATTTGAGCGCCGCCTGTCACACCGTAAACTTGGCCTGTTGTGTAGCTTACTTCTTCAGATGCTAAATGAACGTAAATACCAGAAAGTTCAACTGGTTGACCGGCACGGCCCATCAATGAATTCTGACCGAATTCTGGAATCTTAGACTGTGGTTGTCCACCAGAGATTTGAAGTGGTGACCAGAAAGGACCAGGTGCCACACAGTTCACGCGAATGCCTTTTTCTGCCAATTCTTCTGAAATACTTTTAGTCAAGGAAATAATGGCTGCTTTAGATGCTGCGTAATCGTGTAAAATAGGATTCGGTTTATAACCTTGAATAGAAGACGTTGTCGTGATTGTTGCACCAGGTTGAAGATAGTCTAAGGCTTTCTGAACCGTCCAGAATATAGGATACACGTTCGTTTCAAACGTTTCTGTGAAAGCTTCAGTAGAGAACCCTTTAATATCATCGTGATATTGTTGATGTCCTGCCACAAGTGTCACGTTGTCTAATCCGCCTAATTCGTTATACGCTTGTTCGACTAAATCATAATTAAACTGCTCATCGCGAACATCGCCAGGAATTAAGACGGCTTTGCGCCCTGCTTGTTCGATGACGGATTTGACTTCTTCGGCATCTTCTTGTTCTGCTGGAAGGTAGTTGATTGCGACATCCGCACCTTCTTTCGCATAAGCAATCGCTGCTGCGCGACCAATAGCTGAGTCACCACCAGTCACTAACATTTTGTAGTCAGTGAGTCGACCATGTCCTTGGTAAGATGTTTCACCGCAATCCGGTTTCGGTTCGAGTTTACTTTGTAAGCCAGGTACTGGTTGTTCTTGTTTCGGATATTTCTCACTTGAGAATTTCGTTCTAGGATCTTGAGCTGCCATCATCAACACTCCTTCATAGTATGTTTCTTTATCTATTTACCAATGTTTAAGTTTGATTAATACATCAAATATTAAGCGATAAGGTATATTTGATTTTTATTGAAAATGACAACTAGCATGACAGAACGCTTTATAATACGGTTTGCGCCCTAGCAACTACTGATTCTCGTCTCTGGTTTTACCAACTCACCCATCTGTTTTAACCAGTTGGGCTAACTCATTCCACAATCATATTGGTCGCAGATATTGGCGTACACTATCTGTTTTAACCAGTTGAGCTAACTCAATCCACCTGTTTAATCCAACTATTTTACCACCTTACTCGTCTAAAAGTTGACGGATTAAAGTCACGAAATAGTCTGGCGCTAACTCGAAGATACGTTCATCCGGATCATACTTCGGATGGTGCAAGTCGTAATCACTTTGTGAACCAATCAATGCAAAGACGCTCGGATAGTGTTTCGAATAGCCAGAGAAATCCTCACCAATGGTTAACGGCTCATCCAACAGTGTCACGTCATATCCGACCTCTTTAGCTACACTAACGGCTCGGTCTGTCAGATCATCGTCGTTCACGACAGCCCCAGGTAGATAATCATACGAGACCTCAATATCGACATCGAAAGTCTGTGCTAAGCCACTAGCAATCGTATTTAAGCGTTGCTTGATCTTCGTTCTCACTGACTCATCAAAGGTACGCACTGTACCTTGCATGTAGGCTTGATCAGCGATAACGTTCCATGTACTACCGCTTGAAACCTCACCTATAGTTAATACGGCATCATCGAAAGCGGATAAATTACGACTCACGATAGATTGAATGCTCGTAATCAGTTGACCGAGCACAATCACAGGGTCATTGCCTTGTTCAGGTTTGGCAGCATGTGCACCTTTGCCCTTAATCTTAAATTCAAAGCGATCGACAGCTGAAGTCAACACACCTGGCTTAATCGCATATTCTCCAACTTTCATTGATGGATAGTTATGGAAGCCAAGTACTGCTTTCACCCCATCTAATGCGTTCGTCTCAGTAATATAAGAAGCGCCATAACCTAGTTCTTCAGCAGGTTGAAAGATTATGCGTACTCTACCATTCAACTCATCTTCAACCTCTTTCAACTTCATCGTTGTTGCAAGTATCGTTGCCATATGAATATCATGTCCGCATGCGTGCATGACACCTTCATTCTGCGAAATAAAGTCATGCGTCACTTGTTCATGTATAGGCAACGCATCAATATCTGTACGTAAAGCTACAAATGAATCTCCGTGACCCACTTCTGCAACCAGCCCAGTTTTGAGTGGCAAATCTAACACATAGACATTATGTTCCTCTAATATGTGTTTCAGACGTTGCGTTGTGTCATATTCATTCTCAGATAGCTCGGGATATTGATGGAACGTTCTCCTCCATTGCACGATATCTTGATATTGAACCATCTTATCCTCTCCTCTTTATGTTATTGAATATAATACTATACTAACACAATTTTCTAAATATTTGTTAGATTCGAAATACAATTGCACTTTTTTAGTTCATAAAAACAGAGGGACCTTCTCTTGGAAAGTCCCTCCGTGCAATCATTCTCAAGCATGTGTTATATTCCACTGCTTTTTTCGCTGAAAGTCGTCACTTTCTCAACTTATTTAGCGTCGATGCTAAATGTGTTGTCAGCAATTATTTTACCATTCTGAATCACGTATTGTGCATGGTTGATACCGTAGTGGTATGGAATATATTCGTGGTTTGGCGCATCCCAAACAACGATATCTGCAGCGTCACCTTCGTTGATTGTACCTGCATCTGCATCAATAGCTTTCGCAGCGTTGACTGTCACCGCGTTCCAAATTTCGTTTGGCGTTAATTTCAATTTCAATGCCGCGATAGACATTACGAGTTGAAGGTTGTTTGTTACACAACTACCTGGGTTGAAGTCTGTCGCAATCGCAATGGCACCATTGTTGTCGATCATGCCACGTGCGTCTGCGTATTCTTCTTTGCCAAGATAGAATGTTGTACCTGGTAATAAGACTGCTACTGTTTCACTGTCGCTTAACTTCGCTTTGTCTTCGTCACTTGAAGCAACGAGGTGGTCACCTGATATCGCACCTTCATCGATTGCTAAGCCTAAGCCGCCTAATGGATCGATTTCGTCAGCATGAATTTTTACTTTGAAACCTTGTTCTTTCGCTGCTTGCATATAACGTCTAGATTCTTCTACTGAGAAGACATCTGTTTCACAGAAGATATCTGCGAAGTCCGCGTATTCTTTCATTTCTGGTAAGAGATCAATCATCTCTTGTAAGAATGCTTGGTTAGATTCAGCATCTTTCGGCACAGCGTGTGGTCCTAAGAATGTGTGTTTGATTCTTAAACCATATTTGTCAGCTAAGCGATGAGCGACACGTAATTGTTTCAATTCGTTCTCTCTGTCTAAGCCGTAACCACTTTTACATTCAATTGTTAACACACCATGTTCTACCATAGTTAAGATATCTTTCTCAGCTTTCTTGAACAGTTCATCTTCTGAAGCGTTACGTGTAGCTTCAACTGTAGATAAGATACCGCCACCTTGCTCAAGGATTTCTAAGTAAGAAACACCTTGGCGTTTCAATGACATTTCATGTTCACGTGAACCTCCGTGCACTAAGTGAGTGTGCGCTTCAACGAGTGCTGGAGACACAACTTTACCTGTCGCATCAATTGTCTTCTCAGCTTCGTACTCGTCAGTGTGTGGTCCTGAGTAGACAACTTTGCCGTCTTTGACAACGACTGTACCATTTTCAACAATTTCTAGCTCGTCTAATTCTTTACCTTTTAACGGTTTGTCTGTTGACTTTGGTAAAAGTAATTGGCCGATATTTTGGATCAATAAGTCGTTCATTATTTATCACCCTTGTTAGTAATTGTTGGTATTTGGATACCTTTTTCTTTAGCCACTTCGATAGCTTTTTCATAACCAGCATCAGCGTGACGTACTACACCCATACCCGGATCTGTAGTAAGTACGCGTTCTAGACGACGTTCTGCTTTCTCAGAACCGTCAGCTACGATAACCATACCTGCGTGTAGAGAGTAACCCATACCTACACCGCCACCGTGGTGGAATGAAATCCATGAGCCACCTGCAGCTGTGTTGATAAGTGCGTTAAGTACAGCCCAGTCACCTACTGCGTCTGAACCGTCTCTCATAGATTCAGTTTCACGGTTTGGACTTGCTACTGAACCAGAGTCTAAATGGTCACGTCCGATAACGATTGGTGCAGAAATTTCACCTTCACGAACTAAGCGGTTTAATGCTAAGCCCATCTTCGCACGATCGCCGTAACCTAACCATGCGATACGAGATGGTAAACCTTGATATTCGATTTTTTCAGAAGCTAAGTCTAACCAACGATTTAATTTCTCGTCTTCAGGGAATAATTTCTTCATTTCTTCGTCCGCACGTTCGATGTCTTTAGGATCACCACTTAATGCAGCGAAACGGAAAGGACCTTTACCTTCACAGAATAATGGACGAATGTATGCTGGAACGAATCCAGGGAAGTCGAACGCATTCTCTACGCCATTGTTGTAGGCAACTTGGCGGATGTTGTTACCGTAGTCGAATGCGATAGCGCCGCGTTTTTGGAATTCAAGCATGTATTCCACGTGTTTCGCCATAGAAGCTTCAGATTCTTTCACATAGCTCTTAGGATCTTCTTCACGATATTTGTTTGCTTCTTCAACACTGTAACCTTGTGGTACATAACCATTTAATGGGTCATGCGCACTAGTTTGGTCAGTGATGATATCGATGTGGAAGTCACGGTCTAAGATTTCTTTGTGTACATCTACTGCGTTACCTAATAAAGCGATAGAAAGTGGTTCGCCTTTGTCTTTCGCTTCTTGAGCCATACGTAAAGCTTCGTCTAAGCTATCTGTCTTCACGTCACAGTAGCGTGTCTTGATTCGTTTGTCGATACGAGTTTCATCCACTTCAACAGCGATGACTACCCCACCGTTCATTGTAACAGCGAGTGGTTGCGCACCGCCCATACCGCCGAGACCAGCAGTTAAAGTGATTGTACCGTTTAATTTACCATCATAGTTTTGGTTAGCAAGTTCGCCAAATGTTTCGTAAGTACCTTGTACGATACCTTGAGAGCCGATGTAAATCCAGCTACCTGCAGTCATTTGACCATACATCATTAAGCCTTTTTTATCTAATTCGTTAAAATGATCCCAGTTCGCCCATTCAGGTACGAGCACTGAGTTTGAGATTAATACGCGTGGTGCTTCATCATGTGTCTTAAAGACTGCGACAGGTTTACCTGATTGAACAAGCATTGTTTCGTCTTTCTCTAAGTTTCTCAATGTTTCTTCAATCGCTTCGAATGATTCCCAGTTACGTGCTGCACGACCAATACCGCCGTATACGACTAAGTCTTCTGGTCTTTCAGCTACCTCTGGGTCTAAGTTATTGTATAACATACGTAATACTGCTTCTTGTTCCCAATCTTTACATTCGATGTCTAAACCTTTCTTTGCTTGAATCTTTCTCATGATATACACTCCTCATCTAATTGTAATTAACCCTTTGTTCCGTGAGTGAAAGCTGTCTAGTCATCACTGGACAACTCAACTCTCACTCTCCTGCTGCGTTAACTTGATGCTTAGTGACATTAACGTGTTGCGTGAAATGATAAGCGACGAGTACAAATTCATAAATTTCTAACTATTCACTTTTTCTCGTTCACTTATTTTTCAGTGCGTTACGCTTTTATTATATCGCAGTTAGATATAGACTACCAATATAAATAAACTAATCATTTATAAACATAAACTATAAATACTTTAGAGGTGCTTTATGATTAAAATTCTTCAATTAGAATATTTCATCGCAGTCGTTGATAATAATAGCTTTACTAAAGCGGCTGACTTCTTACATATTAGCCAACCTTCTCTTACTGCGACGATTAAAAAAATGGAAGAACGGCTCGGCTATGATTTATTTTACCGAACGACGAAACAAATTCAGATCACAGAAAAAGGCATTCAGTTCTATCATCACGCCATCAAACTCGTTCAGAATTACAAACAAACGATGGAGAAAATGTATGATTTGAACTTGAGTGATACACCCAAGATTAAAATTGCGTTACTAGAGTCGACGAGTCAGTGGATGTCTCAAGTACTCGCACGTCACCACGCAGAATATCAAGATCAACGCTACATGATATCTGAGGTTCACGATATGAATGAAATGACCGACAGCTTGCTCAACTTTGATCATCACGTTGCGATTTCGAATGAAGAAATTAAGCATGAACATATCGTCTCAATTCAGCTCTACAAAGAATCTTACGTCTTGCTTACACCTAAAGATGAATTCCCACGTAAGCAGTCGATATCGATTGAGAATTTGCCGCTCATCGTACCGAATAAAGGTTCACAAGTAAGAAAACATCTAGATGATTATTGTACACGTATCGGAATTCACCCGAATATCATTGTGGAATCTGACCGCTTCGAAACTGCACTGAACTACGTCCATCGTGGCATGGGCTACGCCGTTCTCCCACGCGTATACTATCAATCCTATAATGCCCGCGATTTAGATGCATTTGAGATTAAGCCTAAAATGAGCCGAGCATTATACATCAATTATTTGAAGAAACGTCAGCATTCAGATAACGTCAAATCAATTATTCGATATAGTAAAGAATATTGGGATATATAGTAGAAAGAATCTGCACCATGAAAGTTGAATAAAGGCTAAGAGCGTAGAGCGGGTGAATCATTAATACGGCATAAGATGCTATTTCTCACTTCCTCTCAGCAGTTATTAATAAGTTCACGATATTTTAATAATCGTCGCTGATAAGTTCATCTAAATGCAAAAAAGGAGCAGAAACCCTCATGATTTCTGCTCCTTTTTACTATATTATCTAATAAAGTGATGGAAGAAATTCGCCGTCAACTTCGCCGTACGATTATCCACATCATATGTTGGATTCGTTTCAGCAATACTGATTGTTGACACCTTATCGCTTGGAATGATGCGTTTGGCTAACTCTAATACGATGTGTGGATATAGTCCTAATACTGCCGCTGCACTCACACCAGGTGCAAAGGCACTATCAATAACATCCATACAAATCGTAAACATAATCACATCGTGGTCATGAATATAACGTTCAATCTTGTCCTTAACTGGAGGAGAAACTTGATGTAACAGCTCGTCTACGAAGACGTAAGAGACATCTTTCTCATCTGCGTAATCAAAGAGTCCTTGCGTATTCGCACTTTGTTGAATACCAAGCACGAAATAATCAGCATTATCATCTTGTTCAAGGATCTGTCTAAAGCTCGTACCAGACGTTGAACCAGACTCTTCTCGTGTATCGAAATGCGCATCAATGTTAATCACACCTATTGATTCATCCGGATACGCATCTCTGATTCCTAAATATTGAGCATACGCAATATCATGTCCGCCACCGAGCAAGAATGTCTGACGATGACGTTGAATAGAACGAGAAACGAGTTGCGCAAATTCTTGTTGAGTCTCTTCTAATGGTCGATCATCTTCGTGCTCAACATTACCGTAATCCGTAACTTCAGTGTCGCCAAACATCGGTAGCGAAGCGAAAGCACCTTTAATCGCATTCGGACCTTCTTTCGCACCTACACGACCTTTATTGAGTTTGACACCGTAATCTACTGCGTAACCGATCATTCCAACCCCACTGCGTTGAGATGATGGCGCATCTTCCTTTAGATTACCAAAGTTCACTGTTTGGAAATGACGGAACTGTCTCGGGTTCGTTTCACTGTCTAAACGACCTGTCCAAAGATCTTTTTGTGGTTCTTTATACATAATGCTCCCCCTTTTAATCTTTACATCTCTCATCTCAGTATACGCTTACACCATTGTATTTACAATTTCTAATTTCCCGTCTTCAAGGTGACTAAACCCTGCCACTATTTATGTAGAGAACGACCGTGATAATCGTCATTTAATCCTCTGTCCTCTAAATATTTCATTTAGGTAAAATTTTGTTAACACTATTACATTTCAATGATAAATTCGCTATTCTGTTTTATTTAAAACGCACTGTTATGTATAATTGACAATAAATGAATTTTTTTGAACACCTTATTGGAGGGTACATAATGAAACAGACACGAATATCGGGATTCCAGTGGGCAATGATGGTCTTCATCTTCTTTATTATTACAGAAGTGCTCCATATGATTCTCGGCGATTTCCAACGCGCCATCCATGTGAAGCGCTATCTATTTGATATCCGTTCCATTGCACCACTCGTGGCAGCAATCATTTGTATAATTATTTTTAAACATCGACAAATACAATTACAAAGCATGAAATTTACTTTGAGCTTTAAAGTAATCGAACGCATGATTCTCGCGTTGATACTCCCTGCACTCATCTTTATCTTATGCATGATCAGTTTCAACGTATTCGCAGATAGCTTTATCCTGCTACAGGGAGATGACTTAACTGTATCCGTCACTTCGGTATTAATCGGTCAATTGATTATGGCCTTTATCATCGAACTTGGCTTCCGTTCTTATTTACAGAACGTTTTAGAAACGAAACTCAACACGTTTTTCGCATCTATAGTGGTTGGTATTATTTACGCTATCGTTAACGTGCATTTAGAGTTTAGTTTCACCTACACGCTTTATAGCATACTCTATGCCTTTGCTTTCAGTATGTTAGTAGGTGAACTCATCAGAGCTACGAAAGGCCGTACGATTTATATCGCAACGCTATTCCACGCAGCGATGTCCTTTGGCCTCATCTTTCTATTCAACGAAGAGTTAGGCAACGTCTTCGCCATGAAAGTGATCGCGTTAGCTACTACAGTAGTGGCTGCAGGATATATTCTCTTAACGTTAATCATTCGTGGTGTGACTTACCTCTTCACACGTAAAAGTTTAGACGAAGTTGAAGCCAATAATTACATGGATCATTTAAATGAAGACAGTGACTTAGAAACAGCTGATGATCGTAAAAAGGCGAACGGTAAGAACAAGAAAGCACCGTCTACTGCTGACGAAAAAGATAAGACAACTTCAGTTGATGACCAAGCTAAGACTGCAACCGCAGGCGCCGCAACTGCTGGTGCTGTATCAACAAAATCTAGCAAAGATCAAAACAATAAAGACGCATCAGCTCAAGAACAGTCAAAAGAAACAAAAACACAAGAGAAAGCAGCAACGTCTGAATCGCACAACTCAGATGATGCCGCTACTTCAACTGATTCAGATGCACTCGAACGTGCACAAGCTTCAGTGGAACACAGTGAAGATACGATTCAACGTTCAACTGATAAAGATAGAACTAATCAAGATAAGACTGACAGTACAATAGACACAAACGGTGAACGTACATCTTTCAACTTGAAAAACGAACACGATCATCGCCGCTAATCACACATTTGAAACATATGAAAGCACTCAACCCACGATTTCGAGTTGAGTGCTTTCTTTTCTTCTATTTATTCATCTTTATACTGTATCTTCACACCATCTTGTGTACCGACAATGGCCTCTTCTGCCGTATCTAAGAAGTAGCCTGTTTCTAACACACCAATCAAATGGATAAGATACTCATGCATTTCATAAGGGTTAATCTTGTCATAAAGCACTAAGTCGAGAATGTAATTCCCATTATCTGTAATAAATGGCACATCATCTGCCATTCGACGAATTGCTTTGACATTCTTATCTTTCTCAATTCTTTTCGCTATCAAGAGCCAGTTAAATTTGTCCACCTCAACGGGCAGCTTAAACGTCTGTCCTAAGTAATCGACTGTCTTTGATTCATCCGCTACGACGATGAATTTATGCGCCATAGAATCGATCACTTTCTCTCTAAATAAAGCGCCCCCGCCACCTTTAATCAGATTGAGATGACCATCGATTTCGTCAGCGCCATCAATCGCGACATCGACATGGTCGACATCATTTACATCCACGATCTTCAAACCGCGTTCTTTCGCGATATAAGCCGTCTTATTCGACGTACAAACGCCTATGAGATCTAAACCTTCACGCTCAACTTTGTCCGCAATCTTAGGCACGAGTAACTCTATCGTTGACCCAGAGCCAATGCCCAATACCATATTGTCGTGAATGTGATTCAAAGCATCGTCAAATGTGCTCAATTTCAGTTGTTTCGAATCCATTATGCTTCCCCTTTACCATGCGTTATTTTACCTTTATTGTACATGAGAATGTGCGAAAGTCCTAGACGAAACCTTACTTTTTTGTAATACGATATGACGTTTTTGAGTAAAATGGTTGCTCTGCTTCTAAAATACTTTTAGCTTCCTCACCAAAAATATTAATATCGTTAGGTAAACATTGCGTTTCTAAGGTGAAACCTGAATGCGGCTTATAGATATTGAAACTACTGTGCCAATCTTTACTGTCATTTAAAGTATAAATTACAATATTCGGCATATCTGTTTCTACTTCTAAAGAAAAGTTATTATTCTCTACTGTCATCCGACCTTCTTCTGGAGCAAAGGGATGATCTAAACCACCGAACTGATTAATCTGATCACAAATATTCGCGCCACCGCAATTAAAGATGTCATCTAGTTGAATGCGTGACGTATGAAATTCTTTCGTCAAATCAATGGGTTGCGTAGATTGAACTAAACGTTCTTTATTTAACGGATACATGTTCAATTTATCACTCACAAGATAATGGTTATCAATCACGTTATTATCTCGATTCAAATTGAAATAGACATGGTTTATAGGATTAAATAATGTACGTTCAGTCGAAGTTGCTTTGTACTCTACTGACCATCGATGTTCCATATCATACGTATGGATGACTTGAATATCCATGTCTCCTGGATACCCATCTTCTTCACTGCGTAGTTGCGTCGTAAAAACAATCTTTACGCGGTTAGCTTCCTCTTGAATGTCATAGTCGAAGAAGCGTGTATCCAAGCCGTTCGTACCACCATGTAAATGATGTGCTCCATCATTCTGCTCGAGTTGGTAAGTCGTATCGTTCAGTTGAAACTGACCATTCTCAATACGTCCACCATAGCGACCTACAGTAGCACCAAATTTGAATGGATTCTCTCGATAGAATTCGTCCGCTTCGACGACATTTCCTAGCACGATATTGTTGTCATCGTATTTCCATGACACAATACGCGCACCGTAATTCGTAAAGACAATCTTCGTTTCCTCGTTGTTGATCTTGATCAAATCTAAGCCATCACGTTGGTGTTCAATTTCAGCAAACATAACCTTACTTCCTTTCAATCAAACTCTTCAAACATCTTCTGAAACTTCTCTTTATCTTCAGTATTTAATTGTCAGATTTATTTTACTTACCTTTAACTATATTGTAACAATTTAGTCAAATTTAATTCTAGGCGAACATGCAAATTTTAGTATGCAATTTTTCTATATATCGAACTTATAAAGCGCTTTCTTATCATATACAACAATCCTGAAACCCTAGACTCTCCATTTTTTTAAAATAATCATGGAAAATCTAACATTTCAGGATTGCTAACTAGAAGATACTTAATTTCGAGTCGTCTCCATATTGTGCGGATGGATACTTCGTGCTTTCACCGTATTTATTACGTCCCTTTTTACTATCTAAACAAGCAATAACAATCGTGTAGACACCCATAGCAAGACTAATAACAGACACAATCATTAGAACTATAATGTAGTCTAAAGTTAAATCTGGTCCAGAAAGATTTCCATATACTTGTATAAAAATACTCAAAACTACACTAATAATGAAAATTATGATTGGAAGTACTGTACCGCGTCCTGCATCATGGAATCGTCGTACTAATAAACTTAAATAAGGCACCAAAGTTGCTAGAAAATAGATGAGACCATAAATCCCTGCTATAAATAAAATAATCAATCCAATGGCCATCGGTGCAAGATCCGGGTCGTCTGGATCTGAGATAGCTCCGACGATCATAAACATATAGCCAATTGCCATTAAAACTATTGCGGGAAGCGAAAAGATGAAATTCCATAACATCATCCACCAATATTCACTACGTCTTGCACGTCCTTTAAAGTTAGCATAATTCTTCCAAAAGTTTTTAAATGCTTGGCCAAATCCCACAGTTTTGTTCATATTACCATCTCCTTTTCTGATTATGATTTTTATTAAATTAATCTTATTTTATCCTCATCTTCATATTGAGATGAAGGATACTTCGGACTATCACCGTATTTGTTGCATCCTTTCTTACTATCTAGTGAAATGATGACTATGAAGTATATATTAATACATAATATTATAAACGATCCGATAGAAATATAAGGATTCACCTTCCACACATTTGAAATATTTAATATTATAATGAGCCCTTGTGAAGATATGTAAATTAGCAAGTATAAACTATATAAGATAATAGGGATTATAGTTCGTAATCCTGTATCATGACAACGTCTAATAGTTAGACTGGCTGTGGGTATAAACGTAATGACACTAATAAATATACTGTAATAAAGGATTATATTTAAAAAATATTTTGTGGTTTCTAAAGGATCCAAACTCCAAGTAAGCAAACTTACTATTAATGCGCAAAAAAACGTTACTAACCAAAATATACTAATGATAAATACAGGTGCTATAAAAATAAATTTCCATAGTACCATCCACCAGAATTCACTACGTCTCGCTTGACCCTTAAAATTAAAAGCGTTCTTCCAGTATAGATAGAATGCTTCGCCAAAAGTAGTAGAAGGTGTCATATAACTCAACTCCTCATGATGTTTTTCTCTACAAATCATTAAATTGACTTCTAGCGCAACATTATATTATCATTAACCAACAAACTTTTTAACCATTAATTTAAAATTTTTAAAATAAATACGTTTAAAGAGAGGTTCGTAATATGGACTTTATAAACAACGAAACGATTCAAACGGCTAAAGATTTATTAGGTGTACAAGTGATTTATGAGGATGACGATCAAACTTATACGGGCTACATCGTTGAAACTGAGGCATATCTTGGCTTTCAAGACCAGGCTGCTCACGGTTTCAAAGGCAATCGTACACCTAAAGTTGAATCACTCTACAAATTAGGTGGCACCATTTACGCTCACGTCATGCACACGCATCTGCTCATTAACTTTGTGACACGTACTGAAGGCGTGCCAGAAGGTGTCTTGATTCGAGCAGTCGAACCCGAACAAGGAATAGAACGCATGCGTGAAAATCGCAATAAAGACGGATATGAATTGACGAATGGTCCAGGTAAATGGACGAAAGCTTTCAATGTTCCACGTCGCTTAGATGGCTCAAGATTAAACGAAGGTCGCTTAAAGATTGATATCAAACATCGCAAGCATCCACGTGATATTGTTGAAGATGCACGCATTGGTATTCCGAATAAAGGCGAATGGACTGAGAAGCCTTTGCGCTTCACAGTTAAAGGTAATCCTTTCGTGTCTCGTATGCGCAAGTCAGACATGATGAACCCTGACGAAACTTGGATGTAAAAGAGATAAGTTGCTAGCCAAACTCGCAGTCTGGGACATAAATCAAAGTTGTTTAATTTTCAATGTTATGACTCTCGCTTGCATATGGGACCAAACTCAACTAATTCCTCTCGCTCTTAGAGCTCTAGGAATGGATTTTCGTTGTGGTCTAGCTCCATCATGCGTCTCGAGTCGACATTGAAAATTTAAAAAGATTCATTTTATAAGCGTGATTTTAATCTATCTCAAACACAATTTTCTGTTAGTGTCCCAGACTCTTTTTTATTAAAAATGATAACTCACTTCATTCTAGGAAGATAGCTCCTTCTCTCTACCTCACCCACGCCCTTCAAAGTTAAACCACCCTAATGTTATAAAGCGCTACTATGCCCCACTCACACTACTTATACGCCTTGACATAAAAATTCACATTGTAAAGATATTTTTAATATTATAACCAAAAGTAGATTTATATGATTAATATATGTATAATAGTTATTATGGGTTTTTGTAAGCCCTTACTTATCTTACATACTATGTTTCTAGTATTGAATTCCGTAGCCTTAAGGTGATTAGACATGCGATGATATACAACTCATTGACTTAACTCTAAAGTGCTACACACCGACTAGAACAAACATCTCCTAAGAAGGTGCGTTTTATCACTTACATATCTAGTATCAATATCATGCACTGTCCCTACCTTAACCTACACATTTAATATAAAGGGGGGAATGAATCATGATCGAATTAGATGCGATTACAACACTTGCGCTTGCCGCATTATTATTCTTACTCGGCGTCTTTATCGTTAATCATGTTTCAATCTTACAGCGATTGTGTATCCCGGCACCCGTTATCGGTGGACTGATTTTCGCGATCGTTGTCGCAATACTACAATCTTTAGATATCGTCACAATTAAATTAGATTCAGACTTTATCCAGAACTTCTTTATGATGGCCTTCTTCACGACGATTGGTCTTGGGGCATCATTGAAATTACTACGCTTAGGTGGCAAAGTTCTCATTCTATACTTTATCTTCTGTGGTATTATGGCACTTTGTCAGAACTTTATTAGTGTAGGTTTAGCAAAAGTCTTACATATACCAGGCTTACTCGGTTTAACTGCGGGTTCTATGTCTATGGAAGGCGGTCACGGTAACGCTCTTGCATACAGTCAAACGATTCAAGAAATGGGTATAGACAATGCCGTTACGGCTGCACTTGCCGCTGCTACACTCGGTCTCGTAGCCGGTGGACTCATCGGTGGTCCTGTCGTTAAATTCTTAATTAACCGTTATAATTTGAAACCGAAACATGCTGAAGAGACAACGAAAGACTACAGTGAAGTGGACTACAATGAGAAATTACACGCGAAAATGTCAACGACAAACGTTTTCTTCGTCCAATTCGCAGTCGTGGCAGTATGTATGGCGATTGGTTCTTATCTCGGAGATTTATTTACGAAGTATACAGGACAGAGCTTACCTGTATACGTAGGTTCAATGATTATTGCAGTCATCGTACGTAACATTTCCGAATTTGGTAATTTCGAACTCATCGATATGAAGATAGTGAACTACATCAGTGATATTTCACTCGGTCTCTTCCTATCGATTGCCTTAATGAGTATCAAGCTCACAGAGATTTATCACTTAGCGATTCCACTCATTATCATCGTTGCAGTTCAAGTCATCTTTATCATCCTCTTCTCTATCTTTGTCGTCTTTAGAGGATTAGGTAAAGATTATGATGCAGCAGTTATGATCGGTGGTATCATCGGTCACGGACTCGGTGCGACACCGAATGCGATGGCGAACTTAGACGTGATTACCAAGAAATTTGGTGCGTCTCCGAAAGCCTATCTCGTCGTTCCGATTGTCGGCGCGTTCTTGATTGACTTACTCGCTATGCCGATTATCATGGGCTTCATCAATCTCGTGCATTAATAGTTTCATAATTTCGGTAAAATGCATAAAAGGAAGGTGACAACATCTCGCCACGTTGTCACCTTCCTTTTTATAATGCTTCATTAGTCAACTCAACCACTACAGTTTCAAATCACGCTGTTCGATCCACGTTAATAAATCTGGACTCAATACTTTATCTGCATGCGCCAATGCCTCTACCGTGCGTGCATCCAACATAGTCATAATCTTCTTCATGTGTTGATGGAAAGCATTCACGTACTCAATCGCACCATCCACGCCATGTTCTTCCACTTGATTTAAAAATGGTCGAGACATCCCTACTGCTCGCGCTCCTAATGCCAAAGATTTCACGACATCAAGAGGCGAACGTACACCCCCACTTGCAAGGATATTCATCGAATTCTGATACCCTGTACTTTCAAGTAAGGATTCTACTGTAGACTGCCCCCAGTTAGATAAATAACTCATATCTTTAAGATCACGACGTTCATTCTCAATATTTACAAAGTTGGTTCCGCCACGACCACTCACGTCTACATAGCGCACACCAACTTCATACAACTGTTTCAACGTCTCTTTGCTCATGCCAAAGCCGACTTCTTTAATAATGACAGGGACATCTACCGTTTCAACGATAGCCTTAACATTCTCAATCCATGTAGAGAACGTTCGATTCCCTTCAGGCATCACGAGTTCTTGCGGCGCATTGACGTGAATTTGTAAAGCTTGCGCATCTAACATTCGCACGGATTCCACTGCTTTCTCCACTGGCACATCCGCACCCACGTTACTAAAGATGACACCTTCTGGATTCACCTCGCGAACGACTTTGAAAGACGGCGCCATATCAGGATTACGCAAAGCTGCATGTGTTGAACCTACTGCCATCGCTAAACCTGTTTCTCGCGCCACACTTGCAAGCTTCTCATTAATTTGTTTCGTCCACTCGCTTCCACCTGTCATCGCATTGATATATAAGGGGGAAGAGAGCTTGAAGTCACCGAAATGCGTAGCTAAATCGACATCTTCCACGTCGATAGATGGGATAGAATGGTGCACAAATCGAATCTTATCAAAGTCTGACACAGGCTGATCTTGTTGTGCCATCGCTATCTCCACATGCTCATTTTTACGTTGTTCTCTCTTCAAATCACTCATAATTGCCCTACTTTCCCTCTCGTTATCATAGTTTTCATTTCACACAGGCTATAGGCTTACCTCTAGAACCACTTTTTCTTTTTAAAATAAATCACAAAGCCCACTGCAATTAACAACATCACGCTTAAGACGACGAAATAACTATAATGCCACTTGAGTTCCGGCATATAAGCAAAGTTCATCCCATAAATACCGGTAATCAACGTCAATGGCAAGAATATCACAGACACAAGCGTTAAGACTTGCATCACGCTGTTCATCTTAAACGAGGTATATGACTCATAGTTCGCACGAATTTCGTCCGTCATCTCTTGAGCTAACTGTAGAATGTTGCGTTGCTTAATCAGATGGTCATTAACATGTTGAATATAGAGTTGCTTACGTTCTGTATCACCGAAATCGGCATCTCTCATTACCGTATCGACTAACTCACGCATCGAATACACAATCCGCTTCAACTTTATCATCGTCGACCGTAGTTGAAAGACCCGATCCATCAGTTTCTGATTCGACGTATCATCGACATGTGTCTCCTCAAAGTGATAGACTCTATCCTCAATGTGGTAAACAGGTTCAAAGTAGCGATCCACCATGTCATCGAGCAGATGCAATGCAACTTGCTGATTATCCAAATCTCTCTCAGAAGATTGAAGATCTTTGAGCACCTGCGTCACACTCTCTATCTCATGATGATGATAAGTAACGAGTGCTCGCCCCTTAGTAAAGACGTTTAATGCTCGCGGTGCATATGTCTCTACGTCAATACTATGTAAGACCATGTATTGATAAGTATCATAAGCCTTGAATTTCGCCCGTGGTGTCCCATTCACTGTATCATCAATTTCAAGTTTATTAAAGTTAAAATGCGATTCCAGTATGTGGTTCTCCGAAGCAGTCGGTTGAGCGAAATCATACCAGACAAATTGCTCTTCATCAGGAATATGATTGACGTCATTCGCAACTTGTAAAGACGTCCCGTCACACTGGTAATAAATGGATAGCGTCATGGTCTCACCTCGAGTCATTTCTTTCATTTTACCACGAAATTATTATAATATGTGTACTATGTAGCGTTATCTCTGTGTGTCTGAGGTTAAAGGTAAAATGGAAGTGCGTTGAAGCACGTTCTATATTCATAGACCCGATGCCTCAAATGCTTTTGGATAGCAATTGAAGACATTAATTAGATAAAACGTTACCTACATAAAAAGAATCATTACTTTGGGAATTGAAGGATGCGCTATCCTACTTACATAATAGACTCAATTGAGGTGAAACGAATGACACAACAACCTTTTACGGTACACCAAACGGTGCCACATGACTATATCGACCATAATCATCATATGCATGATGCGTATTACAATGTGATATTCAGTCAAATTATTAATGATTTCAATTACTCCCACGGGCTCTCACTTGAAGAACGCGACGATTATCAATACACGCTGTTTACCGCTGAAGAGCATACTGCTTATTTAGCTCAGCTCACAGAAGACGAACCCTTTGATGTTCAAGTTTGGATTTACAACTTTGATATGAAACGGATCCATTTCGTACTCTTGCTATATAAGGAAGATGGAACGCTTGCCGCAACGAACGAAACGATGATGATTGGTATCAATCGTCAAATCGAACGGACAGCGCCTTTTCCAGAAAGTTATTTACAACAGCTCCGCGATTACTATAATTCCCAACCGAAGATTCAATGGCCGAAACAAATTGGTCATCGACTCAACATTCCGAAATGAGGTGACATGAATGGCTGACAATAGTCTCAATCAAATACAACTCACACTTTACGACGAAATGGACGAGATAAAAGCGCAATTGGGTGAACTCAACGAGACGAAATCATGGATCGTCAATGGTCCGGCAATCGATTTGTTACGACGCACAAAGCAAATCGCAATCTTGCAAGGTCGTCGTTTAACTGTAGATAAAGTTCAGAATCAACTTCAATCGACAACAGACCTCACAACCATTCAAACATGGTTAGAAGAGACTGCCCGTGAGCATCAAACACAATTCGATCAGCTTACTCAAGAATTGAAGCAAGCTGATCCTACCTCTGACCATTATTTACAACTACTCACAGACTATTACCAAGCATATGGGCGCCAACATGTCTTCAACCAGCTCAACACGCACTAACTTTAATGATCGAGTTAGGCGCTAATTAAACACTAACCTGCTAGTAAAAATACATGCATTTCGCAATCTACTTGCGCTATAATACTAACTAAGTCAACATCAACTATCTAGTCACTAAGAAAGGAGCCGAGTATGAATAATCGTCAGGCTTATCATCAGAACTTCGACCGCACCCTCTCGCATGAAGAGCTTCATAGAGGGCGTCGTTACGGAAAGAAACGCAGATCATGGGTGAGTTTAATCATACATATCATCGTGCTCATCTTAACCGCTATCGCAGGATATAGCATGTGGAAAGAACCTATTTTTAAAGTTAAATTACTTAATCAACTCGTAAATTTCCACCAATTCTCAACCTTTTCCGATAAACTTGAAGAATTGAAAAAGTTACCTATTAATGTTGGAGATATCGATAAGATTCAACATCAGTTAGATCAACTCGTCATTGCCTTTGAAGTGTTCTTTGGCATATGCATACTCAGTCTCATCTTGACATTCTTTACGATTCTGTTTAATCGTACTGTCTTAAAGATTGTCAATTTCATCGTTGTGTTGATTCTAATGCTCATGACATTTGGCTTTGCTTACTTAATCGATCATGTCGCGAAGAAAGCCGCAACTGAGATGAGTTCTGCATATCTTAGCTTCAAACCCGACGATATTCTGACACAAGCGGACGCGATTCACAATAACTTTATCTTGCTCGGATGCAGTTTAGCCTTACTATTTATCAGCTTGTTCTTTAGAAATCGTCGTCCACGTCATTAATAGACTTTGACTATTAAAAATATCCCTTCTTCACTTCACTGAATTATTTCAGTGTTGGAAGAAGGGATTTTCTCATTCTATCATTAATTTTCTTTAGAAATATAATGGTCTTTACCTTTAAGGAAGAAACTGAGGATAAAGGCAATCAGACTGATAATTGTAGCGATGATAAAGGCACTATCTACACCTTGAATAGAGGCGAGCTGCTTAACAAATTGAAGAATTTGTTGTGTCGCCATGTGTTCATCGCCTAATTGTTGCGCCATCTCTTGCAATCTATCTTTAATAAACGGATTCGTTTTATCTAAATCCTGACTCGCTGAAGCCACATGTTGAGTCGTTTGCGTCGACATCACTGTGACAAGCAAGGCTGTACCAATAGAACCTGCAAGTTGACGTAACGTATTGGATAACGCGTTGCCGTGTGGGATTAAACGAGCTGGTAACGCATTGATACTTGCTGTCATGATCGGCATCATGATGAAACTCATACCAAATGAACGGATGATATAGATCAACATAATGCTCGCGTAGCTCGTATTCATGTCGAGTTTAGCTAACTCCCATGTCGCATATGTCATGATTCCTGTACCTACAATGGCTAACGGTTTGATACCAATTGTGTCGAGTAATTTACCTGCTACAGGTCCCATGACACCCATGATAAGGGCCCCTGGTAACAGTAATAGACCTGATTGTACTGGCGTGAAATCTCTAAGGTCTTGCAAGTAAAGTGGTAACAGTAGCATACCACCGAAGAGACTCATCATCACGATCATGTTAATGACTGTAGGAAGTGTGAAACCAGAGAATTTCAAGACTTCCATGTTTAACATTGGCACGCGCATTGTAACCTCTCTGATAATGAATGCGATGATAAAGATGACACCAATAATTAGTGAAATCACAACTTGCGGTGAACTCCATGTATTGTTACCCGCTTCACTAAAGCCGTAAAGCAATGCACCGAAGCCAATAGTACTGAAGACGATACCTGGAATATCGGCTTTCGGATTGGTGGTTTGTTGGTAAACTCTGAACCAAACATAAGAAATGGCTAAAGAGATGATACCAACGATAAACATACCGTAGAACATCACGTTCCAGTGGTAATGCTCAACAATATAACCTGATAATGTTGGACCGATGCCTGGTGCTAAGATCATCGCGATACCTAGAACACCCATAGCCGCCCCACGTTTGTGCGGTGGGAAAATCGTCATAAAGACGTTCGTACCTAAAGGCATCAAGATACCTGCACCGATGGCTTGAAGCACACGTCCAACCATCATTACGGTGAAGGAACCAGAAATACCACAGACAAGTGAACCAAGTGTAAACAAGGTCATCGCAATTAAGAATAATTTACGGTAAGAATATTTGTTGAACAAGAATGCACTGACCGGAATCAGTATACCGTTGACCAGCATGAATCCTGTCATCAACCATTGACCTGTATTCGCTGAAATATTAAAGTCCGTATTAATCTTCGGCAAAGCAACGTTCAACAACGTTTGGTTGAGAATTGCGATAAACATACCGAAGACCATTGCGACAAGGACTTTACCTTGTGATGCACCTTTACCAAACATAAAGGCACTATCTTTTTCCTTTAACTTCTCATTAACAATTGCTTCTTCAGAATTAGGATTAATCGGTTCATGATCTTCATCTTGAGTCGAACCTGTTTGATCTGAATTCACATCAGCATAGCCATCATGGCCAGTATTCTGCGCTTCTCGTTCCGCTGAGTCATCATGCGTTTCATGACGCGTACTTTCAGATGATTCTTGATCATCCGCCACACTACGTTGCGCCTTCTCAGCACGAGATGTTTCTGATGCGTCCTCTTTAATACTAAATTTAGATTGATAAGTTTCATTCGAAGCACCAGTTGATTGCTGGGATTGTTCCAGTTGCGCCTTTTTCTTGCCATTCTTTCTCTTAATCACAGCAAAGTTAATCAGCGCAAGCAGAATGACCGTAATTACAATATATATAATAATGAAGGCCGTAGACATTCAAAGACCCCCTTAGTTTTTATGGATTTTAACTTCTGCGTTCATTCCTGGAACAATATTATTAGATGGTTTAGAATCTAATTTAATCTTAACTGGTACAACTTGCGTTACTTTCGTGTAGTTACCATCACTGTTTGATGAAGGCATCATTGAGAAGCTTGAAGCAGTAGCCTTACCTACTTGGTCGACTTTACCTTTCACTTTCGCTTTCTCACCATCGATAGAGATATCTACATCTTTACCTTCTTCAACATCTTTCACATCAGTTTCACCTACATTAGCTGTAACGTATAAATCATCTAAATTATATGCATAAGCAATTGGTGAACCCGCTTGAGCCATGCCACCTTTAGTCGCATCAGTCTTCACGATTGTGCCATCTTGCGGCATCTTGATATCCATATCATGTGATTCACCACTATCACTTTTCGCTGCGATAGATGCTACTTTATCACCTTTCTTAAGGCTATCATTCTCTTTTGCGTCAAGTGACTTAATTTCTCCAGATGCAGGCGCAGCAATCTTGATTTGCTTGCCGTCTACTTTGGCATTGTCAGTACTTACAAAGCTTGTCGCTTGATGGTAAAAGTGGAAACCAACGATACCAATAATGACAAGCACTACGATAGTAATGACATTAATCAATACCAATTTCTTCATATTACTTCCTCCTATTTGCTTTTAAAATTCACCTTATATATTATAGATAGGTGTATCCCAAAAAAACACCGACATCTTAAACAAATGTGTCGGGTAACATTAAAGTTGATAAAATATAGGTGATAAAATGAAGCAAAAGGCGAAACATAAGATTATCCACAACACTATAACTTTGCTCGAAGAATATCCTTTCGAAAGTATCACAATTAAGATGATTTGCGCCTATAGCCAAGTAAATCGTTCTACATTCTACGATTACTTCCTAGACAAATACGATCTATTACACTCAATCCAAAACTATCATTTACAAAAATACAAACGACTCTTAAATGCACTTTACCATTCCGTAGCTGAAGGTAAATCAAACCAAGACTGCATCTTTCAGTTCTTTAAAATTGTCCTACGCTACATCAAACGCAACTTGCGATTCTTTCATGCCATCCTGATTAAATTTCCTAACCGCTCACTGTTCCAAGAATATATCGCTGCTACTCGAGAAACATACGAACTCATACTCGACAACTACAGCAACCGCATCATCAACAAAAAACATTTCGTGACCTACTCACTCGGCGGTCAAATGGGCGTCATTTACTTCTGGATACGAGAAGGTTGTCAAGAACCCTACGAACAACTCGCCCAAATCCTACTCGCAAATACTGTTAAATTGCAGCGATGAGGTAGATAGCCTTCCCGCACATGGTAAAAAGGCTTGAGAATCACTCCCAAGCCTTTAAACTATTGATCATCTATACAGATATAAAATTTGAAACATTAGTCATTTTTCAATGTTATAACTTTCGCTTGCTTATGGGACCACACTCAACTAATTCTTTTCGCTCAAAGAGCTTAAAGAATGGATTTTCGTTGTGGTCTAGCTCCATCAAGCGTCTCAAGTCTACATTGAAAAATTTACTTATAATCCCTAATATATGTATATAAATATTTAGAAAGCACTAAGATATATGGCTGACCAAAACATCTTAGTGCTTATTATTATTGTTTTAAACTTTTATTTGAGCGCTCGCGATAGCTGACTGAATTTGAGAAGGCTTTTCGCTTTCTCAAACTCTAGTCATCCTCGCGGGGGAAGCACTACGAAATCATAGATTTCTGTGCTTCTCCCCTAAGAACTCGAGCCGTTGCTCCCACCCCAATACGCAGTATTGCTAATTAGTAGAAGATATTATGTTCTTACGAACATCAATTAGTAAGAAACATCATATTACTTCTCCATCATCTTATCCTTCAGCTCATCGATCATTTGATTCGCCGACAACACACCACCAGACGTATTCCACACATCATCACTTACCTTATACACATGTCCCTTCTTAGACGCATTTAACTTCTTAAACTCAGGATCATTCAGCCAATCCTTCTCAAGCTGAGTCACCTTCTTATCACCATCCTGATAAGTGAAATAGAACAGATAGTCGCCATCCATCGCTTTAATTCGCTCTTTAGACAACCCTTTCTCAACGAAGTCATTCTTATCCTGACCTTCAGGACGCTTCACACCTAACTCCTTCAAGATCTGACCACTAAACGTCTTCTGATGATAAATTCTCACATCACCCGGCATAAAACGAACCATCGATACCGTTTGATTCTTCTTGTCACCCAATTCATCACTGACTTTCTTCACATGATCATCATAATCCTTAAGCACTTCTTTACCTTTGTCTTCTTTATTAATTGCTTTCGCATACAATTTAAAGTTGTCTTTCCAGTCACCACGTAATTCTTTAGAGAAGACCGTTGGCGCAATCTTAGATAATTTCTTATACTGCGCTTCATCTCTAAACTTATTACCGATAATTAAATCCGGTTTCAACTTCGCAATTTCTTCCATATTAATCTTAAGCTCGTCCCCTACAGGCTTAATACCATCGAACTTATCTTTCAAGTGCGGATACCAAGGGTCGCCATTAGATGAGTTGACCGCACCGACAGGTTTCACACCCATTGCGACAAGCGCTTCAGTTCCTTCATGCGTTAACACCACGATTCGTTTAGGATGTTTCGGCACTTCAGTCGTACCCATCGCATGTTTCACTTCATGCTTGTCTCCCTTTGAACTACTATCTTTACCGCCATTTCCACATGCCGAGAGCACCAGGATAAAAGCAATTAGAATAGGTATAATCTTTTTCATTCCATTCCCTCATTTCATTTAATTTCACCAATTGCGCGACAATTGATACTTATTCTCAATTATACGTAATTGATAACGGTTGTCAATTATACCTTTAATTCTATTTAATTTTTATAAAACGTGAATGGCTCCTCTTTTACGCAAAGTCAGATATTTCGACTGCGAAAGACACGTACGAATAAAAGTTGAAGTACGACTAATATCACGCCTGTAACAATAATAATGATGAGATACGGCTCACTGTGCGTCTCGCCCTTCAAACCAACTAATGGGGTTACGATGCCTCCAAAGAGATACTGAACCAGACCCAACAAACTCGACGCACTACCACGCGCACGTTTTACCTCACCCATCGCGATTGTAAATGAGAGGGTTGCCACAGCAGGCACAGGAGATACTAAGATAACGAATCCAACAATAAGTAACAGAATGTGCCAGTGTGCAATAAGGATGGTACTGACCCCAACAATACCTACAAGTTGTATGAGCGTGAGAATACGTAATAATCGTTCTTCGCTAATATAAACCACTAGTTTGCTCGTGAGTTGTGTCACTACAATTAATGTAATTCCGACAAAAGCGAACGCAAGACTAAACTGTAAAGGAGATAAACTATAGATTGCTTGCGTAATAAATGAAGAAGCTGAAATATAACTAAATAATAGTACGAACGTAAATCCTTGAATCAACATCGGAATTAAGAATCGAGGTTGTGCTAATAATTGCCCGAAACTTACAAAGATGCTTTTCAAAGCTAAAGGCTCGCGCTGTTCCACCTCAAGCGTTTCACCTACTTGCATATAACTGCCAAGTGTTAAACAAACACCGAAGACGACAAGCACCATGAAGACGACCTGCCAATGTGCAACTGTGATGATAACGCCACCTAATGCAGGTGCAATGACTGGTGCAACACCATTGACGAGCATCAACATCGACATAAATTGTGTTAGCGCTTGACCTTGATACAAATCACTCGCTATAGATCGTGATAGTACCGCACCGGCACCACCACAGAGCCCTTGGATGAAGCGCAAACCTATCATCACCCAAATATTTGGCGCAAACACGATACCTAAACTCGCTACCGTAAAGACAAGCATGCCTATCGTTAAGGGACGACGTCGACCATACGTATCTGACAACGGACCGACAAATAGGTTACCTAATGCGAGCCCCACCATAAAGAGTCCGAGTGTAAGTTGTGCACTACTCGCAGATGTATTGAAATCACGCTGAACTTCAGGCAGTCCAGGTAGAAACATATCAATCGACATAGCACCGATTGCAGTCAGTGCACCTAGAATAATGATATAAAGCACTTGGCTCCCTTTCTTAGACTGCATACGCTCATCTCCTCAAGTAAAGAATATTGTTACCATTATAGCGCTAATCTTTCGCGCTTGAAACCTTTCTACCTATATAAAAAGACCTCACTCTTAGCACTTTAACTTTGTTATTAAGCACTATTTCAGAGTGAGATCATTAATCTGAGCTTTTCACAATTTGTAAATCCTCGTCATTACTATTGCCTTCAAGTTCATAATCGACCTGACCATACGTGCCATCAGTCTTACGCTCATTTGTAGTGACGTAAAATGTATGACCTTTCTTAATGACATCTAGAATTTGAGGTTGTTCCGCATTGATTGTTGCGTCACTTTCAATTACGTGTCGTGTCGATTTGTAATTCGTAGAGTCTTTCTTTAAATACTGGGAGACCAGCCCAAAATCATTTTGGGCGGTCGCCATATTAAAAGCATTTACATAGTTAAAGAAGAAACGGGATAATTTATCTTTGAAACTACTTTCTTCTTTCTCTTTCTTCTCTACGTATTTCTCAATCGCATCATTATCGAACTTCAATGAAACTGAAGTGTGCGGCTTCATATTGTCCGTCTTCACTGTTGTTTCGTTCGTCTTAAATGTTTTCTTCTTCGCTTGACCTTCAGCCGATACTTTTACCTCTTGAGATTGAGGGAATGGACCATAAGCCTGTCCTTTCTTATAATCATAAGTTTGGTCATTGATATGAATCTTGATTGAACTTGTATTCAGTTGACTCGCACCCTCAAGTTTCGGTTCAATGTACGCTTCATTGAAATCTTCCGAGACGTTGACCGTCTCTTTATTACTATCGTCGAAACTAAATTTCAAACGGCCGTGGAATTGCCCTGTTTCTGTCTGTTTCTTCGCATCGATTTCATAATCACCAGGGATAAAACGACCGAGGGAGGTCGATTTATTTTTATCCGCTTCTACTGTCTTCTGTTGATCATTCGCTTTGAACTTGTATGTCGCATCCATCTTCGGCTTCACAATCGCTTCTTTCGATGGTGCTGTGAAGTTCATGTTATCGAAGAAGAGATAGCGACGACCATTTTTCGTAATTTGAAGTAAATCATCACCATTTTTCGAAGTGACGTGATCTTTAATTCGATTATCACTGTGATTAAGGTCGGAAATCTTTTGATTCACTTCAGATTTAAATTTCTTCATGCCGACATTCTTTTTAATATACTTTATGTAAGCGTCAGCTTGCGCTCCGTCAACTTTATTGTCTTTCGTACTGAGTATCGTCGACAACTTCTGCGTATCATTATTATCAATCGCGTTAATCAAGAGATTGCTTTGCGACTCCGGTGAATTAAAGTTACGCAGTAGAAAGAATAGGATGATTAAGAGTATGACGATAAAGCCTGCAATGCCCCACGGTACAATCTTGCGCACCTTAATATTCGCTTTCTTACGCGTTTCTCCCTTAGACTGCTGATTCATCTCATAGTTACAGTGTGGACATCGGTCGGCATCTTTCGGCACCTCTTGCCCACATTTCGGACACTGTCGCATCTCATCACCTCTATTTCTTTTCGACATATTATTTCATCATTTTAACATATAAAACATTGATTCAACACAAATGATCTATTCGTCGTGACTTGTTTTAATTATATTCTTAATAGAGTCATTTCTCATTTAATTTTATCATCTGTCTTCACTCTCGCTATTTTTAAAAGCAAGTAGCTCTCCACTTTCTATTATAATGCGATTTCGCGTGCGTGAATATACATATTTGGTCCTAGATAATGATTCAATATTACATCATGTTAGTTTAAAACGCTATTCGGTTATAGTTTAATATGTATATTTTAAAATATTAGTTGACTACTATCAACTACTGTAGTATATTTACAATGTTCATTTTAAACATAAGGAGGATATTATGAAGACGATACTGAAATTCAGATGGCTAATTTCAATTATCGTAATTATCGCAGTGGCTTGTGCGATACTCTTCGCTCCTAACCTATCCAAACTCGCAAGTGACAACGGGAACATCGTACCTCCTAAAGATACGACGTCTCAACAATACACCGAGAAACTCAAGGACGTAGGTGCGGATTCTAAAAGTATCAGTGCAGTCATTGAAATCGATAAGAAACTCGATAATGACAGCAAGAAAGACATAAAGAAATATATAGATAAGATTGAAGATACGAAAGGTGTTAAAGACACAATTTCACCTTTCCAGAATAAAGACGTAGAAGACAAACTCGTCTCTAAAGATAAGAAAGCCGTGATGATTCCAATCGACACGGACAACGATCGTAATAAAACGTTAGATGCTGCGAAAGATATCAAACACCTAGATAATAACTTCAAAGGCACATACGTGACAGGCAATGACATTATTTTCGATGACATCAATAAGAGCGTTGACGACGGCTTGAAGACGACTGAAATTGTAACGTTCGTTCTCATTCTCGTCATCTTATTCTTAGTCTTCCGCTCAGTGGTAACGCCTTTCGTGCCGCTTGTACTCATCGGATTGTCTTATGCTTTCTCACAAGGTATCTTAGCGTTGCTCGTGAAATACGCTGATTTCCCAGTTTCAATCTACATTCAACCGTTCTTGGTAGCATTACTATTCGGTATCGGAACCGATTACTGTATCCTGCTACTCAACCGGTATAAAGAGGAATTGGGTAAAGATCAATCCAACTTCGATGCAGTCTACCATACGTTTAAAAATGGCGGACGTACAATACTGATTTGTGCGATTACTGTACTCGTTGGATTTGCGGCACTGTTCTTCGTGAGATTCGAGCTCTTCCGTTCAGCTGTCGGTATCGCTGTCGGTGTGCTCTGTATGATGATCATACTCTTTACTTTATTGCCAACGATTCTCATGTTGCTCGGCGGTAAAGTATTCTGGCCAAGTAAACAAGCAAGTTCACACAAAGATAGTAAACTCTGGGGCAAACTCGGTCATTTTACATCTGGCAAACCATTCTTAGCATTAGTTATCGTACTCATCATCATGGTGCCGATCATCATCTTTGCACCTAACAAAATTACGTACGACAATACGAACGAAATTAGTGATGACTATGGTTCTATCAAAGCCATCAATATTATTAAAGATAAGTTCTCTGAAGGCCAAGCGTTCCCAGTACAAATTGCTATTAAAGACGACGATAAATTGACAACGAAGAAAGGTATCAACGATTTAGAAGCCCTTTCTCAGTCTATTGAAAAGGTTAAAGGCGTGGACAAAGTCAACACAATCACACGTCCAACTGGTGAACCGATCAAACAGCTTAAAGCAACTTATCAACTGAACGAAATGCAGAAGAAGATTGATGATGCTAATAACGGCTTAGGTGAAGTGAATGATGGACTTGGTCAAATGAACTCCCAAGTTTCACCACTGACTGATAGCCAGAAAGTTCAAGGCTTGATGATGCAAGGTAGTCAAGCACCTCAACAAGCGAATCAGAAAGTGACGCAACAAGCTGGCCAAATGTCTAAAGGACTTCAACAATCACAACAAGGTATTTCTCAAGTTCAAGACGGTCAGAAGAAACTTCAGAAACGCTTGAAAGACATGTCTAAAGACGACGGCATCAACAAGTCAGGCATGTATATTACGGATGATATGTTGAAGAATGATAAGATTAAAGACTCAATCGATCAATACAGTGATGGTAACGGTAAAGTGCTCTTACTCAACGTTGAGCTTTCCGACGATCCATTCTCTAAGAAAGCGATGAACACTGTCGACTCAATTCACCACACTGTAGACAATCAAGTGAAAGATACGTCATTCAAAGATAGTACAATTGAATACGGTGGTAAATCATCAGAGAATAACGACTTACAAACTACGATTGATAACGATATGACGAAAGCAATCGTGCTCATTACGATCTTCCTATTTATCGTGCTATTGATCTTTGAACGTTCAATCATCATGCCACTGTACATGATTGCATCTATCTTAATCACTTACTATGCTTCTATCGGTATTGCGAACCTCATCTTCGACAATATCTTAGGCATGGGTGGACTGTTACTCGTGGTGCCATTCTTCAGCTTCGTCGTTCTGATGGCACTCGGTGTCGACTACGCCATCTTCCTAGTGAACCGCTTCGGCGAGGAAGTGAAAGGTGGCAAAGATATTCACGACGCACTGCTCACTGCTATGCGTAAAATGGGTGTCGTGATCATGACAGCTTGTATCATTCTTATCGGTACCGTTGCAGCCCTCTACACATCAGGCGCAATGACATTGATGGAAATCGCAACTGTCGTTATCCTTGGACTACTCATTTACAACATCTTTATGCTACCACTCTTTATTCCAGCCGTAGCGAAATCATTCGGTAAAGGTAACTGGTGGCCATTCAAATCTCCTTTTGATAAAAGAGATTAATTCAATACAAAACGCACGCAACTTTTAAGATTGCGTGCGTTTTCTCTAGTGATAGTCAACCTTGCGGGGGTGAGACTACGAAATCAAGTCGATTTCTGTCTCACTCCCGTTTTCTTTTGGTTATTTTTCTTGTTTCTTCAATACAATTTTTTCATCACCACTGCTACCAGATTTATCTTTTAAGATAAGCTTTTTACCTTTGACTTTATAACTCATTTTCATTTCAACATTACCTTTTTTATCCTTAAAGGTCATCGTCTTTTTCTTTTTATCTATTTCCCCTTTATAATTGAGATCTTCCTCTTCTTCCTCCATCCACTCATTCAACTCATCATCTCCAGTATCATAATTAATTTGAGCAGTTTCCGCATCATCATCTGCTCTAAGTGTGAGTTCTTCGTTCTTGTATGTACCATCAACTTTGTTGCCACATGCGGCAAGCAGAATCATCAAGCCGAGACATACAACAATTAATCTTTTCATAAATACAACACCTCAAATAAGTTTATTAAACAAGCACATTCTAACTATCTATATTTCAATCAATCTATGTACCGTTGAAATATATTGTCTAATTACTTGTTTCTAAACACAATTATAGAGATGCACACAGACATTTATTGTCCACTTCGTCGTAAAAAACAAAATATTATAAAAAAGCCGATAGCAATTGAGACATGCAAGCAATACAATCCTTCATATTCACTGCATATCATCAATCTATCGGCTTCTCACTTATCTGAGGCTTTTATCAATATTCTATTATTAGACTGTTAAATTCTCTTTAACCGGCGTAGGTTCTGCATTATTCTTATCAATTTCAAATCCTAAGTCTTCAATCATCTTGAAATCCATTTGGTTCGGTTGTCCACCTGTGATCAAGTAGTCCCCTACAAAGATGGAGTTTGCAGCTTTCAACGCCAACGGTTGAAGTGAACGTAAATTAATCTCACGACCACCCGCGATACGAATTTCCTTCGTTGGATTAATCAATCTGAATAAAGATACGATACGTAGACATTTCATCGGTGTAAGCTCATCTTTATCACCAAATTTCGTGCCTTTAATCGGATGGAGGAAGTTAATCGGAATACTGTCCGCATCCATTTCTTTTAACGCGAAAGCCATATCCAAGATATCTTGGTTAGACTCGCCCATTCCGCAAATCACTCCAGAACATGGTGAAATGTTGTTCTCTTTCATAATCTCAATCGTATTGGTTCTGTCTTGATATGTATGCGTCGTCACCACATTGCCATGATAATTCTCACTCGTATTAATATTGTGGTTGTAACGATCCACACCAGCATCTTTCAATTGCTTCGCTTGCTTCTCATTCGCTAAACCAAGGCAGGCACACAGACGTAACTGAGGGTGTTTCGCTTTGATTTGTTCCACCGTCTCACTGATGTGCGTCACCTCTTTATCACTTGGGCCACGACCACTCATCACGATACAGTAAGTACCGATATTATGTTCACTCGCTACATCCGCACCGTTCATAATCTCCTCTTGCGAAATCAAGCTATAACGCGTCTTCTGCTTCATTTCACGAGACTGACCACAGTAGCCACAATCTTCAGGACAAATTCCACTTTTCGCATTGAGAATCATGTTAAGCTTAACCTTTTTCCCATAAAAATGCTTACGTAATTTATATGCTTCATTCAACAAGAGCAACGTATCGATGGATTCATCTTCGTAAATATGTAAGAATTCATCTTTCGAAATAGCTTCCCCTTGTAAGATTCTTTCAGCTAATTCCATAGAAAAAACTCCTATTCTTAATATTAGAATATACCCGTATGTAACAACTTACTACTTCTATATCATAGCGCTTTCTCTAATTAATGTAAACTTTCAATTTATAAAAGTTTACAAATAGAACGACCCTTTTACTCGTCAAGAGCGTATTAAAAAAGCGTTATTACAACTGAAATCAAGTCGTAATAACACTCGAACTAATGCGGAATAAACCACATCGCAATGATACTGCTGAAGAATAGTACCGCAAAGTAAATCGTCAATAATAAACGATATTGGTACATGATTGCGAGAAAGTCACGCACAAGCTGGATATGGAGGAAAGATAACGGCGAAGCACTGCCCACCCCTTCCATCTTAAGATTTAGTTTCTGTCCAAAGCGTAACGCTCGCATAATGTGGAAATGACTCGTGATACAAACGATATGGCTATTGAGAAAACCTAAATCTGCGAGCACTGTTTGAGAAGAAGCAATATTCTCAAATGTACTCGTCGATGCGGATTCAAGATAAATCAACTCGCGTGGTACACCTTTAGCAATAAGATACCGCTGCATCGCCAAAGCTTCAGGTATCGGCTCATCTGGCCCTTGACCTCCACTAACCAGAATCGGCGTCTGAGGCTGTCGTCTCCATAACGCTAACGTCTTGTCCAAACGTGACGCAAGCATCGGTGTCACCTGTTCAGTATAGATGCCTGCCCCAAGCACGAGAAAGATATCTGCAGGTCGAACGCTCGCATTTTTATCATGATAGGCTGAGACCATAGCCGCGAAACAACTCAACGCATACAACGCACTGAGCCCTATCGCCGACAACCATGCAAAGATCGCATTCAACCCTATGGGCATCGTGCTGATATAACGCGTCGCAACTGTGAACAGCACCGCCCATCCCACGATGCGATACAATCTCGCGTAGAACCTTAATCCCACTGCTTGATTGTTGAGCGACCGATGTTTAACATGTAACAATACCACTTGAGCCAAGAGTAAAATGATAAGGTCAAACGGCACCGTCTGAGTAATCACATGATATAGAATTACGGCAAAGCCCAGACAAACATGTAAAATATAAACATTTAACTGAATCACCTGGCTGATACCGAAATAAATAGCCAGAAATATGGTGAAACTTATCACGCATAACAAAATCGGTAGAAATATCATGGTGCACCTCACTGCCTTACGTACATTTTATTAAAAGTTGAAAACAAATCTACGTTATTAAATCTAGAAGTACCTTAATGGGTTAAAAATTTAAGTATGGAACCGCATAGTAATATCAAGAAACTTACATACACGTTTTCCCTCAACATTGAGCTGAAAAGCACTCGAAAACAACTCTTTGTATGAGTGCAATGATAGACAAATATGCGACACTTAACCGTATAGATGCAATATATCAAAACTATGCACATAAACTATAGATAGATTCTTTCAACTTATACATTTTATTGATACTATAAAAGTAATATCAACTTCTTAATTGGCTTAATTATAGCAGTTTCTTTAATATTTTGTAAGAAGGTCTCATAGAGACAACCAATAGAAGTTTAACTAATTTCGTCTTTCAGAGGTGCAACTATGGTCAAAAATTTACGTAATCACATAGATTTTATGGGTCAATTTCTCGACGATACCAACCGTTTATTAACACAATTACTTAAAGATATGAGGGCTTCTTACAACATTTCTAAAGAACAAGAAGAAGTCATAATGATACTGCACAACGAAGAAGCCTTAACCCTCTCACAAATCACCGAACGCCAAGGAGTCCATAAAGCTGCCGTTAGCCGACGTATCAAAAAACTCATTCAAGCTGGCTTAGTACGTTGGGAACAATCAGAAGAACACACCGACCAGCGTTATAAATACATTACTTTGACCGACAAAGGCAATGAATATAGCGAAAAGTCACGTAACGTCATCAGTGATATCGTCGGACAATTATTAAGCGACCTCGATGGTGAAGAAATAGATCTAGCACGCACCGTATTAGAAAAAATTGATAAACGCTTAAAACATTATTTGAATAACTGATACGAGTTTGTTTGCAATGTTTTGACTTCGCTTGCCTTCTTCATCCCTATTCTTTACAAATCAAAGTTTTTATCTTTAATTCGTAACATTTTGATATAGAATCAGACAAAGGCGCATTATCTCTTTTTTATTTGTTTGACCATTTGTAATTATAGAGATAATTGCGCCATTGTTATATTAAAGACAAAAAATTGGGCTGGGAAGTAAATCCATGTTTACTTCGTCAGTCCAATTTATTATAAAACTACAAACACTCCATCAAATCAATTTAAATTTTTCATCTACACTTCTCTACGTAATATAGCCTTAACATGGCCCACTCTCTCCCTTGAAACACTAAATTAAAAAAACAAAACAGTAGTGGATGTAGTGATTATGATGAGCAAAAATTAGAAGTATATCATTTAATTCTGCGTACCATGCAATACAAGTAAAAGGAGATGGCTGACTCTTGAGGGATCAAGGACGCAGCGAAAATCCAGTAATGATGCGCAACAAGCATCATTACTTAGTTAAGCGCGTCCCCCTAAGAAAGCATGCCATCTCCCAATACGCACTATTGCAAGTTAGTACTATACACTATATTCCTCGAAACTCTAATTTAAACCTAAAACAAAACAGTAGTGGATGTGGTGATTATGATGAACAAAATTAGAAGTATATCGCTTAATTCAACGTCCTATGCAATACAAGTAAAGGTGGGAGTAGGCGAGACTCTTGAGGGATTTAAGGACACAGCGAAAATCCAGTAATGATACGCAAAGCGTGTCATAACTTAGTTGAGCGTGGCCCCCTAAGAACGCGAGCCGTTTCTCCCACTCAATACGAAGTATTGCAAATTAGGAACAAACTCTTTATTCCTACGAACACAAAAATACCCGCAGATGATACCACCATCCACGGGCACATTTTACCAATCACACATCACTTATCACTAACCAACTGACCATCCTCAAGATAAATCACACGATCCGCATAATCAAACAAACGCTGATCATGCGTAATCATAATCCCAACCATATCCATATCATGAATATAATCACGAATCATCTCAACCACATCCGTCGCACGGCTCGCATCCAAGCTCGCAGTCGGCTCATCCGCAAGAATAATCTTCGGATGATTCATAAACGCACGCATAATCGCCACACGCTGCTTCTCACCACCAGAAAGACTATTCGGATACACTTTCAAGCGATGACTCAAACCAATCTCATCCAACAACTGACGCGCTCTCTTCTGAGCATCACCTTTAGACATGCCCGCTTCACGACCCACAGTAACCAACTGTTCCTCTACAGTGAGGTAAGGCACGAGATGAGACTCTTGGAAGATAAATCCAATCTCATGAAGTCTCACGGCACTCGCTTTAGAGCGATCAAATAGCGGTTGGTCATTGTATAAGATGTCTCCAGAAGACTGACTTAACAAGCCGCCAAGAATCGTTAGTAAAGTCGTCTTACCTGAACCTGACGCACCTGTGAGTACTACAAACTCGCCTTCCTTCACGTCAAAGTTTAAATCTTTCAATACTTGTGTTTCTGATTCACCTTGGCCGAAGTGTTTTTTTAAATGTTCAATTTGTAAACTCATTAATCTCCGCCTCCTATTGCTTCGATTGGATCAACTTTAAATAATTTGATAAATGACAGGATTGCTCCGATAAGTCCTACGATGATAAAGATGACTACAACTAAGATAATATTTGATGTTGCTAGGTGGAATGGCATGCTTACTGGCATGAAGAATGATAAGCCTAATACGAGTAAGAGCGCGATGACCACACCAATGATTGTAGTAATTAGAATTTGACTGACTAATGACATTAATAAATGTTTTGTCTTGATACCAATAGCTTTGAGAATACCAATTTGAGAGATCTTCTGAATTGTCATGACATAGAAGAATGCACTAAGCACAATCGCTGTGATGACAAATAAACTTACGATCATCATCGTTAATGGTGCTTGTTCAGCTTGGTAACTTGGTATTTCCCCGGTAATATCATCTTTACTATAGTTATTTACATCGTCGATTTGTTTCAAGTCATGTTTCTGTTTGCTAGATAAATCTTTGACTGGATAGAATGTTGCAGTGCCTTTCTCTGATGCGTGTTGGCTAAAGCCGTCGTTACTCATCATAACGATGGAGCTGTGTGAATACATCGTATCGTCAAGCACACCAACTACTTTGACTTTACTGCCATCCTTCAATTTCACAGTGTCACCTTTGTTAATGTCATCTGCTGTAAGTTTGTCGTTAACTGCAATTTCGTTCTTACCTGATGGATAATGTCCTTCTTTCAACTCAGGTTTCTCTTTTTTCACTGTGTTCATTAAGATAACGTCAGATTCGTCGTTACCTTGTTTCAATTTATCTGATGCGATTTTCATCGGTTTAGCTTTCGTAATATCTTCTATCTTTTGTTGTTGCTTACTGTTGAGCTGTGATGCTTCAAGTTGCGGTTGTTGCTTATCTTGCATGACATACTGTTCTGCTGACATGTTGTCGAGTAATGAGATGTTCTCTCTTCCTAGCCCTTTGGCTAATCCGCTGATAAATAAGACCATTAGGCCGAGTAATAATATGATTAACGTGATGAGGATAAATCTAAATTTATAGAACTTCATTTCTTTTAATGCGAGTTTCATCTTATCCTTCTCCTCCTATCGATTTCTTAATTTTAGTTTATGAGGTGAATGTGAACTGAAGATGAACTTAGGTAAAATTGATTCCAGTTATTTTAAAACCAAGTCGCATCTCGTTCGTAACCCCTATCGATTTCTCAACTTTAGTTTATGAGGTGAATGTGAACTGAAGATGAACTCAGGTGAAAATAATTCCATGCAAAAGTTGCTGTCTTCTTTTAAAATGAAGATAAAGACGAAAAGAAGGAGAACGTGATATGACGAAATGCCTAGTGGTAGATGACGATCCAAGAATCCTACACTATGTCGCAACCTACTTACAACGCGAAGGTCTCAAGGTCGTCTCTGAATCAAGCGGAGAGGCGGCACTAGACTATCTTGAAACAAACCAAGTAGATATCGCAATCGTCGATATCATGATGAACGGAATGGATGGCTTTGAACTCTGCGAAACGCTTAAAGCGGATTATGAAGATTTACCTGTAATCATGTTAACGGCGCGTGATGCATTAAGTGACAAAGAACGCGCTTTCCTTACAGGGACAGACGACTACGTAACGAAACCCTTTGAAGTCGAAGAACTCATGTTTCGTATACGCGCAGTATTACGACGCTATCAGAAAAATGCCGATACCGAGATTCAACTCGGCAACCTCACTTTAAATCAAGCGTATCTTGAAATTGCCGTCGACCAAAAGCGCATGAACCTTCCTAATAAAGAATTCACCCTACTCTTCTTGCTCGCATCTCAACCGAAACAAGTCTTCTCCAGAGAGTTGTTGATAGAGAAGATTTGGGGCTTTGATTACGAAGGTGATGAGCGTACCGTCGATGTTCATGTGAAGCGCTTGCGTAAACGCTTAGACAAACTCGGCGCAAATGTGATCATCAAGACGGTTCGAGGCTTAGGTTATAAGGTGGTGCAAGATGTTTAAATCATTATATAGTCGCATCGCGATTTACACGATTACTGTGATGCTTATTAGCGCATTGTTGAGCTTTCTACTGACGAACGTGTACTATCACGTCAAACTGAAGCCTTCCAATGACGCAAAGATCATGCAGACACTGAAACAAGCACGCAGCTATCAAGATACGTTAAGTGCTGAGCAGACCGACCATTATTTTAAACACCTCGGAGATATGAACTATCAAGTAATGACCGTCAACCAAAATGGTGACAAACACTATTACGGCGAAGGCTTTCGCAAAGACAATGTCAGCCAGAAAGATATTAATCATGTGTTAAGCGGTCGTGATTACCATGGTATTCGAGATTTGAGATATCATCCGTTTATCACTGGCTTTTTTGAAAACGTGACATCGAATACAGTAGGTGTGCAATTTACTACGGATAAAGAAAAACTTGCAGTATTCATGCGTCCTGACATCGGTAAGACGTTTAGTGAATTCAGAGTCTTCTTAGCGGTCTTACTCACGATACTGCTATTGATTTCTATTATCTTAGTCATTTCATCAACCTACTCTATCATCAAACCTGTGCAACAGTTGAAACAAGCGACCCAACAACTCATGCGCGGTCGTTTCGATGAACCGATTAAACAAACGAGACAAGACGAACTCGGAACTTTACAGCATCGTTTTGATAGCATGCGTTTGTCACTGAAACAGCTTGACGATATGCGCAGTCATTTCGTGCAGAATGTTTCACATGAAATCAAGACGCCACTCACGCACATTCATCAACAGCTCGGACAGTTGCAACAAGCTGAAACGAAAGAAGAGCGTGACTATCATATAGAAGAAATTCATCAAATCACTTCACAGTTGAGCAATTTAACGAAAGAACTATTGTTACTTGCTGAATTGGATAACGGCAACCATTTGACGTTTAATGATAACGTTAAGTTTAACGCGCTTATCACTGAGATTGTGCGTCATCATCAGTTTAGTGCAGATCAGAAAGACTTAGTGATCTTGACTGATTTGGAGGTTGTACAGTCTAAGGGTAATGAGCAGTTGTTGTATCAAGCGATTCAGAATTTGATGTCGAATGCGATTAAGTATTCTGAACGTGGTGGTATGATTGAGGTGACGTTGCGCCGTGATGTGGATCAGGTTGTGCTGTCGATTGAGGATGATGGGCAAGGTATTTCTGAGGAGGCTCAGGCGCGGTTGTTTGAGCGTTTTTATAAAATGAGTAGTGATGATACGAGTAATGGGCTTGGTTTGGCGATTGCGAAGACGATTGTTGAGCTGCATGGTGGTGTGATTGAGGTTGATAGTGCTGAAGGTGAAGGTACGATGTTTGTTGTGAAGTTGCCTGTGAATGATGTGAATTGAAGTTGATGAGGTATCTAGATATAAATTATTATCTTAATACTGACTTGATTTAACTTATTAGATTCTACTAATTTGCAATACTGCGTATTGGGGATGGCGACGCTTTCTTAGGGGGTCGCGCTCAACTAAGTAATGACACGCTTTGCGCATCATTACTGGATTTTCGCTGCGCCCTTAATCCCTCAAGAGTCGCGCCATCCCTTTTTACTTGTATTGCGATGTTTCGTTGATGAGCATAGTTTCATCTAATATTATTTAAAATAACTTTCAATCAACCTCATTACTCTCTCTGTTTGGTAGTCTGATTTGAATGTTATTGTTTCTTGTTAAATTAATACTACTCTATCATCAATACTTCTCTTTTTATTTTTGTGTTGAAAGAGAGTTTCGTTGAAGAAGGATATGATTTCTACTATGACTACCAATTGAATTAAAAACTGATATCTCACATAATTAGCTATTGATATATTACTGGAACGCTTCAAATTAATTTCAACACCCTTAAAAATATGATTAATGATAAAAAGTGAAATAGAGAAAATGGTAGAAAAATCCATCTTGCTTATTAAAGCAGGGTTTCCAGTTTGTAGATTAGCTAGAAACAATGTCTATTATTTTGAACTATTTATTTTACAATGTTTTCAATGTCGACTCGAGACGCTTGATGGAGCTAAACCACAACGAAAATCCATTACTAGAGCTGCGTAATGCAGATAAACTACTTTAAGAGACGCAGTAAAGATCTGAATTCATAAGGATTTCTACTCTTATGAATTCTAGCTCTTCTTGCGGGGGAAAGACCACGAAATCATAGATTTCTGTCTTTCTCCCAGCGAGAAACCACCTTCAAGAATTAATTGGTTCTCACAAACAAAGGGAAGCGCAATGGCACGACACCACTGCGCTTCCCTATTTCTATAGATTAATCAATTTTAAGATTTTTCTTCACGTCTTCATTAACTTTGTCGTAAAGCTCTTTGTTTTCGCTTAATTTTTGACCGAATGAAGGAATCATTTTCTTGATTTCTGGTTCCCATTTTGCGAAGTCATTTTTAAAGCAACGTTTAAGTAGGTCTAACATGATGTCTACGGCTGTTGATGCACCTGGTGACGCACCGAGTAATGCAGACAATGTACCGTCGTCTGAAGTCACAACTTCCGTACCGAATTGGAGGTTACCTTTGCTGTCTTCAGTATCTTTGATGACTTGTACACGTTGACCTGCGACTACAACTTCCCAATCTTCGCTCTTCGCATTTGGAACGAATTGGCGTAAGTCGTTCATACGTTCTTCGTCAGATAGCATTAATTGTGAAATTAAGTATTTCGTTAAGTTAAATTCTTTCACACCTGCGGATAACATAGTGATGATGTTATTTGGTTTCACTGATTTGAATAAGTCTAGGTTTGAACCTGTCTTCAAGAATTTAGGTGAGAAACCTGCGAACGGACCGAAGAGTAGTGAGCGTTTGCCGTCAATATAACGCGTGTCTAAGTGAGGCACTGACATTGGTGGCGCACCTACTGCAGCTTTACCGTATACTTTCGCGTTATGTTTTTTCGCAACTTCTTCTTTGTTACATACTAGGAAGATACCGCTAACTGGGAATCCACCGATATGTTTAGATTGTTTGATACCTGTGTTTTGTAATAGTTTAAGGCTCGCACCGCCTGCACCGATAAAGACGAAGTCAGATTCAATCACGTGTGTATCGTTTGTGTTCAAGTCTTTTACTTTAACTTTCCAAGTGCCGTTACGACGTTGGCTGAGGCTTTGGACTTCATGTTTAAAATGAAGGTCAACACCCTTCTTGTCACTTAAGTTACTGAATAATTTACGTGTTAACGCACCAAAGTTAACGTCTGTACCTGTCTTGTCATAAGTCATAGCCATTGGTACATGGGAAGTGCGTCCTTCCATCATAAGTGGTGCCCATTCAGCGATCTTCTCTTTATCATCTGTGATTTCCATATTGCTGAATAATGGACTTTCCTTGATTGTCTTCACACGACGTTTAAGGAAGTCGACATTGCGTACACCTTTAACGAAACTCATGTGTGGTACTGGGCGAATGAAGTTCTCAGGTGAAGAGAGTTCGCCGTTACTTACTAAGTGACTCCAAAATTGTTTAGAAATTTGGAATTGCTCGTTGATCTTAACTGCTTTCGTAATGTCGATTGAGCCATCTTTTTGTTCTTTCGTATAGTTCAACTCGCAAAGTGCTGAGTGTCCAGTCCCCGCGTTGTTCCATGCGTTTGAACTTTCTTCAGCTGGTTCGGATAAGCGTTCGAACATTTGAATTTCTTTCTCTGGAGCTAACTTTTTCAACAATGTACCTAATGTTGCGCTCATGATGCCGCCACCAATTAAGATGACGTCTGTTTTGCTATGTTTTGTAGCCATAACAAATACAGTCCCCCTTCTAAATATGTTTATAGAAACGTTGAGTTAATTGATGGCTCAAACGCGTTATTGAGCTACAACTTAACGATTTCTACAACTTGCCATTAGATGTGTAAGCACTTACATACTATGGCATAAATTTATTCATTTACACTTCTAATTATATACGTTATTGTCTCGTGAAAAAAGAGTCTAATGTAAATCTACGCAAAATATATGTTTAGCTATCTAATTTCGCCTCAGGTAAAAGACGACACGCTCGCGCTTTAACTGACTTTCATTCTCACTTATTCTATTTATTAACTATTTTGTGAACATGATATAATGGCAGTTAAGCACGAATCATTGGAGGAATAACTTGTGAAGTCGATTACGATACTCATGCATAATATTTTTGCGATGGGTGGTACGGTTAAAGCAGTGACCAACTTAGCTAATCAACTTGCTGAACGTGGTCATTCCGTACACATCATTTCCATATTTCAAGGTGCGCAACACCCGTATTTTACTATCCATCCCAACATCAAAGTCACATCACTCGTCAATTACAGATTACGTCCACAGAATATCACGTCTATTCTCTATAATCGTTTCCATAAATATTTCGGCATCGGTCAACCGCGTTGCATCTCTCAACATGAACCTGGGCGTCAACAGTTTAATCGTCATGTTGAACGTCGACTCATTAAAGCATTACAACGTGTTGATACTGATGTGCTTATTAGTACACGTGCAAGCTTTAACATTTTAACTGCACAATATGCACCTCAGTCTGTGGAGAAGATCGGCATGGAACATATGAACCTTGCAGCGTACCCTGACGCATACCAACGTGAGATGCTTGTAGCGTATCAGAATTTAGATAAATTAACTGTACTGACTTCGAAAGATCAAGTTGCTTATCAGGCAGAGCTAAACACAACGGTGTATGTCATCCCTAATATGATTGATGAACCCCGCCTTGATGTGCAACGTCAGAAGGTCATCGTTGCAGCTGGCCGTTTAGAGTATGAAAAAGGTTTCGATCTGCTCATCGAGAGTATTAATGAAGCGCAAGAGACGCTCCGAGAACACGGTTATCAAGTGCATATCTATGGTAATGGGCAAGAGAAAGATCATCTCAATGATTTGATTCACCAGTATCAACTCAATGATGTGATTCAACTTCGAGAACCAACATCCCAGTTAGCTCAAGTACTCGCCTCAAGTCAAATCACTGTCGTGCCATCACGTAATGAAGGATTTGGCATGGTGATTCTGGAAGCGATGAATCAAGGCAGTATCGTGCTAAGTTATGACGGAACAACGGGGCCGGCATCGCTGATTAACCATAAAGAGAATGGCTACCTTCTACCTTATGCCGACACACGCGCTTTAGCTAGACAACTTGAAGCAATCATACAACATCCTGAACAATGCGAATCCATCCGTGAACACGGCTTTAACACCGTCGAGAAATTTACACCAGATCAAGTCTATAAACAATTTAGCCAAATGATAGAAGATTGACAGGTGTCTAACTTTTATTTATTCAACAAATTATAAATGGAAGATTATACATTAGTATATAATTTAGCATTTAGAAAATGTTAATTACTATAGAGAGAAACTTAAGACCTTAAATGAGAATAGTGTATGAGATTAAAGAAACTTCTATTAGATTGTAATATAAAATAATTTTCAATGTGTACTCAAGACGCTTGAGGGAACACGGTCACAACGAAAATCCATTCTTTAAGCTCTTTGAGCGAAAAGAATTAGTTGAGTGTGGCCCCCTTAGCAAGCGAGAGTTTTAACATTGAAAATTAAATGTATTTTTATTGAATTATAGATTCTAATTTATGGATATCATACACCTCTTCTCCAGTAGGTCAAGCTTTAATGTCTTCCGAGAAGCGTGGTATGATGTAATAAATAACTTGTGAGTAGAGGGATAAATTATGATAAAACGTATCCAGTTAGATGATTGGTCAACTTTAGAGTCACAACTTGAAACATTGCAACAGAAATCGTACACACACTTTATCATTGAAGATTCACGTATCGAGATTGACGAGGATATGCTCGAAGCTGTGCAACTCCAACCTCAAACGATGATCGTGGATTATGCAGTCGATGGTGTGTACCTCAACGAGTCACAATGTTTCAGTACAGCACAAGGACACTTTAACGCTTGGATGAATAATAATAATCATTATCCTAACGTGATCTTTCATATCGAGACAGCCTTAGGCATCCTCAAAGATTATCATGTCGACCATTTATTCGACTTAGCTTTACTGAACTTACTCAATAGTGAGGCTGCAGTAGATAGCCATGTCGTCTTTAACTTTACTGATACCTTTACGACGAGCGCTGGCTTATGGGACATTATTCAAGAACACGATTACGAACCAACGACACAAATGTTACTTAACGTCTTGGCTTACGAACACCGTCATTCGTTACCTTATCGCAGTAAGCAAACTGAGGTGTCTGAAGATGTTCGCCCAGAGCATCAATGGTTACGACGCTTCGGGTTCAAGGCGCCCCACTTTTTATACAACATTAAACAACAACGTGCGTTGAAACAGTTTAAAAATGAAGCGTATATTTATGAAAAAGACACTTCGAAAGTGCAAGACCATATCGTTGTCCTAGGCCCTAATTACCAATTCCGTGGCAATACACGTTATTTATTCAACTATCTCGCAAAGCATAATTCGAAGACGCCCGTCTATTTCATCACGAAAGACGTTAAGGGCCCAAATTTCTTAACACCAGAAACGAAAGAAACGGTGAAGATGATTGAAAGTGCGAAAGTGGTTATTCTCGAAGATTTGATACCGAGCGATTTGCAGCCTAATGGGAAGATCATTCAACTATGGCATGGCACACCTATTCAAAGACGCTTCCTAGATCGTTACGACGCACTATCTATGAATCATCGTGAACGTGTAGTTCAATTCAACAAATGGCGGCAACAAGACTATCTCGTATGTGATACGGAGGCGAGTGAACCTTACTTTGAAACTGCATTTCCATCACAACACCTCGATTTCGTGACCTGTGGCTATCCACGTGTACGATATTTATTTGACAAAGTGACTGACAAGCCTTATTTATCCTTTATTCGCCAAGAACTTAAACTCGATTCCGACAAACCTACATTACTTTATGTCCCAAGTCGCCACACTGGCAAAGCTGATGATGCCTTGCTTCCAATCAGCGACGGCTTAGTCAATAAATATAACGTCATTTATCGTCCACATCCTGAGAGTGAAGGCCCTGATGAACTTGAACATGCTATTTCTGCACCAAACAACCTCGAAACGCAAGATTTAATACTTGTTGCTGATGTGGTGCTAACGGACTATGCTTCACTCATCTTTGACGCTTTAGCTACGGGTAAAACGGTCTGCCAATACACACCAAATCAAGATGAAATAGATAAGCATAGCGGTGTATACGATGATGTCATGCAATCACTTTCAACAGTACGTTATAGTGATGCGAAAGCATTGCATAATGATTTGATTAGTCATCAAATGACTGAGTTGAAATCCAATCCATACGTAAGTGAGACCAATCCGTCTTATGAACAAATTGGAATGTTAATTCAATCTATAATGAAACGTTAGATAATCACACGAAATATAAGTAAAAGCGGAGCTGAAATGACGTGCAATTTCAGTTCCGCTTCTCTTATCACTTATAACCTAATCCTCCAACACTTTCTCCATCACTAAATCATGGTCAACGACATCACCTGTTCGAAATTCGTGTGTACCTGTTTGTCGAAAGCCTTGACTTTGATAGAATTGCACAGCATAATCATTTTCTTCCCATACACCTAACCAGATCTTCGGTTTCTGCAATTCACGTGCCTTCTCTTCCGCAAAGCGAATAATTTCCTTACCACGGCCACCCTTTTGCGCATGTGGTAACAAATAAATACGATGAACTTCAAAGTAATCCTTGCCCATGGGTTCTGTCTGCGCTGTACCTATATTAAATTTAAAGTAACCCACGATGTCGCCATCCTCCATATAATAGTAGAACCACGACTCAGGATGCTCTAGCTCTCCAAGCAAGACCTCTTCACTCAAGCTCTCTTCGAAATAACGCTGAAAGTCTTCTTCTGTATAATACGCATCTTTAAATGTCTCTTTAAACGTGTATTGCGCCAGTTCACTTAACTGCGCTACGTCTGACTTCTTTACTGCAACAAATTCGCTCATTCTCAATCCCCTTACTTTCATAATATCCTTATTATACTCAAATTGGTGGGTCGCACAATATGAATAACGTTAATTTATTACCCACTTTGCGTAAAATTAATGACATTTCCCACATAAATATTGATAATATTTCTCAACTAGAATATAGTTAAAGAAAAAATACAAAACTGAAAAGAGGAAACTGCTATGGAAAATCTCTTCATCCTTGGCATGACAGGACCTACAAGCCTCGTCATTATTAGCATTATCGCGCTCATCATCTTTGGACCTAAGAAACTCCCTCAATTTGGCAAAGCAATTGGAGATACGTTACGTGAATTTAAATCTGCAACGAAGCACATCGATGACGAAGAAGAATCAGATTCATTAGAAACACCCAGTAGACCTTCCAAACAACAACGTAAATCATCCAAATAATTATACGTTATTCGAGCATTTCGATGAGTTGAGACGACGTTGTATCGCTATACTCACCTTCATTAGCATCGTGTTTGTAGGAAGTTACTTCACCTCACATTGGTGGTTATCATCGTTTATCCACCTCATTACACCGGGTAAGGTCTTCCTACATACCTTTAGCTACACTGAATTGATTCAACTCTATATCAAAGTCATCTTCTTTGTGAGCTTATGTATCAGTTCACCCTTTGTGTTCTATCAAATATGGCGCTTTATCGTCCCTGGACTGCGACAACACGAACGCAACTTCGTTTGGCGCTATAGTTTAGGGTCACTCATTCTATTTGTATGTGGTATCTTACTGAGTTACTTTCTCGTCTTTCCCTACATTATTCAGTGGTCCTACCGTTTAGCTGTCATGATGCATATTCAACCCGTGATAGGTATGCGACAATATTTAGTCGAACTCATCAGATGGTTACTGACCTTTGGCGTGCTGTTCCAAATACCTATCATCTTACACGGACTCGCTTACTTACAGATCTTTGATATCACTGAATATCGCCATTATCGGAAATATATTTACTTTATCAGCTTCGTCTTAGCAAGCGTCATCGCGCCACCAGATCTCATGCTTAACATCATCTTGACCTTGCCTATCGTCGTTTTATTTGAACTGAGTATGGTAATTGTACGTTGGACGCATCATAGACATACTTCACACAAATAACCAGTTATAGATGAGGAACTTTCCTTTCTATAACTGGTATATTTTTTACTGTTCTTTTTTATTAGCTAACATGAGATAGATACCAATAGCGAGAAGCAACACAACTTGGGCTCCTATTGACTCAATCGTCGGGTACCAGCCAATCCAGCTGAGCGTTGGTACCCCTGGTAAGTCATGTCTCGGAATCATGTGGAGTAATTGTAATTTTTGCACACTCATTCCTAGCATTTTAAAAGTCATTATAAACAAAATAATAGTGAGAACTTTAAAAATATAATGTAACGGAATCAATTTCACGATATAGCGATACAACAGGCCGAAAATCACGAGTATGACGACCGCATAAACAATCCCTGACACAAACTGCCACGCGGTAATATTGCCTATCATACCGAGGTAGAACACAATCACTTCGACACCTTCACGCAGCACAGTAATCAAGCCAATCACACCGAGTAAGATGAGATTATTGCGCTGCATGGCATTCTTATAAATCTGTTCAACCATCGCATTCCAACGTGCCGCACTCGATCGGCGATGCATCCACAGACCGACGATAAACATCAGAATTACAGCAATGATACCCAGTCCCGCTTCCATACTTTCTCTCAACACACCTGTCTCGCCTAAGAGGTGGATGAACAGGAGCGCAATACCTAAACTCAATAAGCCACCTAGAATCGCACCACTAATGATACTTGTTGTACCGCGACGATCCTTCATCTCACGTGTCATCGTTGTAAGCGTCATAATGATAAGTAGGACTTCCAAACCTTCACGTAAAAAGATTAGCATCACATCAAGCGACGTATAATGTTGAACTTGAATCGTATCTGCGATGCCTTTATTTAACTCGATAAGCCCTTGTTTCACATCATCTTTCGCCTTCTCACTCAGAATACCTTGATAATATGGAATTTGATTCTCAATTTGTGTATACAAACCTATATTTTTAGTTTGAATCTCACCTTCAACATAAGGCCAAATCTTCACAAACTGCGTGAGGGCCGCATCTGCTTTGTCGAGTTGATCATTATCAATTGCACGTATCGCTTCATCGAGTTGTTCATTTAACTGACTCGGTTGATATTTCCCTTTATCTTTCGAGGAAGTCGTTTGGTCTGCGCTATTGATAGACGATTGGAACGTATTCCAAGCACGCTCAACCTTTGAAATATTTAGTGGTTCTTTCTCAATCGCTACTCGCATCTGCATGAGGCCGACTTCAATCTCGCCATACTTACCAACATCTTTATTACGAATGACAGATTCATGATTCTTCCACACAGAATTCACTTCACTGTTCAGCGATTTCAATTTCTCTTGATCTTTATTCTTGATTGCAGTGGTAAAATCCTTATCTTTGCCTTTAATAGCAGCTTTGAGCTGTTTAATTTCGCCGCTATCATCTTTTTTATTTACTTGTTGTTCGTAGTCAATTAACGCTTTCGTCAAATCACTGTATTGCGTTGTTGTCTTTTTAGATGAAGATGAGACGTTAACACCCTCTAACGCTTTCTGCACTTCTTGGCCCTTTTTAGAATCATTCACTTTTAAAGCATCGATTTGCTTTTTAACATGCTTCAAATCCTCTTGCTTCGTCTTCTTCGATATGTGACTCTCATCTAAATGTTGTTTCGCATCTGTGATCGTCGCATAAACGTCACTAAAGGAAGTCTCTTCAGCCATACGCGCTTGTCCTACACAAAAGGACATAATGAGTAGTGAGATTAGGAGTACTTTAATTAAACAACGTCTCACCGAGATAACCTCCCTTACGCACGCCTGGTAACATCAAGAATAGCCCTGAACCACGATGTGTAATGTATTCATTTAACTTATCTACATTGCCAAGTTTGTTCTGAATGTCTATAAATTGTTGAGGATCTTTCTGAAAGCTAATAAACAGTAAGCCTGTATCATAGTTCCCAGTATCATCACTCGTTCCGCGCATATAATTGTAAGCACGACGTAGAATATGCGTGCGCGCTTCTTTCGCTAAACGCGCATGTGCATCAGCTGGAATCGTAGGTTGTCCAGTACTGTCTTTCGCATCCAAATCAAGTTCATCAAATTCATCTTTCTTGCCAAGTGGAGCACCAGAGTGACGATGTCGACCAAAGGTAGCTTCTTGCTCCTCAAGTGCCGTACGATCCCACGTTTCGATATGAATTTGGATTTTACGCAACACACAATATGTCGCATGTTTCGCCCAACCTTCATCAATAAACACGTAATCTTTATAGTCTTTCGTCGAACGCGGATTCTCTGTCCCATCTTTAAAAGCCATAATATTACGCGGCGTCTCTTTCGGCTTTCCGGACACGAAACCCGTTTCAGACCGACGTACTTTTACCGTATCTAAAAATGGTCGAATCAAGTTGTGAATCGCATGGAAAGCGACTTGCGGGTCATCTGCACATGCTTGAATCATAATATCTCCGCCTGTATACGCCTTCTGTAACTGATCACGAGAAAAATGGGGTAAGTCTTTCCAATTCTTCGGTTTCTTGTGGTCCAGCTTTAACTTAGACATAAAACTACTACTCACGCCAAAGGTCAAAGTTAAGCGGCTCGCATCAATACCGACCGCTTCTCCTGTATCAATCGGAGGTAACAAGGTATTGTCGGAATTTTTACCAACCACATCCCCTTGCATCATCGCTTCAGAATACGTCGTCCACTGCTTAAACATCTTCTTTACTGCACTCAAATCTTTCGTCTTTAAATCAAGTACAGCCAAATTTAAATTCTTCTGATGTGGTGTCGTGATTCCTGGCTGAACTTTGCCATGAAACTGGTAAGATTGATGCGGTTCGTCTTCAGGCGTATCGAACGCCGACTTAAACGACCATACTCCGCCTACACCACTTGCGCCAATCGCCACACCTGCACTGCCAATACCTAACATTTTGAGAAAAGACCGACGTGAGTATGTCGGTCTTGTGTCGTTATTATGTTCCATTATTGATTAACCTTAGCCATTTGACTCAATGGTTCACCAAGTTCGTTAACCGCATCCGCAAATTCTTTACGTTGCGCTTTCGAAACTTCTTCATATGACTTGTAGCCATCGTCAGTCTTGAATTTATCGAGTAAACCATTCACTTTCGCAAATTTCTTCTCTAATTTGTCGCTTAACTTTTTATCTTTCTTCTCTAATGCAGGTTTAAACAGTTCATAAATCTTTTGTGCACCTTCAATATTGGCTTTGAAGTCGTACAAGTCTGTGTGAGAATAAATTTCTTCTTCACCTGATACTTTAGAAGTCGAAACCTCGTTCAAGAGATCAACAGAACCTTGAAGCATTAACTTCGGCGTAATGTCTAACGTATCTGCTTTCGCATGAAGTTCTTTCGCATCTTTCAATAATTGATCGGCATCTTTCTTCGTTGTATCTGTAATTGCTTTGCGTTCGTAAAGGTCACGTTCAATCTTATGGTAACCTGTCCATTCGTCCGCTTTCTTCTCTTCTTCCATATCCGCTAAACGCGCATCAATCTTAGGATCTAAATCGCCAAACGCTTCAGCTACAGGTTCAGATCGTTCATAGTACATACGCACTTTCGGATACAGTTCCTTCGCTTTGTCCATATCGTCTGCTTTCACAGCTTTAACGAAATCTTCAGTCCCTTTCAAGAATTTATCCAATTCTTCACTCGTGTATGACTTGTAATCTTTCGTTGCTTGTTTCAACTCAGACTTCACATCACTGTCTTTCGAGCTATCTTTGTTGTCTTTGTGACCATCATTCGACCCACACGCACCAAGTAGTAACGCTGAAGAGAGTAATACTGCTGAAAGTTTTTTCATGTTGCCACCTCATAACATAAATTTTAGTTGCTAATTGCTAACATTTTATCATTTGATAATCATTTTCAATTAATTATAAAATGCTTTCTCATCCCCGTCAACATCGTATTTATAACTTTCGTAAAATTGACTTATTTTAACTGTAAAATGGTCAAAAGTCGTCCCTAAAACGATACGCAAACTAATTGAGTCCACTGAGTCGAAGTGGTACATTGGCGTTATACATTACTATAGGTAAAGGAGTGCCAGAAATGTCCGAAACATTTAAAGCTTATGTCGTGAATCAACAAGATGGCGAATTCTCTAAAGGCTTTCAAGACTTCACTACAGACGACCTACCTGACGGCGATGTCTTGATCAAAGTGAAATATTCAGGTATCAACTACAAAGATGCCCTAGCAACGACTAAAGATAATAAGATTGTACAAAGTTATCCTATGGTGCCAGGTATCGATTTGGCTGGTGTCGTCGAACATTCCGACACTCCTGCGTTTGAAGCTGGCGACGAGGTCATTGTGACAGGTTACGATCTCGGCGTGAGTCACTATGGCGGTTTCAGTGAATATGCGCGTGTTAACGAGGAGTGGATTGTGAAGAAACCGAAAGATCTCACACTCGAAGAAGCGATGATCTATGGAACTGCTGGCTTTACAGCTGGTTTAGCAATTGAGGAGTTAGAGCACAACGGCCTCTCTGTCGAACGTGAAAGCGTACTCGTTCGTGGCGCAACAGGCGGCGTGGGCACATTGGCGATGATGATGTTAGACGCCATTGGCTATGATGTTATCGCAAGTACAGGTAAAGATGACGTAGAAGATAACCTAAAAGCATTAGGTGCCAAAGAAGTCATCCCACGTATCGAAGACTATGACAAGAAACCGCTAGCGAAGCGTCAATGGCAAGCGGCAGTAGATCCAGTCGGTGGTTCAAGTCTTGCTCAAGTACTTAAGCAACTCCACCACAATGGTAGTCTCGCCTTGATTGGGATGACAGGTGGCAATTATTTCGAAAGTAGTGTCTTCCCATTCATCTTAAGAGGCGCCAATATTATCGGTATTGATTCCGTCACTGCATCAATGAAGATGCGTACGAAGATTTGGCGTCGACTCGCTAAAGACTTAAAACCAGACCAATTACACGATATTAAGACGACGATTTCATTTGATGACCTTGAAGACTACGTAGACAAAGTACTGCAACATGACAACTCCGGTCGAATCATTATCAAATTTGATGACTAATATAGATAATTTCACATTAATCATGTTCGTCGTTCAGTTGCGATAGATGTTGTTTAGGCTGGCGTTGAGTGGGAATTGGTGCGACTCACTGCAATTCCTATTGATGTTCAAACGAGATTAGTGAGACTCTCTGCAATCTTGGCTGTGTGAAGGCTGGGGTTGCAGTTTTTTGTGGTTGGAAATAGAATGCATTGGAAGTTAGAGAGTAAGCTTAATGAATCGAACGATACATATAATAGTATTTCGAATTCGAGGACACGGAATTTTAAATTTTTGCAGCGGTTTCTCGTTAAGCAAGTTAGGAGTACTAAAGAATTCATCCAAATTATGATAAATTACCGACAAATTGCCACCGAAACGCATATAATTATTTACAGTTTTTTTATGAAAGCGTATACTTTACTTGTCTAAATTGACAGGAGGTACATAATATGGGAGTTAAAATAAATAAAAAGCTCATCTTCTTCCTAGGTGCCCTAGGAGGTTTGCTTTACGGTTATGATATGGGTGTCATCTCTGGTGCCTTACTCTTCATCAAAAATGATATTCCATACTCAAGCTGGACGGAAGGGTTTATCGTTTCAGCTATGTTAATCGGGGCGATCTTCGGTTCTGGTGTCAGTGGCCCAGTTTCTGATAGATTAGGTCGTCGCCGTGTTGTTTCAATCATTGCGATTATTTATATCGTAGGTGCGTTAATCCTTGCCTTAGCCCCTACTGTCTCAGTATTAATTATTGGGCGTTTTATCATCGGTCTTGCGGTAGGTGGTTCTACTGCTATCGTTCCAGTTTATCTTTCCGAAATGGCGCCAACAGAACATCGTGGTTCACTCAGTTCGTTAAACCAATTGATGATCACGATTGGTATCTTAGCATCTTACCTCGTTAACTACGCCTTCACACCAATTGAAGGTTGGAGATGGATGTTAGGTTTAGCGGTTGTACCATCACTCATTTTACTCATCGGAGTGGCATTCATGCCTGAAAGTCCACGTTGGTTACTCGAACACCGCAGTGAACAAGCAGCGCGTGATGTAATGCGCTTAACATTCCCAGAACACGAAATTGACAAAGAAATCGCGGACATGCGTGAAATCAGTCGTGTCTCTGAAAGTACGATGAAGGTGTTAAGCTCACCTTGGTTGCGTCCGACTATCATCATTGGCTGTATCTTTGCGTTATTCCAACAAATCATCGGTATCAATGCGATTATTTACTATGCCCCACGTATCATTAGTAAGGCGGGTCTAGACGAATCTGCATCTATCCTAGGTACAGTGGGTATCGGTACTGTAAACGTACTCATCACGATTGTTGCGATATTTATCATTGATAAGATTGACCGTAAGAAACTCCTCGTTACAGGAAACATCGGTATGGTCGCATCTCTCGTAATCATGGCAGTACTGATCTGGACGATGGGACTACACTCAGCAGCATGGATTATTATCCTTTGCTTAACAATCTTTATCTTATTCTTTGGCTTCACTTGGGGACCAGTATTATGGGTTATGCTACCAGAGCTCTTCCCTATGCGCGCACGTGGTGCAGCTACAGGTGTCGCAGCGTTAATCCTATCAATCGGTAGTTTACTCGTTGCACAATTCTTCCCTAAATTGACTGACGTACTACCTGTACAAGAAGTCTTCTTAATCTTTGCGGTCATCGGTATTTTAGCGATTATCTTTGTTGTAAAATACCTACCAGAAACGCGTGGTCGTAGCTTAGAAGAAATCGAAGCCGACTTACGTTCAAGAACTTCTGCCGCCAATGTTAAAATGGAAGAAGATAAATAATATAAGATGTGAAAAAGGCATTTGAGACGTCGGTCGTGACGTTCTCAAATGCCTTGTTTTGTGTCGGAAGTTGTAAGTTCGAATGGCTAGGAGGTACATTCGAATATAATATACATTTTGTGGCGTCTGATTATTCTTTAAATCCTCGATTTTTTTAAGCGCTGGACTCACTTATTCTGTTTAGCGTTGTGTTTTAAGTGATGGGATGAGTCGCATGAACTATATTTAATTGAGCGGTTCATACTTTAACATGTGATTGTTACCTACACAGTTGAACGTTTCACCGAAAGTAAGGAGAACGTTTTTACATAAACAATTCACTCAAATTTCCCCTGCCATTTTATCCACACACTAATACCTTTTAAACATACCAGCTGAATGTGGCTCAGTATAATCAAAGCCAAACTGACGGTAGAGCTCGTCAGCAGGATAATCGGCCATCAGACTCACATACGTGCCCGCTTCAGCGATAGTGTCGATAAAGTGCATGACCTCGCGCATAATCAACTTGCCATATCCTCTCCCCTGATACGTAGGGTGAACAACGATATCTACAACCTGCAATGCCGTGCAACCGTCGCCAATTACACGTCCTAGACCAATGAGTTGTTGCTCACTAGAAAGCGCTACGGTAAACAGCGCGTTAGGCAGCCCTTTGCGTGCAGCAGCCAATGATTTCGTACTCATACCCGCCACTTTACGCAAATCACAATACGCTTGAGGCTCAGGTGGTTCATGTTTAAGATGAATCATTGCGCTCCCTCCTCAATTTGGATTAAATTATAGATACTTCTGCATAATCACTTCGTTAGATTCTTTAAACACGTCGTTATGACTAGAAACGTAACCTTCACTATTCGCATCAGGCTCGATATATTGTTTCGCTAAATTAGCCGCATTGCCTGCATCACTAAACGCACTCGCGATAAGGTGCACCTTTGCATCATGCGCAACGATATCTCCACACGCATAAATTCCTGGCACACTCGTAGACGTATTGCCAAAGCCTTTCACACGATATTCGTCATACATGTCTAACTGCGCTTGAGAGGATTGCAACAAGCTGTTCTCCATATCAAAGCCGTGACTGATAATCACTTCATCGAAATGTTCCGTACGCTTCTCACCAGTCTCTAAATTCTCTAACACGACTTGATCGATACGCGTTTGCGATTGATCACCAATCAATTCCGTAATATGTGTATTCGGCACTTTACGCACGTTTAAATCGTCCAATTTATCACGTACCGCTTCGTAACCTTTAATCTCAGACTTACGATAAATCAAAGTGACAGACTTCGCATAGCCACTTAAATCATTCGCCCAATCAAGTGCGGAATTTCCTGCACCTGAGATGAGGATATCTTTATCCTTGAACTTACGTAACGATTGCACCACGTAGTGCAAATTAGTCAGATGATAACGCTCAGCATCTTTAATTTCGAGCGGTTTCGGGTTAATAATACCATTTCCGATAGCCACAATTACCGCTTTAGACGAATAATGCGTACCATTCTCAGTAATCACTTCGAAATGACGTTCATCCAACTTCTGGATATCTACTACACGTTGGTTAAGCTGCACTTCTGGGTTAAAATACAATCCTTGTTTCACTGCATCTTGAATAATCTCATAACACGGTTTCGGAGCCACGCCGCCAATATCCCAAATAATCTTCTCAGGATAAATTTGCATCTTGCCCCCTAACTCACTTTGAACATCCACAATGCGCACATCCATACCACGTAGACCTGCATAAAAGCTCGCAAATAAGCCAGCAGGGCCTCCACCAATAATCGTTACATCTTTCATAACTTAGCCTCCCAATAACATAGACCTATTCTTAGATTCAGTTATATTATGCTAGAAATGAGAAAGGTTATCAATAAATTGGTGTTGTGTGGGGGGAGGTAGTTATAGCGGTAAAATGAATCAACGCATTCAGATTCAAGTAATGTAGAGCGGGAGAAAGATATGGGGGAGAAACGTTAGAGTTTCGTTTATGAATTTGAAGGTTGTGGCTGAGTAATTAGATTTTGCAGAGATGAAAAGTCATGAGACTTAAATTGAAGTTGAGCATTCGAATTTAAGTTTCATGGTTTGAGGGGGTTTAGAAAGAAAGGAGCCTAAGCGAAATAATGTCGCTTAAGCTCATATAGAACTTACTAGCCAAAAGCAAAATAAAGTCAAACTTGCATAATTTGATAAATAGCCACTATATGTACGTATAAATTTAGGTGACAATAAATAGAGTTTCGAACCTATTCTAGCGTAACTCATAATAGTGAACTCAATTGAATAATGCAAACCAAAATGTACAACTATACAGGATTGTTGAACGTCATCAAATTTTTTATTACTTCAGTTCACACCCCATAATTAAAGATCATCAAATTTTTTAGTTATATTTTCAATTTCTTCAATTGCACTATCTACCCAATCACCTTTAGCTGCATTATCCTTAAATTGGCTAGTGAAATTATTTTGATGACTTTTGAGTTGTGAGATAAGATCGGCTTCATCGCTTTTAAGTTCTGTTTTTAATTGTTCACATTGACCCACTGCACCATGGCCAATTTCCATAATTTGCTGCATCTGTTTCCCTTTTCGCCCTGCTTTTGTTAATTCTTCAGGATGAAATAAAAAATCGTCTACCTTTTCAAAAAAGCCTCCAGCCATTAATTTTCCCCTTCCTCTAATTCATGCTTTATTTGAGTATAAGATAATTTTAACTCATCTATATTTTCAAGAATTTGTTCTTTAGCTTTTGTACATGATGCTTTAGTCTCATCACTGAATTCTTCTAATATTCGAGTTACTCTGTTATTAGAGATTTCACTAAAGCCTTTATTAACTTTTAAATTTGTCATTCTATCATACGTCTCATCACATTCTATTGAAACTTCTCTTTCAATATCATTCAAAGTATCATATTGATGATTCAAATCTTTCAGTTTAACTTTATATTCATCCTCCAGCTCTTCTATTTGACGCTGTAAATTCATATTTTACCACCTATTTGATTTGAAAGTTGTTGATCTTTTTCTACCATACTGTTAACACTGTCTTTAACTTTATCTATATAATCTTCTAAATCCTTATTGATACTATTTAACTTACTAATTTTACGATCAATTTTTCCGTGAGGAGTATCAACAATTTTACCTTTAAAGGCCCCTCCCATATGTAACGCAGATAGCTGTTCACCATTATTTAAGTCTTTACCCTCTTCTGCGGCACTTGTTCTTGCCTGCTCCCAAGTATCATTAAAGCTCTCTTTAAAATCATGATATATTTCTTTCAAATTATTTATTTCACTATTTACAGAGGCATGAAGTCCGCTAGCTAAAGAAAAAGCTACCATGTCTTTCAGGACTTGTTTACTTGAAGATGTAAGCCCACCTGAAGTTTGTATCATATTAGCTTCTAATTTATCGATATTTTTTAAATTACTTTTTGTGGATTTTAAAGTATTTTTGTAGTTTTTAGTATTAGCATCTTTAGCACCTTTAATATTATATGTAAGTGGCTTTATAATTTTTTGACCTTTACCTCGGAGAAATCCCTCCATAGAATGACCTTTATTATTATTTACCTTAAAAATTTTTCCTGGCATAAAGGTATCTGCAAATTTTGAAATATTCGTTAAAGGATCTTTATTACTCGATATTCTAGTGATTTTTCCATCATAATTATTAAATAAAGCATATAATTTTATATCATTTATCTCTGAATTTATATTATTATCAAAATAAGTTCCGATGGAAGTAAAGGTTGATTTGAGAGAGGGTTTAGCCCCAGCATTACTAACTGCTAAAGGGGGTAAAACTTTTCTAAAACCTTTTGCATAAATTGGAGCAGTATTATAAGTAACGATATTAGGTATATCATTATTCGCACCTAACAACATCGCCCCTCTCCCTCCAAGAGAATGACCTGTAATTGTTTCGACATCATACTTTTTAGTAGCTTCTTTTACAAACTTATTTACTTTCCCATAATATTCACCATCAGGCAATTCACTTTTTTCCAATATATTATAATCTTCGGTTTCATTCATAACCTTATCTTTTCCACCGTCAGTTTCATCATTTAAATTGGTTCCAGGAATACCAATAATTGACTTTCCTGTATTTTTATCTTTAAATACAACTACGCCAACACCATGCTCCTTGTCTTCAAAAGAATCTTTGTATTCGAGATTACTAGGAAATTTATCTTGTTCTTTCAGATAGTCAATTCTATCACTTACGCTTGATACTTTACCTTCAGAATTCCAAAAGTCTTCTATTTCATAGCTTAGTGAAGCTACACTACTTGTAGTTTCTGAATCTGGCTTTAAATTCTTTCCTTTAATGAATTCGCTACTTTTGACCATTAATAACTCTCCTTTGTAGGTTGAAAATCTACTGAATCTCTGAAAAAATATTCATTTTTCTTAAATATTATTTCGATTTCTTTATCTCCTTTAGTTGAAAAACTAGGTTTATTTCTACCGGTTATATTTATAGTCGCTTTATTATAAGGTACGTTATATATTTTTTTTATTTTTTTGATTATATCATCATTATTAGTTACCTTATACGAACCTATGAATTTAGGTAAATTATAGTTATAATAATACTTCCCTTTTTTATTATGTATATCACTCTTTATATTAGAATATTGCACCATAAATTTAATTTTTTTGATTTTATTACAAACATTTTCATTAATATCTTTTTTTGTGGGTACTAGATTATTTTTTCTTAATTTCACTGGATATTTATTTATGTCATTTTTTCCACTATCACTGAATTTTTTTATATAGTAATAACCTGTAGCTTTTCTCTTATTTCTATCTATATAGAGAACAGCACCCTCACTTTTCAATATATTATTCTTTTTTTCTTTATGGAAGAGTTTAATATCCATTTTCCTTTATCTCCTTTTTCAAAATCTCTATTTTTTGTTCCTTGAATATCATAGAAATCTTCTAAATTTTTTTTGGATAGATACATAACGAGTCATATATATTCTTTTTTATTTGTTTATCGTGTTCGTATGATGTTGATTTATTACAACCACTTGTGCATAGAAGTAGAAATAAGCTAATAAAGACAATCGTTAATTTCAATTTTTTATTCATTGCTTTCTCTCCTCATAAATTTTTTAATTCATCTTATTGATATATCATTACCGACGCTTAAAATACTACGCTATTAATTATCCTCGCTTTTCTTAGTTGGTTTGTAGGTCACTGCATCTCTGAAGTAACTCTTATTTTTCTTAAATGTTATTTCAACTTCTCTATTACCAAATTTATTTTCTTTAGGTTCGCCGCTACCAGAAATATTAATTTCAGCTTTGTTATATGATACGTTGTATCTTTGCTTTAAACTCCTTACAATATTATCTTTATTTGTCAATTTATATACTGCTTGAAATTCTGGTAAATTACTATTATAAAAATAATCCCCCTTTTTGTTCTTTATATTTTTATTTATATTTGCATATTGAATGAAGAAATTAAACTTGTTTATTTTTTTCTTAACATTATCATTTGTATCTTCTTTAATTGAGATTAATTTATTGTTTTTTAATTTTATAGGATAGTGTTTCTCGTCAGTTTCGCCATGACCTTTAATATCTTCGATATAATAATAGCCTTCTGCTTGTCGTTTGTTTCGATCTAAATATAAAATAGCACCTTCACTTTTTAATATCCCTTTCTTTTTCTTTTTCACAGCTGAATGGAATATCCACATCCCTTTATCACTCTTATCAAAATCATTATTTCTATCACCTTCAATATCATAAAAGTCTTCTAAATCTTTAGTGGGGTATACTTTTAATGAATTATCGATATTTTCTTTTATCTGTTTATCATGACCGAAAGAAGTCAATTTATTACAGCCACTGATACAGATAAGAGAAAGTATGCATGCAAATATAAGAACTATTTTTAGCAGTTTTTTCACTTTCACTCGTCACCCTCTTATTTATTCAACTTATATGTATGTTTAAAAATAGAATAACCAACTAACGTTAAAATACTCTAAAAGTAAGAAAGAACTAAACGTTATTTAACACCAAGACTTATCACTATGATTTTGTTAAAAATTGGGCATATCGTATTTATTTAATTAGTGATTTACAATAATCAATTATATATTATTCACTTTCATCAGTAGGCTCAAATATCAATGTATCATAATAATTAAATTCAGTTTGTTTAAATTTTATTTTAATTCTCTTGTCTCCTATAACTTTATCTTCACTTCTGCCATCCCCTTGTATAATCATTTCTGCAGAGTTGTAAGGAATAGGATATCTTTTTTTAATTTGTTCATAATTTTATCATCTTCGTTTAATTTATATATTGCTTGAAAATCAGGTACATTAGAATTGGAATAATATTTTACTTTCTTGTCTTTCAATTCTTTATTTAAATCTGCATACTGACCAAAAAATTCAAAGTTTTTAATTTTATTCCTTATATTCTCATTTCTTACATTTTTATTAGGTATAACTTTTCCATTTATCATTTTAACTTTATACTTTTTTCTATCAGCTTTTCCATCATTAAAATATTTACGTATATGATAATACCCAGAGGCTTCTCTAGTATTCCTATTTATATGTAAGAACATACCTTCATCTACATAAGCCTTTCCTTTATTTCTAGCGAAAGATGAGTGAATCACCCACTTTCCTTTATCCCCCTTTTTAAAATCTTCACTCTTGGCACCTTCAATATCATACAAATCCTCTAAATTCTTTATTGGATAAATTTTCAATGAGTCATGTATATTATTTTTTATTTGAATATCATGTTCATAAGATGTAGATTTATCACATCCATTTATAAGAACAAGTATTGATAAACTAATAAGAATAATGGTTAAATTTAAGAATTTTTTCATCTACTTTACTCCTTTTAATCATCTAATTAAACCTTCATTTCCATGTATGTTGTTCTATTTAAATTACTTTTCACTTTGTTTTGTCGGTTGAAAATCTATAGAATCTTGAAAGTAATATTTGTTTTTCTTAAAATTAACTTTAATTTCCTTATTTATTTCCTAAACTCGAAGACTTTGGTTGACTTCTTCCAATTATCTGCATTGTTGCTTTGTCATATGGTATTTTATATTTACTTTTTAAAGATTTAATTAGAGCATCCCTATCAGACATTTTATATTCACTTACGAATTTAGGTAAATTATAATTATATGCATACTTACTTTTTTGTTTTCTATATTACTGTTAACATCTGTATATTGCACAAGAAAGTTGAATTTTTTTATTTTTTCACGTGTGTTTATATTTACGTTCTTACCGCTTGGTATTAGGTTGTTTTCTTTCATTTCAATCGGGTAATTTTTTCATTTTTTTTACCATTATCTTTAAACTTATTTATATAATAATATCCTCTAGATGTTCTTTTATTTCTATCTATATAAAGTACTGCTCCCTCACTCTTTAATTCACCATTCTTTTTAGTATTAATGGAGGAGTCTAGAATCCACTTTCCTTTGTCTCCCTTTTTAAAGTCCCTATTTCTCACGCCGTCAATATCATAGAATTCTTCTAAATTCTTTGTAGGATAAATACTTAATGATCTATGGATATTTTTATCAATTTCACTATCGGGTTTACTAGAATCATTTCTACCACAGCTACCTATAAAAAGTGGTGAGATGATACATAAACCTAAAACAATTGTCTTATTTATCTGAATCAAAGCCTCTCCTCCTTTTAATTCTTTATCAATTAGTATTTTTTCAATAGGTTCACCTACACGCTTTATATAAATATCAATAGACTCAATCTAACTATTTATTATTTTTTATTAATATTTTTCGTTTCTTTTTCGTTTGGATATCAATTTTTAAGATTGAGTTTAGTGCTCTTTAAATCATAGTTATCGAAACTATAGCACTTGATTTTTCAGAACTCTTATTTATACCGTCTTCTTTAATTCTTTCCTTTTTTACTATTCACTTTCATCCTTTTTATTAGGTTTATATATTAAATCGTTAGTTATATAGTAATTATTATTAAATGATATTTGAATGCTTTTATCACTAAATCTTTTTGTGCTAGGTTCTTGAGAGCCTTTAATTAATAAATCAGCTTGGTTATAATTTAAATTATATTGTTTTTTAATAGCTTTTAGTATTTTGTCATGCTCATTTAGATTGTATCTTCCCTTAAAATTGCTTACATTAGGATTGTAAAAATATTTCCCTCTCTTTTTCTCAATATTTTTATTTATATCAGTGTATTGAATTAAAAACTGAAATTGTTCTATTTTATTTTTAGCTTGTTTGCTAATATTATTATTAATTGGATGTATTTTGTTACTCTTAAAAATGACTGGATATCTTTTTTCAGTATCTTTACCTTTTTCTTTATAATCTGATATATAATAGTAACCTTTTGACTCTTTTTTATTTGATGAATTGTCAATTTAAGCGCAACACTTCTAAATTTAAAATTTCATATGGAGTGTCCCAATTAAGACACTTTCTAGGTCTATGATT
>NZ_PPRN01000122.1:2453-2693 GCF_002902685.1 Staphylococcus pettenkoferi | reverse complement strand
ATTCCATATTATTTTTTATATTTGCTGGTTAGGTATTTTTTTAATGTTTATCGTTTTAAATATGTGTACCATTACAGGTAAGAAAATACATGTGAAAATATGTAGAAGAAAAGATCAGTAGATGACATGATAGTATTTAGTAATGAATAAGGTAGAGTAGTAATTTAAAAATTTATTAATAGTAAACATAAAAAGGACTCGAAAACAAGTCCTTTTTATTTGGATTTTTGCGATAAATTT
>NZ_PPRN01000122.1:0-2441 GCF_002902685.1 Staphylococcus pettenkoferi | reverse complement strand
ATAAGAGACAGATGTAAATGTGATTTATGAATTTTAATTACTAAAGTATTTAATAATAAATTATTCATAATAGTTGAAGGATGTGAGTCATGTAATGGGTCAAGTTAAAAGTGATTCAAGTAAGACAGATGATATCTTCTCAGGTTTAAAGGGAGCTCTCAGTGGTTTTGAAGACCTTACTAAGCCAACTAAAGATGAAAGTACAACGGTCAAAGGGAATTCGAATGCACACGACGCTATAGATAATTTAATGAAGAAAAGTAAGTCTGTTGCTAATGCAATTGAAGAGGCAAGTAATCATATTAAAAAAACAGGTGAATCGTTTGAACAAACCGATCAATCAATAAGTAGTAACATTGGCCAGAATTAAAGGAGCAAGTGAATGTCAAAGGAAGTAGATGAATACAATCATTTAATTAAAGATAAGCAAGAGCAAGTAGAAGATTTAATGTCTGAGAAAAAGCAAGTTGAAAATCTAATAGATGAATATGAAGATTTAATTCATCAAACACAACACTTCAATAATCATTTAATTGATCGATATTACGATAGTCGAATGTTTAGTGCAATAGAGGAAAACACTCGCGCATATCATTCAGCGCAGCATAAACTGATGGGAGAGTTGTCTGCCCAACAAAGTGATATTGAACAATCCATTCGACAAACCACTGATGACATTGATGATCTTGAAAGAAAGCGAAATATATCATTACAAATAGAACGAGAGAGAGGTTAACACCGTGAGTATTGATATGTATTTAGGTAAATCCAGAAAACAATCTTCAGATGTGAGTAGTACAGTTAATGACATAACAAGTGATTCTGAAGATGTAGTTGAAGAAATAACTAAATTTGTTGGAGAAGATGAATTACAAGGTCAAGCTTACGATTCAGGAAAGCAGTTCTTCTCTTCAGTACTCATACCATTAGCGGTGAGTATAAGAACGTTAGGAGAGTTAACACAACAAGCGTGTGATGAGTTTGTTGATAAATATCAATCTGATGTAGATACACAAAGTTTAAAAGAATCAGAGTTACAAGAGGACATTAAAAATTTAGACTTTCAAATTAGTCATTTAGATGCGATGAAAGGTCCTTCTACACATACTAATGCGCATAAAGAGATGGTAGGGAGTTTAAAAGATCAAAAACAAAAACTTAAAGAAAAACTCGATAAATTAAGGGAGTTTAACTCCGATTCTCCAAACATTTTTAAAGAGGTAGAATCATTTCAAAAGAATGTTGAAGAAGGAATCAAACAAGCGAAGTCGTCTTGGAATCCAGGTAAACAAGCATTTGACATTCCATCTGGTAAAAAGATGAAATGGACAGAAGCGGTTCATCAAAAGACGGTTCAAGTAGATATTAGAAACATCCTTCAAAAAGTGCAAGATGGCAAGAAACTAAATAAGAAAGACATGTATACAATCATCAGATATGGACAAGAAAAACTTTCTCATTTAATACCTAAAAAAGTACAAAAAGAGATTGATGAAGATATAAAAAGTATTGCAAATGATTTATCAATGAGCGGTTCAACTGAACTTATGGAGAAATTTGGAAAAGTTTTATCGAATACCCAAGGCTTAAGTTTAGACGGTAAAAATTATAAAAATATTGGTGAAGGTATTACAATAGCGGGCAAATTTGGTGGAAGAGCAATACCAATTGTAGGTTTTGGAATTGGAATGTATACAGATATACATGATGAAAATAAGACAGCTGGTGAGGCTCTAGTACATAATACAGTTGTAAATGGAACAGGGATAGTAGCTGGGACAATAGCTGCAGCTGTGTCTCCTCCCGGTACAGAATTTATAATTGGTCCAGTGGTGAGTACTGGAGTATCATTTATAGTTGATCAAGCTTATGAGTATAATATTTTTGGATTACAGTCAAATTGTGATTGGATTGGAAGGAAATTCATTGACCCGCAATTAAATAGAATTAATAATCTATTTAATAATGTTTGGTCCATAGAAAAAAAAAGGATGAAAGCCGAGAAGTACATGATAAAGAAAAGTTATAAAGAAGTTAAGAAAGGAAGTGAAAAAGTAGTAAAAAATAATGTGGTTCCTACTATTGGTAAGGGTTCTAATAAAATTATTTCGACAGAAAAAAAGTTGGTCAATAATGCTAGTCAAACATATAAAAAGCTGGAGAAAAAATATACGAATTTTCTAACTCAGTAAGAAAGTATGTAGGGGAATCTATTAGCAATATGCACACTACGATAAATCCTATGAAAGGAGATTTTTAGAAAGGAGCTGATTTATTATTGAGAATATCAAAATTGAGGCTATTGAGAAAAATGGTAAGTACAAAATAGTGAATTATAACAATAAAATTTTTATTATAGATATAAATAAAAGTAAGTTAACTTACATATTCCCGTTACTAAATTACGTTATTAAACATAAAATGATAGAAATAAGTGAGAT
>NZ_PPRN01000121.1 GCF_002902685.1 Staphylococcus pettenkoferi | reverse complement strand
ATTTATAATATTTCATGTTTCGATAGGAGAGTTTGGCATAATATCATTTATATTTATACCTTTCATACTTATATTAATTCAATTCCAGAATAAATATATTTATAATCGAACAAAAATTGAAGGAAAAATAGGAAGTATTAAGTAGAAAAAGTAGAGGGTTATGATGTAATTTCTAAAATAAATATCAACTTCTTAGAAGAACATTGTGCAGATAAAGGAAGTGAGTTATCATTGACAAGATTACGATAAATACTATTGATAAGAATAACAAGTACAAAATAGTGCATTATGATAATAGACACTTTATTATCGATCTCAACAGAAATAAGATAACTTATATATTCCCATTATTGAATTTCATTACTAGACATAAGCTAACAGAAATTAGCGAAGAAGAACTACATCATATTAAACCTTCAAATGAAAGTAAGAGAAGTAAGGAGAAAGTTGCAATAGGCGGATATTCGGGTATTGGCTTTTTAATATCAGTTTT
>NZ_PPRN01000120.1 GCF_002902685.1 Staphylococcus pettenkoferi | reverse complement strand
GAATAATATAGTCAATAAAACAAATACTATATTCATATAGTGCTTCGTAGGAATATCCAAATAATCTAATATTGGTTTAGCTACAATAGATAATGAAATCCCTATCCTCCCCCCTAATCTACCGAAGGCTTCACCTTTTTTTACTCTTTCTTTACTTAAAGTAGACTTCTCAATATTTTGTAGTTCATCCTCATTGATTTCTATTAATTTTTGTCTGGTAAAATAATTCAATAAAGGAAATAGGAAAGTCAGTTTATTTCTATTTAAATCAATTATGAAGTAGCGGTTATGTAACTCTATTAATTTATACTTACTATTTTTTTCAATTGGATTAATTATTACTTTATCGATGACTTATCGACCTCCTTTAGTTAAAATTTTCTATGAAATAAAATTACTAGCCCAATCTTTAAATATCAGTCTTTCACCTAACAGTCAGTACACACTTCCATCTACTTTTTTAATTTAATCTTGCTAATCTTTCCTTCAATTGTAGTTTTGTTATATAACAATCTATTTTGAAATAGAATCAAAGAGAAAGCCACCATAATCACTAAAATATATATTATACTTGATTCTTTTAGTTTTATTGTTCCTAAAGATACAGCTATAACAAAAAGGGTTAGTAAAGTATTTATTAATATATTTTTGAGCATTTCTTTTGTATTAGGTAAAACTAACGCTTTTCCTATATATCTATCTTGACTAATGTTTATTTTTTCTCTATTTCGTAGATTTATGACTCCTTTTAAAATTATTAAAGGAAATAATATTATTACTAGTAGTAAAATATTTAATACTACATTAGTTTTAAAATCCATGTAATCTATAAAAGGTCTTCCTATAAATCCAATAAACAAACTTGTAGCTATACATGCACTCAATATTCCACTACTTTTTTCTTTTTGTTTATCAATAATATATGGTCTTCTAATATTATACATTTCTTCTTCGCTAATTTTTATTAATTTTTGTTTATTAAAATAATTAAATAGAGGAAATACATAAGTAATTATATTTCTATTGCTATCAATTATGAAATGTTCATCATTATAATGCACTATTTTGTACTTGCTATTCTTATCAATAGTATCTATCGTAATCTTGTCGATGATAAATCACTTCCCTAATCTTCGCTATAATCTTCTAAAGAGTTATTATTTAATTGAGAAGTTAATTATTGGATTTCTATTTTTTCCACCTCACTCCGCCAATTTTCCCTTTAGTATTTATTTTATCGTAAATATATACATTTTGAGATGATAATATTATCGTGAACATCATTATGCCTAATATAAATATAACACTAGAAATCTTTAATGTTATTATCCCAATAGATAAGATTATTATGGAAAATATCAGTATTATATCTGTCTCTTATACACATCT
>NZ_PPRN01000119.1 GCF_002902685.1 Staphylococcus pettenkoferi | reverse complement strand
GTAATATGTAATATAGTAGGTAATATATGAAAATATTTCGTTTCTAACGTTTGGTAATTTAATTTTAATTTCTTATTTATTTTCACACGTAGGAAAAGAATTAAGATAACCGAAATTATAAATGCTACCGAATAAAAGTTAGTATAACCGGACGTATCTATGTTATTAACAAATGGCTTAAACAAAACAAATATTAGTGGTGACAATAAATAGGGAGTTTATTATTACCTAAAGGCTGATAATCGATATTAGTTAACTCTTTCATTTGTTCATTAGATATTAGTTCTCCCTTAATTGGAACAAACCAATATAAAAAAGGAAATACAAATAAGAAAGGATTACGAGATAAATCTAATAAGTAATATCTATTGTGAAAAT
>NZ_PPRN01000118.1 GCF_002902685.1 Staphylococcus pettenkoferi | reverse complement strand
GATTAAATAAAATAGATACCTATTTTAAAACGCAATTAGCATTTGAATGTGGCGAAAATTATCAAAGAGAAATAAAATTTCTTTCAAAAAATGATTTAACAACTACATTTGAGGTTCTACTAAAACAACCAAAAGATGAATTGAATAAACTAAATGAAATAGAATTATATGAATATACAACTTACCAAACACCAATTTATAATGAGCTATTAATTGGTGATATTATTGCTTTATGGTGGTTTAGTATAACTAAGACGCCAGATAAAGTACCAGGTTACTTTGTTTATAGATATGAAATTAATATAAAAGAAAGAATAAATGTGCTTATAGATAAAGGATATTTAGGTGAATCGAATCCTACAATTTATATTCAACAACTAACCAACAATGAACTAAAAAGTATATTAAGAAAACATAAGTTGAAAGTTAGTGGTAACAAAAAAGATTTAACGCATCGATTATTAAGTGAACTATCTGTTAAAGATTTAGAGAAATTACCTAGTAATAACAGTTTCATGCCTACTAAAGATGGATATGAATTATTGAAAAGATTTTCATATGTCATATATGGGCATAGATATTTAAATGAATATATAACTTCTATTTCCATGTATGACAAATACCAAGAATTGCATTCGTTAACGAAAACAAAATATTTACCTGGAGATATATCATGGACTATATATAATGAATTAGAAAATCGCGAACAGTTAGATTTACTAAGAAAAAATACTAACAGTCATGGGAAATTAAGAAATATTAACT
>NZ_PPRN01000117.1 GCF_002902685.1 Staphylococcus pettenkoferi | reverse complement strand
GCTATAAATAAAAGTAAGTTAACTTACATATTCCCGTTACTAAATTACGTTATTAAACATAAAATGATAGAAATAAGTGAGATCGATAAAAGTAATATAAAGATTTCACATTTGGACGAGGATGATAAAAAACATGGGAATAAACTAGGATTTTTAGGAGCAGGTATAGGTTCCTTTATTAGTGTGATGGGAAGACCTTTATTGGATTATACAAATTTTAGAACTAATTTCTTGTTAAATATTTTTTTAATAATAATTGCAATTGTATCATCATTATTTATTAAAAGTATAGTTGACAGAAAGAAAAAAGAAAAAATCAGCCTTAGTAATAGCAAGTGTAAGGCTTATGCATTTGTATTACCTGAAACAAAGCATATAATTAAAAATATTTTAATAAATATAATACTGATATTTTCCATAATAATCTTATCTATTGGGATAATAACATTAAAGATTTCTAGTGTTATATTTATATTAGGCA
>NZ_PPRN01000012.1 GCF_002902685.1 Staphylococcus pettenkoferi | reverse complement strand
ATATTAGATGAAATGCAAAATAATCGACACTACAATGTTGATAGCAGTAAATAATAAACCAAACTTAACGAGCATACGATTTTCTCTTTGTTTTAGTGTTTTTAACAAATTATCAATTTTTGTATTCACCTCTTCACGAAATGCATTGATCTCTGAACGTATCTCTTTTTTGAAGTCGTTCATTTCTTCACGAAGCGAATCGAAATCAGCTTTCATCTCTTTTTTGAAGTCATTCATTTCTTCACGAAGCGAGTCGAAATCATCTTTCGTCTCTTTTCGGAAATTATTCATGTCTTCTCGAAGTAAATTGAATTCATCTTTCATCTCACTTTTGAATTGATACATTTCATTTTTATGCGCTTCGAAATCATTTTTCATCTCGTTTCTAAAATACTTAAAATCATCTTTCATTTCATTGCGCGTTTGTTCGAATTTCTTCTCCAAATCATTTTTGAAACGTTCATATTCTTCTTTTCTTTCATTATTAAAGTGAGTGAATTGATTTTCCATATAGCTTTTAAAGGACGTGAAATCAGACTTATTCTCCTTTTTAAACTGAGCATACTCATCTTTCATCTCTTTTTTAAATTCGGAATATTTACTTTCCATTCCTTCTTTAAACTTATCGAAATTTAAGTTTAACTCAGCTTTAAATGTCTTAGTGTCCTCTTTAGTATCTTTAATGAAATCCTTGTAATCTTGCTTTAACTCGCGTCTCAGTTTGTCATTCGCTTCGGTTTGCACTTCGTAAAAGCGTTGGTTGTCTTTGCGCATGCCAGTCATTTCTGATTGGACATGTTCTAAGGCGTGTTGTTGACTTTCTTGCAACTGATTGAGTGTCTTCATAGTAAAGTCTTCATGTTCTTGTAAACGCTGAAGAGACCGCTGATACGTTGAGATATTGCTTTCAAGAGCAGCGTGCTTCCTATCCAATTTCTGTTTGTGTTTATAGAATTCTGCCTTAGTTAAGTAATTTGTCATGTTCTCATCTCCTAGATGTCTTTTGTAGTGGTAGGAGAGCGGTGCTTGAGGTTGCTTTAACATAAGCTTAAGTTCAGAAGGGTGGTAAAAATGCGGGTTAGAGCTCATTGATGTCTCCTTTATCGTAAGTTGTCGTCTAGTGTAAGGTGCAAATAAGGATTGAGAATCGGTTAAAGACAGCGAACGCGCCTGTATTTTCATTATTAAAGTTATTATATAGCAAAAAACCCCTCTGTTCAATTGGAAATATAATATTAGAATAATATTCTAAATAATTCTGTGAATAGAGAAGAAAAGATTGAATTTTACTACTCATACCTCAATACAAGTCACCGGTACTCATTGTTTTAACCTCAAATGTTATTTCTTTCGATATTTAGTGTGAATTCACAGTGAAAGGAGGTTGAAACGATGATCGATCATTTAACGCTACCTGTTGCACATGGCACGTCGCTGTTCTACTCAGGCAATTGGTTACTGATCAACGCTTTGATATTACTTATGATTACAGACGTAATTACGGGTTTGTTGAAGGCTATCAGTAAGGGGCAGTTGTGGAGTAAAAGTGCGCTCAACGGTTATGTTCGAAAGATTGGTTACTTGTGTGTCATCCTAGCAGGCAACCTCATAGACGTCATCTTTCAAATGCATGGGATGTTTATCAATAGCTTTGTTCTATTTTACATCGTAGGTGAGTTAACGAGTGTACTAGAGAATGCTGTAGCAATGGGCATCCCTGTTCCTAAACTATTAAGCGACAAACTGATGATAGACAACAAAGGAGAAGTGACACATGACGAAGACACTCATTGATTATTGGAATAATGTTCCAGTATATCGGCAACTCTTACCTATTGGAACGCGGCGATGTGGTGCAAGATTAACTACGGGGAGACCGGTGTTTGCAGTCTTTCACGATACTGGCAATATTGACAGTACAGCGCAGAATAATGTTGATTACTTCACACGGACGTACAACGAACCGTGGGAAAGTACCTCTTCAGCACATATCTTTGTTGATGATGTAGAAGCTATCGTGTGTATTCCGATTGACGAAAAAGCTTGGCACGTAATGTATAACACAGTGACGGATAATTTGTGGTATGGGATTGATGCAAATGACGGCGCGTTTGGTCTGGAAGACGTGCTATTTCTCCAACCGTCAACGCTCGTTAAAGTCGCTGGATAATGCCTGTCGAGTGATGGCAGCGCTTTGTCGGTCATGGGGAATCGATCACTGGAACCACATGCCAGGGCATCAAGAGATACAGAGTGATAAACGAGATCCAGGGAACCTCTTAGCAGCTTGTGGTTATGCGCGAGACGATATGAATCGTATCGATCGTCTAGTCGCACGGTATCTGTAATTGAAAGTTCAGTACAACACCTTATCCTAGGTATATAATTATGTTTATTTAGTAAAATATTATATAATATAAAAGACTAACAAATAACGATTTAGGAGTTTGAAATTATGATTAGAAAAGCGCAACCTGAAGATACTGAACAGCTTGCACGATTAAGTTATATCATTTGGGAAGGGCTTGAAACAGATTTAGTTCAGCATATCGAACGCACACGTCTATTAGATGTGATTGAGCGTAGTATGACTGACGTGAAATATCGAGGTCACATTGATAATATATGGGTTTATTTAATTGAAGGCCAAGTAGCTGGATGTTTGATTGCTTATCCAGGTAAAGATGAGCTGGAGCTAGAGAAAGCTTGGTTAGAATTAGAATTAGACGAAGATATCAGAGCATACGGTTTACCGATGCCGACGAAAGAAGCGAAAGATGATGAATGGTACATCGAAACTGTAGCTACGTTTCCTGAATATCGAGGACGTGGTGTCGCCACAGCGTTGTTTAGACATGTGATAGGTCAGCATCCAGACTATCAGTGGAGTTTGAACTGCGATGTGGATAATACAGGAGCGTTAAGCCTTTATCACAAACTGGGTTTTGAATCAGCAGGTACAATCGATCTTTATGGCCATGAACATTACCATATGGTCTTATCTGACGATGCACGTGAACGCTATCGTTCTAGTAATGTGTAAAACGGAAGACGAACCACGTAACTTTTAGAAAGAACGTTGCAACATAAGATCCAACATCATAAGAAGACATAAGAATAGCCCCAACAAAGTGCCTTAAATACTTTGTTGGGGCTCTATATTGAATCCTTATATATTAATTGGATTAAGTGAGACCTTATAGCTTAAATTACACCAGCAAGACCACTGAGGTAAATGCCTAAAGCGTAAAGGATACCGAAGATGGTATTGGTTTTTCCTGTAGCTGCCATTGCAGGCATCATAGTTTGTGGTGTATCATTTTTCTTGAATCGTCGAACTGCTTTAATTGGCATATTAAATGATAGCAGTACGAGTAAATAGAATAGTGATGCGCCTGGATGGAAGATAATGAGTCCAATCACAAATAGATAGGCGATAATGTATAAGAGACCCATTAAGCGTACGGAATTATTTTTACCTAATAAGATAGGTAACGTCTTACGGCCACTTTCTTTATCTTTCACGCGATCTCGAATGTTGTTTGCCATATTGATCAAACCAATCGTAATCACAATCGGAATACTAATCCAGAACGCATACCATTGTAAGTTGCCTGTTTGGATAAAGAAGGCGATGAGTATAATCACCATGCCCATAAACACACCGGAGAATAACTCGCCAAATGGTGTCCATGAAATCGGCATTGGTCCGCCCGTATATAGGTAACCTACAGCCATACATACTAATCCTACTGGTAGAATCCAGAACGAGCTTGCTACAGCAAGAAAGATACCTAGCAGTGCCGCGATAATGTAGAATGCAATAGCGAGATTGAGCACAAGTTTAGGGCTCATGCCGTTGCGTACAATTGCGCCACCAATCCCCACGGAAGTATGGTCATCGAGACCTTTCTTGAAGTCATAATACTCATTAAACATGTTGGTAGCAGCTTGTATTAAGAGACAAGCGATGAGCATCGCCAAGAAGAGACTGAACTTCAGATGGTCTTCGCTACCTGTCATAAAGAGTTTAGCCGTTGCAGTTCCAACTAACACTGGAACGATGGCTGCTGTAAGTGTATGGGGTCTCATTAATTGCCAATACTTTCGGACAGTAGAATATTGTTGATATTGAGAAGCCATGCATATCATACCTCTTATTCGTATATTAATTTTTATGAATCAAATTAATTTTAATAGAAGTTTTAATAGAGGTCAAATGGCGGATAATCATTTGTATTGATTTAAGCAATAATAAATACACAGTTTCTGAAAGATGGTACAATATTATAATGAATAAATTTTGTATTGAAAGAAGTGACATGCATGACTGTTGAGGTCAGGGAAGATGAAATCATAGAACGTGTTTATAAAAGCAATCATGATTTTGTTTCTGTAGAAGCGAAGATTAACCGTGAATTAAATCCTGTAGAACTCTTTCAACTGACTGAAGATGAAGCGGGGAATCGTTTCTACTTTAAAAAGAATAATAATCAAATGTCTTTTTTTGGTTTTAACGCACTTAAAAGATATAAAAATGACTTTGAAAATAAACAATCCATCTTCCGCGAATGGGAAAAAGATAAAGAACGTATTGATTGCATTCATCCTCATTCTGCTAAACATCACTTAAAAATATGCGGAGGATTTCAATTCTCGGCACATAAGTCAGGAGATGAATGGCGTCAATTTGGCATCAATCATTTTATCTTACCTGAAATATTGAGCACGATGGAAGACGGTGTCACATATGTCACGTATACAGTTCCACGAGAAGAATTTGATATAGAGCGTTTCAAAGCGATCGTTAAACGTCTGACAGAACGACCTGAATCCTCAATCGAACCGCCGAAAGACATCACACGCATAGAGGACATTTTTAAGGATGAGTGGCGTGATCTCGTTGCACAAACGGTAGATGAACTTGATGAGACGAAAAAGATCGTGCTTGCTCGTAGAAGATTGATTCAATTTGAACAGCCGATTTCAGTGCCGTATCTATTGCAACGCGCATTAACTGGGGAACAGAATAGCTATCTCTTTGTGCTTGAGTCTGAAGAGAGTATCTTCTTCTCTCAAACACCAGAGCAATTGATTGAAGTGGAAGATAATGTACTTTCTACTAAAGCGGTGGCTGGAACAATACGTCGGACACATGACGAACAGCTTGATGAGGAGAATATTCAAGCCTTTTTAAATGATCAGAAGAACTTGAATGAACATCAATTTGTAGTGGATAGTATCCTGCAAGATATTGAAGATTACGTGACGGAAGTGGATTACAATCGTAAGCCTGAAATCTTAACGAACGATCATCTATTTCATCTTTATACACAAATTAAGGCGTCACTGAAAGAGAATGCCTATATTAAATTATTGGATCGCTTACATCCTACGCCTGCATTGGGCGGTTATCCAAAGGATGAAGCTGTTGAATATATCGAACGTTATGAATTTGGAACACGTGGCCTCTATGGTGCTCCAGTAGGCTATATCGATATGGATGACGACTGTGAGTTTATTGTCGCGATAAGATCAATGTTACTTAAACAGTATCAAGCAATTCTATTTGCCGGTTGCGGAATTGTTTGTAATTCTGATCCAGATGCAGAAGTTGCGGAAACATCTGTGAAGTTTAAACCGATGATGAAAGCATTAGGAGTAGAAGTTAATGACTAAACATAAGGAAGCTTTAACGAAACAAGTATATCAACTCGCCTCTGAACTGTATGCTTATGGTATTCATGAGGTAGTCATCAGTCCGGGGTCTCGCTCTACACCATTAGCGATTGCCTTTGCAGCACATCCAGATATCAAAATTTGGGTACACCCTGACGAGCGTAGTGCGGCGTTCTTCGCTTTAGGGTTGATGAAAGGGAGCGAACGACCTGTTGCTATTCTGTGTACTTCAGGTACTGCAGCAGCAAACTATACGCCTGCTATAGCAGAGTCTCAGATTAGTCGATTGCCACTTGTTGTGTTGACAAGTGATCGTCCTCATGAGTTGAGAGGTATCGGCGCCCCTCAAGCGATTAATCAAGGTCGCATGTTTGAGAATTATGTTCATTATCAATTTGACTTTCCGATTGCGGATGGTCATTATCCTGGCGCAATGACGCAAACGATTCAATTTCAGTTGCAAAAAGCAAGCCAGCATTTATATGGTCCTCATCGTGGTCCTATACATTTTAACTTGCCATTCAGAGAGCCTTTAACACCTGATTTAAATAACTTAGATTTGCTTACTTCAGAGACGTATGCGATTCCGCATTATCAAAAAACGGCTTCGATGGATCATATTCAATCAAGTTTAGACAAGGACAAAGGTTTGATTGTGGTAGGGGATATGCAACATCAAGATGTGTCCCAAATACTCAAGTTTGCGACGATACATGATTTACCTATCCTTGCTGATCCATTGAGTCAGCTACGTCAAAGTCAGCATCCTAATGTCATCACGACGTATGACTTGCTGTTTAGAGCAGGTTTAAAGGTAGAGCCAGACTTTGTTATTCGCGTAGGCAAACCCGTCGTCTCTAAAGTGATTAATCAAAGGCTCGGACGTACTGAAGCATATCAAATTCTAGTACAGAATAATGATCAGCCTGATGCTTATCCTGTTGCACCACATATCTCTTATGAAATGTCGTCGAATGACTTCTTTAGACAAATTATGGAGCTAGAGCCTAAGAAGCGTCATAACTGGTTAAGTCACTGGCAGTCATTAGAGAAACGTGCAAGAGTCGAGCTTCAAGACTACGTTGAACACGCTTCCGACGAATCAGCTTATGTCGCTCGTCTTTTAGAGAAACTCACTGCTGAAGATACATTGTTTGTGAGTAATAGCATGCCTATTCGTGACGTGGATAACTTAGCTACTGATTGTGAAGCGATGATTTACGCAAATAGAGGCGCAAATGGTATTGATGGCGTCGTTTCTACTGCACTAGGTATGGCAGTACATCGAAAGACGACGCTTCTGATTGGTGACCTGGCGTTCTATCATGATATGAATGGCTTATTGATGGCTAAAATGCATGATATTCATCTCAATATTGTTATATTGAATAATGATGGTGGTGGTATCTTCTCTTACTTGCCACAAAAGCAATCTGCAAGTGATTATTTCGAACAGCTCTTTGGTACGCCAACAGGTTTAAATTTCGAACATACTGCCTTACTTTATAACTTTACCTTTGCGCGCTACGATGATTTACAGTCATTTAAAGACATGCAGTTATCTGAGTTTGGTGGTCATATATACGAAGTGATGACTGAACGTGATGATAATCATCAACAACACCAAAATCTCTATCAGAAATTGAGTGATATGATTGATGTTGAATTATAATTTTTATCCAGCAGAGAAGCAGTCAAAACAACTACTCATTATGCTACATGGCTTTATTAGTGATCAGCGCACTTATCATCAACATTTAGCTACGTTGCGACAACAGACGAACGTCTTACTCATCGACTTGCCAGGTCATGGGGAAGACCAGTCGAGTGAAACAGAAACATGGGACTTTCCATTTATCTGTAGCGCATTAGACGAAGTATTGAAGCAATTTGCAGAATATCAACTCTATCTACAGGGTTATTCTATGGGTGGTCGTGTCGCACTTTATTATGCAATATATGGTACAATGAAAATTAGCGGTTTAATACTTGAAAGCACTTCACCAGGCATTGAGGATGAAGAACAAAGAGTCGAACGTCAGCGTGTAGATGATGCACGTGCGAAAGTATTAAATCTTGCTGGTATTGAAGTGTTTGTTAACGATTGGGAGAAACTCCCTCTTTTTCAAACGCAAAAGCAACTCCCTAAAGAAATGCAACGAGGGGTCAGAGAGTTAAGACTCTCACAAGCACCGAATCGTCTTGCTAAAGCACTACGCGATTATGGTACAGGGTCAATGCCTAATCTCTGGCCTAAGGTAGAAGAGATAACTACGCCAACTTGCATTATCGTTGGGGATTTAGATCATAAATTCTGTCTTATCGCAGAATGTTTACAGCCCGCTCTGACCAATGCAACTACGCATCTAGTGGAAGATATCGGGCATACGGTAAATGTGGAAAACATAACGGAATTTGATAATATAGTATTAAGATTTATGAATGAGGAGGACAAACATGTCTAGACAGTGGGAAACGCTCAAAGAATATAGTGAGATTAAATATGAATTCTATGAAGGTATTGCGAAGATTACGATTAACCGTCCTGAAGTACGTAACGCTTTCACACCTGATACAGTTCAACAAATGATCGATGCATTTAGTCGTGCTCGCGATGATGAACGTATTTCTGTCATCATCTTAACAGGTGAAGGCGACAAAGCATTCTGTTCTGGCGGAGATCAGAAGAAACGTGGACACGGTGGTTATGTAGGCGACGATCAAATTCCTCGTCTTAACGTACTCGATTTACAACGCCTTATCCGTGTGATTCCGAAACCAGTTATTGCTATGGTTCGCGGTTACGCTATCGGTGGCGGTAACGTCTTAAACGTAGTGTGTGACTTAACGATTGCTGCTGACAATGCCATCTTTGGACAAACAGGTCCTAAAGTAGGTTCATTCGATGCAGGTTATGGTTCAGGTTACCTCGCTCGTATTGTAGGTCATAAAAAAGCACGTGAAATCTGGTACTTATGCCGTCAATACAATGCACAAGAAGCATTAGACATGGGCTTAGTTAACACTGTCGTTCCGCTTGATGAAGTGGAAGATGAAACTGTAAAATGGTGTCAACAAATAATGCAACATTCACCGACTGCACTTCGTTTCTTAAAAGCAGCGATGAATGCCGATACAGATGGTTTAGCAGGTTTACAACAGATGGCCGGAGATGCTACATTATTATACTACACAACTGATGAAGCGAAAGAAGGACGCGACGCATTCAAAGAGAAACGTCAACCAGACTTTGATCAGTTCCCTAAATTCCCTTAATTCAAAGAATCAAGATAATGATGAAGACAGCGGTTGAGTGTAAGACACATTCAATCGCTTTATTTTTATAATTCAATGCATAGAAGCATTGTATTTATTGCTAACTGTTATATATACGATAAGTATAAAAATATTAACACATTAGATATAAAATCTTATCATCTGATAATTAATGTTTGACAGATATTAATATTTAGAATATATTATAGTTGATGAGGTGAGTGTATTATGACTAAAGAATACGGTGATGAACTAAGAAAAGAACTTTGTTTCTTATTTTACGTAACAAACAAAGAAATAGTGAATCAATTTAATCAGTATTTGAAAAGATATGACATTAGTTTTCCGAATTACATTGTGTTACTTTATATCGACACAGATCGTCCGATATATATCAAGACACTTTGTGAAGAGCTCTATTTAGACTCTGGTACGATAAGTCCGATTATTAAGCGCCTAGAGAAGAAAGGTCTTATTAATCGTATTCGTACGCTTGAAGATGAGCGTCGTGTGAAGATTGAACTTACACAAGACGGCATCGACCTTAAGAAGCAATTCAGTAAAATTTCCGAAGATGTCATTCAACAGTTTGACATGCCAGAAGAAGACACTGTGACTTATTACAACTTACTACGTAAATTTACTGATCGAAACATCATTGAAAAATACAAGAAATAGCACAAAAGCGATTGTTGGAAATGGTTAACCAACAATCGCTTTTTCAATATTTATGACTGATAATGCTTTTCTAAAAATCTTTCAAGGCGCGCCATACCTTCTTTGAGCTGTGATAATGGATAAGCGTAAGAGATTCTAACGTGACCTTGGCCATAATCAGTAAATGCAGAACCTGGTACCATGGCGACATGAGCTTCCTCGAGAACTTCCACGCAGAAGTTAAAGTCATCATCAGTGAAACGTGTGATGTTAGGGAAGATGTAGAAAGCACCTTCAGGCGTAGCATCTAGCTCAAAACCGAGCTCTGTAAGTCGACGTACTAAGTAATCGCGCCTTTCAATATAAGCTTCGTTCATATAGCGCGGTGCATCTAAACCTTCTTGCAAAGCAGCCTTACAAGCTATTTGAGCAGGCACATTTGCACAAATACAATTATAGGCATGCATAAACGTTAATTTCTCAATTAAGTATTCAGGCCCCATGAGAAAGCCCATACGGATGCCTGTCGCAGAATGAGATTTACTCAATCCGCTGATGAGCAGAAGTTGGTCGCGTAGTTCCGTAAACTGACCGAAAGATGTATGGTGCCCTTTGAAGGTATTCTCTGCGTAAATTTCATCACTGATGACAAAGATTTCATGTTGCTTTAACGTCTCTACAAGCGCTGCCACTTCATCGTAGCTGAGTGTGACACCTGTAGGATTAGTAGGATAGTTTAAAAGTATCGCACGCGTCTTGTCAGTAATATGAGACTTGATCGCTTCAGGCGTTACCTTATAATTTGTTTGAGTTGTATCGATATAAACCGGTATGCCACCTAAAGTCTTCACGAGAGGGATATAGCCTGCGTATACAGGGCCAGGAATAATAATTTCGTCTCCCTCATCAATGATACTACGAAGCGCCGTATCGAGCGCCTCACTCGCACCATTCGTAATAATGATTTCTTCTGGATCATAATCTACTTCAAAGCGTTGTTTAAAGTACGCGCTAATTGCCTCACGTGTTTCGATGAGTCCCTTATTGTGGGAATAACTTGTATGGTTCTCTTCAATAGCTTCAATATATGCTTTTTTAACCACATCCGGCATAGGAAAGTCGGGTTGGCCAATAGTAAGATTGACACAATCCGTCATGCCTTTCATACGGTTGGAGAATTGTCGTATACTTGGTGCTTGTAAGTATTTAGAATGCTGGTTTAACGCTAATTTCATTTTTTCACCTCAAAAAGACCGAATTGCTCACTCTATCATGTCGAAAGAATTAAATTAAGTCTATTCTAACATAAATCAAGAGATTGCAATTCGGCTTTATTATCATTTCGAGTTAAATTGCGAAGGTCGTCTTAAATGAATGATTGGGTTCGACCATTTTACTACAAAGTTGGTTGTTAAAATATAAACAATCAATGCACTCAAACCGATGAGATAAATATAAGTCATAATTGAGATTGGTTCTTTGAATGGGTAGAGTTCAAACCCTCTCACTACGCCAATCACTAAGCCATGTAATAGGTAAACTTGCAGTGTGCGACCACCCATGTAGGTGAACCAATGTTGGTCCTGTGGTACAAGATTAAAGACTGAGAACATCGCGACTAGGATGATGACGTAGAGCACAAGCCGTTTCAATGGACTGTATAAACCTTGATCACCATCCTCTAAAGAGGTGTAAGGCGTACTGCCAAGCAACCAATCCGCATTGATAGGGTGGATATAATAAATCACAAAGAAACTGATCAGTATAGCGATAGAAATCGGTATGAGTCGTTTATCACGCAAGAACGCAGTATGTCGTTTCTGGAACAGGTAACCAATATAGAAGATTGGGAAAAAGATAATCGTTCTTGAGAAACTTAAATATTCGTTGATATTTGATGAAAATCCTGCGAATAGCGATATGATAATTGCGACGGGTAAGACGATATAGGGTTTGTAATCCTTAACGATGACGAGAATGACATGGAATAAAAATAATGTCAGCAAGAACCACAACGCAAATACAGGGTTGAACGGATCAAATGTCACTTTATCAGTTTGCCCTGTAAAGTAATAATAAAATGAGAAAAAGGCAAAGAAGATAAAGTAAGGAATGAGTAACTTTCTAGAGACCTTTTCTAAATAACCTTGTTCTCCGATTTTTTTCGCAAAATACCCAGATATAAAGAGAAATCCTGGCATATGGAAACTATAAATAGTTAAGTATAGCGCCGATAGAATCGGACTCTCAGATTTATATGGTTGTAAAAGATGACCGAAAACTACGAAAAATATTAATATCGCGCGTGCATTATCAAAATAATAGTCTCTTTGTAAGGATTTACCCATAAATTTAGCTCCTTCAAAAAATTTATAACATCTAATAATTTATTATACAAAGTGTTGCTAATGCAACAATATCGCATTATTGTGGTAAAATCGTTTGTATTTAATGAGCGAGAAACGTATAATATTTTTAAATTCAGTATAAGTGTAGCATTACATCATGTAGTGAAAGTGGTGGCGGTTCGCGAGTTCCCTTAAGATAATATCTATATCGAGCGTTTCCGACTCCCAGTGCATCGCTACAGATAGAACTTAAATAAGAGAGGACAACAAATGTACAAACAACTCGAAACAATCATTACTTCTTTAAATGAAGATTTGGAACTTGTGAGTCAGCGAATAGGTAGTAAAGTCGATTTATCTCATGAGCAGTTTGTCATATTAAGATTACTATATCCGCAACAAATGATGTCTCAACATACCATTACAAATAAGTTGCACAGAGAGCAATCGTTGGTGTCGCGTTGGATTAAGAAACTACGTCGTCTCGATTACGTGAAAAGTCAGACGTCTCCAGTAGACATGCGACGAAAAGATTTATTGCTCACTGAAAGAGGTCTAGAACTTGTACGCCAAATTAATGAAGCGCGTATCTCACTCCTTGAAGTGCGGGCTCAGAAATTAACTGTAGATGAGCAAGCCCTATTCGCGACATTGTTAGCAAAGTTGAGTGATAGTGATCAAGCTGATGATGCTGAATAAAAAACGATAGGTCATTATCTTGTAAGTCATTGAGGCTATTCATTCCTCGGTTAACCAAGTCGCTTCACCATATGGTTTACACGATACTCAACGTTAAAAAATAAAAACCACTTAATAAAACCCTTCAATCATTACGATTAAGCAATGACTGAAGGGTTAAGTTTATGATTTATTTCATTGAATTCAATCGAACAAACTATTTTTGATACGTACTGATATCAAAGTATTTACCAGTTTGTTTGATCTGATCGTAGAATGACTTAATGCGGATAGCATTTTGTTTTGCCCATCCAATATCAGTTGCATATTGATGCGTACCTGGTTTGGCAGGGTTCCAACGCATTTTATACAACGTATTCTGACCCTCGTGAATGTAACGGCCAGCGATGAAATGCGCACCGCCAACAATCGCTTTCTTCACTGTATCCCAACCTGCTTGTTTCGCATAATTGAAACCTCCGCGAAGTGCATCACTGTCTACTGCACCAATACCGAACATGTTGTAGTACTTCTTACCTGTAGTGACCACTTTATTATTGACCACGTTACCACCATTTGCGAGGGTAGAAGTACCGTTGCCTGTTTCAAGTAGGGCATGTGAAATAAGATAAATTTCATTGATATTGTACATCTTCGCAGCTTCACTGAAAGCTTCACCTTGGCCTTCAAGAATACCTTTACCAGCAAGTAATTTGTTGAGTGAAGCAACTGATAGATTCTGAGCCATATCGAGTCTTAAGAATTGATATTTCTGAGTATCATCTTTAGCGAGTTTATCAGAGTCCATCGCTGCCTTGATTTCAGCAAGTGAAGCATTCGTCCATTTACCTGGAACGTGTTGCACTTGTGGACGGTAAGCCAAGTTATACTGTAATTTCGCAGCTTGATCAAGTGTCATGTTGGAGCGGTAGTATTTCACTAACGCTTTACTTAAGTCAGACGCCTTGATCCACACGAGTTTACCGTTTGAAAGCTTACCATGATACCAAGTCACACCATTCACCGTTTGTTGTTCGATGACTTTAAAGATACTTGCATAAGCGCCAGTGAGTGCTGTGCCGTTCTTTGCAGTCGGTGAGCTGTAGTAGAGACCATTCTTATTCGTTACGACAAATTCATATGAGAATGGCGTTGTCTTACTTGCAGCAGCTTCTTTCGTAACCACTTTTCCACTTTGTGCAGTTGCTTTCACAGGAGTTAAGTCTTTGCTGTTAATCCAACCTGTCTTATTGTTCGTCGTTCCGTAAAGGTAGGCGTTATTATCCACTTTAATTGATTTCGATACGTTAAAGATACTGTTGTGAGCTTGTTTCAAATTATCCAGCAACTGTTTATTCGTACCCCAAGGAATAGAGTAGAGACCTTGCGTTGATGGATTAATCGTGTATTGACCTTTTGCTGCAGTTGGTTTGCTTAAGTTTTTCAATTGAATATCTTTCGCGTTGAGCCAACCGTTTGGTGTGTTTTGACGCTCATTCTGTAATAAGACATAAGTTTGGTTGCCTTGTGTGCGTTGTTTTGTAATAGTAAAAGTTTTGCCGCCATAAACGTTCGCTTTTTTACCAACTGGATCAAAGACAGTTGCACGAATACCTGAGTTATTCGCTTTAACTTGACCGATCTTACTTACAGCAGTCGTCACGTTCTTAGGTGTTGTATCTTTGTAAGCCACATCACTTGTTAACATCCAACCGATATTCGTATTCTTATCAGTTAAAAGGTAGAATGACTTCTGACCTAAAGTTGCTTTCTTCGTTAACTGATATGTCTTGCCGTTAAGATATGACTTCTGAACGCCGCTTTGATCGTAAACAGTTGTGTAAAGGCCATGATTAGATTTAGCTACTGTACCTTGCGCGTTCGTTAATGGTGTAACGACGAGCTTCGCTGACGCAGCAGGTGCTTTCGGTTTCGGTTGTACTGGTTTAGGCTGCGCTGTTGCTGTACTTGTTAAATGTGATGCACTAATCCAACCAGAAAGTTTGTTTACTGTACCGTAAATATAAGGTGTTGAACCAATCACTTGTTGTTTCGTAGCTTTAAATGATTGGAGACCTTTACCAGATACTGTACCTGCTTTTTGAGCTGACGTACCCCAAGGAACGAGGTAAAGTGTTTCGCCAGATTTCACTTTGTATGTTTGATTAACTGATTTGGTTGCGCCTGCTTTGTTGTAGTTCACATCGTTCTGATGAATCCAACCGATCAAATTGCCTTTGTTGTAATCAGAAACGAGGTAGAATTTTTCTGAACCAAGTGAAGCGGCCTTAGTCACTTTCAATGTTTGGTTCGTTTGTGTCGCTTTTTTACCTTTTTGATCATAAACCGTTGTGTATAAACCTTTGTTAGTGTTATTGATACGTGCAACACCACTGTTTGCATTTACTGACAGTGTACCTTGTTTACCTGTTGAAGTAGATGGGTTAGGTTGACTTGGTGAAGGTTTAGACGGTTGTGTCGTTGTACCTGAGCTTGCAGTTCCCCAAGGTGCGACTTTGTTCGTTTTAATTAAATATTTTTCATAAATTAAATCATAAAGCTCATCATAAGAATAGTTGTGCATTGCAAGGTAACCATGTGGATCGACGTGATCTGTACCACCTAGGTAGTTACTTACAGAACGGTGTGTCCAAACTGTACCTTGACCATCATATTCAGCGCTATCCGGTTTCAAACCATAGTAAAGTAGGTTCGTTGCTGCATAATCCGCATAGTTATTGATTGAACGTGCGAATGAGTCATAGTCATGTGTGTGGACAAGCTCAACGTGGATAAAACGTTGGTTGGCAACAGGGCCTGCACCCCAAGCGCCGTAGTCCGTGTTAGCCGTTTCGATAATACGGTTACCATCGACATAGGCATGTACGAACGCAAGACTATAGTTATTCTTCATGAAGTTAACTTCGCCATCTATCGTAGAAGAATCGTTGGCTGTATCATGCATCACGATACCTTCAGGTTTACCATAGCGATAGTTAAATTGAGGTAAATAACTCGCGATACTTTGCTCGTACGTTGGTACTTTATAGTTCTTGCTACGGATGTAATTATTGATTGAAGAATTCACTTTAGGTGCATACTTCGGCAATTTCAACTTCGGTGCTTTAGAAGCTGCTCTGAATGTTGACGTACGAGTTGGAATTTCTTCTGCATCATCGGAAGCGACATATTTCGCTTGAACTTCTTCAAAATGACGTTCCACTTCCTCTTGTTTATGAGGTGAGGCTGTCACTTGAGCCGCTGTTAACGTATGGTGTTCATGTGCTTTGTCAGTTGGTGTTGCATCAGCAAGATTACTTTCGTCTTCATCGGATGACGTTGTCGCTTCTGTAACCTCGTCCTCTACAAAATGTGCATGATCTGCTTGGTAATGACCTTCGACTACGCCTTGTTTGTCAGGTGCTGCAGTAATTTGAGCTGGCGTTAGCGTACGTTTAGCATGTGCCGCATCAGTTGGTGTGGCATGTGTAAGGTCTTCATTAGCTTTAGCTACATCTGAGTTATCGTCAGATGAGGATGGGCTAGTAGCAGATGCTTCTGAGTCTGCTGATTTCGCATCATTGCTTGAAGATACTGTAGTCGCTTGCGCGTGTTCGCTATCTGATTGTGTTACATCTGAGTCTTGAACTGAAGCTGTTTTAGCGGCAGCATCTGTTTCTGTATCTGTATTGTCTACATCGTGTTGTGCTTGAGTTTGTGCAACATCTTGCGCACTTGAAGTGTTCGCTTTATCAACAATATTGTGATTATTTTCTCCTGATACTGTTGATTCTGCTTTACCTTGTTGATCTTCAGTAGCAGAGTGTTTAGCGATATCTTGAGCTTGTTCGATAGCATTTGAAGAAGCTTCTGTACTATCTTGCTCCATAGTAGAAGCGGTTGCGTCAGTAGTTACTGAAGTTTGATCCTTTTGAACATCAGTAGCGGATTGAGCTACTTCTTCGTTATCAAGAGTAGTTACAGGCGTTTCAATAGCATCGTCTTGTGCTGCGTCAGTTGAAGTTGTCGCATCTTCTGATACAGTTTCGTTGTTAGATAAGGCTTGATCAGTCTCTGCAGTATTAGTCTCATTATCTTGTGTTGTTTCTTCGGCAGGCGTTTGATCCAACGTTTCTGTAGTCGCTACTGTGTCATCTTGTGCGTTCGCTTCATGATCTTGCGCATTCACATCATCACTTTGATTATCTGATTCGCTACTTTGTACATTTGTATCTTTGCTTTGAGTATCTTGAGAAGCTTGTGCATCTTGTTGAGCGTCAGTCCCTTGTGAAATTTCGTCTGAAGTCACGTCTTGCACCTCAGTTTCATTATCTGCAGTATGATAAAGCGAATCTAAATGAGAGTCGTACGCTTCTGTATCTGCTGTTTCAGGCGCTTTCACAATAGAAGGATCTTGATAAACTTGTGTCTCTGAAATATTTGTCGTCGGGTTACTGATTTCATCTTTAATTTCTTTTGATTGATCTAATGCGTGCTGGTCGTCAAGAACATTAGAATTTGAAGTTTGATCTTGTGTTTTTTCAGCCGCATGAGCGTGATGTGTAGTCAAAGCTGTACCTGCTAACGTTAACGCAATGATTGAAGGCACTTTGAATTTAAACTTTAAATTAGCCATATAACTACTCCTTTATGTATACAAAATTTAAATACATTATAATACGGAGTATGTGTAAAATCTTGAATTTCACTGGATTGTAATATAAAAGTAATGTTAAAAAGCGTAGTCGACACATAATATAATTGAATTACGCGTGCCTACGCTTAAAATATCAGATATATTATATTTTCATTACAACTTGAAGACAAAGTGTATAATCACTGTTTAAATATGCTTTGTCATACGTATATGCTCAATATTTTCCTCTAAAAATACTTCACCCTCAGCCTCATAACCTAAAGATCGATAGAAATGTTCAGCCTGACACTGTGCATTGAGCACCAATGTTGAATAACCCTCTTTCTGCGCAACTTCCTCTACAAACTGCATCAGCTGTCTGCCATTACCGCCTTGTCTATAGGATGATTTAATCGCTACACGTTCAACTTTAGCTGCATCTTCGTAAGGTCGAAAGCGCGCGACTGCGAAGGGCGCTCCATTCTCGGCATAACCCACGATATGTGTCGCGACCTCTTCGTATGAATCGAGTTCATTTTCGATTGATACACCTTGCTCGTGCACAAATACTTCTCTTCTTATTGAAAATGCATCCGATAATTCTTCTTTAGTCGTCACTTTTTTGAACATGTTATTCCCACCTTGAAGTTTTAAAAGCAATTATATCTTATTATATCTGAGAATTCACTTCAGAATCCTTAGAATGTGACATTTGTCACATTGAAGTGATGACATCCTCTACTACTGCAATTCCTAGAGGATTTGTAATATTGAAGTATCACCAGTGGAGGAGGTAGGTCCATGATTGAAGTAAAACATTTAGAAAAAGGTTTTCAGAAAAAGCAAGTGCTAAAAGACGTGAAATTTAACATACCTAGCGGTGAATGTACGGCACTCATAGGCAAAAATGGAGCAGGAAAATCAACTTTAACTGATATTCTAATAGGGGATTTGGAACGAAACCGAGGTACTATCCGAGATTCACCACATTTACTAGATAAAGAACATTTAGGTATACTCTTTCAAACTTCTCAATTTCCAAAAGTAATGAAAGTGAAAGAGTTATATCATCTTTATGCGAAAATAGTTAAAAATCCTTTCTCTTTAAAGCAATTTCAAGAGATTACTCTTTTTACAGAAAAACAGCTTAATCAATTTGCGAAACAACTTTCGGGAGGTCAACAACGCATATTAGCTTTTGCACTTGCTATTATTGGTCGTCCTAAGTTACTCATTATGGATGAACCCACGAGTGCGATGGATGTCGAAATGCGCAGTCATTTTTGGAACGTTATTGAAAGACTCAAACAGCAAGGCACCACGATATTTTACACATCGCATTATATAGAAGAAGTCGAACGCATGGCTGACCGAATTATCGTCTTAGATAAAGGGGTCATAACTATAGAAACGACACCTCAAGATTTGAAACAAACACAGCATTATTCTGTAATATCTGTACCTAAAAGCTGGGCAAAACACATAATCCAGTTGCAATCAGTTAAGTCAATCCAGCAAGACAAATTACTACATATAACTACCGATAACGTTGAAACGACGCTCAAAGAGTTGATGACACATCATATTAATCTTAATGAGATAGAAATCACGAAGGCGTCATTATTGGAAACAATATTTTACGAAGATAAAGAGAGGGAAGACGTATGATACGAACATATTTAGGTATTGAAATTAGAATGCTATTTCGAAAGAAAGTATATTTAGCATTATCAATACTGTTGCCATTAGTATTCTACTTACTCTTCACTTCAATTATTGATATACCTTCTGCTCAACAGGAAATTTTCTATAAAGAATACATGTATAGTATGGTGACTTTCAGTTTAACCAGTTTCTGTTTAATGAGCTTTCCTGTGGATTTAATAGAAGAGCACCAAATAGGGTGGCAGAAACAGTTACTTAACACGCGTATGAGTTATCCTGCTTATTATATGACGAAAGTGTTCAAGACGATGATTCAATTTGCCTTATCAATCGTCGTGATCTTTATCGTTGCTGCTACTGTGCGCAATATATCTATGTCCATGAGCGAGTGGCTAATTTCAGGTCTGACACTTTGGATTTGTGCTAGTTTATTTTTATCTATTGGTATTCTGTTGGCCCAAGTCAATGATTTACAAAAAGCGAGTAGTCTAGGCAATATTTTATATATCGTCTTAGCAATGGTAGGTGGTCTGTGGTTCCCAGTGAGTCAATTTCCAGAATGGTTAAAGGTCATTGCTTACAAATCTCCAACTTATCACATGAAACAGATCGCTCTAGATATTGGGAAAGGGGAGCACTTTAACTGGCAGTCTATGCTAGTATTATTAATATATAGTGTTATCTTTGTGGGGATGGCTTTACTGTTGAAAAGAAAACGAGGTGCGTCAAAATGAAAGCAAAGCTGAATACGAGTCTCATTCACTTGTCCTCGTTGTTATATTTTCTCATGCTCGTAATCGGACTATTCATGCATCCTCGTGGCCCGATGTGGCTAAATATTATCTTAGTCATTACGTTCGGTATCGTTTATTCGTTAATGATTATCTGTAATCCAATATTGAATACCTATGTATTATACAGTTGTTTTCTTGTCTATTGTATGTTGACGATAAGCTTTGTATATAGCATGACACCTGAAGTATCGTTATTTTTCTTTTACAGTGCTTTCTTTATTCCTTTTATAGTAAAAGAAAAATTTCAAAAATGGTTTATTCTTACGATGCTGATAGCGATGTGTGGTTGTTTAGCGGTTACTTTAATCTTTTATAAGTTCTCACATTTGTTTACACTCATTCTGTTTTACGTCGTTATCGTTATGATATTAATCGGTAATAAGCGGATGGTTAAAAATCGCAAGTTGAAACAAGAACTTGAACAGAAGAATCAACATATCAACGTTTTGATTGCAGAACAAGAGCGCAACCGCATTGGTCAGGATCTTCATGACACGTTAGGTCATGTCTTTGCGAGCCTCAGTTTAAAATCAGAACTCGCTATGAAATTGATAGATCAAGATAAAGATAAAACGAAGAAAGAGATAGCGGCAGTTAATCAACTTTCTAAAGAAGCGCTACATAAAGTAAGGAATATTATCAATGATTTGAAGATCCAATCTTTTGAAGAAGAAGTACAGGGAATGGAAATGTTATTAGAGAATGCAAATTTTGAATTTCATTTTACCCATAAGGAGAAAGCGCGCGTACTCAGTCCCTCTAAACAATCTATCTTAGCCATGATCTTGAGGGAAGCGTTGAATAATGTGATCAAGCATTCCGGAGCGACGAAAGTGTGTTGTAGTTTAGAAGAAGACCAAGAGACGATTACGTTAACAGTGCATGACAACGGACGTGGTCTAGATAGCGGTATTACGTTACAAAGTATTGAACAGCGTGTGATTAGAGTGAATGGCACCCTTGAAGTGACGAATGACAAGGGTCTAAAAGTACAAATTACAGTTCCGCGAGGTGAGCGCCTATGATACGAATCACGATAGCTGAGGATCAGACGATGTTGCGTCAAGCAATGGTGCAACTTATTGAAATGCATGACGATATTTCTGTAGTGGGAGAAGCGGGTGATGGCGCACAAGCATTGCAACAAATTGAAGCGCAGTTACCTGACATCGCGATATTGGATGTAGAAATGCCCCAACTTTCTGGGTTAGATGTATTGAGTCGAGTAAGAGCACAAGAAATCCCAACGCATATTATAATTGTTACTACATTTAAACGTCCTGGGTACTTTGAAAGGGCAGTAGCGAACGATGTCGATGCATATGTGCTCAAAGAGCGATCTGTAGATGAATTAGTGGAGACGATGTATAAAGTGATGAATGGAGAGAAAGAGTATAGTAGTTCACTCATGACTTCTGTGTTTAAAGAAAGAAATCCACTCACGGCTAAAGAACAGCTCGTGTTAAAAGAAATTGGGAAGGGACACTCAAGTAAAGAAATTTCGAAAGCACTCTATTTATCGAATGGGACGGTTCGGAATTATACCTCTACACTTATTGAAAAATTAGAAGTAGACAATCGTTTCGAAGCTTGGAAGAAAGCAATGGAGAAGGGATGGATTTAAAACAATACATCATAAAAGGCGTTGTTCGCGGGGAACAACGCCTTTATTCATCTCTTATTGTGCTTCTTGACGTACGATGGCAGTATATTGCCAGAATATGCGCATCTGAGCAATATTCCAGTTATTCATGCCCATCGTAAAGCCAGATGGTGTAAAGATATTGACATTCGTCACTTCAAGTGCGGCTGCAATCAAGTATTGAATTGGCACACTGATCGACTGCATCGTTTCAGTGACACCATTTTCATCATAAACCCATGAGAAAGGAAGTTCAGACTCAAATACATCGACTTTGTCGAAGATTTCAGGTAATGCCACTATATAACATGCACCGTCGACTACAGGATTCGTTTCACTGTCTTTATAGTAGATACGCAAAGCTTCGTAATTCTCACGATGTTCATGGTTCACATAGAAGAGTTGGCCTCTAAATAGTGCCATATCTTTACTATGAATCATCTGCTGTTCAAGTATGTTGAACATGCCGTTAATGTGCGAGAGTTTCTCATATGTTTTGCGTGACATCGCGCACACTCCTTTCAGAAATTAGTAGACGTCATAGCCACCTTGTTGTTGATTGTTAGGATCTTGACCGTACTGACCGGATTGATTAGGATCCGCGCCTTGAGCTGGTGCTTGATCTTGGCCTTGACCTTGATTACCATTGGCTGGATTGCCATCTTGCCCTTGTTGGTCGTCATCTTGATTCTTATTAGATTTGGAATGTAAAGTCTTATCATCGTCTTTGTCACTTGTTGTGTCATTCTGATTCTTATCTAGTAAATCATCGTCGAGTTGCGTTTGTGGTACGAGTTCACCATAGCGATCAATCACTCGTTGATTTAAGAAGTCACGTTTATTCTTGATAGGTGATAAACCTAAATCTTTACGTAAAAGGTTCGATGATTTCATTATACTTTTTATGTCTGGATTATAATAGTAAATACCATCGAGCATGTCATCGTCACCAGAGAGTTGTGATTTCTTAATATCTACACCACTCTTTAAGTACGTAGAAGCAAGTGCACGAATTTCTTTGTAACTTAAGTTGTGGCTAGAATTTTTACCTACAATTTTAATCACATTGTCGAGTTTATTTAAAGAATCTACTTTTTGAGCTTTCGCAAAGAGTAGCTGTAATAGTTCCATTTGTCTTTGACCGCGTTTTAAGTCAGAGTCTTTATGACGCGTACGTGCTACAGCTAAAGCTTCTTCGCCGTTCAGTTTATGGCGACCTTTTTTAATTTTTGTGCGACCATCATCATTTTTATTCACTTCGTTGATATTGTAAGGTACATCGTACTCGATACCGCCAAGCTCATCTACAGCGTCGACAAAGGCGTCCATATTTACTCTGGCATAGTAGTCTACTGGCACATTCATCGTCGCTTCTACGGCATCCATAGAGGCTGTAGGGCCACCATATGCGTGGGCGTGCGTAATCTTATCATAGTAGCCGACTTTCGGAATATAACTAATCGTATCACGCGGAATGCTGAGCAAACGGATTTGTTTCTTATCTTGGTTAAAAGTAGAAAGAATCATGGAGTCTGTTCGTGAGTTCTCACTATTTTGACCGCTCTTTTTACGATTCTCGTTCTCATCAATTCCTAAGAATAGGATAGAAATCGGATCTTTAGACGCATTCACTTTGCCTTCTCGCAAATTAGATTGGCGTCCTGTATCGTTGTCATTATGAGAACTTTCAAAAGCATTTTGCGAAGATTTGAGTAAGGTTACCGCAAAGATAATCGGTATGACAATCAATACTAATGATAAAAGTATGAGAAGATATTTAAACAATTTATTCATGATTGAAGCTCCCAAATATTAGTTTAGTGTTGTTATGTTATGCGATGAAAAGACAGCTAAAGTCTCTCTATGTAAGCATCATAACTTTACGCGATAACAAGTGTTTTCATAACTTCATACAATCGATTTTAACTTAAATACAGTCTTTATCATTTTTACAATAACTCACAAAAATAAATGTTAAGTTATTGTAAAGACGAAATTGTACTATAAATAATAATTTTATTACTCTCAACTAAAAATATCAACTGTTAGCAGTAATGTCTTATCCTAGATGATACATTACATTAAGCGTATTTTTTCCTCCTTCGTCTATGGACATTTTAACATGTAAAAAATAACGATCTTGCTGATTAAAATATCTTTACTGAACGGATAAACACATGAATTATCAACGCAGATAAGCTATAATGAACCTTACAAATCATTTATTGTAAATCAAACTAGGCTAGCGTTACGCATTATAACATACTCATGTTGATTAATAATGAAAGATACGCAGCCTAGACTTAAATATTTAAATGTTGAATTGGAGTTATAAAGGAGACTTGAGATCATGGTCAATAAACAGGCTTGGTTAGACCACTTAGATGAAAGTTTAGTACGTCATTTCTATGAAGAACAGGATAGTACAACACGCGAAGAGGGCTTCCATGAAACTTTAGCGTTTGGTACAGCAGGAATACGTAGTACGTTTGGTATAGGACCAGGGCGATTGAATGCCTTTACAGTGAGAAAGGTCGCGCTAGGGCTAGCACAATATTTAACTCAGCAACATGAAGACCCAAGCATCGTCATCCATTATGACACGAGATTTCTCTCTAAAGATTTCGCCCAAGAAATGGCAGCTGTGCTTGCGCATCAACATGTTCATGTGACGATTTCACAAGATTACAAATCTACACCTGAATTATCGTTTGCAGTCCGTCAATTAAAGACAGATGCGGGTGTGATGATCACTGCGAGTCACAATCCTAAAGATTATAACGGTATTAAAGTTTACGATCAGCATGGTGGCCAGCTACTTCCAGAAGCCTCTGAAGATTTGAGTCATTTTATTAATGCGATTGAAGATCCTTTAAGTATTGAAATAGGGGACTTTGATCAGTTATTGAATGACAATATGATTTCATATCTTCCTAGCGAAGTCACGCAAGCTTATAAAGACGCGGTTAAAGATTTAGTAGGCAATATAGGAAGCGATAGTACCAAAGTTGTGTTGACGAGTTTGCACGGCACAAGTTTACCTATCTTGTCAGACATCTTAACAGAGCTCAATTATTCTAATTTTGCAGTGGAAAAGGAACAGTCGACGCCAGACGGTCGTTTCCCAACTGTTGAACGTGCGAATCCGGAAGAAGTTGAAGCGTTTGATATAGGGCTGCAACTGGCTAAGAAGGAAAATGCAGGGCTGATCATTGCTACTGATCCAGATGCGGATCGTTTCGGCTTTATCGAGCGCTACGAAGATGGTACGTACACATACTTTAATGGGAATGAAATTGGATTATTGCTCATGAAATTGCGCTATCAAGAAGCGTTAGAAAGTGGTAAGCAGCTCTATATGGCGAAATCAATCGTGACGAGTGAGTTAGCTGAGCGTTTAGCGCGTGCATTGAATGTTGAAGTAAATAACGTCTTAACAGGATTTAAATATATTTCTGAGTTACTTGAACAGAAAGCGCATGAGGAAGAGACGTTATTACTGGCTTTTGAAGAAAGTCACGGTTATTTAGCGGCCCCGTTCTCACGTGATAAAGATGCGATTCAAATGGTACCATTACTCATTAAATATAAGAGCATGCTAGCAGATAACGGTTTAACGATTAAAGATACACTCGAAGATATTTATGAACAGATAGGTCATTTTAAAGATAAAACTATTTCACCGACATTTGAAGGTGCAGAAGGTAGAGCACGCATCGAAAATATTATGAATCAATTTAAAGGCCAAGCGCCTCAGAGTATCTGTGGTTTAAATGTACGCGCGATAGAAGATTATAATGAAGGTGTGGTAACAGATATCCAAACGGACGAACAACATGAATTATCCTTACCTCAAGCCAACCTTGTACGCTTTATTTTTGATGAAGGCTTTATTGCAGTGCGACCTTCAGGTACTGAACCTAAGATTAAACTTTATTTCTCATTAGATGTTGAAGATCTTGACGCAATCATAGAGGAATTTAAAGAAACTTACGTGAAATAAGCAATGATTCAAAGGAACTTTTTAAATAGAACTTAAATCATAATACAGCCCTAAGACGGTTTCATAGCGAAATCATCTTAGGGCTGTTTTTATGGCATAGATAGTGTAAGTAGATTACTTCGCATGACGCAATGCATTGAAGAATAAGTCCTTGAAGCGTTCTGGGTCGATAGACATTACGACACTCGTGTTAGGGAACTCTGAGTTAAAGTCTGTGACAGTCATACCTTTCGTTAGCTCGCCTTGGACTTCAATTTGAACATGTGCTTCTTCGACTTTGAAGTGTTCTGGATGGAGTAGGAAGAGTAACGTATAAGCGTCGTATACGTTAATTCCTTTTTCAAAATCATCTCCGCGATAATGTTTGAACATTTGATGTAACATATCTCCAGTTTGGTTCAAGTCTTTGAGTTCATCGACATGTTCGTGTAAGAGCGTTGAGCTACGTGCCACATCGAGACCGACCATAGTTAATGGCAATCCAGAATCAAAGACAATTTGTGCAGCTTCTGGATCACAATACATATTAAATTCAGCTGCAGGCGTGATGTTACCTCTGTTTGCACTACCACCCATTAAGACGATTTCTTTAATGTGTGCTGTGACTTCAGGATAGGTTTTGAGTAAAAGGGCAATGTTTGTCAGCGGACCTATTGGGATGAGCGTTATCGGTTCATCACTTTGAAGTAACGCATCTCTCATAGCTTCAACTGCATGAGTAGATGACAGTTCAGTTTCATTGACCTCTTCGAATTCATAACCAGCCATCCCGGATTCTCCGTGAACTTCACTCGCATCAACAATATTCGCCATAAGCGGTTGAGAAGCACCTCGGTGAACAGGAACATTACTATTAAAGAATTTCTTTAATTTTAAAGCGTTAGCTGTGGTTTTCTCGATGCCTACATTACCATTTACTGTGGTAATCATCTTTAAATCGAACTGAGGGTGATTGAGCGCAATACTAATTGCCGCTGCATCATCAATACCTGGATCTGTATCTATAATAATCGGTTGTTTCATTTCCATAGGTCATCCTCCTTAAACGTTGAACTTATATCCATTGTACAACGAATAGATTTATGAATGCTAAGAAGAGCATTTGTTATTGAGCATAAGAAAAAGGCTCCTCCGAAGAGAAGCCTTCTATACTCACAGCTTATACATCTTATAAGTGGTGAGAGTGACCACCTTGCATTACCCAGTACGTACCGATAACGATAGCAAGCGTAATGATGATAGCGAAGATAACTTTGAAACTTTGTAAGTTACCGTCTTTACCTTCAGTTAAGTGCATGAACATGAGTAATTGAACTGCAGCTTGGATAAAGGCGAAACCAAAGATAATAGTTATCTTAGCATTTAATGTCATAGAAGTGTATAGAGTTACAAATACTGCGAGAATCGTTAAAACAATAGAGGCAATGAAACCAACTGTGTGTTTTGCTATTGTATTCATCCGCTATACACCATCCCTATCATATATACGGCAGTGAAGATGAAGATCCAAACAACATCTAAGAAGTGCCAGTATAAACTTACGATAAATAATTTTGGAGCATTGTATGAGTCTAATCCACGCATACCGATTTGGATTAATAAACAAATGATCCAGAATATACCTAATGTTACGTGACAACCGTGAGTTCCTAATAGGATAAAGAAGCTAGACCAATAAGAACCGATTGTCGGATTCACACCTTCAGATGCATAGTGCGCGAACTCGTAAATTTCGAATACTACGAAGACTGCACCTAGAAGTAAAGTGAGAATCATCCAGAACATCATTTTGCCTTGTTGTTCTTTACGCATGTAGTAAATTGCAATACCACAAGTGTAAGAACTGATTAACAATGCGAAAGTCATTATTAATACTAACGGTAATTCAAATAGGTCTGTAGTCATTTTGCCGGCATAGTCGCCACCATGTTGCAACGTAAGCAACGTTGCAAACAAGGTACCGAACAATGCAAATTCAGCTGTAAGGAAGATCCAGAAGCCAAGTTTATTCAAATTACCTTCATGTGAACGTGAATCAATAGTTGTTGTATTATGACTCATAACTTACAGCCTCCTTTTCTTTTCTACGTTCTTCACGTAGACGTTCTTCAGTTTCAGCTACTTCTGAAGCAGGGATGTGGTAACCATGATCGACTTGGAAACTTCTGTAAATCATAGTACCAAAGATACCTAAGAGACAGATGATAGCTGGAACGATTGTTTCGAAGATTAAGAAGAAACCTCCGACTGTGAACCAGAGACACATCCAAACGCCGACTGATGTGTCATTAGGCATGTGAATGTCTTTATAGTTACGGTTGTCTAAGAAGTGACGACCGTGTTCTTTCATGTTGACGAATGTGTCGTAGTCATTCCAATCAGGAGTAACTGCGAAGTTATATTTAGGTGGTACAGCTGATGCTGTTGACCATTCTAAAGTACGTCCTAAGCCATTCCAGTTGTCACCAGTAGCTTCACGTGGTGCTTTGATATGGCTATAAACGATGCTTGCTACTAGGAATAAGAAACCTAGAGCCATTAATAATGCACCGATAGATGAAATCACGTTAAGTGTAGTCCATCCGTCTTCTGGCATATAAGTGTATAGACGACGTGGCATACCATCTAAACCGAGAACGAATTGTGGTAAGAAACAAACGTTAAATCCGATCATGAATAACCAGAAGCACCATTTGTTTAATGTCTCGTTTAGTTTGTATCCCATCATTTTAGGATACCAGAAGATTAATGCAGCTAGACAAGCGAATACAACACCAGTAACTAATGTGTAGTGGAAGTGTGCCACTAGGAAGTAAGTGTTGTGATATTGGAAGTCGGCTGCTGCCATCGCAAGCATTACACCTGTAACCCCACCAAGTAGGAAGTTAGGGATAAATGCTAGTGAGAATAGCATTGGTGATTCAAAGGTAATTCGACCTTGGAATAAAGTGAATAACCAGTTGAATAATTTAACACCGGTAGGAATACCGATCATCATTGTTGTAATTGAGAAGAATGAGTTGATTAACGCACCATTACCCATTGTGTAGAAATGGTGAACCCATACTAAGAAACTTAAGAATGCGATACCTGCTGTTGCCCAGATCATACTCTTATGACCGAATAAGCGTTTACGCGCAAATGTCGGGATAATTTCTGAGTAGATACCGAATGCTGGCAAGATAACGATATAAACTTCGGGGTGCCCCCAAACCCAGAAGAAGTTTGCCCATAGCATTGGCATACCGCCGTTAGCAACAGTGAAGAAATCAGTACCGAAGATTCTATCGGTAGTGAATAATGCTAATGCTACTGTTAATACTGGGAACGCCAAGATAACGATCAATGTAGTGATGAACGTTGTGATAGTGAACATTGGCATTTCCATAAATTTCATAGTAGGTGTCTTACATCTTAAGATTGTTACGAAGAAGTTGATACCAGTCATCAATGTACCAATACCAGAAATCTGAATCGCAACTAAGTAGTAGTTGACACCTGGTCCTGGACTGAATTCTCCTGCAAGTGGTGCATAGTTAGTCCAACCTGCTGCGGGTGAACCACCTACGATAAATGAAAGGTTGAACAAAATCATACCTGCAAAGAATAACCAGAAACTTACGTTGTTAAGTACTGGGAAGGCAACGTCTCGTGCACCGATTTGAAGTGGAACAACAGCGTTCCATAAACCGAATACGAAAGGCATTGCCATAAAGATAATCATGATAACACCGTGTGTACTAAAGATTTCATTGTAGTGGTTAGATTCCAAGAACTTATTGTCTGGCATTACTAATTGAGTACGAATGAGCATCGCATCAATACCACCACGGACGAACATTAATACAGCACAGACTAAGTACATGATTGCAATTTTCTTATGGTCAACGGACATGAACCATTCTTTAAATAGATATTTCCATAATTTGAAGTAACTAATTACAGCGATTAACGCGATGACTAAGAATGGCGCAGCAATTTGACCCGCCGTAATCATCCAATTACCTTGTACTATCAATTGATCCCATGGAAAATTCATTAATGTCCACCTCCATGTTCATGATCTTTGTCGTGCTTAGACTCTTTGTCATCTTTAGCACCTTTAGAGATTTTTTCCATTTCATCCATATTATGATGTTCTTTTTTCTTGAACTCATTATTATATGGTTTGTCGTTTGGTAAGATCATTTCTGACATACCGTGACGTTTGTAGTTAGCATTTGTGATTTGATGTTTACGAGCAGGTTTGTCTTTATCTGGTTTGTCCAATACATCTTTCTTGATCTCTTCTTCAGAGTTGAAGTTAGGATCTTTTTGAACGTAGTGATAACGTTTGTAAGCGTAGAAGATGTACTCTGGATCTGCCGCTGGGTCAACAAATGCCATGTGTGTACCACTGAATGTTAGGTTCTTGTTCTCAGTAGTAGGTAAAAGTTGTTTGTCGAACGTATCTTGATCGAGTGTTTTGTGTTTTTGAGCATCTTTTACCCATTTGTCATAGTCACTTTGACTTACTGAATGTACATCGAATGTTTGACGTGCGAAACCTTCACCATTGAAGTTTGAGTTACGTCCACGGAATGTACCAGTTTGATCCGCAGTTAATGTCCAATCCATTGTCATTCCTGTCATTGCATATTTCTGACCACCGAGTTGTGGTACCCAGAAACTTGTCATCATGTCCATAGATTGGAGCTTGAAGACAACAGGACGATCTTTAGGGATTGTTAAATGGTTAACTGTCTCAATTTTTTCTTCTGGATAAGAGAAGAACCATTTATAACCAGCGCTTGTTGCGTAGATAACGATTGGATCTTTATCTTTTTGCGGTGGTGCATCGTAAGTGTAAAGCGATTTAACAGTTGGAATCGCTAAAGCAGTTACGATAAGAACCGGAACAATAAACCAAATTGTTTCGATTAAAGAGTTGTGATGCATTTTACCTGATTCGTCATTTCCTTTTAAGCGGTATTTAAAAAGGAAAACAGCGAATAAGGTAAGCACCACTGCGACAATAACAAGCATGAAAATGATTGAATACATAATCAAGAATTTAGAGTCGCTTGCTATTGGCCCTTTTGGGTTTAAGACTTCTACGTTTGAACAGCCACTAAGTAAAATTAGTGAGCCAAATAATAGAAGCAAAGACTTAAATTTTGACACTTTTTTGACCTCCTAATACTACAATTGTAGGGCTTATCATCAATTTTAAGATATTACGGAATATTTACAAGTACCTACGGCAAAAAAATTGTTGTAAATTTAAAATAAGCCCTGCAGACACGGCGTCTGACGGGCTTTGAAGCAATTGTTAAATTTATGTGTACATTTTGTGACTATCGTCAATTTTATAAAATTAGTGATACATAGCGCCAAATACTAACTCATCACACTTTAATGCGACAGTGTAAGTAGGCGATATGACTTGCGATAGAAATTATATTCCAAAATGAAGATATTCATTATGAATGGATTAAACGGATGTAATGAATAAGGTTCTGATAGACTTATCTGACTTCGATGTAGCGAGTTGAAGTATCCACACCACCGTCTGAATCTTTCACTTGATAAGCAATTTTATATTTACCTGCTTGGTTCGTATTAATGTGACCCTCTACGGTAATCTGATCGGTTAAATCGCCGTCTTCTTTATCAAAGGCAGTAATACCATTGAGGACGTTGTATTCTGAACCCTTTTCTACAACGACGTCTTTAGCTCCTTTGATTTCAGGAGTAGAGTTATCTGTGGCTTCGGCATTTAAGTTAGGAGAAACCAATGTTGCTGAGACTCCAATAGCTGATAATGACTGTAGTAATTTGTTCATAACGATTTACCTCCGTATCAAGTCACAACTTAGTGTTAACTATACTATACTTTATACGAATTGAAAATACATCATACTATGGTCTTAATTTAGAAAAGTAGGGCGAAGTATTGAAATGATAAGAAGCAGTACAGGTGGAAATGATAAAAATATTTTTGAATATATTCAATTTAGAGAGATAACTATATCTATATAATATGAAAGAACGTGCTAATGTAGTAACGATAATACAAGTATTTAAATATTAGTGTAGCGATATAAAGTTTGAAGAGGCATTGAATAACAAACTTTATAAAAATATAAGGTTCTGATATTAATCGGATAGTAATCTTAAGCTTGGGACATTAATGTGAATTATCTTATAGAATAAATAAAAAGAAAATGCATTATATATTATTGATTAAATTTTATTTACACCTTAGGCTCTTTTACTAATATAGAAAATAATTATAGAAATATTAACAAAAAATAAGGATAGAATTGGAAATTTAATACTATCCTAATTCTATCCTTATATACATATAAAATGAAACGTGAATATTTAATTCGTATTCGAACAGTGTGTACCTTTCTATTCTCAATAATATGAAAGGTCTAAAGTGCAATTACGAATTATGCTTAATTGCTTCCCTCATATAATGAGAGGAATTTATTCAATTCCGCGACGCATTTTTTCAGCTAATAACGTATTGTTAAGCACCATAGTGATTGTCATTGGGCCTACACCGCCTGGAACTGGCGTGATAGCACCCGCAACTTCTTTCACTTCGTCGTATTCAACGTCACCTTTAAGTTTACCGTTCTCATCAGGTGTGTTACCTACGTCGATGACTACAGCGCCTTCTTTAACGTCGTCTTTCGTTACGAGTCCTGGACGACCTACCGCACTCACGATGACGTCTGCATCTTTAAGGTGCGCATGCATGTCTTTCGTACGTGAGTGTAAGATTGTTACTGTCGCATTTTTTTGTAAAAGTAGTTTAGAAACAGGTTGGCCTACGATATGGCTACGGCCGATAACGACAGCATTTTTACCTTCTAAATCCATATCAGCGTGGTTAAGTAATTCCATTACGCCAAGTGGAGTACAAGGTACGAAAGTTTGTTCATCGATATAAAGCTTACCGATGTTAGCAGGATGGAATCCGTCTACGTCTTTCGCTGGGTCGATAGATTCTAATACCTTTTGTTCGCTTACTTGATCAGGAAGAGGTACTTGAACGAGGATACCACTTACTGAGTCATCATTGTTTAAACGATCAAGTTCTTTTAACACTTCTTCTTCAGAAGTATCTTCATCTAAATGTACGATTTCTGAAGTGATACCAATTTTTTCTGCAGCTTTTTTCTTAGATTTAACATAGCTTAAGCTTGCACCATCGTTACCTACGAGAATAACAGATAACTTTGGAGTGTAGCCTTTAGAAGTTAATTCCTCAACTTGATCTTTAAGTCCTTGTCGATAATCTTTTGCAATTTGTTTACCGTCTAATACCTTAGCAGACATAAACCAAATCCTCCTTGTTTAGATTCACTCTATCCTTACATTTCCCGAGTAGGTCAATCGAATTTATAGTAATAAACGTAAATTGACGCAAGAAATTCAGATAAAGTTCGATTTTAAATTGAAATACTCGTGAATTGTTGTTATCCTTATACATGTAATATACAACTTATGCAATGTGAATTTCAAATCTTTGAAAGGGTGTTCATAATGAAAGTGGCAGTTGTCATGGGTAGTTCATCTGACTGGGCTACGATGAAAGAAAGTTGTCAGATGTTAGAAGAATTAGGCGTTCCGTATGATAAACAAGTTGTGTCTGCACATCGTACGCCTAAATTAATGGTAGATTTCGCGTCAGAAGCACGACTCAATGGTTACGACGTGATCATTGCTGGAGCTGGAGGCGCTGCACACCTTCCAGGTATGATTGCTTCAATGACGACACTTCCAGTTATTGGTGTACCGATTGAATCTAAAGCGCTACAAGGTTTGGATTCATTACTTTCTATTGTACAAATGCCAGGTGGTATTCCTGTTGCTACAACAGCTATCGGTAAGTCTGGAGCGAAGAATGCGGGCATTTTAGCTGCCAGAATATTAGGACTTCAAGATACTTCAGTTCAAGAAAACTTACAAAATTATGAAAAGTCATTAGCTGAGAAAGTGAGTGAAATGCAAAGTGAACTTCAATAAACTAGCGTTTGGTGCAACGGTTGGTATTATCGGTGGGGGTCAGTTAGGTAAGATGATGGCTCAATCTGCACAGAAGATGGGTTATCGTGTGATTGTCCTCGATCCGGATGCTGAATGTCCATGCCAACACGTCGCACACGAATTTATTAATGCACCATATGATGACATGGAAGCGCTCGAACAGTTAGGTGAGCAATCGGATGTTATTACATACGAGTTTGAGAATATCTCTGCTCCACAACTGAAAGCGCTCGTTTCACGCTACAATATTCCTCAAGGTTATCAAGCGATTGAATTGCTCCAAGATCGCTTGACTGAAAAGCAATCTTTAGAAGCTGCTGGAACACAAATTGTTCCATTTGAACAGCTCACTGAACCGAATGATATCGAAAGAGCGGTAGACAAATTAGGTTATCCATTTATGGTCAAAACACGCTTTGGCGGTTACGACGGTAAAGGACAAATCTTGGTTCAAAGTGAAGACGACCTAGATGAAGCACGCACATTAATTGAGAATCAAGAATGTGTTGCCGAACAATTTGTTGATTTAGCTAAAGAAGTATCACTAACTGTAACGATTGGTAATAATAATCAAATTACTTATTTCCCTCTCCAAGAGAATGAACACCAAAACCAAATACTATTTAAAACGATTGTACCTGCGCGCTCAGATAAAGAAGCTGAAGCTCGTGAAGAAGTGAAGAAGATTACAGATTATATCCATTTTGTAGGTACGTTCACTGTTGAATTCTTTATCGATCGAGATAATCATCTCTATGTCAATGAAATCGCGCCAAGACCTCATAACTCAGGCCATTATTCTATTGAAGCGTGTGATTATTCTCAATTTGATACGCATATCCTTGCTGTGACAGGACAACAGTTACCTCAAGAAATCGAAATCTTAAAGCCAGCGGTCATGATGAATTTACTCGGCCGTGATTTAGACTTACTCGAAGATCAATTTGGTGACCATCCAGAATGGCACGTGCATATATATGGTAAGACAACACGTAAACCTGACCGTAAGATGGGGCACATGACGATCTTAACAAACGACGTCGACCAAACTGAACGAGAAATGCTACAACGTTTTGAAGGGAGAAACCAATAATGTCTTTATTATATGAAGGTAAAGCGAAACGTATTTTCACTACAGATCAAGATGATGTACTTCGTGTGGAGTATAAAGACGAAGTTACAGCTGGCAACGGTGCTAAGAAAGACCATTTAGAAGGTAAAGGCCGTTTGAACAACCTTATCACTTCTAAAATCTTTCAATATTTGAAAGATCAAGGTCTTGAAAGTCACTTTATCGAACAACTTTCTGACACTGAACAGTTAGTTAAAAAGGTAGAAATCATTCCGTTAGAAGTCGTAGTTCGCAATATCGCAGCAGGCTCTATCACTAAACGCCTTGGTTTCGACAAAGGATATGAATTTGAGCAACCTCTCGTGGAATTCTTCTATAAAAATGATGATCTCAACGATCCACTTATCACTGACGACCACGTGAAATTACTCAACTTAGCGAACGATGACGAAATTGCTACGTTAAAAGAGGCAGCCTTAGGTATCAACGAACACTTAAAAGCGCTCATGGCGAAGGTGGATTTAAGAATCGTGGATTACAAGATTGAGTTCGGTCGTACAGAAGATGGTAAGATTATTCTCGCTGATGAAATTTCACCAGATACATGCCGTATTTGGGCTTTGGATAGTGACGAGAACTTTGATAAAGACGTTTACCGTGAAGATAGAGGTTCAATCTTAGATGTTTATCAAGCATTTTTAACTAAATTGGAGGACGTAGAATAATGAAAAAAATCGAATTACACATCACATTACAACCACAAGTATTAGATACACAAGGACAAGCATTAACACGCGCCGTACATGATTTAGGTTACGAACAAGTTAACGATATTCGTGTGGGTAAAGTACTTTACTTAACAGTGGATGAAGCGTCAGATGAAGCGGTGGATAATATCGTGACAACTTTAAGTGAGAAATTATTTGCGAATACAGTCATTGAAGAATATAGCTACAAAGTTGTTGAAGAAGGGGAGAATTTCTAATGAAGTTTGCAGTGCTTAGATTCCCTGGATCGAACTGCGACCGTGACATGCTGAATGCTGCACTTAAAGCAGGTGTCGATGCAGAATATGTAGATTATCGTCAAACATCACTTGCAGGTTTCGACGGCGTACTCATCCCAGGCGGATTCTCATTCGGTGACTATTTACGCTCAGGTGCGGTAGCGAGCGTGGCACCAGTGATCACAGAAGTGAAACGCTTAGCAGAAGAAGGTAAGCCTGTATTGGGTGTCTGCAATGGTTTCCAAATTCTTACAGAAATTGGCTTATTACCAGGTGCTTTGCTACATAACGATTCGCATTTATTCGTCAGCAGAAACGAAGAATTACAAGTCGTGAATAACGACACAGCTTTTACAAATCTCTACGACAAAGATGAAGTGGTCGTTTATCCAGTTGCACACGGTGAAGGTCATTACTATTGTACAGATGAGATTTACAATGACTTACATGCCAACAATCAAGTCATCTTGAAATATGTTGATAATCCAAATGGTTCGCATGAAGATATCGCAGGTATTGTCAACGAACGCGGTAACGTCTGCGGTATGATGCCACACCCAGAACGTGCGCTTGAAGCAATCTTAGGTACTGATAGTGGTATGAAGTTATTCGAAGCCATGGTGAAAAGTTGGAGGGAACAAAATGTCTAAATTTATCGAACCAAGCAGTGAAGAAATTAGAACAGAGAAGTTATATAAAGACTTTGGACTCACAGACGCAGAATACGACAAAGTGTGCGAGATTCTCGGACGCCAACCGAATTTTACAGAAATTGGTATCTTCTCAGTGATGTGGAGTGAACACTGTTCTTACAAACACTCTAAGCCGTTCTTGAAACAGTTCCCAACGACAGGCGAACATGTCCTCATGGGTCCTGGTGAAGGGGCAGGTGTCGTGGATATTGGCGACAAACAAGCGGTGGTCTTCAAAGTAGAATCTCATAACCACCCATCTGCAGTTGAACCTTACCAAGGTGCTGCTACAGGTGTTGGCGGTATCATCCGTGACATTGTATCTATCGGTGCACGTCCAATCAACTTACTCAACAGTTTACGCTTCGGCGAATTAACTGAGAAACAGAATCGCCGTTTGCTACGTGGTGTCGTTGCTGGTATCGGTGGTTACGGTAACTGTATCGGTATTCCAACTACAGCAGGTGAAATCGAATTCGACGAACGCTATGACGGTAATCCACTCGTTAACGCGATGTGTGTGGGTGTCATCGATCATGACATGGTTCAGAAAGGTACAGCTAAAGGGAAAGGTAACTCAGTGATTTACGTCGGCTTGAAGACAGGTCGCGATGGTATTCACGGTGCGACATTCGCATCAGAAGAGTTAAACGAAGAAAGCGAAAGTAAACGTCCTTCTGTACAAATCGGTGACCCATTTGTTGGTAAGAAACTGATGGAAGCTACACTTGAAGCCATTACATATAAAGAACTCGTTGGTATTCAAGATATGGGTGCTGCTGGTCTGACATCATCTTCTTCTGAAATGGCTGCTAAAGGTGGCAGTGGTATGCACTTAAGATTGGATCAAGTGCCAGTTCGTGAAGAAGGCATCTCTCCTTACGAAATGATGTTATCTGAAACGCAAGAACGTATGTTACTTGTAGTTGAAAAGGGTACAGAACAAAAATTCTTAGACCTCTTTGAAGATCATGAGCTAGACAGTGCAGTAATTGGTGAAGTGACAGATACTGACCGCTTCGTTCTCACTTACGAAGACGAAGTGTACGCAGATATTCCAGTTCAACCGCTCGCTGACGAAGCACCTGAATATATCCTTGAAGGGGAAGAGAAAGAATTTAATACGTCTAAAAATGATTATAGCCAAGTTGACGTTGAACAAACATTTGATCAATTGTTTACACATCCAACAATCGCTTCTAAGCGCTATCTCTACGAACAATATGATCAACAAGTAGGTGCGAATACGATTGTTAAGCCAGGATTGCAATCTTCTGTCGTACGTGTTGAAGGTACGAACAAAGCCATCGCTTCAACGATTGACGGTGAAGCGCGCTACGTATTCAACCAACCTTACGAAGGCGGTAAGATGGTCGTAGCTGAAGCGTACCGCAACTTAATTGCAGTCGGTGCGAAACCACTAGCGATGACAGACTGCTTAAACTACGGTTCTCCAGAGAAGAAAGAAATCTATCAACAACTTATCGACTCTACGAAAGGTATGGCTGAAGCTTGTGAAACATTGAAGACTCCTGTTGTTTCCGGTAACGTTTCACTTTACAACGAAACACCGAAGACGTCGATCTTCCCAACTCCTGTCGTAGGTATGGTTGGTTTAATCGAAGATATTAATTACTTGAAAGATTTCCATCCAACCCAAGGCGAAGATGTTTATCTCGTCGGCGGTACACGTGATGATTTCGGTGGTAGTCAAATCGAGAAGTTACTTCATGGTTCAGTTAATCACGAGTTTGAAGCGATTGATTTATCTGACGAAGTAGCTAAAGGTGAACACATCGCACAAGCGGTTAGGGATGGCGTCTTATCACATGTTCAAACAGTAGGTAAAGGTGGCTTGCTCATCACACTTGCTCGTTTCAGCGCGCATTACGATTTAGGCTTAGATGTCGAACTAGACGTTTCAGATGCACAACTCTTTAGTGAAACGCAAGGACGTTACTTAGTCATAGTTAAAGAGGGTCAGTCATTTGATATGCCAGACGCAGTTAAAATTGGTCACATCACTAACGACCAATCCTTCACTGTGAAGAACGGTTCAACTACAATTTCACGCAATGCTGATCAATTAAAACAAGCATGGGAAGGAGCAATTCCTCAATGTATGACTTCAACGGATTAAACGAAGAATGTGGCGTGTTTGGAATTTGGAATCACCCTGAGTCAGCACAATTGACTTACATGGGTTTACACAGTTTACAACATCGTGGTCAAGAAGGTGCAGGTATCGTTTGTTCAGATGGTAAGGAATTTGTCAGTGAACGTGGTTTAGGTTTGCTGACAGATGCCATCAACAAGACGAAGATGAGTCACTTACAAGACTATCAATATGCGATTGGTCACGTTCGCTATGCAACATCAGGCAACAAAGGAATCGAGAACATTCAACCGTTCTTGTATCATTTCTATGATATGAGCGTTGGGGTGTGCCACAACGGTAACTTAATCAACGCACAAAGCTTACGCCAAGAGTTAGAACATCAAGGTGCCATCTTCCATTCTTCATCTGATACAGAAGTGATTATGCACTTGATTCGTCGTAGTAAGCAACCTACCTTTGAAGAAGCTTTAAAAGAAAGTCTACGTATTATTAAGGGTGGCTTTACGTTCGCTATTTTAACTAAAGAAGGACTTTACGGAGCCGTAGACCCAAACGCGATTCGCCCATTAGTTGTGGGACAAATGCCGAATGGCGCTTATATCATCGCAAGTGAAACATGTGCAATTGACGTACTCGGTGCAGAATTTGTACGTGACATTCACGCTGGTGAATATGTGGTCATCAATGACGAAGGTATCCGTGTGGAAAGCTATACAGAACATACAAACACAGCCATTTCAGCTATGGAGTACATCTACTTTGCACGTCCAGATTCAACGATTGCGGGGAAGAACGTTCATGCGGTGCGTAAAGCGTCAGGTAAACGCTTAGCGCAAGAGAGTCCGGCTGAAACTGCAGATATGGTTATCGGTGTACCGAACTCTTCATTATCTGCAGCGTCTGGTTATGCTGAAGAGATGAAATTACCATATGAGATGGGGCTTGTTAAAAACCAATACGTAGCACGTACGTTTATTCAACCGACACAAGAATTACGTGAACAAGGTGTGCGTACGAAGTTATCGCCAGTTAAAGACATCGTGCATGGTAAAAACATCGTGCTCGTCGATGATTCAATCGTGCGCGGTACAACGAGTAAACGTATCGTCCGCATGTTGAAAGAAGCAGGTGCCAAAGAAATTCATGTGCGCATTGCTTCTCCAGAGTTCATGTTCCCAAGTTTCTATGGTATCGATGTATCTACGACAGCTGAACTTATTTCTGCTAACAAATCACCAGAAGAGATTTGTGAACACATCGGTGCGGATTCTGTGGCCTATCTTTCAGTAGATGGCTTAATTGATTCTATCGGACTTGATGTAGATTCACCATATAGCGGATTATGTGTAGAAAGCTTTACTGGCGATTATCCTGCAGGTTTGTATGATTACGAAGCGGACTATAAAGCCAACTTAAGTGATAGACAGAAAGCATATTTAGCGCAGAACAAACAATACTTTGATAGTGAGGGGAATCTTAATGTCTAAATCATACCAAGAAGCTGGCGTGGACATTCACGCAGGTTACGAAGCAGTAGAACGTATGTCGAGTCACGTAAAGAGAACGATGCGCCCTGAAGTACTCGGTGGTCTTGGCGGTTTTGGCGCGACATTTGATTTATCTCAACTCAACATGAAAGCGCCGGTCATGGTCTCTGGTACAGACGGTGTAGGAACGAAATTGAAACTCGCGATTGATCACGACAAACACGATACGATTGGTATCGATGCTGTCGCGATGTGTGTGAACGACATCTTAACGACAGGTGCTGAACCACTTTACTTCTTAGATTACATCGCAACGAATAAAGTCGTTCCTGAAGTCATCGAACAGATTGTTAAAGGTGTCAGTGATGGTTGTGAAGAAACAAATACGGCATTAATCGGTGGCGAAACTGCTGAGATGGGCGAAATGTACCATGAAGGTGAGTACGATTTAGCTGGATTTGCTGTAGGTGCTGTTGAAAAGGATGAATACATCGATGGCAGTAGCGTCCAAGCTGGCCAAGCAATTATCGGTTTGGCTTCGAGTGGTGTACATTCTAACGGTTATAGTCTCGTTCGTCGCTTAATTGCACAATCGGATATTGATTTAAATGATACATTCGTTGACGGTAAATCCTATTTAGATGTGTTCCTTGAGCCAACACGTTTATATGTTAAGCCTGTACTTGCAGTCAAAGAACAAGTGAAGATTCATGCGATGACACATATTACGGGCGGCGGTTTCTATGAAAATATCCCAAGAGCATTACCCGAAGGCAAATCTGGTGAAGTCGATGTGACTACTTTCCCAACACCGCCAGTTTTTGATTGGATTCAACAACAAGGACACATTGAGGCAGATGAAATGTACAATGTTTTTAATATGGGTATCGGCTTTACGTTAATTGTAGATGAAGCAGACGTGAAGCGCGTGATAGACATTTTAGCCAAAGAAGATGTTGAAGCATTCCATATCGGTACGATTACTGAAGCAGAAGAACCGATTACGGTGAAAGGTGTTTAATCTATGGTTAAAGTAGCAATCTTTGCCTCTGGTTCAGGCACAAATTTCGAAAACATTATGCAACGTGTGACAGCAGGGGAATTACCTAATATTGAGGTTACTGCACTGTATACAGATCAAGTTGAAGCGGAATGTATCCAGCGTGCGCAACAATTTGATTTAGATGTTCACATCACAGTATTGAAAGACTATGATTCCAAAGCTGACTATGAGCAAGCGATCCTTAAGCAGTTACAACTTGAGGGCGTTGAATGGATTATTCTAGCAGGATATATGAAATTGATCAGCGCTACCATCTTGGACGCATATGAAGGCAGAATATTGAATATCCATCCGTCATTGTTACCGAAGTACAAGGGTATTGATGCGATTGGACAAGCTTTTACTAGTGGTGACAAAGAAACCGGAACTACTGTCCATTATGTTGATAGTGGTATGGATACGGGCCAAATTATTGAACAACGTCAGTGCCCAATTTATGAAGATGATACAAAAGCAGACTTAGAACAACGAGTGAAATCACTTGAATATGAACTTTATCCGAAAGTCATAGCTGAAATTATTCAATAAGAGGGGCGAAATAACGTAATGAAGAAAGCAATATTAAGTGTATCGAATAAAGCAGGTATCGTAGATTTCGCGCGAGCATTAACTGAATTGGACTACGAATTGTATTCTACTGGAGGTACCATGCGCGCAATCGAAGAGGCAGGTGTACCTGTTCAATCGATCTCAAAGTTAACACAGTTTGACGAAATTATGGATGGACGTGTTAAAACATTACATCCAGCAGTTCACGGTGGTATATTAGCTGATCGTGATAAATCTGAACACCTTGATCAATTGAAAGAACAAGATATTGATCTCATCGATATGGTGGTTGTCAATCTTTATCCTTTCCAAGAAACAGTGGCGAATCCGGATGTAACAGAAATGGATGCAATTGAGAACATCGATATCGGTGGGCCAACGATGTTACGTGCGGCAGCTAAGAACTTCAAACATGTGACAACGATTGTGCATCCTGAAGATTATGATGAAGTGATCCAACGTCTACGAAACGACGATTTAGATGAAGCGTATCGTAAATCATTGATGATTAAAGTGTTCGAACATACGAATGCTTACGATCATGCGATTGTTAACTTTTTCAAAGATAGTAAAGAATCACTGCGCTATGGTGAGAATCCACAACAATCTGCTTACTTCGTACGTGAATCTGATGCTCCGAATACGATTGCGGGAGCGAAACAGCTTCATGGTAAACAATTAAGCTTTAACAACATTAAGGATGCAGACTCTGCATTAACGTTGGCGAAATCCTTTGAACAGCCAGCTGCAGTAGAGGTGAAACATATGAACCCGTGTGGTGTAGGTGTAGGTGAAACTATCGAAGAAGCTTACAACCGCGCTTATGAGGCGGATAGCCAATCTATCTTTGGTGGTATTGTTGCGCTTAACCGTCCAGTTGGGAAAGAGCTTGCTGAACAATTACACAGTATCTTCTTAGAAGTCGTCATTGCACCGGAATTCTCTCAAGATGCCCTTGATGTATTACAACAGAAGAAGAATATCCGCTTGCTAGAAATTGATATGTCAGTCAATGATGATGAAGAAGAGTTCGTATCTGTTTCTGGTGGTTATCTCGTTCAGGAGAAAGACCACTCTACAATCACTCGTGAAGATATGAAAGTCGTAACTGATGCAGAGCCTACTGAAGCACAATGGGATGCGATGCTCTTAGGCTGGAAAGTCGTTGCAGCAGTTAAAAGTAACGCGGTGATCCTCAGCAACCCACAACAAACTGTCGGTATTGGTGCAGGACAAATGAATCGTGTAGGTTCTGCTGAAATTGCAATTGAAAGAGCAATTGGTATTGATGATAATGTTGCGATGATTTCTGATGGTTTCTTCCCAATGGATGATACGGTAGAACTCGCTGCGAAACATGGTATCAAAGCAATTATTCAACCTGGTGGTTCAATTAAAGACCAAGATTCTATCGATATGGCCAACAAACATGGCATTGCTATGGTAACGACAGGAGAACGTCATTTTAAACATTAATCTCAACTACAGGAGGTAGAAAGATGAAAGTGTTAGTGATTGGTGCAGGTGGGCGCGAACATGTACTTGCACATAAGTTAAATCAATCGCCGCTCGTTGACGAACTTCATGCGATTCCAGGCAGTGACGCGATGGCTCAAGTCGCTGAAGTTCACACTGTTATTGCTGAAAGTGCACATGATGACATTGTTGATTTCGCACAACAACAAGGTATTGAATGGGTCGTTGTAGGTCCTGAACAACCATTGACTGAAGGTTTAGCAGATCGCTTGTTAGACGTAGATATTAAAGTCTTTGGTCCAACGCAAGCAGCTGCTCAAATTGAAGGCTCTAAATCATTTGCGAAGAAATTAATGGCTAAGTACGACATTCCAACGGCTGACTATAGTGAAATCACGAGCAAGACGGAAGCGCAAGCATACATTCAATCCTGCGACTACCCAGTGGTATTAAAGAAAGATGGTCTCGCTGCAGGAAAAGGCGTTATTATTGCGGAGAATTACGATGAAGCAGCAGAAGCGGTTGAAAAATTGTATCCAACAGACGACGAAACTGTAGTTTTTGAGACTTTCCTTGAAGGTGAAGAATTCTCACTCATGACGTTCGTGAATGGAGACTACGCCGTGCCATTCGATTGTATTGCGCAAGACCATAAACGTGCATTTGATAATGACCAAGGGCCGAACACTGGCGGTATGGGTGCTTATTGTCCTGTACCACATATCAGCTTAGAAGTCATCGAAGAAACGAATCGTCAAATTGCACAACCGATTGCTCAAGCGATGGAGCAAGAAGGCTATCATTTCTTCGGATTATTGTACATCGGTGCGATTCTCACTAAAGAAGGCCCGAAAGTGATCGAATTTAATGCGCGCTTCGGAGACCCTGAAGCTCAAGTCTTACTCACACGTATGGAAAGTGACTTGATGCAACATATTCTCGACTTAGACGCGAAACAACCAATTCACTTTAAGTGGAAAGATCAAGCTGTTGTTGGAGTTATGCTTGCGTCTAAAGGCTATCCTGGTAGCTATGAGAAAGGTAAAGAAGTCTCTGGCTTCACTTTAGATGAAGGTAAATATTTCGTGAGTGGTTTGAAGAAAGAAGGCGACCACTTCGTTACTTCAGGTGGCCGTGTAATCTTAGCTTTAGGAGAAGGCAAAGATATTGCTGAAGCGAAGAAAGCCGCTTATGAAGCAGTAGAACCTGTAGCTAATGATGCATTATTCTATCGTAATGATATTAGTGACAAAGCGTTACGTTAAGCTAGAGTAGTAATTGAGTGCTGAGCATGCTAACTTACTTTAAATAAATGTACAAATAGACATAATTTAACCCCGTTCCATGAATTGTTTGGAACGGGGTTTTTAAGATGTGATGAATGTTATTAATTATCTCAAAGTTCAGCAAGTTTTAGTGATAAAAGGGACTGGCTGTTATCGGCTAATAGCCATCATTTTCTATTGCCAAGTCCGCTCGCCTTTTACAAAACCTAAGAAAAATAGTTAGAAATTATGGCTACGTACATCTGGAATATCTGTAAGTGGTAGGACGTGTGCCAGATAACAACTGATGGCGAGTAGTGCTATGGTCACGACGATAAACACGATATCTTTGTATGAAAATGGTGCTTTGTAGTAGTACGTACGTGGACCATCTTGGAAGCCTTTCTTCTCCATCGCGACAGAAAGTTGATGTGCACGACGGATGTTCTGACTGAGCAACGGAATAAACAAATGTTTCAAACGTTTAAGTCCACGATAGTGTTGTGCATCTATAACTTGATAACGCATCTTGAGTGAATGACGCAATTGGATAAATGATGTGATCATAATGGGCACCATACGAATGGCTGCCATAAAGGCGTAAGCAAATTTCGGTTTCACCTTTAAGTGCTGCATCATACTGTAAAAAATCATGACGATTTCAGATGTTAATGAGATCAGTATCCCCATAGAGGAGACTGTTAATAAACGTAACGATAAATGAATGCCACGAATGAAACTCTCACGTGTGATATGGATGAAACCAAGTTTAAATAGGGTATGTGTTCCTTCTCCATAAAGAATCATTGATAATGACGATATAATCGCAAAAAAGATTGCGAAGAAGGTGAAGATACCCACAACTTTAAACTGCACGCCGTTAAATAAGACGAGAAACAGAAACATAAGTATCGTTGTATAAATCATGATATCGAATTGGTGAATAAAGATGACGAAGACGAATAAGAGTATCGCCATCACAATCTTCGTAATTACATTGACATCATGGACAAAGGTGTTGCGTACTTTCCACGCTTCAAACATGCATATCACCTGTCTTTCTTACTTCATGTAACTGCTGATCTTCAACGTGAATTTGTCGAGAAGGGTAGCGCGCAATAATTTCTGGGTCGTGTGTAATCATGATGATCGTCTGACCTTGCGCTACACGTTCTTGGAAGAGTTGGATCAAGTTAAAAGTATTATGGCTATCCAATCCAAAGGTAGGCTCATCCAACATGATAATATCTGCTGGTGAACTTAACGCGGTTGCCACACTCAGACGACGCTTTTGACCCATAGACAATTCGAACGGATGTTGGTTCTGCACGCGTTCTAAATTGAGTAAGCGTAACATGTCTTCAGTTTGTTGTTGCGCTTCCTTATTATCTTTTTGACTAAATTGAATAAAGATTTCATCATAAACAGATTGCGTAATAAACTGTAGCTCTGGGTTTTGATACACGAGATACATATGTTGTGCAGCATCTTTAATTTTCTTTAAGACATGTCCATTATAGGTCATCTTGCCATCGTATTTGATTAACTGCATCATAGATTCGAGCAATGTCGTTTTGCCGGTACCATTTTTACCTGTAATCGTGATCCACTCACCTAAAGAAACGGTAAATTCGTCAAGAGCAATCAATGTCTTGTTACCGCGACGAATGGCCCCATCTTGATAGCGAAAGACAGGCTCAGTAGGGGTGGAGGGTGTATCCTGTGCTTTAGGCGCATAATCCCATGCATTTGGATGCCATACCCCGTACTCGGTCAGTAGCTCCTCGTGCTGAGAGAGAATTGCTTCGGGTTTGTCATCAGCAATAATCTCAGCGTTATAATTGAGTAGAATGACACGGTCGATGTGTTCCCAAATATGTTCAACCTTATGCTCCACGATCACGACAGTTTGGTCTTCCCAGAAATCCTTGATCTTGCTCCACAATTCAGCTGTGGCTTCTGTATCAAGCATGGCTGTTGGCTCATCTAGGAAAAGAGTCTCAGCTTGTTGTAGTAACGTTTCTGCAATCGCTAATTTCTGTTTCATACCTCCGCTGAGTTGGTTTACGTATTGACCAGGATCAACATTGAGACCTACTGAATCTAAAGCGTGTTGAATCGCTTGGTCCATTTCGGAACGTGGCACTTGTCGATTCTCAAGTATAAAGCCTAGTTCTTCTTTCACTTTCGGCATGCAGAACTGGGTGTCAGGGTCTTGGAAGATCATGCCACAATGTTCATCAATATGTAATTCGTCATATTTCATTGGCAATTCGATTAATTCAGGAACGATGCCACTTAACACATTTAATAATGTACTCTTACCCGCCCCAGAGGGACCGAGTAAGAGTACTTTCTCTTTGTCATGAATGGTTAAATTGAGACCATCGAAGATCTTATGTTCACCATTCGGATACTTCAGACGTAAATTTTTAGTCGATAGCACAGTATCGTCTCCTTACAAGTTATCGTAATCTTTTTTAGATGCAGGTCTGAAGAGTTTGGTCACTCCGGTCTGATCCAGCGCCTTGACGATGTAGTAAGACAGTAAACCAGCGACTAACAGACCACCGATTAATCTGAAGACGATGTACAGTGTTAAGTTCCAACCTGATAACTCATTGAGGTAGCCATACGCGAAGTCGAGTGGCAAGGTAATAATCGCTGCCATTAACCCAGCAAGCATAGCTACTGCAGCTGAACGAGATTTGTAGCGGAAGATGAGGAAGATAACCTCACAAGCTACACCTTGGAGTAAACCATAAATCATCGTAGGGACATCGAAGCGGCCCATAACGATGGTTTCACCAGCACCTGCTGCAAACTCAGCTAGAATTGCGATACCCGGTTTAGGAATGATGAGATAAGCAACGACTGCTGCCATAAACCACATGCCGTAGACGATTTCTTCTACGTGCAAACCAGATATTTTAGAAAAATCATACACGAAATGCCAAACGTTATAAATAATCGCGAAGACGACGGCGATTAAGACTGTGACGAGTATGTCGGATAGCTTTAAACCTCTTGAAGCTCTTGTCATATCTATTTCCTCCCAATAAAAAACGCACAACCTCATCTAGAAGTTGCGCGAAAAACAAACAGAAAGAAATAAACATTGGATGAAGACTCTGCCGAGTCATAAAAGGCAGAGCTTAACATAATAGTAATCGCTCACTTTCCTACGCTAGTATCATCTAGATCAGGTTCAAAGGGTTTGAGGTTCTACCTCATCTCAGTTATAACATAACACCCCTAGTGCGTTAGATTGATTTGTAATTTAATTCTAATGTAGACTGGTTGAGAACGATTGTCAAGGCTTTCTTGAGATATGTGAGAGAAGTTCGGTTTAGCGAGGTCATATAGTAGCATAATTACATTAAAATACGCACGAAAATGCACGCGTCACATGGTATTAGTTGTGAGTGACGCGTGCTTTGCGACTAATAATTATAGGGTTTGTGTTTATCTTACGAATAAAATGTGTAGAATTCGAACGATGTTTAGCTATTAATCTAAAGTATCTTGGACGTTCTGTTTTGTTTCTTTAACGTTATCTTCGGCTTGTTCTTTCTTATCCTTTAATTGCTCTTCTTGTTCTTTAGCTTGTTCAGCTGCTTGTTTATTTTTGTCTTCATTTGTCATGGGAATCAGGCTCCTTTGTTGATTATTCTTACCACTTTTATTATACCCATTTTAAAGTATTTACACACAATTATATTGTGAAATCTGTTTCTTCGTGGGGCGAAATGGAAATAGAAGAAGTGAGTTGAGTTGATAGGTCGCGTGCGTTATAATTTACATACTTATCTCGCATTCGAAGGAAGCGTTAGTGTGCAAACATAAAAGGTAAGCTCAAGTTCAAATGCTATTGCTGTGTGCTATAAACGCTTCATTTACTTTTACTGAAAAAGTGGGGAGCGAGAATACAAATCGCGACTCAGCTTGTTTACAGAAAAGAACTTAAATTTATAAATTGCTGTCACAAAATACCATCGTCACTCGTTTTCAATGATGTTACATACTGAAAGGGACATTGTGGATTATGTTTAATCATTAGCGAGAAAAGTGTGAGAAATTTCGGTCTCTAGACCTATTTCTTGTACGATATAGAGACAACATGGATATGTTCATATATAATTGTTTTGAGGTGAAATGAATGTCTTTCCTTAAAAAACACGCCGAAATTATATACAGCTATATTATCGGTGCAGTCGCACTGTTAATAGGTGTTATTATATTACTCAATTTATCTTTCATTCACATGCTTAATGGGAAAGATAAGATCAACTTAAACATACATAATGTATGGGACTTTATTAACGCATTCTTTGCAGAAATTATTCGAGTCATGAGTACGTTTATTGGTAGCTTTCCAATCGTCAGTGCGATTATCATCATTCTGTTCGGTTTATTAGTTATCGGTATAGGTATTCTGTTGTTCAGAACAACTTCTTACGACTATGATATTTCTGTATTCTTCTTAGTCATCGGAATTCTATTCTTCATCATTACACTCGTCTTAATGACGCAAGTTTATAGTTTCTTTGCGATTATCTTTGTGATTCCTTTTATCATTCACATTGGTTATATCGTTTATAAAGATGATTTAAATCCGAATCACCGAAAATATCATTATTTATGGATTATCTTTAGCTATGGTATTTCTTACCTTATCACGCAAGTTGTGTTATATGGCCGCGTAGACAATAATGATATTATCCCGATTGACATCTTAAGTGTGAATGCTTTCTTCTTAGTGATGTGGTTACTCGGTCAAATGGCGATTTGGAACTTCTTGTTCTTACGCCGCTCTCTTCCGTTAACTAAGCAAGAGTTAGGTGAAGAAGAACCAGAATTATCACGGACGAACAAAGAGTCAATGACGAACCAAACGAAAGAACGTATTAAACACTTACAAGATAAAACGACTGAGATTACTCATAAGACACGTCGTAGTATGGATATTGAAAAAATGCGTAACAAGAAAGATCAATTCGTTGATAAATGGAAACAACGCATCGATATTCAAGAAGATGATGTACCGAAATGGATGCGCAAACCGAAATGGCTGAAATCATTATATATTGAATTAATTTGTGCAGGAATCATGCTCTTCTTTACACTCATTGAGTTGCACAACAGAAGTTCCTTGTTTATGTCAGGGAATTGGGAGTTATCACAAACGCAGTACGTTATTGAGTGGATCACTTTATTCTTGCTCATGTTAATCATGATCGTTTATGTGTTATTGACGTTAACCAATTACTTTAAAAATCGATTCTATTATTTACATCTCTTCATTATTAGCATACTCTTCTTCAAATTATTTACAGAGTTTGCGAATATTATGATTCACGGTCAATTATTCTCAACATTCATTACACCAATTCTGTTTATTATGCTCATCGCAGTCATCGTCGCTTTCGTGATTAAATTACGTGAGCCTGATCGTAATGATAAAGAGAGAATGGAATCTTTAAATTCGAAGTAGTTCTTACTTTTAAAAAGTTAAAATTGAGGATGAGAAGCAGATATGGAAATCAACTCGGTTTCTGTATCTGCTTTTTAAAATGACAAAAGCATTCTGCGCATTTCAAAGCTCATGAAAGAATTGAATTTCTCTGAAGAATAGGAGAGGATAGAATTGGCAAAAAAATGCGAATAAGTCGTAGGCTAAGCTCAATAAAGAATGATAAACTAGGTAAACACAGCATATGATATTGTAGGATTGAAAGTTAAAATAATAACACAATAACAGTGCATAAATAGAAAGGATGTAAGTGTCAGAGATGAAGACAGCGACATTAAATAAAGGTAAAGAGAAGAAGTATTTGAATCACTATCCATTGATAGATGAAGCGGACCTCTATGCACACGATCATTTGAAAGAGGGGGATATCTTTCAACTCGTGACTGACTCAGGAAATTATATTGCCACAGCTTACGTCGGTCATCAACATAAAGGACTCGGATGGGTGTTGAGCTACGATCAATCAGAAGATATTAATGCCACGTTCTTCATGAATTTATTTGAGGAAGCGCAAGCAGAAAGAGACTATTTCTATCATATTGAAGGTACTAATGCATTCCGTCTCTTTAATGCGGAAGGAGACGGTGTGGGTGGTTTAACCATCGATAATTATGATGGACATTTGTTGATTCAGTGGTATTCGAAAGGGATTTACAAATTTAGATATTTAATTCTACAAGCAATTCGACAAGTGTTTGATTATACGTCTATTTACGAGAAGATGCGCTTTCCTAACCACACGCATGCAGGTGGTTTTGTCGAAGGTGATGCACCAGAATTTCCTATTATTATTGAAGAGAACTTCACTTTCTATAACGTCAATCTAGATGATGATATGATGACGGGACTGTTCCTTGACCAGAAAGATGTGCGTAAGAAACTTCGTGATCACTTTGCGTCACATCGTGATGTGTTGAATCTCTTTAGTTACACAGGTGCATTTTCAGTAGTGGCAGCGAACGAAGCCAAGACAACGACAAGTGTTGATCTCGCTAACCGTTCACGTGAACTCACTGAAGAGAATTTCGGTGTTAACGCCATCGATCCTGAAACGCAGTATATCTATGTCATGGATACCTTTGACTACTATCGTTATGCAGAGCGTCACGGCATCACTTACGATACGATCGTTATTGATCCGCCAAGCTTTGCACGTAATAAAAAGAAAACATTCTCAGTGCAGAAGGACTACGACAAATTAATCGAGGGAGCGCTGAATATTATTGCGCCTCAAGGCACGTTACTCTTATGTACAAACCACAGTGAGTTTACGAAGAAACAATTTAAATCAGTGATTAAACAGACACTCAATAAAGCAGGCGTCGACTTTGAGTTTGCGGAAGTGATGGGCTTACCTAAAGACTTTAAGACACATCCGCATTACAAACCATCTAAGTATTTGAAAGCAATTTTCGTCCAACTTAAATAAATTGTGCTGAATCGGGTATGTAGTCTTGTGAACAATTAACTATGAGGAGCGATGGATCATGAGTTTTACTAATAAGATTACGAACGATGTCACTAGTAAGATTGGAAATAAAGTTCTCAACATTGAAGAGATTAAAGAGAAAAGCAATATTCCTACTACGAAAGCAGAATTAAAGGAACGTCATCGTCGTGCGATGTCATTAGTGAAGAAGAAATCTTTACTTTCTTCTGGAATGAGCGTCGTACCGATTCCTGGATTAGACTTCGGTGTAGATATTAAATTAATGCGCGATATCATTGAAGATTTAAATAAACTGTATGGTTTAGATCACAAACAAGTGAATTCTTTAGGCGATGACACGAAACAACGTATCTTCTCTGCTGCAGCAATTCAAGGTAGCCAATTTATCGGTAAAAAGGTGTCAAACGCAATCTTAAAAGTCGTGATTCGTGACGTAGCAAAACGTGCAGCGGCAAAACAAACGAAATGGTTCCCTGTCGTAGGTCAAGCAATCTCAGCTTCAATTAGCTTTTACTTTATGAAAAAAGTTGGCGAAGATCACATGAAAAAATGTGAAAGTGTCATCAAATCTCTATGGTAATGGAACCCGTTTCATAAAATAGTCAAAAGTGCTACAAATATTATCGTAGCTAGGGTTTAACAAATTGAATTTCAATATCAATTTTGGTAATGTTTAGTTATAAGGCTAAGAAAGTTTAATTAAACTGAACGATTCTAACTATACGAAGGAGACAGCATATTATGGAACAAAAATCATATGTAATTATCGACGAAACAGGTATTCATGCACGTCCAGCTACAATGCTTGTACAAACAGCTTCAAAATTCGATTCAGATATTCAATTAGAATACAACGGTAAGAAAGTTAACCTTAAATCAATCATGGGTGTTATGAGCTTAGGTGTAGGCAAAGATGCTGAAATTACAATCTATGCTGATGGTAGCGACGAAGCGGACGCAATCGAAGCGATCACTGAAATCTTATCTAAAGAAGGTTTAACAGAATAATATGTCACAACGTATGAACGGAATTGCGGCTTCAGACGGCGTCGCAATTGCAAGAGCATATTTACTCGTTGAACCTGACTTATCCTTTGAACGTGATAAGGTTGCGGATGTTGATGCAGAAATCAACAAGTTTCGAAACGCTATCGATACTTCTAAAGTTGAATTAACTAAGATTCGAAATAACGCCGAAGATAATATTGGCCCAGATAAAGCGGCGATATTTGATGCGCATTTACTCATTCTGGACGACCCAGAAACTATTAAACCCGTAGAAGAAAAGATTTCTAACGAACAAGTGAATGCACCGACGGCATTGACTGACGTGACTTCACAATTTGTAACGATCTTTGAGTCTATGGACAACGAATATATGAAAGAGCGTGCCGCAGATGTTCGCGACGTATCTAAACGCGTCTTAGCACACATCCTTGGCGTGACATTACCTAACCCAAGTATGATCGATGAGAATGTCGTTATTATCGGTAATGACTTAACGCCATCTGATACAGCTCAATTAAATAAAGAGTTCGTACAGGGTTTCGTTACGAATATCGGTGGAAGAACGTCACACTCTGCAATTATGAGTCGTTCTTTAGAAATTGCTTCCGTCGTAGGTACGAAATCAATCACTGAAGAAGTACAACAAGGTGATATGATTATCGTAGATGGTATGACAGGTGAAGTGATTATCAATCCGACAGAAGATGAAGTCATTGCATATCAGAATAAGCGTGAACGATTCTTTAAAGATAAAGAAGAACTTAAGAAATTACGTGACGAAGAAACAACAACAGTAGACGGTGTTAACGTTGAGCTTGCGGCAAACATTGGTACGCCTGAAGACCTTAATGGTGTCATTGATAATGGCGCCGAAGGTATTGGATTATACCGTACAGAATTCTTATATATGGGCAGAGACGAAATGCCGTCAGAAGATGAACAATTTGAAGCGTACAAATCCGTTTTACAAGAAATGGATGGTAAACGCGTCGTTGTTCGTACGTTGGATATCGGCGGAGATAAAGAGCTACCATATTTAAATCTGCCGGAAGAAATGAATCCATTCTTAGGTTACAGAGCAATTCGTCTATGTCTGAATGAACCTGAAATATTCAGACCACAACTTCGTGCGTTATTACGTGCGTCAACGTATGGTAAGTTAAGCATCATGTTCCCAATGGTTGCAACAGTTCAAGAGTTCCGTGATGCGAAAGCATTACTCAACGAAGAGAAAGAGAAGTTAATCAAAGAAGGCGTAGAAGTAGCTGAGGATATTGAACTTGGTATTATGGTTGAAATTCCAGCTACAGCTGCTTTAGCTGATGTCTTTGCGAAAGAAGTCGACTTCTTTAGTATCGGTACGAACGACTTGATTCAATATACGATGGCGGCAGATCGTATGTCAGAACGTGTATCTTATCTTTACCAACCATACAATCCATCTATTTTACGCCTTGTTAAACAAGTCATTGATGCTTCACATCAAGAAGGTAAATGGACAGGTATGTGTGGTGAAATGGCTGGCGATGCTACTGCTATTCCAGTATTGCTCGGTCTAGGTTTAGACGAGTTCTCTATGAGTGCGATATCTGTACTCAAAGCACGTCGCCAAATCAAAGGTTTAAGTCAGAACGAAATGCGTGAACTTGCAAATCGTGCACTCGATTGTGTTTCTGCTGATGAAGTAGAAGATTTAGTTCAATCTTATACGAAATAAGTTGTTTTTATAACTATGATTGATAAAAAATAAGAGCTTAAGTTGAAGGCAAATCGCTTCAACTTAAGCTCTTTTTAGTAGGTCTAAGACAGAAAAGTCGTGTTTCTATAGTCTGGGGTTGGGCTGGCCCCATCTACTATATTATATGATGATCTGGCATAGCGCCTTTTATCAATATTATCTATGTTTAGTGCCATATAAAATCAGGAATGATAGTAGTATATTCATTTCTGTCGAAAATAGTATAAATCTTCTACTCAATGCCAAACGCGTGATTGATCTTATCCATATCTACAGAATACATAGGCTCTCCATTTAACAGAATAAATGGCGTTGCAAACGCATCATAATCTATCATCTCATTACGATATGGACCATGATTAATATTCTTTTCAGTATAGTCGACGTTATGTTCAGCTAAGTAATTTTTTACAAATGTGCAAGGTGGGCAGTCATCTTGGGTATAAATAACAATTTCACTCATAGTGATACTCCTTTTAAGCTTAGAATAATTACAGATTAGCATAATCGTTGAACAGACGAAAGTAGTCTGAACCGCGCGTTGTCAAAGATTTGTCATTTAATTTATGAACAAAATGATTTCATTTGGCATAGTAGTCGATTTATAATTTAACAGAATCATGAGTAAAAACTCAATGATATTTATATAAATATAGGTGATATTATGGATTCAGTTGAAATTGCACGTTTTCTCACAGGAATGACGCTCGCAGTTCATATTATATTCGCAACGATTGGTGTAGGTATGCCACTCATGTTTGCTATCGCTGAATTTCTAGGGATTAAGAAGAAAGACCCTGAATATTTAACTTTAGCGAAGCGTTGGGTAAAAGGGTACACGATCACCGTTGCAGTAGGTGTTGTTACAGGTACGATTATAGGTTTACAACTTTCTCTATTATGGCCGTCCTTTATGAAAATTGGTGGACATGTCATCGCACTACCGCTCTTTATGGAGACGTTCGCATTCTTCTTTGAAGCGATCTTCTTGAGTATTTATCTCTACACTTGGGATCGTTTCAAAAGCCAATGGACGCATCTTATTATTAGTATACCCGTGATACTAGGTGGTTCCTTCTCAGCATTGTTTATCACCTCAGTTAACTCCTTCATGAATACACCCGCAGGATTTGAAATGAAGAATGGCAGAATGATTAACGTCGAACCGTGGGCTGCGATGTTTAATGATTCGTTCTTAGTGAGATCATTCCACGTCGTTGCAACGGCCTTAATGACGATGGCTTTCGTTCTCGCAACGATCGCTGCTTTTAAACTGTTAAAGAATAAATTTAAGAAAGACGCCGCTTATCATAAGAAAGCTTTAAAACTAACGATGATTCTCGGTTTGATCTTTACGTTAGGTTCTATGCTAGCCGGAGATATGTCAGCGAAATTCCTACATCAAGAACAACCGGAGAAACTCGCTGCGTATGAATGGCACTTTGATACCCAAAGTAAGTCTGATCTCGTATTCTTCGGTGTACTGGATGAAGATAAACAAGAAGTTTCAGGGGCAGTCAAAATACCTGGCTTACTTAGCTTCTTGGCTGATAATAACGTGAATACGAAAGTGAAAGGTTTAAATGATTTTAAAGAGAGTGAACTCCCACCGATGATTGTCCATTACTACTTTGATTTGATGGTCGCAATGGGTGTGTTCTGTTTCATCGTCTCAGCCGTATTTATTATTACGATGATTTTTAAACGCTTACGTCGTTGGACTTTCAAGAAACCATTGCTTTATGCAGCAATCCTAACGGGTCCAGCTGCACTATTAGCGATTGAATTTGGTTGGTTCTTAACTGAACAAGGACGTCAACCGTGGATTATTAGAGGTTATATGAAAGTGGCACAGGCAGCCACACAAGCAGGTGGACTCACGTTAGTAACGATTCTGTTTGGATTACTATATTTAGTCCTTCTCGTTACTGCATCTTACGTGCTGATTCGGATGTTCAGAAACAAACCTGCTTACAAAGAGATCGACGAACTTTCCTCAGAAAGAGGTGACCATTAATGGATTACGCACATGTAGGCATATTAGTCTTATCGCTATTCTTATTCTGCTATATCATCATCGGTTCAATAGATTATGGGGCAGGGTTCTTCACGTTGCATGCGAAGATTACACATCAAGATAAACGTATTAATCACCTCATTGCGCGGTATTTAAATCCGGTGTGGGAAGTGACGAATGTGTTCTTCGTCTTCTTCTTCGTAGGAATAGTCGGGTTCTTCCCAGATACAGCGAAATATATGGGTACTGTTTTACTCGTACCAGCGTCTATTTCGCTGATTCTATTATCAATTCGCGGCGGTTTCTATGCCTTTGAGAACTATGGTCCTGATACGAAATTACCGTGGCTTGCCCTTTATGGTATAGCAGGGTTATTTATTCCAGCCTCTCTATCAGTTGCTTTTACCGTATCAGAAGGGGGCTATATTCACGAGTATGCGCATCACATTGATTTAGATTGGACAGAACTCTTGCTAAGCCCATTCTCATGGGCAGTCGTCTTCCTCGCTGTGCTCACCGTGCTATATATTTCAGCAGGTTTCCTGACGTATTATGCAGCGAAAGCGGAAGATTGGAAGGCGTATAAACTTGTGAGATATTGGTTCATCTTCTGGGGACCACCGATGATTGCGATGTCCTTATTCGTGCTCTTAACGTTAAGAATTCAGAACCACACGCATTTCATGACCGCGGTGCAAGATTATTGGTGGATGTTTGCGTTAAGCTTAGTATGTTTCGTCATCGCCTTGTTACTTGTACTCTTTAAGGTTGCGCATGGTTTAGCCTTTATCATGGTCATCTTACAAGTGTTCTTTGCTTTCCTTGGTTATGGTTTGAGTAAAATGCCTTACATTCTCTATCCGTATGTCAGCATCGAACATGGTGCAGCCAACGGTAGTATGGCATTAGCGTTGATTATTGCGTTTATAGCAGGTTTCCTATTACTCTTACCATCTCTTTTATTCTTGATGCGTTTATTTATTTTCGATAAAGGTTATGTGAAAGGTAAAAAATAGAATTTAAACTTTTAAGGTGAGAATGATTGAAATATGATGTGTTTTACTATACGCTAATGACGTTAGAATACTCATAGATAAATCATTCTCATCTTATTTATTATGGAGGCAACTTATGGATAAAGAGTACGTCGTTATCGGTCTTGGACGTTTCGGTGGTAGTATCGTCCGAGAACTCAATGCTTTAGATATGGATGTTATGGCGATTGATTTTAACGAGAATCGCGTCAACGAATATAGCGATATTGCTACACATGCTGTAGTGGCAGATACGACTGACGAAGCGGTGATGAAAAGCTTAGGTATTCGTAACTTTGATCATGTCATCGTGGCTATAGGGGAGAACATTCAATCCAGTACGTTAACTACATTGATCTTGAAAGAACTTGGCGTGAAGAAAGTTACTGCGAAAGCGCAGAATGATTACCATGCGAAGATTCTTAATAAAATTGGTGCAGATACCGTCGTGCATCCTGAACGTGATATGGGTCGACGCATTGCACATAATGTGGCGAGTGCCAGTGTCTTGGACTATCTTGAACTTGCGGATGAACATTCTATCGTGGAAATTAAAGCGAGTGAGAAGATGGCAGGGCAGTCGATTATTGATATGGATATTCGTGCGCAGTATGGTATTAGTATCATAGCAATCAAACGTGGACGTGACATTATTGTTTCTCCTGATCCTAATATTAGTATTGAATTCGGAGATATCTTGATCATGATTGGTCATGACAATGATTTGAGTCGCTTTGAGAAGAAAGTCGTTAGAGGTTAAGTTATAGTATGGGAAAAGGTCGCAAACGCTTGAATGGGTTTGCGACCTTTTTATGCTATGATTTATCTTGTTTTTTACTTTTACCTTTGCGGAAACCTTTGTAAGAAGGTTTGAACGTTTTCTTATGATGATTAGAGCCTGACTGATGTTCGTTTACTTTCATGATTACTGGAAGAATCATCGGTTTACGCGCTGTCTTATCGTAAAGATAAGGCTGTAACGTTTCGATGATAGATGACTTGATTTGGTGCCATTGAATATCCTTATTCTGATTCAACTTGCCAATCACGTCCGTCTTAATCTTCTTCTGAGCGTCATAAATGAGTTGACCTGACTCACGCATGTAAACGAAACCACGAGAGATAATATCTGGACCAGAAAGTAGGCGATTGGTATGGAAATCAATACTTACGACTACAATCACAAGACCTTCTTCTGATAGTAACTTACGGTCTCTAATCACAACGTTACCAATATCGCCGATACCACTACCGTCGACAAGCACATTGCCTGATGGTATACGGCCAGCGTAACGAGCAGAATCGTGAGTGAGCGCGAGCACATCACCGATCTCAAAGATAAAGACATTGTCCGGATCCACACCACAATCAATACCTGTTTGACTGTGTGCTTTCAACATACGGTATTCACCATGAATAGGTAAGAAGAACTTCGGTCTGAGTAAACGTAACATCAATTGTTGGTCTACTTTAGAACCGTGACCGGATGTGTGGATATTTGATACTTTGTTATGAATAACTTCCGCACCTGCTCGATAAAGCGCGTTGATTGTACGGTTGATACTCTTCGTATTACCTGGGATAGGTGAAGAGCTAAACACCACAGTATCTTCAGGAATAATCTTAATTTGTTTATGCGTACCGTTGGCAATTCTTGATAATGCTGCCATCGGTTCACCTTGAGATCCTGTACAAAGGATGAGCAATTGATGTTTCGGCACGCTATTAATCTTGTTCGGTTCAATAAATGTTTCTGGCGGTGCTTTGATGTAACCGAGTTCCATACCAATCTTGATGTTATTTTCCATTGAGCGACCGAACGTCACGATTTTACGATCATATTTAATCGCTGCTTCTACCGCTTGTTGTACACGATAAATGTTTGATGCGAACGTAGCGAAGATGATACGTCCTGTGCAGTTTCTGAAAATTTTATCAACGTTTTGTCCAACTTCTCTTTCGCTAAGCGTGAAATCTGGAACGAGAGAGTTTGTAGAGTCAGACATTAAGCAGAGTACGCCTTCTTCACCTAATTTAGCCATTTTAGCCATATTCGCAGGTTCACCTACAGGCGTGAAATCAAATTTAAAGTCACCTGTGTGAACGATATTACCTTCAGGTGTATTCACAATCACACCATAAGCCTCAGGAATACTGTGCGTTGTGAGGTAGAATGAAATTTCAAAATGCTTAGATTTGATCACACTATCTTCATCAATCTCATTGAGAGATGCTGTGCGTAATAAATGATGCTCTTCAAGTTTGTTGCGGATTAAACCGAGAGCGAGTGGACCACCATAAATAGGTACGTTAATTTGTTTAAGTAAATAGGGCACACCACCTATATGGTCTTCGTGTCCGTGTGTGATGAAACAACCGACAATCTTATCTTCGTTCTGTTCAAGATAAGTATAGTCAGGAATCACATAGTCGATTCCGAGAAGGTTGTCATCCGGGAACTTAATTCCCGCATCAATGATGACAATCTCGTCTTTGTATTCGACGGCATAGGTATTCTTACCGATTTCACCTAAGCCACCAAGCGCGTATACCGCAACTTCATTATTGTGAATTTGCTTCATTATTCAGCTTGCTCCACATTGAAATCTTCAGATTGTTTCTCGTAATCTAAATGTGCGCCCTCTAATTTAGTGATAAATTCGATATTATAATTACGATCTTTCAAATAACGTCTAACTTGTTCTTCTGTTTGTGCTTCAACATAAATCGTTTGTGTATTTTCACGTACGATTACTTCATTGCGATTATGTTGAAAGAATACTTTAAATACTGCCATTTGTTACAGTTCCTCCTATATATTACTTGTTTATATTTTTAAAATAATTAAAGTTAACTCCCTGGTTGAATACTTGGTACGAAATAAATGGAACTTATTTCTATCAAAATAGGTGATGTTACTAAAAAGAAAGAGAACATACCAGCTTTCTGCCCAGTATGTTTCCAGGGATAATTGATGTCGTTCGTAGAGAAATGAGCTGCCAACTCATGGTGTTTGGTAAAGTTCAAAGATAGAATAATTAAAACCTCTAGCTAACTGTGATTTAATATGGATAAAATAAGTCATTCTATCTGTACAATATCATGAGTATTTGAGTTGCTCATCTCAATTTCAGTTAGTTCTTATTTTACATTATGTGAATAAATAAATAAAGCAGTTTTATTTTAATAGGAGGGTGAGCAGTGTAGAAAGTCGTAATATCGGAGTCCTATTTTCACTGTACTAACTCATAATGTTGAGAATGTCCGTGGTAAGACTAAAAAGAAAATACTAGATTTATAAGATGAAATCCTAACTTATATTGAAGTGGGTTCTCACGTTCATGTGCATGCGAGAACTTAAAGCATACCCTTTTACCGTTTAAAAAAGCTATGAAGCAACTCATCGTGTTCGAGCTCTTCATAGCTTAAATCAATATTTCAAATACACTGTTATACTCAGCCTTTTAACTTAAAGTTTTGCCAACCGATCCGTATCTTTGGAAAGTGCACGCTTATGGAAGTAGTAAGCGATAGCAACACCACTGTACCATACTGGCGATAAAATAAAGCCAATCAACGTTTCAGGATCGAACAGCAAGATGATTGCGATAAAGATAAAGAAGATGATTACTGAGTAAGCAGCGAAGACACCGCCCGGTAATTTGAACTTACTTGCTTGATGCAATGCTTTATCCTTTTTCACATAACTAATATAAGCACAAACGATGAGTGCCCATACTACAATCGTGATGGATGTGACGACAGAACTGATATACACAAAGACCTTCTCACCGTCAGGGATGATAAAGTTCAAGATGACAGTAATCGAAATCAAGATACATGTCACGATGAGCGCATTCTGAGGAATGCCACGTTTAGATAAAGCGACCATCATCTTAGGTGCTTGTTGTTTATCTCCTAGACTAAATAGAATTCGACTATTCGTGAAGATACCACTGTTAGCAGATGAAGCAGCAGCTGTTAGGACTACTGAGTTGATAAGTAACGCTGCGAAAGGTACACCGGCTAATGCGAATAATGAAACGAATGGACTGTTCTCAGGATTGATTTGCGTCCATGGAACAACCATCATGATGACAGCGAGTGCTCCGACGTAAAAGATGATGATACGAAGCGGTACACTGTTAATCGCACGTGGTAGTGTCTTCTCAGGATCTTTCGTCTCACCCGCTGTGATACCTATGAATTCAATACCCATAAACGCGTAAACTGCCATTTCAAATGACATCAAGAAGCCACTCACGCCATGTGGGAACATGCCACCATGTGAATAAAGGTTAGAGAATGAAGCATGTGCACCCGTAGGCGTCTTGAATGCAAGCGCAACTAATACGATTCCTACAACAATTAATGCAAGGATGGTCACGACTTTAATAATCGAGAACCAGAATTCCAATTCGCCGAAGATCTTCGTACTGGATAAGTTAAGTACGAGTAAAAATATTAATACTGAGAAACACGTCAGCCAGTTCGGTATGTTTGGATTGAAGTAGTTAATATATTGTGCGATAGCCGTTAGATCACCCATAACCGTGATGACCCACGACATCCAATATGACCAACCGACTACAAATCCTACGAAGGATCCTAAGTATTCATGTGCAATATCCGTAAATGTGTTGAAACCTGTTTTTGCGAGTAGCATTTCTCCCATTGCTCGCATAAATAAGAATAAGAAAAATCCTACAATCATGTACGTAAAGAGTATAGAGGGACCTGCTTTAGCAATGGTGTTCCCTGATCGAAAGAACAACCCTGTCCCGATAGCGCCGCCAATCGCAATGAGTTGGATATGACGGTTGCTCAGTTCTCTTCTTAGATGTTTTGCCATTGTTTTTCTCCCCAGTCACTTTAGAGTGAATAATATACTTTGTTTATGAGTGAACATACCCCTATTGTTCAAGCGTATATTATTAAAGTTATATTACACTAATGTTCAGAATATTACAACTTGTTTCTGTAAAATGCTTTGAAAGTCGTTCATAACAAGGTTCTGAATACTTTTTTAAAATACAGAGGGGAAATGATGGAATGCACATTTTCACCTATATCTCAACGACTGAACATATTCGTTTGCGTTGAAGATTACTTGTAAATGGATACTCGTATCCGCTATGATAATATTATTCTTATTAATGGATGTCCTGAGGAAGAAGGGGATTATTATGGCAACTTTGAAACAACTGATTAAAGAAATCGAATGGGAAAAAGGGCGCAAGGATAAACTGTTGCAAAAAATAATATTTGAAGTGAGAGGACAACAGGTCATCATGTTCTTCGAATATGATGAAGTCGTTGATAATATTCACGGCAATCCATATGCAGTGAAGCATCATCATGATCCTGAATTTATTGCATTAGAGGATATGGAAACAATTAAGCAGAAATTATCAGAATTACATATTCCTTATAGCGAGCGGCGTGACGTTTTTATGTAACGTCTGCTGATAAAATAAATAGATGGATAGTTAAGAAAAACGCGCTAACGAGGCAAGACTTGTTCCTCTTTAGCGCGTATTCTTATATTTAATTTAAGCTTCGATTGCACCTTCATGTGGTGTAAGTGGATGGTCGTCATCAATATGATCGTAGAACATGACGCCATTTAAATGATCGATTTCGTGTTGTACCACGATAGCTGGGTAGCCTTTAAGACGCAGTTTCAACTCGTTTCCATCGATATCATATGCTTTTACTGTTATGCGGTAATTACGATGGACTAATCCTGGAATATCTTTATCTACACTAAGACACCCTTCACCAGTAGGAAGATAAGCTTCTTGAACGCTATGACTCATAATCTTAGGATTAACCAACATTAAATCATAGGATTTACCATTTCCATCATCAGGTAAATAAACTGCAATCATTCTTTTAGACAGATTGATTTGAGGTGCAGCTAAACCCACGCCTGAGCGTAAACCATATTTCTTCGCAGTTTCCTCATCTTGACTGTTAATTAAGAACGTGCGCATTGCTTGAAGCGTCTCACGTTCGTCATCTGATAATGGTAGTTCAACTTCTTTCGCTTTCTCACGTAATGTAGGATGCCCATCTTTAATGATATCTTTCATAGTTAACATTAGTCATACACCTTCCTTAATTATCCACTATACCAAATTTGACGCGGCAAGATACAGTATTCTAGTTGCTTTTGCAAGAAAAATTTTTTACGATTACACTGATAAAAAAGGAGGAAGTAAACACAATGAAATTAAGATATGGTATGAGTGCCATCCTAGCTTCGGCAGTACTTCTCGCAGGTTGTACGACGGATAAAGGTGAAATGAAAGCCTATAATCATCAAATTGAAGACGCACAAGGTAAAGAGAAAGTGATTAATAAAGTAGATAAAGAAATGGCTGATATTCAACAAGAGAAACAGAAGATAATGGACAAACTTGATGGTAAAAATGATCTCGATAAAGTACAAGACTTATCGAAAAAGCTCGTTAAAAAAATAGATAAACAGCAAAAGTCTTTTAAACAAGAAACGAAAGCGATGAAAGATTCTAAAGATGAATATCATAAAGCGCACAAACATATTAAAAACATCGAGAACGACAAGCGCCGCGATGCGATTAAGAAATGGGATAAAGCGCTCGACAAAAAATATCAAGCTTTCGATGACTACGCTGATAAATATAATGACGCGATGAAGAAAGAAAAGGATAAGTTCAACTACGTCCTTAAAGATGATCCAGATCAAAAAGTAATTGATAAAAAGAATAAAGAAGTCAACGATGCTTACAAAAAAGTCTCTGACAGTTCTAAAAAATATCAAGACGCATCGAAAAAAGCAGACGAGCAGAAACAAAATGCAGAAACATTACAATAAAAGTGTGCAATTGATGAAAAATATAACTTATTGAGTAATAAAATAAATATAATATAGTACGTTTATGTTGTATGCGCTTTCCTAAATGGGTTAAACTATATTTATACATCAATAAACATACTAGTACAGTTTAAGAAACGCTATTAGTACAGCTTAAATTCTGTACCTGTGTTCGTTGATACAGAACATTTTATATTTAGTTAACAGTATATTCTTATTATGGTACAATAGTAGTGGATTAAAAAGAATATCTATTATACGGGAAAGGTATGGTGAATTGAATGGCTCCTAAGTTAAAAGCCCAATTCGACGCAGAGAAAGTATTGCAAGATACTCAATCTCAATTTGAAATGGTCCAAGTATTGGACATGGATGGAAACGTTGTAAATGAAGACTTAGTACCTGACTTATCAGATGACGAACTCGTTGAGTTGATGAGCAGAATGGTATGGACGCGTATCCTTGACCAACGTTCTATCTCTTTAAACAGACAAGGACGTTTAGGTTTCTACGCACCAACTGCAGGTCAAGAAGCATCACAACTTGCTTCACAATTTGCACTTGAACAAGAAGACTTTATCCTTCCAGGTTATCGTGATGTACCGCAATTAATCTGGCACGGTTTACCATTAACTGAAGCGTTCTTATTCTCAAGAGGACACTTCAAAGGTAACCATATGCCTGAAGGAGTAAATGCGTTGAGTCCGCAAATTATTATCGGTGCTCAATACGTTCAAACAGCGGGTGTCGCTTTAGGTATCAAGAAACGTGGTAAGAAAGCTGTAGCAATCACTTACACAGGTGACGGTGGTTCATCTCAAGGTGACTTCTACGAAGGTATCAACTTTGCATCTGCTTACAAAGCACCTGCAATCTTCGTAATCCAAAACAACAACTACGCGATCTCAACACCACGTAGTAAACAAACAGCAGCTGCAACACTTGCTCAAAAGGGTATTGCAGTAGGTATTCCATCTATCCAAGTTGACGGTATGGATGCATTAGCTGTATATCAAGCAACTAAAGAAGCGCGTGAACGTGCAATTAACGGTGAAGGACCTTCATTAATTGAAACAATGACTTACCGTTATGGTCCACATACTATGGCGGGTGACGATCCTACTAAATACAGAACTTCTGACGAAGACTCTGAATGGGAGAAAAAGGACCCATTAGTACGTTTCAGAAAGTATCTTGAAAATAAAGGCTTATGGTCTGAAGATAAAGAGAACGAAGTCATTGAAACTGCTAAATCAGAAATTAAAGCTGCGATTAAAGAAGCAGATAATACACCTAAACAAAAAGTGACTGATCTTATGGACATCATGTATGAAGATATGCCTCAACACTTAGCAGAACAATATGAAATCTATAAAGAGAAGGAGTCGAAGTAACCCATGGCACAAATGACAATGGTTCAAGCGATTAATAACGCGCTTAAAACTGAATTACAAAACGACGAAGATGTTTTAATTTTCGGTGAAGACGTCGGTGTTAACGGTGGTGTATTCCGTGTAACTGAAGGGTTACAGAAAGAATTCGGTGAAGATCGTGTATTCGATACACCGTTAGCGGAATCTGGTATCGGCGGTTTAGCTTTAGGTTTATCGACTCAAGGCTTCCGTCCAGTTATGGAAATTCAATTCTTAGGTTTCGTATTTGAAGTGTTTGACGAAGTTGCAGGTCAAATCGCTCGTACACGCTTCCGTGCAGGCGGTTCTAAAGCTGCACCGATCACAATTCGTACACCATTTGGTGGGGGAGTACATACACCTGAATTGCACGCAGATAACCTTGAAGGTATCTTAGCGCAATCTCCAGGATTACGTGTAGTTATTCCTTCTAACCCATACGACGCTAAAGGGCTACTCATCTCAGCTATCCGTAGCAATGACCCTGTCGTATACTTAGAACACATGAAACTTTACCGTTCATTCCGTGAAGAAGTTCCTGAAGAAGAGTACACAGTTGAACTTGATAAAGCGAGCGTTAAACAAGAAGGTAACGATATCACTTTAATCGCTTATGGTGCGATGGTTCAAGAGTCTCTTAAAGCTGCTGAAGAGCTTGAAAAAGACGGTTACTCTGTTGAAGTTATTGACTTACGCAGTGTTCAACCAATCGATATCGATACACTTGTAGCTTCTGTTGAAAAAACAGGCCGTGCGGTAGTCGTACAAGAAGCGCAACGTCAAGCAGGCGTAGGTGCTACAGTAGCAGCTGAATTATCAGAAAGAGCCATTCTTTCTCTTGAGGCACCAATCGCTCGTGTAGCAGCAGCTGATACAGTATATCCATTTACTCAAGCTGAGAACGTTTGGCTACCAAACAAGAATGATATCGTAGAACAAGCGAAAGCAACGTTAGAATTCTAATTAAAGTATCATGGTGAAGAGAAGCTTGAAATAATTAAAGATGTTGGCCCGCATTAGGGGTTCTAGTGATGATTATTTCAGCTTCGTCTTTACTATTTTAAGATGATGAGCACAGAATTTATATTGAAACATTAGGAGGACAAGAACGTGGCATTTGAATTTAAACTACCTGACATTGGTGAAGGTATCCATGAAGGTGAAATTGTAAAATGGTTCGTTAAAGCTGGAGACACTATCGAAGAAGATGACGTTCTAGCTGAAGTACAAAATGATAAATCCGTTGTTGAAATTCCATCTCCTGTCGCTGGTACGATTGAAGAAGTATTAGTTGACGAAGGTACAGTAGCAGTAGTAGGTGACACAATCGTTAAGATTGATGCGCCAGATGCTGAAGAGATGCAATTCAAAGGCGGAGACCACGACGATTCTGGCAAAGAAGAAGCTTCAGAAGAAGAGACTCAAAGCCAAGAAGAATCAACGTCTGAACAATCAGGCGCAACTCCGTCAACTTCATCTGAAGAAGTCGATGAGAACAAACGTGTTAAAGCGATGCCATCTGTACGTAAATACGCACGTGAAAATGGCGTTAATATCAAAGCAGTTAATGGTACAGGTAAACATGGACGTGTGCTTAAAGAAGACGTAGATGCATACCTTAACGGTGATGCTTCAGCAGCAACAGGTGAAGAAGTGGCTGCAACAGAAGCACCTGCAGCAAGCACATCTGAACAATCAGCACCTGTATCAACTGAAGGTGACTTCCCAGAAACTACTGAGAATATTCCAGCTATGCGTAAAGCAATTGCGAAAGCGATGGTTAACTCTAAACATACAGCACCGCACGTAACATTGATGGATGAAATCGATGTACAACAATTATGGGATCACCGTAAGAAATTCAAAGAAATCGCTGCAGAACAAGGTACTAAATTAACATTCTTACCTTACGTTGTTAAAGCACTTGTTTCAGCATTGAAAAAATATCCAGCACTTAACACTTCATTCAACGAAGAAGAAGGTACAATCACTCACAAACACTACTGGAACATCGGTATTGCAGCAGATACTGAACGTGGATTACTCGTTCCAGTTGTGAAACATGCAGATCGTAAGTCTATCTTCGAAATCTCTGATGAAATCAATGAACTTGCAGTTAAAGCCAGAGATGGTAAACTAACATCAGAAGAAATGAAAGGTGCTACTTGCACAATCAGCAACATTGGTTCTGCAGGTGGACAATGGTTTACACCAGTAATCAACCATCCTGAGGTTGCGATCTTAGGTATCGGTCGTATTGCTCAAAAACCAATTGTGAAAGATGGAGAAATCATAGCTGCACCTGTTCTAGCATTATCATTAAGCTTTGACCACAGACAAATTGATGGTGCAACAGGTCAAAACGCTATGAATCACATCAAACGCTTATTAAATAATCCAGAATTATTATTAATGGAGGGGTAAAACATGGTAGTTGGAGATTTTCCAATTGAAACAGACACTATAGTTATCGGAGCAGGCCCAGGGGGTTATGTAGCTGCTATTCGCGCGGCTCAATTAGGCCAAAAGGTAACAATCGTTGAGAAAGGCAACTTAGGTGGTGTGTGCTTAAACGTGGGTTGTATTCCATCTAAAGCATTATTACACGTTTCTCACCGTTTTGAAGAAGCTCAAAGCTCTGAAATTCTTGGTGTAGTTGCTGAAAACGTTCAACTTAAATTTGATCAAGTACAAGAGTTCAAAAACTCTGTAGTAAATAAATTAACAGGCGGCGTTGAAGGCTTACTTAAAGGTAACAAAGTTGAAATCGTTAAAGGTGAAGCTTACTTCGTAGATAACAATAGCTTACGTGTTATGGACGAAAAATCAGCTCAAACTTACAACTTCAAAAACGCGATTATTGCAACTGGTTCTAGACCAATTGAAATTCCTAACTTCGAATTCGGTGAACGTATTATCGACTCAACTGGTGCGTTAAACCTTAAAGAAGCACCTAAGAAATTAGTTGTTGTTGGTGGCGGTTACATCGGTTCAGAATTAAGTACTGCATATGCAAACTTCGGTACTGAAGTAACTATCCTTGAAGGTGCGAAAGACATCTTAGGCGGATTCGAGAAACAAATGACTCAACCTGTTAAAAAAGGTATGAAAGAAAAAGGAATCGAAATCATCACTGAAGCAATGGCGAAATCAGCTGAAGAAACGGAAGATGGCGTGAAAGTAACTTACGAAGCTAAAGGTGAAGAACAAACAATCGAAGCAGACTACGTATTAGTTACTGTAGGTCGTCGTCCAAACACTGACGAATTAGGTCTTGAAGAATTAGGACTTAAATTCGGTGAACGCGGCTTATTAGAAGTTGACAAACAAAGCCGTACTTCTATCGACAACATCTACGCTATCGGTGACATCGTACCTGGTCTTGCACTTGCACACAAAGCAAGCTACGAAGGTAAAGTAGCAGCTGAAGCTATCGATGGACAAGCTGCAGAAGTAGACTACATCGGTATGCCAGCTGTTGCCTTCACTGAACCTGAATTAGCTCAAGTAGGTTACACTGAAGCACAAGCTAAAGAAGAAGGTTTAGATTACAAAGCATCTAAATTCCCTTACGCTGCTAACGGACGTGCATTATCATTAGACGATACTACTGGTTTCGTTAAGTTAATCACACTTAAAGAAGACAACACAGTAATCGGTGCTCAAGTAGCAGGTACAGGTGCTTCAGATGTTATCTCTGAACTTGGCTTAGCTATCGAAGCAGGTATGAATGCTGAAGACTTAGCATTAACTGTACATGCTCACCCAACTTTAGGTGAAATGTCTATGGAAGCTGCTGAGAAAGCATTAGGTTTACCAATCCACACTATGTAATTGATTAGATAGTTGATTTAACTTCATTGTGAGTTAAACGATATCTCTGATAGTTATAAAATAGCTGTTCAAAGTGCTTAGTGTACAATTCACTTTAAAGCGTTTTGAACGAACTGGTAGGGCAGGACAATGAAATCATGTCGATTTCTGTCCTGCTCTTTTCGTGTAGAAAGGAGGATGAACGAAGATGGAATATCATTATCCCATTGATTTAGATTGGTCGAATGAAGAAATGATGGATGTAATCGCATTCTTTAACCAAATTGAAGCGTATTATGAATCTCATGTGAAAAGCGATCACGTCATCGACCACTACAAACGTTTTAAAAATGTGGTGCCAAGCAAAGCAGAAGAGAAACAAATCTTTAAAACCTTTGAAAAGGCAAGCGGTTATAACAGTTATAAAGTTGTACAATTAGCTAAGCGTGAGCCGGGTACAACAATTTCTCACTCACAATAAAATAGTTCTTGCTATTGAAGCTATATTTTGGTACTTTTATTAAGCAATAAACAAAAAGTTTAGTAAAAGTAAACAAAGTATAGCTTTTTTAATATATGGAATGAAAAGGTGACGGTATGAATATCGGTCAACGTTTGAAAACTTTAAGACAAATCAAAGGTCTGACACAAGAAGAATTAGCTGAACGTACAGACTTATCAAAGGGTTACATTAGCCAAATTGAGAGTGGTTATGCTTCCCCAAGTATGGATACCTTTCTATCAATACTTGAAGTGATGAATACGAATCCGAGTACATTTTTCAAAAAACAAAGAGAAACACGCGTACTCTATAAGTCTGACCAACAGCACCGCTATGACGAATATGATGAAGGGTATGTCTTGAATTGGCTTGTCAGTCAATCCCATGACTTTGAGATGGATCCACTTAAGATTACACTTCGCCCACACGCGTCATACAAAGCGTTTGCTCCCTCGAATTCTGAAACATTCGTTTATTGCTTGAAAGGTCAAATACAACTTCAATTAGGAGCTTCCGAATATATAGCAGAGACAGGAGATGCGCTATACTTCAAAGCGAATCAATCCCATTGCTTATCGAATCCGAGTGAAGTAAAAACTGAAGTGATGGTCGTAACGACATCGACGAGTTAGGAGGAAAGTGATGGCACTCTTGTCTTTTCATAATGTAAGTAAACAATATCAAGATACGACTGTACTTGATCAGATAAATTTAGAAATTGAAGCAGGGCATTTCTATACTTTGCTTGGACCCTCGGGCTGTGGTAAGACGACGATATTAAAGTTGATTGCAGGTTTTGAGTATGCCGATAACGGCCAGATTAAGTATCAAGGTAAAGATCTACAAGCGATACCTGCCAATGAACGCCAAGTCAATACCGTCTTTCAAGACTATGCACTCTTTCCACACTTGAACGTGTTTGACAATATTGCCTTTGGTCTGAAGTTAAAAAAGTTGAGCCGTTCTCAAATTAAAAACAAGGTCACAGAAGCACTACAACTCGTGAAATTAAGCGGCTATGAGACACGTCGAATTGAAGAAATGAGTGGAGGTCAACGCCAACGTGTGGCGATTGCTAGAGCGATCGTCAATGAGCCGGAAATCTTGTTACTGGATGAATCGTTATCAGCGCTCGATTTGAAATTGCGTACAGAAATGCAGTATGAATTACGTGAACTTCAATCACGATTAGGCATTACGTTTATCTTCGTCACGCACGATCAAGAGGAAGCGTTGGCTTTGAGTGATTATATCTTCGTGTTGAAAGAAGGTAAGATTCAGCAATTTGGTACACCGAATGATATTTACGATGAACCAGTCAATCGCTTCGTCGCTGATTTCATTGGTGAATCCAATATTATAGAAGGTACAATGGTCGAAGATTTCAAGGTGAACATTTATGGTCAAGACTTCGAGTGTGTCGACCAAGGTATTCCATCAAGACAAGCAGTTGAAGTCGTAATTCGACCTGAGGATATTACACTCGTTGATCGTGAGCGTGGATTATTTGAAGTGACAGTAGATTCTAAGTTGTTTAGAGGCGTTCACTATGAGCTGATATGTCGAGATCAGCGAGGTTACGAATGGATTATTCACTCGACGCAAAGTACTGAAGTCGGCGAAGTTGTAGGATTATACTTTGACCCTGAAGCGATTCATATCATGGTACCAGGTGAAACGGAAGCAGAGTTTGATCAACGTATTGAAAGTTATGAGGACACGGCAAATGACGAGACTGAATAAACTATTACTCGTTCCATATATTTTATGGCTCGGTATTTTTATCATCATTCCGATACTTTTATTGATTTATTTTTCGCTCACAGATAGTGCGGGTCATTGGAGTTTGAGTAACTATCATCAAATCTTGAGTTGGCAGTATGTAAAGATGTTCAGCACGTCGATGATTTACGCTTTCATCATCACTTTCATTACGCTACTCGTGAGTTATCCGGCTGCCTACTATGTAGCACAATCTCGTCATCAACAAATGCTACTTCTCATCTTAATCGTGCCGACGTGGATCAATTTACTTCTCAAGACCTATGCATTTATTGGGATCTTCAGTCATGATGGAATTATTAATCGCTTATTACAGGCTGTGCATCTTCCTGAGTTAAATATTCTGTTCACAGGGCCAGCCTTTGTAGTAGTTGCGGTTTATATCTACATTCCGTTTATGATCTTGCCTATCTTCAATAGCTTGCGCGACATTCCACATCAACTGATTCAAGCAGCGAGCGATTTAGGTGCGACACCTTGGACGACATTTCGTAAAGTGATTTTTCCTTTGAGTTTAAAAGGCGTGATGACAGGCGTTCAAGTAACTTTTATACCTGCTTTGTCTCTATTTATGATCACACGTCTCATTGCAGGAAATAAGGTCATCAATATAGGTACAGCGATTGAGGAACAATTTTTAGTCATACAGAACTATGGACTAGGGTCCGCGATAGCGCTGGTACTCGTCATCTTTATGGTGCTCGTTCTTATCGTAACTCAAGTGACGCAACGTGAAGGAAGAGGGTGAACAGGATGCGTTGGCAAGGCAAAGTATATTTAACATGTCTCATTCTCTTTCTCTACTTTCCAATCCTCTTCTTGATGGTGTACTCATTTAATAGTGCGAACAACATGATTGAGTTTAAAGGCTTTACTCTTGAACATTATGCATCGTTGTTCTCAAATACTCGTCTGATGAGCGTGATTCTCAATACTGTTAGTGTTGCTTTACTTGCAGCAGCTATTGCGACGATTATTGGAACATTTGGAGCGATTGGTGTTTATCACTTGAGGCAGCGGCAGATCAAGACGACAGTAACCGCTTTGAATAACGTATTGATGGTTTCATCAGATGTCGTTATCGGTGCATCATTTTTAATCATGTTTATCGCTATAGGTCAGATCACGGGCTTTGGACTCGGTTTTACTACAGTGCTCATTTCTCATATCGCTTTCTGTATTCCGATTGTCTTTATTCTCGTATTGCCACAGCTTTACGACATGAATCATAATATCTTGAATGCGGCACGAGATCTTGGAGCCACTGAAAGCCAAGTGTTGAGTAAAGTATTGTTGCCACAACTTACACCTGCTATTATTGGCGGTTTCTTTATGGCTTTGACATACTCACTTGATGATTTCACTGTGAGCTTCTTTGTCACTGGCAATGGTTTCAGTGTCCTTTCAGTAGAGGTCTATGCCATGGCACGTAAAGGTATCAGTATGGAGATTAATGCGATATCTACACTGATCTTCCTCTTTATCATGCTTGGTGTTGCAGGCTATTATATTGTAAAAAGATTCTCTAACAAGTCTAGAAAGCGAGGGCTGCCATCATGATGAGATTAATACAATGGATGGGTGGAGCCATTATTATTGGCATACTTGCCCTCGTGCTCAGTCATCAGTTGACGGCGCAGAAATCAAAACACCAAGAGAAAGTTTATATTTATAACTGGGGAGAATATATTGACCCAAGTTTAATCAAACAATTTGAGAAACAGACCGGTATCAAAGTGATTTATGAAACTTTCGATTCCAATGAAGCGATGGAAGCAAAGATACGTAATGGGGGTACGCATTATGATGTGGCATTTCCGAGTGAGTATACGGTGGAGAAGCTAAAGAAAGAACATATGCTGTTACCGCTTGACCATCAGAAGTTACCACATTATAAAAATCTAGATGCGGCTTATTTAAATCAAGACTTTGACCCTCATAATCGTTATTCTGTCCCTTATTTCTTTGGGACAGTCGGTATATTGTATAATAAAGATCGCTATCCTAACATCAAGTTTGATTCTTGGAAAGACTTAACGCGATCCGAGCTAAAGAACGACGTGTTACTGGTAGATGGCGCGCGTGAAGTCATAGGTTTGTCATTGAATCGATATGGTTATAGTTTAAATGATACGTCTGAAACACATCTCAATCGTGCGCAGACCTTTCTTAATGAGTTGAAACCTCAAGTCAAAGGTGTCGTAGGTGATGAGGTGACAATGATGATGACACAACACGAAGCAAATGCAGCAGTCGTTTGGAGTGGCGTGGCAACACCTATCGTTCAAGAACACCCTGAATTTGAGTATGTAATTCCGAAAGAGGGTTCGAATGTTTGGATTGATAATATGGTCATACCTAAGACGGCACAGAATAAAGAAGCGGCGTATCGCTTTATAGACTTTTTACTAGAAGCACGTAACAGCAAACAGAACACGGAATGGGTAGGGTACGCAACGCCGAATAAAGCAGCACGTGCTCAGTTGCCTGCTGAAATCAAGAATGACACACGCTTTTATCCTACTCAGAAGCAACAACGTCAGTTAGAAGTTTATCGTGATTTAGGTTCGCAGCATTTGAGTGAGTATAATGAACGATTCTTAAACTTTAAGATGGGTTTGCAGTAAAGTATAATAAGAGTGATTAAATATGTGTGAGTAGTTATTTAAACGTGAATTAGATATAATGAGACGACAAGAAATGATTACACAAAAAATATAGAACATGATTACATATAGATGGCACCGACGCTTGAGAGTCGATAAGCAGTTAAGTGCTTGAAGATAGCGTGCACTTACAGAGAGCGTCGATGATGATTTGAGATGAACGCTCGATGATGACGATGTCCATCCTGTGTAATTCAACAAGACATATAAGGAGCTGTTAGTATGTCAGATGAGCAATTTACTCAAATAAGAAAGCCAGTCAATCGTGTGGCTGAAAAGGTCTTAGGCTGGTTGAACTGGATATTCCTCTTATTGCTGACTGTGGTGATGATGTTTATCGCGCTCGTGTCGTTCAGTAGTGATACATCGATTCAGAAGTTAGAGGGTTCGTTAAATAATAATGATTTAGCCCAACAAATCTTTTCCAATTTGGATTGGAATACGACGCAGTTTGTCATCTGGCTTCAGAATGGGATCTGGGCAATCATCGTTTACTTTATCGTATGTTTGCTTATTTCATTCTTAGCATTGATTTCGATGAATATTCGCATATTATCAGGTATCTTATTCTTTATCGCATCCATTATAACTTTACCGCTCGTATTGTTAATGGTGACGTTAATTATTCCGATTCTATTTTTCATCGTTTCTATTATGATGTTTGCGCGTAAAGATAAGTTTGAGTATGCAACGTCTTATCGACCTGAATACGCTCAGCCATTTTACGAAGAAGAGCCAAGACCAAGACCTCAAAGTCATGAACCGGTTCAACCGCAATATACACAACCTGAAGCGGAAGCGAAACCGCGTCAAGATGAATCGCTCAGACGTGGTGGCTATATTCCGAGTGACTATGAGACACCTGCTACGGAAGAGGAACCAGAAGTGTTGTCTCGTCAAGATAAGTACAATTATAAGAAAAAGTACAAAGCGGATGACTTTGAACAGCCGAAGCGTGACGAATCTGCGACGGATGACTGGGTAGATGACGGTCAACGATTGTCACGTGAAGAAGCGTTTAGACAACAAGAAGAAGAACGTCAACGTGAGCGTGAAGAGGCACAAGCGCGTAAACAAGAACAAGCAGAAGAGGCTGCGCGTTTGAAACAACAGAAGAAAGAAGAGAAAGCGCAAGCACGTCAAGAGAAGAAAGAACGTAAGAAACGTTTGAAAGAGAAGCGTAAAGAGCAACCGAGTGCGGTCAATCAACGTCGTATGAATTATGAAGAACGACGCAAAGTGATTGAACAACAGCATGAAGGTGATGCTCAAGCTTCTGAGAACGATTCAACAAAGCAGCAGAAATAAGTATGTGAAAAGTGGAAGGGCAGTTGTTCTTCCACTTTTGTGTATTAATTTCTGAGGTAAATAAAAAAGCAAGCTTAAAATAAATTCTTGAGTGAATTTTCAATGTGTACTCGAGACGCTTTATGGAACTAGACCACAACGAAAATCCATTCTTCGAGCTCTTAGAGCGGAAAGAATTAGTTGAGTGTGGTCCCACGCAGTAGTGATCTGCATTCATATGGGTTTTCACTCATATGAATCCTAGCTCTCCTTCCGGGGGAAGCACTACGAAATCATAGATTTCTGTGCTTCTCCCAAGCAAGCGAAAGTTATAACATTGAAAATTAATAATTATTTAATTTTGTCTCAGACTCTTTGTATAAAGAAGAAGCGCGTTGAAAGCATACTGTTATGTATATGCTCTCAGCGCGCTTTAAATTTCGCTTATAACTCTTGGAATGTTTCGATGATGAGATAAATATTTAAGATACTCAAGATAATAATCAATGCCCAAGATATAACGTTAACCCACATTTTATTCTTGAAACGCCCCATCATTTTACTATTGTTGGTAGCAAGTTGAAGTGGAATTAACGAGAATGGCAAGGCGATACTCAGAAAGACTTGCGAGAACACGAGTAGTTCTTCCATCTTAGATTCACTGCCTTTGTATATGATGAGACAGAGGATGATAGGAAGGATCGCTAAACCACGTGTGATCAAACGTCGCGCCCAGTTAGGTAAACGTAAATGAATAAAGCCTTCCATCACAATTTGGCCGGCAATCGTACCTGTGATCGTTGAGTTCTGACCAGATGCAAGCAATGCCACAGCGAAAAGTGTACTCATGATGCCGCCTAAAGTTGCGCCGAGTAGTGGTTGGTTCTGCAACGCATGATATAGATCGTAGAAACCACCGAGTTTATCACTGTCGACGCCGTAGAATAATGCAGCACCCAAGACGAGCAACAAGCAGTTAATGACGAAAGCGATGATGAGTTGAATATTAGAATCTAGCGTCGCATATTTAATCGCTTGAGCTTTACTTTCTGTACTATTGCGGTCATACATTCTTGATTGAACGATAGATGAATGTAGATATAGGTTATGTGGCATAATCGTCGCACCTACGATACCTAATGCGATAAAGAGTATGCTGTGATTTGTAATAATTGATTGACTCGGTAAGAAGCCTTCTAACATCTCATTTACATGTGGTGATGCGACAAACACTTCAAAGACAAAGATAGCGAGCACCGTGAAGATTAATACACCCACAATCGCTTCGATCTTGCGGAAACCAAAGCGCATGATAAAGAGGAGTAAGAATACATCTAACACGGTAATGATTGCCCCCACAATTAATGGTATGTGGAAGAGCAAGTCTAACGCTATGGCACTTCCAATGACCTCGGCAATGTCTGTCGCAATAATAGCAAGTTCTGCAATAATCCAGAAGATAAATGCCATCGGTTTATTGAGATAGCGACGTGTTGCTTGAGCTAGGTCATCACCCGTTGCTATGCCTAATCTCACAGTCATACTTTGTAATAACATGGCTGCGACACTCGAGAGTAAGATTACGAATAGCAATGTATAACCAAATTGCGCGCCACCTTGCATTGAAGTAATCCAGTTACCAGGGTCCATGTATCCGACTGCCACTAGTAATCCTGGACCTAGATAAGATAATAATTTTTGACTAAACTTCCCATCATGATTTACAGAGACTGTATTGTTTATTTCCTCAAGACTTTTGCGAGAGGATTCGGGTTCAGACTTCAATATAACACCTTCAATCTATTGATTTTTACATCTATTACCTTAATCGAAATCTAAAGTTAGGTCAACCTAAATTTATACGCAAATTCATTTAAGGTGTTTTCACTCAAATTTCCGTACAATATGGAGAACGACAGGTTTGAGTAAAATGCAATCATTTTACAATCAATTACTTTACGACAATCTATTCCCGAAATTGTCGAAGTTAAAATATTTTTGATACTATAGAAATAAGTGTAGAGGAGGAAGAATATGAGTAGAAAAACAGAGAAGATTCTAGCATGGATCGCTAATGGTTTAAGTGCCTTGTTTCTCATTATAATGGCTTTATCTTTAGTCTTATTTAGTATTCCTGAAACGAGACAACAAATAAGTGATGTCATGAAACAACAAGGTCAACAACTTTCAATGGATCAAATCACATTTCAACTTGGTGCGGTTGTCGTAGGTGTATTATTCAGTACCGTATTTGGAATCATTGCAACGCTATTACTTAAGAAGAAACGTGTGTTAAGTGGCATACTCATGATTGCCGTAGCTGTAGTTGGGTTCGTTACGAGCAACTATATCGCTGCAATACTTTGGTTAATCGCGGGTATTATGTTGCTATCTAAGAAAGATCCGAAACGTCCGCAATACAGTGGGGAAGACGATTCTTCATCTCAAGGGTCACACAACACAGAGCAAAGCTTTGATCCAGCACGCGAAATGCAACAAAGAAAAGAGAAAGATTCTTACATTTATTAAAAAGAGACCTCCTTATGAGAGAACAAACGCGATAAGCCGTGCGTAACGTTCTCGCTCATAAGGAGGTTTACTCGTAGTAATATTGAGTTATGCGCTGTACTTATTGATAGAATTTCAATAAATGTTTAAACGTATCTTCTAAGAAGTAAAGGAATGCTTGGTCTTTCTTCAAACGATAGTCAGATGGATCAAGTGTTCTGGCTACGAACAACTCACCCTTTTTAACATTTTTAACACGATCGATCGCAGCTTGAATTTCCTCATCTGTTAAATCTTTAATGTATTTCTTCTCAGGTTTCATGTGATCTAAACTTAAACTATAGTCGTCTGGTAGTTGTTTCAAGTAGTCAAAGTGTTCTTCGAAAGTCTTAACTTTCTCTTCTTTATCTTTGCCTTCGTGCATGATACCGTACATGACAAAGAGTTGATCGCGGAACAAGCCAATTTGGAAGTGGGGTTCCATCTTATAGCCGCGCTTGTTTGTCGCAAAGGCTACCCACGTATCGCTAGGTGGGTTGACACTTCGACGTGCGTGTTTTGCAACGTGCGCATAGAATGTTTCACCTGTTTCCGTTTCAAGGAATTGTGTGAAGTATTCGCCAAGTTCGCGTAATTGAGGGCGTATATATTTGTCTAACGCTTCCATACGAGCGTCGAGTCCATCAACGTCAAAGACTTTGAAATCGTTAGGTTTAAATGTGTATTGAGTCATCGAATCCTCCTCGTCAACGAGTCTATTTGTAAGTATTGTAGCACAATTCACAGTTTTACTCATGTAAGTGATTTTAACTATAGATAAAAGGGAAATGGACAACTGATATGTGATTTATAAGCGAGATTTTTAGTTCTCATTTTACAAGTGAAAAATGCGAAAAGATGACACGTAAGTGTAGTATAATGGAGATATGGGAGATGAAACTATGACAGTGTACGAATTTGCTAAGGGATTAATTCTTGAAGCGGGGCAACAAATCCGTGAGAAGATGCATGCTTCGATTCAAGTTGAAACGAAATCGAATCCTAATGATTTGGTAACGAATGTAGATAAAGAGACGGAAACGTTTATCTATAATAATATACAAGAGACGTATCCAGAGCATCATGTCATCGGTGAAGAAGGTCATGGACATGATTTAGGCTCAATTAAAGGTGTGACGTGGGTGGTTGACCCTATTGATGGAACGTTGAACTTTGTACATCAAGGCGATCACTTTGCGATTTCTATAGGTATTTATGATGACGGAGAACCCTATGCTGGCTTTGTTTACGATGTGATGGGGGATACGCTCTATCATGCGAAAGCTGGCGAGGGTGCCTTTGTTAACGATAATGAATTAAGTACAATTAATCATACAACCTTAAAAACAAGTATCATTGGCATCAATCCGAATTGGTTAGCGAAACCGAAATCCGAAGCGATATTTAAACAAGTGGTGGCCGATGCGAGAAGTGCGCGTGCTTATGGTTCTGCGGCGTTGGAAATCGTCAACGTGGCATTAGGTAAGCTTGCAGGATATATGACACCGCGACTCAGTCCATGGGATTATGCAGGGGCAGCGATTATCCTTGCAGAAACAGGAGGTACAGCGACGGATTTGCTCGGACAACAATTATCGATTCAACAACCAAGTTCAGTCGTCGTAGCTAACCCTCAATTACATGATGAACTTATTACACATTATTTCTCACATCATCAAGAGGTAATTCAAGCTTTCCATCAAAGAATACAGCAATCATAAACAGAAAGCCGGTCTAGCGTAGTGCTTCACGCTAAACCGGCTTTTTTACTTCGTCATATGACATGCTTTGGATTGACGTATCTCATCGCATTTTTCTATAAGATGCGCGTTTCGAGATGTACGTATCTAAATTTATACGAGCTGAATTCCTTAGAACCAGTCATTCTCTCTATATTTCTTCTTGAGCGAGAAACCTACGCCAAATGTTGCAATGAATAGTATAAGTGTTAAAATCATGTATGGAATATTTCCAGCACCTATACTGAAGCTAAAGAGGGTAAGAAAGACAATCGCTAGGACAGCGAGTACCCAGAAAATCGCTTTCGATTTTTTCTGTGACTTTTGTTCCATCTGAATCACACCTTTTTGTATTCTTTCATCTATTATATGATATAATAAAAAAGTTACAATTAAAAGTGGGAATCTACAATAAGAAAGGAAAATATAAAATGACTAATTTAAGAGAAGATGTTCGTAATATTGCTATCATCGCGCACGTCGACCATGGTAAGACTACGATTGTTGATGAATTACTTAAACAATCTGGTATTTTCCGTGAAAATGAACATGTTGATGAACGTGCAATGGACTCCAATGACTTAGAAAGAGAACGCGGTATTACAATCCTTTCTAAGAACACAGCAGTAGATTATAACGGTAATCGTATTAATATATTAGATACACCAGGTCACGCTGACTTTGGTGGCGAAGTAGAACGTATTATGAAAATGGTAGACGGTGTTGTACTTGTTGTCGATGCGTACGAAGGTACAATGCCTCAAACTCGCTTTGTGTTGAAAAAAGCGTTAGAACAAAACCTTAAACCTGTTGTCGTAATCAACAAAATCGACAAACCGACAGCACGTCCTGAAGCAGTAGTTGATGAAGTATTAGATCTCTTTATCGAACTCGATGCTTCTGAAGAACAATGTGATTTCCCTGTTGTTTACAGTTCAGCAGTCAACGGTACAGCAAGCCTTGACCCAGAACAACAAGACGACAACATGAAAGCATTATATGAAACAATTATCGACTATGTTCCAGCACCGGTTGATAATAGCGACAAACCACTTCAATTCCAAGTCGCACTCCTCGATTACAATGATTACGTAGGCCGTATCGGTGTCGGTCGTGTGTTCAGAGGAACAATCAAAGTTGGCGACAGCGTATCACTTTTAAAACTTGATGGATCCGTGAAGAACTTCCGTGTAACGAAACTCTTCGGTTACTTCGGCTTAAATCGTGAAGAGATCGAAGAAGCGAAAGCAGGGGACCTCATCGCTGTATCAGGTATGGAAGACATTAACGTAGGTGAAACGGTAACACCGCAAGACCATCAAGAAGCATTACCTGTGCTCAGAATTGACGAACCTACATTGGAAATGACATTTAAAGTTAACAATTCACCATTTGCAGGTCGTGAAGGTGATTACGTAACTGCACGCCAAATTCAAGAACGCTTAGACGAGCAACTTGAGACAGACGTATCTCTCAAAGTTACTGAAACAGATTCACCAGACACTTGGATTGTTGCAGGTCGTGGTGAGCTTCACTTATCTATTCTAATCGAAAATATGAGACGTGAAGGTTATGAATTACAAGTGTCTAAACCACAAGTTATCTTACGTGATATTGATGGCGTGACTTGTGAACCGTTTGAACGTGTTCAATGTGAGGTACCATCTGACTACACAGGTGCAGTCATCGAATCTCTAGGTGCGCGTAAAGGCGAAATGGAAGATATGATTACTACAGATAATGGTCTTACTCGCTTAATCTTTATGGTGCCAGCGCGTGGTATGATTGGTTACACAACTGAATTTATGTCTCAAACACGTGGTTACGGTATCATTAACCATACCTTTGAAGAATTCAGACCACGTATTAAGAGCCGTTTAGGTGGTCGTCGTAATGGTGCACTCGTATCAATGGACAAAGGTCAAGCAAGCTCTTATGCGATTATTAACTTAGAAGACCGCGGTACGAACTTTATGGAACCTGGTACAGATGTGTATGAAGGTATGATTGTTGGTGAACATAATCGTGAAAATGACTTAACAGTAAATATCACGAAGACGAAACATCAAACTAACGTACGTTCAGCTACGAAAGACCAAACAGAAACTATGAAACGTCCTCGTATCTTAACGCTTGAAGAAGCACTTCAATTTATCAACGACGATGAGTTAGTTGAAGTGACACCTGAATCCATCCGTATTAGAAAGAAAATACTAGAAAAAGGTGCACGTGAAAAAGAAGCAAAACGTGTTAAACAAATGATGCAAGACGAAGAATAATAATTAGTTGCAGTAATAGAGCACTCATCCCAACAGTGGGGTGGGTGCTTTTTTAGGATTTGTGGCTGTGGGGTTAGGGAGAAAGACGTTACTGTATAAGGATAAGTCAATAACTCATAGGATAAAAATTATTCATAGTACTACTCAAAAAACAAACGCTCTCAAGACCTTAGGACAGTCATGAGAGCGTGATTACATATTAGCGATGATTAAATGTTGTCTTTTGACGTCGTTGCTTAGGTGTATCGAGTCGACTTTTACACTCATCACACATAAAGGTATGAATCGGATCATTACGTAAACGCTTAGCTTCTAGCGTACGTTCGTCGATATAAACCTCTGTATCACAAATTATACATGTGACTTTCCTCATCGGCTTATCGCACCTCGATTTGTGTGACGTGCTTGATTTGGTAGTCGTAACCTTTATCTGGAATATAGACGAAACTATCTACCATGTTGTCCTCGTAAAGACGTTTACCTTCCTTCGCAAACTGGAAGAAGAGGTAAGGCAAGAGTTCTAGTGGCACATCCACTGATGTTTCTTCGTTAGATAAACGAATGATAGATGCATCTTTCTCTGGCTCTGCATTTTTGAAAAATGGTGTCATGTTAATCACGAATGTACCTTCTAGGAAAGAACGACGTTTATATTTAATTTCAGAGTTTAATGTTGGAGGATTTGTTTGTCCCTCAAGAATGGCACGGTTCCATTCACGGTTGTCTTCAAATGCGATAGGTTTAGTGCCTTCGAAGACACCTTTCTCTAAATCTTCAATACGTACCTTGCGATCATCGAAGATCCAAGTTGTGCTATCTAAAGTGATTGGGAATTTAACAGCGCCCGTAATTTGTATCATAATTCCACTCCCTCGATTGATTATTAGTATCGTTATGTATGGTTGTGTTGATTTCGAATTTCTCAGAGTTATAAAATAGTTGCAATTCATCTTGAAAACGTTACCATACAAATATATCGACATTTACTGAGATGTAATGTGTTATCTTGTAAACACTTTCTTAATAATTTTATCACATCTCACAAGTGTAAGCATATTCTTGGAATTGGCTTGCTTTTTACTCAACAGTAAGATAGAATTTGATTTATAAGCTATAAATGATAGGGGGAGTATGTCATGGTAAAGAGCCAGAAGTTGAATAGTGCGGCATATGACCAGTTAAATAAAGATGCGGAAAGAATCTTCCAAATGATTAAAGTTCAAATGGATAATCTTACTTTACCGCAGTGCCCATTATACGAAGAAGTATTAGACACTCAAATGTATGGCTTACAGAAAGAAGTAGACTTTGCAGTTGAACTTGGTTTAGTCGACCGAGAAGAAGGCAAAGATTTAATGCTTCGTTTAGAAAAAGAACTTTCTAAATTGCATGAAGCTTTCACAAATGTCTAATAGTTAGTTCGAATCATCAAACTGCTACAGTGTGAAACTGAGTCAGGGGAATAACTTGGTATAGCACGTCGCAGTTGGAATATAGATTGTTAGAGAGAAAGATGTCTTATTCTTCATGTGAAACAGAGTCGAGCTGGATTGCATGTTAATAGGACACCCGTATCTATGTCGTATAGCAGTTATACAGGATACATAGATGAAAGGTTGCAGACTGAGTTATCACTAGTTGATTCGACTCAGTCTTTTTTCTTTTCTGTAGTAAAAGTCTTGAGCAATCACATAGATTTATTCGAGTCTGACCATAAATATTTGCTATAATATGTGAATAGATGAGTGATGCGATTGGACATACTAATTAAAAATAAACAATGAGCTAGAATTTGTAAGATACTACTTGCTTTTATATGGCACTTAAAATGTAATAGTGTTTACTTTTGTTATTAGTTCTTTCTAATTGCTCATTTTTATTAATGAATGTTACATATGAATTTTTAAGTATATTTTAATGAAAACAAACCAAATATTTTATGTTGATAAATAAATACGAGGCTGGGACACTAAAAGAAATTAACATCTTAGATAAGTTCACATCGCGCTTAAAGTGAATTTTTTGAGCAAATTTTCAATGTGAACTCGAGACGCTTGATGGATTAAGACCACAACGAAAATCCATTCCTAGAGCTCTTAGAGCGAGAGGAATTAGTTGAGTGTGGACCATAAGCAAGCGAGAGTTTTAACATTGAAATTTAAATAAGTACTACTTTTGTCCCAAGCCGAATTACTGCACTTATTTTGGAGAATTGGATGAGTAAAGCAAATGAATAATTTAAAACAATTTCTACGATACATAGGTAAATATTCTAAATACATAGATTATCCTTTAGTCGTGACCTATGTCATCTTGTGCTTAATCAGCATCATCATGGTTTATAGCGCAAGCATGGTAGCTGCGACGAAAGGAACGTTGACCAATGGTACGCCTGTAAGTGGTACGTACTTCTATACGCGACAATTGCTTTATGTCATTGTCAGTATGGGACTGGTATTCTTCATGGCCTTCTTTATGAACGTCAAGATCTTACAAACGCTTAAATTCCAGAAGATTATGATGCTAGTCATGGTAGGTTTACTAGTCGCTACATTATTGATTGGTAGTAATATCAATGGTTCTAAAAGTTGGATTCATTTAGGTTTTATGAACTTACAAGCTTCAGAATTCTTGAAGATCGCGTTAGTCCTTTATTTGTCGTTTATGATAGAGAAGAAGCGGCCACGAGTCTTCAGAGAACCTAAAGTACTGATGTCCCCTCTTATTCTGGCAGGCATTTGTGTGGCACTTGTACTTCTGCAACGTGACGTAGGTCAAACATTGCTTATACTTATGGTTGTCTTTGCGGTTATTCTCTACGCTGGGGTAGGAATTGAGAAGATATTGAAGTATGGGTTTATCATCCTCTTCGGTATCATATTAGTAGGTGGACTCTTCTTACTATTAGGGGCCTTTCCTGATTATTTAGCCGCACGTTTTAGTACTTTTACCAATCCGTTCAACAGCGAGTCTGGTACAGGTTATCACGTCTCTAACTCGCTGCTCGCAATCGGTAATGGTGGACTGTTGGGACGAGGGCTCGGTAACAGTGTGCTGAAACTCGGTTATCTACCAGAACCGCATACAGACTTTATCTTTGCGATTATTTGTGAAGAACTCGGTTTAATCGGCGGGTTATTCGTCATTTGCTTACTGTTCTTCATCGTATACAAAGCCTTTGTCTTAGCGAATAAGACGACATCTTATTTCTACAAACTCGTGTGTGTGGGTGTCGCAAGTTACATCGGTAGTCAAACGTTCGTTAACTTAGGTGGTATCTCAGGTACGATTCCATTGACAGGTGTGCCATTGCCGTTTATCAGTTTCGGTGGTTCATCTATGATCAGCTTGAGTATCGCAATGGGTCTATTACTTATCACAGCTAAACAGATTAAAATTGATGAAGCGCGCAAGAAACAAGCACAGAAACATCAGCGTAACGTAGATATTCCGCGTCGCTATTAACAATTAAGCAAGAGCTCTATACGGGCTCTTGCTTTTTTACGATATAGAAAAAAGACCTTGAGGTTACGTTCCTCAAGGTCTATATATCATTCTATGGCTAATGTCCACTTCGAATCGTTCTTATCATCAGAACCATGAAGTAGGCAATCAGACCGAAGAGTATTGTGATAATTAAAGCATGTAATAATGCGATAATCAGATTCACATGTGTAATCACCGATAAAGCACCTGTAATGACTTGTAGAATGATTAATATAAAGGCTGCAGTGTAGCCGTAACGAATCGTACGGTTCTCTGAATAATTTTTAATCGCATGGATAAATGAAATCAGAATCCAAATGAAAGCGATGAGTGCCATACAGCGGTGGGTGAAGTTGACCCAATCTACTACGCTATGTGGCAATGGATCGCTAAATGGAATTGGCCAATCACCATAAGCTAAACTTGCTTTCTTGTGACGAACTAATGCGCCAGTGTAAATCGTTAAGTAAACGATAGCGGCCATCAACCAAGTTAAGACACGTAGCGGTTTATGAATATAAAGTTCATCCGCGTCATACTTTCTATCTACTTCGAAGATAATCAATGTCAGAACAAACACAGATGAGAAGCTGACAAGTGAGATACCAAAGTGCAAGGCTAATACATAAGCGTTCTGTTGCCAAACGACTGCGGCAGCTCCGATAAGGGCTTGAATAAGCAAGAAGCCGACACTGATAATACATAACGGCTTAACTTCTTTGATGTAACCAATATGGCGCCAAGCAACGATGACCAACCATAATACAAAGATTAAAGACAAGGCACTCACAGCACGATGGTTTAATTCAATGACCGTTTGAATTGGCATGCTATCAGGGATTAACGCGCCGTGACATAAAGGCCAATCTGTCCCACAACCATCTTCAGATCCCGTCTTCGTGACTAAAGCACCACCAAGTTGGACCCAAGCCATAATGAGTGTCGCTATAATAGATAACCACTTAAGGTTACGCTTTCTAAACAATGTTAAACACCCCATCAAAGAAACTAAGGAATAGTCCGTTCCTCAGTTTCACCATATTTCTCTTTAATATACCGTTTCTATGTTCTCACTGAACATAATAAAATCTTAGTATTATTATAACAAGGATATGCCTTTAATTTGTGTCTTTATAATGACAAGTTAAACTAAATACCTCAATCCTGCGTTAATGAAAATGGCTCATTAGTCATTTACGGATAGTAGCGCAGTAGCTGTCTGAACTCAACAAAACTGGCGTTGTGTTAAGTTCTAGTCCGCCTTGCGAAGGAAAGACGACGAAATCAAATAGATTTCTGTCTTTCTCTCCCTTGCTTCACCATTTTCATTTCCTTGTCTTGAAGTGTTTATTTTAACTTGTAGAGATAAAAGGATTAGTCGAGAATCATTCCTCTTTGCTCATTTACGGGTAGTAAAATCGCTTCATCCTAATGATTTTTTCGCGTTTGAAAGTGTCTCTGTTCATTCACTTGGCACGACTACTTTCAATCCTACATCAAAGTTTTACTGATAAGATCAGTGCGATGAACAGAGAAAGTAGCACAGTAGCTGTCTGAACTCAACAAAAACTGACCTCGTGACGAGATCTGGACAGCTTTATGAAAGAAAAAACGAGGGCGCTTTAGACAGATGTATGAAAGGACAATGGCGTACATTCTTCATTGTCGTTAGCCTCTTTTAACAAATTGATTACGCGACTCAACCCTCCTTAACTGGTCGCCATCGATATATAAAGTATGGATTATTTGCGTTTCTATAATAATATTGCAATACTTTGTCGTTTGTCTGTCACAAATTATTGGTTTAGTCTGTAGTCTTTTACCTGAAATTGTAATATCATAGTACTATATGAATAATTAGGAGGGAGATTATGAAACAAGAACAAGTGATGTCTCACACATCAACGCGTGTCAGTCTCAAAGAGCTGAAAGAGATTATCAAGATGGGATTGGTTCAAGGTAATCTAATTCCTGCATTCGCTGGTGCGTGGTTAGCAGTTGTGTTCGCACATCATTCCTTCCTCTCATCTATACCACAAATCTTAATTATGATAGTTGGTTCAACGCTTATCATGGGCGGTTCTTGTGCTTTAAATAACTACTATGACCAAGATATCGATAGTATCATGCCTAGTAAGCAGAAACGACCAACTGTAAATAATAGAATTTCAGATCGAAATTTAATATTACTAAGTTTTGGGATGATGCTTATAGGGGAAGCATTGCTCTTCACACTTAATGTTGCTTCAGGCGTTATCGGCTTGATGGGTATAGTAGGTTATGTGTCTTTCTACTCTATCTGGTCTAAACGTCATACAGTTTGGAATACTGTTATAGGAAGCTTTCCAGGAGCTGTACCGCCACTTATCGGTTGGGCAGCGTTAGAAGGAAATATCAGCCTTACAGCGATTGCACTCTTCTTAGTCGTGTTCTGCTGGCAACCTGTTCACTTCTACGCGTTAGCGATTAAACGCCAAGATGAATATAGCTTAGCGAACATTCCTATGTTACCTTCAGTGAAAGGTTTCAATCGTACGCGTGCAAGCATGTTCTTCTGGTTAGTTTGTCTACTACCGTTACCATTCTTGTTTAGTCAATTAGGTACGACGTTTATGGTTCTCGCAACGTTACTCAACTTAGGTTGGTTCTTTGTTGGCTTTACAAGCTTCAAGAAGAATACAGATCATACGAAATGGGCAACGAAGATGTTCATTTATTCATTAAATTACTTGGTCGTGTTCTTCGTTCTTACCGTTATTGTGTCATTGATTAAAATGTTTTAATTCAAGATACTTTAGCGGCGCAATACTGTAAATAAGACTGGTTCTCGCAGTCTGAAATAAAGTAAGTAAGGATGGAAGTTATGAGTGTACCTATTTTACCGACATTAAGTACTAGCTTCATCGTTATCAGCGCGATTCTCGTAGCAATCGGTTGGCGACTGATATGGAAGCGACAAATTGAAAGTCATAAGAAAGTCATGTTATGGGCAGCAATATTTGCATTAGCATTCTTCATTATTTATGCAGCACGTACTGCTATTATTGGTAATACTGCATTTGGAGGACCAGATTCAATCAAAGTTTACTACACAATCTTCTTGATCTTCCATATCGTACTAGCTACAGTAGGTGGGGTACTGGGGCTAATACAAATTATTCTCGCTTATAAAGATAAGTTTAATATCCACCGTAAGATTGGACCTGTAGCTTCTATCATCTGGTTCTTTACGGCGATTACAGGTGTTGCAGTATATATATTATTATATGTACTTTATCCTGGTGGCGAGACAACTTCATTACTCAAAGCCACATTAGGTTTATAAG
>NZ_PPRN01000116.1 GCF_002902685.1 Staphylococcus pettenkoferi | reverse complement strand
GTTCCCATGCCGAACACAGAAGTTAAGCTCCTTAGCGCCGATGGTAGTCGGACTTACGTTCCGCAAGAGTAGGACGTTGCCAGGCAATCCATTGACCACTAGGTCATTTTTTTATGGATTATTCCTTTAGCAAAACCAATTAAATTTACTGTTGACTTTATAAAATAGTGAATGTATAATTAGTTCTTGTGATACAAAATGAACATTGAAAACTAAATGACAATATGTCAACGTTAATTCCAATAAACACAACGTGTTATTGATAACACTTATTTTTACGAGCTAATCAAACGCTTTTTATGGAGAGTTTGATCCTGGCTCAGGATGAACGCTGGCGGCGTGCCTAATACATGCAAGTCGAGCGAAC
>NZ_PPRN01000115.1 GCF_002902685.1 Staphylococcus pettenkoferi | reverse complement strand
GAATAAAAAGTACTATAACCGGACGTATATAAACTATTAACAAATGGTTTAATTAAAACAAATATTAAAGGAGACAATAAATAAGGAAGTTTATTATTCCCTAAAACTTCAAAATCGATATTACTTAACTCTTTCATTTGCTCTTGAGATATTAATTCACCCTTTATTGGAATAAACCAATATAAAAAAGGAAATATAAATAGGAAAGGATTACGTGACAAATCTAATAGGTAGTATCTATTATGATAATCAATAATTCTATATCGGGGATTTTTTCTTACGTTTATAATATTAAACATATTTTTCCTCACTTATTGA
>NZ_PPRN01000114.1 GCF_002902685.1 Staphylococcus pettenkoferi | reverse complement strand
ATATAAGTGAGGATTTATTAGATACGATCGTTTTAGATATGAGTAGAGTAGCAGACTCGTATATAAACAAACTGATAAATAAATATAAAAAAGAAGTAGATATAGTTATAACAAGTTTAGAAAAAAATTATTTACGAAAGCTAATATTAGGTTATGATTTAGAGCAAAGTAATTATAAAGGTATTGATGAAATTAAAAATGAATTCAATAAAGAAGAGTATTTAGAAGAAGCATATAATTTAATATTCGAAGGTATAAATAGAAATAAACAGAGTGTTATTGGTTCTTTAGTATCTCGAGTAAAGATTGATAAAGATATTAATAAAAAGTATAAATCTTATATTGATGAAGCGGAAGGCAAATATTACCAGTTATTATATTATAAAGTTCAAGATGATAATGATGTAAAACGAATATTTACGTCAATAAAAGATTTATATGACTCATTGGAAAATTATCATCAGTGTATTATTGAGTTCGGTTCTGATTGCTCTTGGCTTTTGATTTCTCAAATTGCTATTTATTTAGAGAACTTTAAAACCGAAACACATTTAAATGCTTTTAAAGAAGAAAAAAAAATAAGTGAATTAAAAGACCATATAAATAAGTATAAGCTATCTGGAAACTCCTCAACAATTAATAATCAAATAAAAGCGCTATATAAAGGTGTGAATTATGGTTTTCATTTTAATGATTTAGTTATTACTAATGATGGGAAAAACAAATTATTAGTTTTACAAAAGATAGAATTAGATGAAAGCTATGTGCCGTGTCCTGATTGTTTTGAGACTATTTTACGAGGAAATTCTTATCCTAAAATGTTATATAGAAGTTTCGAATGTCAAAATCCGTGCTGTCCATCAAGAAGTAAATTAGGTAGAGGGAAAAGGTTTGATTATTATTCAGTTAAA
>NZ_PPRN01000113.1 GCF_002902685.1 Staphylococcus pettenkoferi | reverse complement strand
ACCGACGATTTGACACGCCTGAGGGATTAAGGTCGCAGTGAAAATCCATTATTGTTGCGCAAAGCGCTACAATAATTAGTTGAACGCGCGCGGTAGCTGACTGAATTCGAGAAGGCACTTTGCTTTCTCGAACTCTAGTCATCCTCGCGGGGGAAGCACTACGAAATCAAAGATTTCTGTGCTTCTCCCCTAGGCAAGGGATAATTTATTAGTACTAATACTTTGATTTTAGCTATTTCCTCAATAGACCCTATTACTCAATTTATCAAAACAATAACCTAGTAAGAATACTTTGTGGGGAATCATTAGAAATACACTTAGTACGCTTCTCAATACAAGTATTGTGACGGTGACTCCTGAGAGATTAAGGGCACAACGAAAATCCATTCTTTGAGCTCTTTGAGCGAAAAGAATTAGTTGAGTGTGTCCCTCTAG
>NZ_PPRN01000112.1 GCF_002902685.1 Staphylococcus pettenkoferi | reverse complement strand
AGTAAGAAGAGTATACCACTTTATGAAAGCGTTTTACATATAACTAAAGATAAATTTATTAATATTTAGTGAATACAACTATTAGATAAAACTAAATAGTAAACGTGCATCACGCCGCCTTCATCCGCGACATGAATTTCGGTATCTGGGGTCACAGTCCATTTTTATAAAATTTACATTTTCTACAAGAAATTCATGAAAGCGCTTGTGCAGTGTACAATATTGTGGTATATTTTTAACTGAAAATGGTTATCATTATCACGAAGCGAAACCATTACTTCAATCCAACGCAACATATTTTACATAGAAGTGATAG
>NZ_PPRN01000111.1 GCF_002902685.1 Staphylococcus pettenkoferi | reverse complement strand
GTAACAGTAATTTCTTCGCCACCTTGTAAATCTTTCGGTAAATCGATGCTGTAATTACCATTATCGTCAGCTGTACCTGTGATTGGATTATGCCCTGGAATATTTACAGTAACTTCTGATCCTGGTTCAGCCTTACCTTTAATAGCGTCATCTTCACTATTTACGTCTTCAGCTGTTGGCGCGTCTGGGGCTGTCTTATCCGCTACAGTTGTTGTTGCTTTATCAGATGTGTTTCCTGCTTTGTCTGTCGCAGTTACTTCAAGTTCTTCTCCACCTTGGAGGTCTACATTGTCTGGAATTTCAACAGTATAGTTAC
>NZ_PPRN01000110.1 GCF_002902685.1 Staphylococcus pettenkoferi | reverse complement strand
AAAGGAATCTATTTAAAAACATTTCGCTCAATATATTTTTTACGATTTTCTTTATATATATAACTTTAGGGATGATTATAGATAAAAACTCTAGGATTATCTTTACGTTTTTAGTTATTGTTACATTTGCATTTATCCTATTTCAAAACGGAATCTTATATAACTACTATAAAACTGAGGGGATGAGAGGTAGACTTATTAGAAATAAAAAATAGTAAGATGAATTTAAATATTCATTAACGAAAATCTTTGAAAGGAAGTGTGTTTCACTATTGAAAGAATAACTGTAGACGCTATAGAGAAGAATAGCAAATACAAAATAGTACATTATGATAATAGGCACTTTCTAATTGATCTTAATAGAAA
>NZ_PPRN01000109.1 GCF_002902685.1 Staphylococcus pettenkoferi | reverse complement strand
GAAGCGAGAGTGTAAGGAGCTTACTTAGCGTAAGTGACTGCACACTCAAGCTGAAATGAGAAAGAGTGAAAACGTTTGACTGAAAAAGGACGGAACATCTTCGTAGAAGATGAAAATGGAATAACGGTGACATATTGCATTTAGTTTTGAATGCTCATTCGAGTATTCAAAATAACTTTTTGAAAGAAAACGTTTCTTAATCGATGAGTTGAGCTGAAAGTAAAAGGAGCTTACTTAGTGTAAGTGACTGCATACTTGAGGTGAAAACGAAGATGAGTGAAAACGTTTGACTCAAAAAGGATTGCACATTGAAAACTAGATAGTAAGTATAGATGAATTAATCTATTATAGATTTTACCAAGCAAAACCGAGTGAATTAGAGTTTTT
>NZ_PPRN01000108.1 GCF_002902685.1 Staphylococcus pettenkoferi | reverse complement strand
AGCTCCCCAAAGCATATCGTCGTTAGTAACGTCCTTCATCGGCTTCTAGTGCCAAGGCATTCACCGTGCGCCCTTAATAACTTAATCTGAATTGTTTTAAGTCAACCGCTTGCATTTTTCTTCATCTTCGTCTCGAGTTCTCAGTCACTTACAAAGGTAAGCTCTTTCAACTCTCAACTCGATTCATCAACTGACAAGCGCTTTCTTTTAAAACACTTCTCAGTATTACTAACAAGCTAACTTAAAACCTTAGTTATTAATCTGTGAGTGTTCTATTGAACACTAGCGATTATTTTTTGAATTCAAGCTTTTAAAAACTCTAATTCACTCGGTTTTGCTTGGTAAAATCTATACTTACTATCTAGTTTTCAATGTGCAATTTCTTTTAATTATAAATGGTGGAGACTAGCGGGATCGAACCGCTGACCTCCTGCGTGCAAAGCAGGCGCTCTCCCAGCTGAGCTAAGCCCCCATATTAAATTCTAGAGTGGGCCTAAGTGGACTCGAACCACCGACCTCACGCTTATCAGGCGTGCGCTCTAACCAGCTGAGCTATAGGCCCTCAATTATTTTCGAGTCAAGCGTTTTTACTCTTCTTGATCCTAGCTTCAAGTGTGCAGTTGCTTACACTAAGTAAGCGCCTTTCACTTTCAGCTCAATTCATCGATTGAGAATCGCTTTCTTTCGAAAATGATATTTTTAAGAGTCAAGCGTTTTTGCTTTCCTCTATTTAACTGAACACTCTGATGAGCATTCAAAACTAAATGCAATATGTCACCGTTATTCCATTTTCATCTTCTACGAAGATGTTCCGTTCTTTTTCAGTCAAACGTTTTCACTCTTTCTCATTTCAGCTTGAGTGTGCAGTCACTTACGCTAAGTAAGCTCCTTACACTCTCGCTTC
>NZ_PPRN01000011.1 GCF_002902685.1 Staphylococcus pettenkoferi | reverse complement strand
GAAGAACTTGAAGTAACTGCGACAGACAAAGCAGGAAACACGTCTGATAAAGCAACAACAACTGTAGCTGACAAGACTGCACCAGATGCGCCAACAGCTGACGATGTAAATAGTGAAGACGACACTATTAAAGGTACAGCCGAACCAGGTTCAGAAGTTACTGTAAACATCCCTGGTCATGATCCAATCACAGGAACAGCTGATCAAGACGGAAACTACAGTATCGACTTACCGAGAGACCTCCAAGGTGGCGAAGAAATTACAGTTACAGCCAAAGATAAAGACGGCAACGTATCAGGCGAAACTAAGAAAACGGTAACTGATGCGACAGCACCGGCTACACCATCGGTTAAAGGCGTAAACAGTACAGATAAAGAAGTTACAGGTACAGCCGAACCAGGTTCAACAGTCACAGTGACGTTCCCAGACGGCACAATATCAACAGGAACAGCTGATAACAATGGTAATTACTCTGTCGAAATTCCTGATAGCGTTAACCTTAAAGGTGGAGAAGAACTCGAAGTAACTGCGACAGATAAAGCAGGTAATACTTCAGACAAAGCGACAACAACAGTATCAGACAAAACAGCACCAGACGCGCCAACAGCTGATGAGATTACAAGTGAAAGTCCATCAGTTAAAGGTAAGGCAGAACCAGGCTCAACAATTACTGTAAACATTCCAGGTCATGACCCAATCACAGGTACAGCTGATGACAATGGTAATTACGAAATCGACTTACCGAAAGATTTACAAGGCGGCGAAGAAGTAACAATTACAGCCACTGATAAAGATGGCAACGTCTCAGGAGAAACTAAACAAACTGTTAAAGATACAACAGCACCTGACACGCCAACAATTAATGATGTAACTAGTAGCGATAATTCAGTATCTGGTACAGCGGAACCAGGCTCAACAGTGACGGTAACGTTACCTGATGGTACAAAAGTTACAGGAACAGCTGACGACAATGGTAATTACACTATCGAATTACCTCAGACACTTAATGGTGGCGAAGAACTTGAAGTTACTGCAACAGATAAAGCAGGCAACACTTCTGATGCAGCCACAACGACTGTAACAGATACAACAGCACCTACTGAGCCTACGGTTAATGGCGTTAACAGTACTGATAAAGCAATCACAGGTAATGCAGAGCCAGGCTCAACAGTGACTGTGACATTCCCAGACGGCACAACAGCTACAGGAACAGCCGATGATAATGGTAATTACACAATTGAAATTCCAGATAACGTTAAACTTAACGGTGGCGAAACAGTTTCAGTGACAGCGACAGATAAAGATGGAAACACTTCTAACCCAACATCTGTAACCGTTGCAGATACAACAGCGCCAACAACGCCGACTATTAATGACATTCATCATGGTGATACACAAATTTCTGGCCATGCAGAACCGGGCTCAACAGTGACTGTGACATTCCCAGATGGCACAACAGCTACTGGCACTGCAGATGATCAAGGAAACTATATTATTGATATTCCAAGCAATGTGAACTTGAAGCCAGGAGATACAGTAACTGTTACAGCGACAGACAAAGACGGTAACATATCAGATTCAGCTGAAGTAACAGTTCAAGAAGGTAACAATGTGGATCCAGGCAATAATGGCTCAGGTGATCAACCTGTAGATCCAGGTAACAATGGTTCAGACGATCAACCTTCAGACCCATCAACAAACAACGGTGGTAATACCAATAATGGTTCTAATAACGGCAACCCTTCAGCTGGTAACAATACAGGTCAACCAGCCCATCATAACAACACTGGTTCTAACTCAACGAACGCTAACCAACCAACAGCACCTGCAGTTAATCCAATAGGTCAACATGATCACGGTATTTCTGGTCAGAATGCTACGCCAGGAAATACTATCATCGCGACGTTCCCAGACGGTTCAACTGCTACGACAACAGTGAATAATGATGGAACTTGGAATATCACTGTACCAGCAAACACGCATTTTAATAATGGTGACACTGTACAAGTGGTTGAACAAGATGCAAGTGGTCATACTTCAAATACAACATCAGTAGTTGTGGGAGATAACCACGTAGCTCAAGGTAACAATCAAGATAAAGTTGATTTACCAGATACAGGTAACAGCGAATCTAACAAAGGTACAATCTTTGGTACATTATTCGCAGCACTTGGCGCGATCTTCTTATTCGGTAGACGTCGTAAAAATAAGAAAGATGAAGAATAAGCCAAAGAGATAATTAAATATCTTACTTGAATTTTTATAGCTGTCAGCAAGTCTTCAAAGCTTGCTGGCAGTTTTTTGTTATTTTTAAAATGGCTAAACTAAAGACAGTGAGAAATACTAAAAAGGATTACAAAGTGATACATAAAGATAGAAAAAATTTCGGCAGAATTCCGAAGCATGGAACCCTGCCTATAGATCTAAATTATAATATTGTCTATTAAGCGGGCTTTCGAGAATTTCACAGCAAGTGAGATAAAGATTTGTCCGTTGATTACTTCTTGTTCCTCTAATTCTGGATAGCTATAAACGGCCACTTCTTGAACTTCGCCACTTGTATGATTGTGGAGATAATCTGTTATAGCTTTGATGATATGAGCACTTTGTCTTTCGCCATCATCATACATTTCTTTGGCGAGCGCTAGACTTTTGGACAGATGAACAGCTTCCTGACGTTCGTGTTCAGTTAGATAGACGTTTCGAGAACTTTTAGCTAAACCATCGTCTTCACGAACAATATCAACGCCACGAATTTCAATAGGATGATTAAAGTCTTGAACCATCTTCTCTACAATCGCAAGTTGTTGTGCATCCTTTTTACCGAAATAAGCGCGGTCAGGTTGAATAATATTAAAAAGTTTATTAACAACAGTCACTACACCTTCGAAATGACCCGGCCGTTGTGCACCCTCAAGTACTTCAGCCATGTGACAGACTTTCAACGTAATGCCTAACGTGTTGGGATACATTTCATCGACACTTGGGGCAAAAACGTAATCGACACCAGCGCTACTTGCAGCTTGTGTATCTTGCTCTATCTGTCTCGGATAAGCTTCGTAATCTTCGTTGGGGCCAAATTGAAGCGGGTTAACGAAGACGCTAATAATTGAAATATCGTTTTCGGCGCTAGATTGACGCATCATTGTGAGATGCCCATCATGGAGCGCACCCATAGTAGGAACTAAACCAATAGATTGACCCTCACGTTTAAATTGGGAGGTTAACTTCTGCATTTCTTTAACCGTAGTAATACATTTAGTCATGATCTTCTACCTCGCTCATAATTTGTTTCTTATACGTATGCTCATCAGAAGGGAACGCTTGAGATTTCACTTCTTCGCGGTATTGTGTAAGTGCCGGCACACCGATAGAGAAGTCGGCATACGGTTTCACAAATTTCGGTTTGTGATCTGTACCATATTGTAAGATATCGTGATAGACCAACACTTGACCATCAGTATGACGACCAGCACCAATACCTATCACTGGAATGGTTACTGTTTCGCTAATCACTTTAGCCAGATCACTAGGGATTGCTTCAAGCACCAGCATGATCGCACCAGCTCGTTCTACTGCTTGAGCATCTTTAATCAGTTGTTGCGCTGCCTCTCTTGTACCAGCTTGAAGTTTATATCCCGTCACACCGACACTTTGTGGTGTTAAACCGAGATGAGAGACGACAGGAATGCCCATACGCGTTACATTTTTAATAAAATCAGTAAGATGTGCACCCTCAGCTTTAATCGCATTGGCATCGGTTTCTCTATATAACTTCACTGCTTGTTGAATATCATAAGATTCACTTACGCCAACCTCTCCAAACGGAATATCGACGACCATAAACGTGTTCGGAGCCCCACGACGTACGGCGCGTGCGTGGTGAATCATGTCGGCAAGTGTCACTTGAACCGTACTTTCATATCCTAGAACAGTCATGCCGAGAGAATCACCGACTAATATGGTATCTAACCCAGCCTCTTCTGCTTGTTTCGCACTAGGATAGTCATAGGCCGTAACCATGGTGATTTTCTCTTTTTCTTCTTTCATAGTCATTAAATCTTTTAATCGTTTCAATTTAAGCCCTCCCCATATTTGCTATACTTACCATTAGTATAGGTAATTTTATAAGGAAAGGAAAGTTGAGATGACTCGATACGGAGTAGTAGGACCAGGTGCGGTAGGAACAACAATTGCGTATGAGCTTGCCCAAACTGGTAAGGAGGTTCAGTTGCTTGGCCGTTCAGATAAAAGGGTTGAATATGACCCAGGGAATAATCAGTCACGCACAACACTTGAAGTAACGGATATTAAGAAAGTAGAGGCTCCCTTTGATGTGCTGTTTGTCGCAGTAAAAGCGCATCAATTGGATGCTGTAATGCATGATCTTGAACAACTAATAGATGACAATAGCATCGTTATCTTAGCCCAGAACGGTTACCGAGATTTGAATCGTTTATCCATCAAGCATATCTATCAAGCAGTGGTGTATATCAGTGGACAGAAAGATGGGAATACGGTCACGCACTTTCGAGACGAAATACTACATCTACAAAGAGATGCGTTCACTCAACAGCTGAAACGTGATCTTGATAGAAGTGGATTGCATATAGAACTTGAAGACAATATTGAAACGCCTATTTGGTATAAATTATTGGTAAATCTAGGCATCAATTCAGTAACTGCTTTAGGTCACGATACGGCGCGCGTGTTAAAAGTAAATGGGATGCGTGAGTTAGTTAGAAATTTAATTAACGATGGTCTTCAAGTTGCACAGGCAGAAGGTATTCAATTTGAAACAACGCTCATTGACGATATTATGCATATTTACGATGGTTACCCAGACGAAATGGGGACAAGTATGTACTACGACATCAAGGATAGAAAGACGCTCGAAATCGACTACATTCAGGGTTATATCTATGACAAGGCGCGAATTCATAACCTCAATACACCATACTTAGATACGATTTATACATTGTTATTAGCGCATCAGGTTTAATGCTAGCATGCTTATCATGTATGCCAGTTATCAAGAAAAAAATATCAACAAGTATAAAATTCTAAAAGTAATTATTTATAATATTGAAAAGGTAATTCTTTTATTATAATCTAAATATGACAGAGTAAAGGAGTGAACGAGATGAATCGGACAACTGTTAGAACTTTAGCATGGATTGGAAATGGTCTGAAAATATTAGCGCTTATTCTTTTGATACTCTTTTGGATATTTATTAATTTCACTTCAATGTATAGTGCAAGTGTAATGGATGATGAAGATGCTGCAGCTTTATTAGTTTTTAATTTCTTTTTAGCCATTGGATTTGTCTTCTTTATTATAAGTTTAGTCGTTAGTATTCTCGCTACAGCGTGGATAGGTAAGAAAGATAAGCCAGCTGGAATAATGCTTATTGTTATTGGTGGTTTGAGTTTATTAAGTTCAGCTGTTATTACCGGAGCGCTTTGGCTTATAGCAGGTATTCTATTACTTGTTACGCTTAACGATGAAAAGAATAATTTATATAACGAACAAACTCAACAGTCGTATGCTGACTCTCAGTATTCAAATACTGTACATGAAAATAGTACTACAAATGAAAAGCAAACGTCTCAATCCAACCAAGATGAAGATGAAAGTGAAAGTACTTCGCCTTTTTCTCCTAAGAAAAGTGAAGAAGATAATCAACAAGATGATCAATCTTACAAGTTTTAAACTGAATCACATACTAGGTAAGTCTGCGGGTAGTCTAACTCGCAGGCTTTTATAGTGAGCGGGAAAAACAACTCAATTTAATATGTGTAAAATTCTACAAATTATTTTGAATGGCGATATCGCAATGATTAGAGAAAATAAAAAGACGCTATCTATTAGTAATATTCAGAAAAAAGCTTGACTTACTATTAAAAAATGGTTACCTTATTAACATATAATTCCGACAAAGTTGATAAGATTTGGATGGAATAGGTCTCGTAATGTTAGGGGGTAACATTATAATATGAGTGAAGAAGTAATTACTTATGATAACTTCACATCTGACCCGTTCAAAGATTTCGAGCCAGATGACGAGACGAAAGGTGCATACCATGTGTTGAAATGGGCATACGACACTTATGGTAATGACATCGTTTATTCATGCAGTTTCGGTGCCGAAAGCATGGTGCTTATAGATTTAATTTATAAAGTTAAACCTAATGCACAAATCGTCTTTCTAGATACAGATTTACACTTTCAAGAAACGTACGATTTAATCGACCGGGTTCAAGAGAAGTATCCAGAGTTACGTATCAAGATGAAGAAACCAGAACTCACACTCGAACAGCAATCTGAAGAGTACGGTGCTGCATTGTGGAAGAAAGATCCTAACCAATGTTGCTATATCCGTAAGATTAAGCCACTCGAGGAAGAACTTTCAGGTGCAGTAGCATGGATTTCTGGTTTGCGTCGTGCGCAATCACCTACACGTGCAAATACTGACTTCGTAAATAAAGATGAACGTTTTAAATCTATCAAAGTGTGTCCATTGATTTATTGGGAAGAAGATGAAGTGTGGGACTACATTAAATCGAAAGATCTTCCTTACAATGAGCTACATGATCATAATTATCCAAGTATTGGTTGCATACCTTGTACGTCTCAAGTATTTAATTCTGACGACCCACGTGCAGGTAGATGGTCCAACTTTGGTAAGACAGAATGTGGTTTACACACAACCAAACCTTAATAGGGTAAAATTTTTTAACTATAATCCCTAGTTTAGCGATAGGAATATATTGCTTTCTAGAAATGGAAGGCAGTATTCCTATCCTACATAAATTACGAACTTAAATTGTAATAATTTTACTACAAATAGCAGATAAGAGGTGTCATTGAGTGAACTTAAATGTGACGAACAGTCCGTTAACTGAAGAACAAGCAGCGAAAGCCAATGAATTACTTGCATCTTTAACACCAGAACAGAAGATGTGGTTCAGCGGGTACATTACTGCAACGCAACACATAAGCGGATCAACGACTGGTGAAGCGATGGATGGTGCTACATCAAGTGACAGCACCGCAAATCTTCCATCAGGCTCAGCTCAAAGTAACGTTGCGCAACCGAAAGCGCGAGATATCACAGTACTTTATGGTTCCGAGACTGGAAATGCGCAAGGTGTAGCTGAAATGTTTGGCGAGCGTCTACAAGGTCTAGGTCATACCGTGGAAGTTAAAGGTATGGACGAAATTAAACCACGTAATATTAAAAAGGTTGAAGACTTATTTATTGTTACAGCTACACATGGTGAAGGGGATCCACCAGACAATGCGATTGAACTTCATGAATTCTTACATGGACGTAAAGCGCCGAAACTCGAAGGCGTAAGATTCTCAGTGCTTGCGTTAGGGGATCAATCGTACGATCATTTCTGTCAAACTGGTAAAGACTTCGATGCGAAACTTGAAGAATTAGGTGCAGAAAGACTTTATGAACGTATCGACTGTGACGTTGATTACGACGAAGATGCTGAGAAATGGATTGCGAAAGTTATAGACGCGCTAAACGAAGAAACGGGGAGCACGGCTCAAGCTGAAGAAGTCGTGAGTGAAACTATTCAATCTGAGAAGCAACAAAAGCATTCTAAAGCCAATCCTTTCTATACAGAAGTATTAGAGAATATTAATCTAAATGGACGCGGTTCAGCGAAAGAAACACGACATATTGAACTATTGTTAGAAGATTTCAACGAAGAATACGAACCAGGCGATTGCTTAGTCGTACTTCCTGAGAATGATCCTGAACTTGTTAAGCAACTCATTGAAACGCTGGAATGGGATCCTGAACAAGACATCGTGATTAATGAAGACGAAGATAAGATGACGTTACAAGATGCGTTAACACGTCATTTCGAAATTACAAGATTAACTAAACCGTTAGTTCAGAAAGCAGCTACACTATTCAATAACGATGAACTTGCTAAGAAAGAGGCGGACTCTGATTGGATTAAATCTTATATCGATGGTCGAGATTTAATCGATCTAATTCAAGACTTTAAGCCTGACGGACTCAAGCCAGATGATTTATACGGTATGTTACGTAAGTTACCGCCACGTGAGTATTCTATTGCTAGCAGTTATCAAGCTGCACCAGATGAAGTGCATATTACCGTAGGCGCGGCTCGTTACCAAGCGCACGGACGTGATCGTTCAGGTGTATGTTCTATACAACTTGCTGAGCGTATAGAACCAGGTGATACAGTACCGATTTATCTCAAACATAATCCTAACTTTAAGTTCCCTAAAGATGAAGAGACGCCAGTTATCATGATTGGACCAGGTACAGGTGTTGCACCGTTCAGATCTTATATGCAAGAAAGAGAAGAACTTGAATTAGAAGGCAACACATGGTTGTTCTTCGGTAATCAGCACTTTAGAACAGACTTCTTGTATCAAACAGAGTGGCAATCTTGGCTTGAAGATGGTTATTTAGAACGTATGGATGTCGCATTCTCAAGAGATACTGACGATAAGGTATACGTGCAACATAAGATTAAAGAGAACGCGAAGTTATTTAATGAATGGTTAGATCGCGGCGCTTCTATTTATGTCTGTGGCGATGAAAAATACATGGCTAAAGATGTACATGAAGCGATTAAACAAGTCATCAGTCAAGAGCGTCAGATTTCTGAAGATGACGCAGAAGAATTCTTAAAGCAACTCAAACGCGATAAGAAATATCAACGGGACATATACTAAAGGAAAGGATAGATTTCATGGTTAAGACTAAAGCTGAAGTAGGGGAAGAGAACTTTGAAGTTCTACATCCCAATGAAAAGCTTAAATATGACAGTAACTTTCTACGTGGAACAATAGTAGAAGGCCTTAATGATCCTTTAACTGGTTCCATATCTAAAGATGATACTCAGCTCACGAAATTCCATGGTACTTACCAACAAGATGATCGTGATTTACGTGATGAACGTCGTAAACAAAAGCTTGAACCCGCTTATATGTTTATGATTCGTGTTCGCCTGCCAGGGGGCACAGCGACAACAGACCAATGGTTAGCCATGGACGAAATTGCTGATAACTATGCGAATGGAACTTTAAAACTGACAACGAGACAGACCTTCCAATTCCATGGTGTATTAAAGCATAATTTAAAAAATTCAATGCAAGGTTTAAATAAAGCATGTCTTGATTCGATTGCGGCGTGTGGGGACGTCAATCGTAACGTGATGTGTAACTCTAATCCAAATCAGTCTGATGTTCATGAAGAAGTGAACCAACTCGCAAATGATATTAGTAATCATATGACACCTAAAACAGGTGCTTATCACGAAATCTGGTTAGATGGCGAAAAAGTTGCCAATTCTAAAGATGAAAGTGAAGAAGCAGAACCGATTTATGGTAAGACATATTTGCCTCGTAAATTTAAAATTGGTATCGCTGTACCACCGTCTAATGATATTGATGTGTACTCTCAAGATATTGGACTCATCGCTATCGTTGAGAACGAACAACTCGTCGGATTCAACGTGCTTATTGGCGGCGGAATGGGTATGACACACGGTGAAGAACATACGTATCCTCAAATTGGTAAACTCGTTGGTTACGTGCCTAAAGAAGAAATCATCGATGTCTGCGAAAAGATTGTCACAGTACAACGTGATTATGGTGATCGTGAAGATCGTAAACAAGCACGTTTTAAATATACTATCGACCGTTTAGGTGTCGACACTGTAGTAGACATGATTAATGAACGCCTTGGTTGGAACATGGAAGAACCAAGAGACTTCGAATTTGAAGATAACGGGGACCAACTTGGATGGGTTGAAGGTAAAGGAATGTATCACTATACCTTATTTATCCTCAGTGGTCGTGTGAAAGACACAGAAGATTACAAGTTAAAGACTGCAATCAAAGAAATTGCGCATAAACACAAAGGTTATTTCAGACTTACACCTAATCAGAACTTAGTGATTTCTGACGTTAAGCCAGAAGATAAAGATACGATTCAAGAAATTATTGATAAATATGGTTTAACTGATGGTAAACATTATTCTGGTTTAAGACGTAACGCGATGTCATGTGTAGCTTTCCCAACATGTGGTTTAGCGATGGCCGAATCAGAGCGTTACCTTCCATCATTACTAGATAAAATGGAAGACTTACTCGATGAAGCGAATATCGACGAAGAAGAAATTACAATCCGTATTACAGGTTGTCCAAATGGATGTGCAAGACCAGCCTTAGCTGAAATCGGTTTAGTAGGTAAAGCACCAGGTAAATATAACTTATATCTTGGTGGTGGCTTTAAAGGTGACCGACTCAGCAAATTGTTCAAAGAGAATATTAATGAGAAAGAAATTCTCGACAGCCTTCGACCTATTCTTATTGATTACGGTAAAGAGAAGATGGAAGGTGAGCACTTCGGTGATTACGTTATCCGTGCAGGTATCGTTGAGAAGACTGAAGATGGTACAGACTTCCATAAAAATATTAAATAGAAAAGTGGTGAGACGATGGGCAAAGTGTTTCTTGTAGGTGCTGGACCTGGAGATCCTGACTTATTAACCATTAAAGCTTTAAAAGCAATTCAACAATCTGATGTCATTTTATATGACCGATTAGTAAATAGAGAAGTTCTCGAGTATGCTAAACCAAATACGAAGTTTCTCTACTGTGGTAAAGATCCTAATCGACATTCTTTACCACAATCTGAAACGAACAAGACGATGGTTGCTTTAGCGAAAAAAGATCATACGATTACACGCTTAAAAGGCGGCGATCCTTTCGTCTTTGGTCGTGGAGGAGAAGAAGCGGAAGTGTTAGCACAGAACAATATCGATTTCGAAATTGTACCAGGCATTACTTCAGGTATCGCAGCACCAGCTTATGCTGGTATACCAGTTACCCATCGTGACTATAGTTCTTCTGTCGCTTTCGTTACAGCGGTGACTAAAGATGACATCGAAGAGAATATCCACTGGGAACATCTCGCCCAAGGTCCTGAGACGTTATGTGTCTACATGGGAGTGAGAAAGTTATCCTATATCTGTCAGATGTTGGTAAACAACGGACGTGCTGCTGACACACCAGTCGCTCTCGTTCGTTTAGGTACCACATCGCAACAAGAGACTGTGGTGGGGACTTTAACTGATATCGTAACTAAAGCGAAAGATATTCAGAATCCTGCGATGATTATCGTAGGCGAAGTAGTGAACTTACGAGATAAGATCAGTTGGTTTAAGGAGATGTCATTAGCTAAAAACATACCATCTGTTACTTTAAATTAGTACACTAGTAGTAAATACAAAGTGAACTAATGTAGAACGATAAAGAGAGGTATAAAAGATGACATCTCACATGCCAATTATGGTTGATTTGCATAATAAAGACGTAGTCGTAATCGGAGGAGGAAAGGTAGCTGCACGACGCATTAACGTTGTAGTACGCTATACCCATAACATTACTGTTATCAGTCCAGAGGTACATGATGATATTCGCGCTCTGATAGAACAGGGAACGATTCATTGGCAGGCGCGCCGCTACCGAAGCAATGATGTACAAAATGCAGATTTCATCATCATTACTACAGATAATTCCGAGTTAAACGATTCGATTAGTCGTGAAGCGTCAAGTTCTGCTTTAGTGAATGTAGCGAGTAATGCAGAAGCGGGCAATGCTACGTTTCCAAGTATCATTCACAGAGGCAAATTGACGTTAAGCGTCTCAACAAACGGAGCAAGTCCACAATTAACGAAACAGATAAAGAAAGAATTAGAGACGAAGTATGACGAATCATATGAAAGTTATATAGACTTTCTTAACCAGTGTCGAATCAAAGTGAAACATACTTCGCTCAGCACTTCAGAAAAGCAAAGTTTATTGAAATCTCTGCTTTCAGAAGATTATTTCTCAAACACGCAACAACAAGAAATGCTTCATTATCTTGATAGATTAACTTAATTAAGAACTGGGGGCGGAAAGGATATGCGGAAATTACTAATATTTGCCTTAGCGGGCTTCGTAGCACAATTAATTGATGGCTCCTTAGGCATGGGGTTTGGTGCTTCCTCATCCTCTATATTATTAACGTTTGGTATAACTCCAGCCATCGTCTCAGCAACCGTGCACTTTTCAGAAATAGCTACGACAGCAGCATCCGGAACGTCTCATCTCAAATTTAAGAACGTCCACAAACCGACGATGATTAAACTCGCGGTTCCAGGAGCAATTGCCGCATTTCTAGGTGCAGCCTTTCTCACACATATTAAAGGCGACAATATCAAGCCCTTTATTGCGACATTCTTGCTCTTGATGGGATTCTATATCTTGTACCAATTCTTATTTAAAAGAAATCACCCATCTGAAGGACACAAAGTCGGAAAGATAAACAGTTTTCTAATTATTCCTCAAGGCTTAATTGCAGGAATATTAGATTCAATAGGTGGTGGCGGTTGGGGTCCCGTCAACACACCATTACTTCTCTCTAGTAAGAAACTGGAACCACGTTATGCGATTGGAACGGTTTCTGCGAGTGAATTTTTCGTAACGATTTCCGCCTCATTAAGCTTTATTATCTTTTTAGGCGTGAGCCAAATTAATTGGGGCTTAGTCATCGCATTAAGTGTGGGTGGTATGATTGCCGCTCCTATTTCAGCTTTTCTCGTACGTATACTTCCCGTCAATGTATTGGCGGTATGCGTAGGAGGGTTGATTATCTTTACGAATAGCAATGCGTTGTTACAGTATCTCGTTTCTAATGCAGCGCTTGCGAATACGATTAAAGGTATTATTGTCTTTCTATTCGTAATTCTCATTCTTTATGTGGTGAATCGAAACCGGTCTTTTAAGAGAACTAAAAATAAAAAGAAAGTTGAGGTATAAACACATGGCAGTTTCAAATGACATTATCAATAATACAATCAAACCGCATGGAGGCGAGCTGATTAATCGTGCTCTAGAAGGTCAAGAGCGTGAAACACTTATCCAACAAGCTCAAGACTTTCCAAGTGTAACGCTCAATCCATGGAGTCTATCTGATCTTGAATTAATTGGTATTGGTGGATTCAGTCCACTCACTGGTTTCATGGGTGAAGCAGATTACAACAAGGTAGTAGAAGAAACACACTTAGCTAATGGTTTAGTATGGAGTATTCCAATCACACTACCAGTAGATGAAGCGAAAGCAGATGAGCTTAATGTTGGCGATCGTGTCGCATTGTATGGCGAAGATGGCGAACTTTACGGCGTCTTAGACTTAGAAGAGAAATTCAGTTATGACAAAGAGAAAGAAGCACGTGAAGTATACGGTACAACTGACGACAATCATCCAGGTGTTAAAAAAGTTTATGAAAAAGGCTCAATTTATCTCGGTGGTCCAGTTTATTTATTAAACCGTCCGAAACACGATGAATTCTCTGATTATCACTATGATCCAGCGGAAACACGTCAAATGTTCGCTGACTTAGGTTGGAAAACAGTTGTAGGTTTCCAAACACGTAACCCAGTGCATCGTGCACATGAATATATTCAAAAATCAGCTTTAGAAATTGTAGATGGCTTACTGTTAAACCCACTCGTAGGAGAAACGAAATCAGATGATATCCCTGCAGATGTGCGTATGGAAAGTTATCAAGCGATACTTAAAAATTATTTCCCAGAAAATAGAACACGTTTAGTGATCTATCCAGCAGCAATGCGTTATGCAGGACCTAAGGAAGCAATTCTGCATGCGACTGTACGTAAAAACTATGGTTGTACACACTTCATCGTTGGTCGTGACCACGCAGGTGTCGGCGATTACTACGGTACTTACGAAGCGCAAGAACTCATTTCACAATATGAAGATGAATTAGGAATTCAAATATTAAAATTTGAGCACGCTTTCTACTGCGAAGTATGTGGCAACATGGCAACAGCGAAGACTTGCCCACACGACAGTTCTAAACATCTTCACTTAAGTGGTACGAAAGTACGCGAAAAATTACGTAATGGTGAACCATTACCTAAAGAATTCTCTCGTCCAGAGGTTGCGGAAGTCTTAATCAAAGGACTTAAAGAAAACTAATATTTGAGGAGTGGAATGATGGGTGAATCAACAAATATTACTTGGCATGATTCAGAAGTAACGAAACAAGATCGTCAACAACTACATGGTCATAAGAGCGCTACACTTTGGTTTACTGGTTTATCAGGTTCTGGTAAATCAACGATCTCAGTAGAGTTAGAGAAAGCTTTATTTGAACGTAAAAAACATGCCTTTCGTTTAGACGGCGATAACGTTCGTCATGGATTAAATAAGAATCTAGGTTTTAGTCCTGAAGATCGTCAAGAGAATATTCGTCGTATTGGCGAAGTAAGTAAACTAATGGTAGATGCAGGGCTCATTACCATCACTGCATTTATTTCTCCTTATCGAGAAGATAGAGACAATGTGAGAGCGATGTTAGATGACGACGAATTTATCGAAATCTATACCCAATGTAGTGTTGAAGAGTGTGAGCGTCGTGATCCTAAAGGACTTTATAAGAAAGCTAGAACGGGTGAAATCCCAGAATTTACTGGAATTAGTGCACCTTACGAAGAACCACGTAATCCTGAAATCACAATTGATACTGAACAATTAGATGTTAAAGACGCTGTTACACAAATTCTAAATTATTTAGAAGAGCATCAATATATTTAATGGATTGTCTATAAAGGAGGAGACCTCATGAACTTAGTAGGAATTATCATTTTAATATTATTTATCGTCTTTATTGCTAGTGTTGCAATTAACGCGATATTACTAGCAAAAGGCACAGAGCGTCGTCGATTTTTCTTTGAAACGAATTTACTTTCTAAGTTCATGGTAGGATCTTTCATCCTATTGGGCATTATTTTAGTGGTGTTCGGACATTATCATCATTAAGCATGTAATAGTTGAAGCTATCTAAGTAAACCTTTGAGTAGTATGGTTTGAACAACTTTCTTCTAACCGTACTACTCTTTTTCTATGTGCAATAAATTAACAAGAAGGACTATTATTAAATTCTGAATTATGATAATCTTTAATGCAATTAGTTTTTCATACTAAACAAAGGGGAGTTGAAACTATGGAATGGCTTAAATTAATAGGCATTGTGATTATCATTGTTGGCTTTTTAGTCAAAATAGATACGATTGCAGTTATTTTAATCGCTGCGATAGCGACTGGGTTAGTATCAGGGATGGACTTTACTCAAATATTAGCTACTTTAGGAAAAGCGTTCGTAGATCAGCGTTTAGTCACATTATTCGTCTTAACCTTACCAATGGTAGGGCTTATTGAACGCTTTGGACTAAAGAAACAGGCATCTAATTTAATTGGTAAAGTACAAAAAGTCACGAGTGGAAGGCTGATGACCTTGTATTTAATTCTGAGAAAGGTCGCAGGGTTAGCTTCTATTCGTATTAATGGACACCCGCAATTTGTGCGCCCACTCATTAATCCTATGACGCAAAGTGCATTGCGCACACGTTATAACTTAAATCAAAAAGATGTAGATCCAAAAGATATCGATAAGATCAAAGCACAAACTTCTGCCATGGAGAATTACGGTAACTTCTTTGGACAAAATTTATTTATTGGTTCTGCAGGGGTATTATTGATGGCTGGAACGTTCAAGTCGTTACATATTAACGTCAATGCAGTTGATCTTGTCTTAGCTTCACTACCTATCGCTGGAGTGACGATAGTTATCGTTTGGCTCAACAATATCTTGTTCGACCGTTATTTAGATAAAAAGTATGGACGAACTCACAAAGGGGTGCGTAATGATGAGTGAGACAGTAATTAATCGCATTCTTGAATGCTTCTATATACTAGCGGGTTTACAATTCATCTACACAGCTTATCGTGCTTTGAAAGCGCCTGATAAAGGTAAACGAGTGGGAACTGCACTTTTCTGGCTAATACTTGCAATCTTATTTATGGCAGGTCCATATTTGCCTAATGTCATAAACGGTTTACTTATCGTTCTAATGGGGGTACTCACACTCTTCAAACAAGTTATGATTAAAAATATCATTGATGTGAATGAGCGTGAAGTAGAACAAGGTGCACGTCGTTACGGAAACAAACTATTCATACCTGCATTAGTTTTAGCAGTCGTAGCAGTCATCGTTTCGAATTGGACACCTTTAGGCGGTGCAATTGGCTTAGGTGTATCTTCAGTTGTAGGTTTAATCGCAGCATTACTCGTTATTAAACCTAAAGCGAAATACATACTTTATGATAGCGACAGGTTGACACAACAGGTCGGTGCTGTAGGTATTCTACCGCAATTTCTAGCTGCTTTAGGTGTTCTTTTTACAGCGAGTGGTGTAGGGAAAGTAATTTCTCATGGTATATCTTCATTTCTACCTGAAGGAAGTCATCTCGTTGGCTCTATCGCTTATATACTAGGAATGGTGCTGTTTACGATGTTGATGGGGAATGCATTTGCAGCTTTCACTGTTATTACTGCAAGCATAGGAATTCCTTTCGTTATTGCTCAAGGGGGCGATCCAGTTATTGCTGGTGCTCTAGCCATGACAGGTGGTTTCTGTGGCACACTGATTACCCCTATGGCAGCGAACTTTAATACGTTACCAGTAGCATTGTTAGAAATGAAAGACGAGTTTGGAGTAATTAAGGCACAATTACCTGTAGCACTACTGCTTATCGTTGCTCACATTGCTTTAATGTACTTTTGGGCTTTTTAATGTAACTAATCAATAATAGGAGGACTTGCTTATGAATATATTAGTCGCAGCATTTGATCCGTTTGGTGGAGAGAATATTAATCCAGCTCTTGAAGCAGTGAAGTCTTTGGATGACACGATTGGTGACCATCAAATTACAAAGTTGGAGATTCCCACAGTATTCCATAAATCGAAACAAGTTATTGAACAAGAACTTGAACAACAAAACTATGATGCAGTGCTAGTGATAGGACAAGCTGGAGGTAGATTTGAACTCACGCCTGAACGTATCGGAATTAATGTAGACGATGCACGTATTCCAGATAATGAGAAGAATCAACCTATTGATCAGAGTATCCAAGCAGAAGGTGAAACTGCATACTTCTCTAATATGCCTGTTAAAAGGATGGTAGCGGCTATCAAAGAAGCGGGCGTACCAGCGCGATTGTCTAACACCGCGGGGACTTTCGTGTGTAACCATATTCTATATCAATTAGGCTATTTACAAGCGACACGTTTCTCAAATATACGCTTTGGTTTCATTCATGTACCTTACGTACCTGAACAAGTAACAGATAAACCTAATCAACCGTCAATGTCTCTTGAAACGATGGTTAAAGGTTTAACTGCGGCAATTCGAGTGATTGATCAGCAAGATGAGAAAATTGCACTAGGAGAAACGCATTAAATTGAACTGACTTTGTCGATTGGCATGAGTGACGTTTGATGTGCTTATCATATATTGGCGGGCAACACTAAAGCAAATTGCAGTTATTCAATTTTTAGACGGAAGGGCGTAACAGAATTTCAGCTCCACCAGAAATTTTCACAAAAATGAATTAGGAGACGCTCGCAAAAAATCAAATTTCGTAAAATCGAGGTTACTTTTACACATCGTAAAATCACTCAACTAAAAAAGCTACTTCCACTGCACGAGGGAAGTAGCTTTATTGCATTAAAAATTATTGTTTAGCGAGTTCTTTAAAGTTCTCAAGACGACGTTGTTTCTCTTCGTCGCTAATGTTGTGACGTTTCACATAACGATTGCGCTCGTCTGCCGCACATTCGTAACTGCATGCGCCTAAGTAGCGTTCTTCGTTCTCTTCTGAAACGAGAATTTGTTTGTTACATTCTGGGTTACTACAGTTGATGTAGCGTTCACATGGTGTACCGTCGAACCACTCTTTACCGACAACTGTCTTGTTCACATGGTTCACGTCGACGCTGATACGTTCATCAAACACGTACATTTTACCATCCCAGTATTCACCTTGAGTCTCAGGGTCTTTACCGTAAGTCGCAATACCGCCTTCAAGTTGACCTACGTCTTCGAAACCTTCACGTTTAAGCCAACCTGAGAATTTCTCACAGCGGATACCACCTGTGCAGTAAGTGACAATCTTCTTACCTGAAAGCTCATCTTTGTGATTTCTGATCCAGTCAGGTAAATCTCTGAAGCGAGTAATATCAGGGCGAACTGCGCCACGGAAGTGACCTAAGTCATACTCATAGTCATTACGTGCATCGAGGATGATTGTGTCGTCTGACAATAACGCTTCCTTGAATTCGCTTGGTGAATAATATTTACCTGTGAGCTCTTTCGGATTCACATCTTCATCTAAATCAAATGCGACAATCTCTTTTCTAGGACGCACGTGCATCTTCTTGAATGCGTGTTCTTCAGCTTTATCTTCTTTAAATACGATATCTTTGAAACGCTCATCTGAACGGACATGTTCTTTATATTTTTCTGTCGCTTCAACTGGACCTGATAACGTTCCATTGAGTCCCTCTGTTGAGACTAGGATGCGTCCTTTCAAGCCGAGTGATTTACAGAAATCTAAATGTTCTTGCGCAAATGTTTCTGGATCATCGATAGTTACGTATTTGTAATATAGTAAGACTCTATAATCCATACTCATACTTACCTTCTCCTTTATTTTATGATTACTTTATATGTTAACGATAACTCCATCGCTATGAAGTGAATGATTGAAATGATTGCTAAGCGATAATACTACTCATTAAGGGGAATTAAACTGTTTAACAGTAATATTCTAACATGTATGTCAAACCTATATGAGCGAGTTGCCTATAAAGATTTGCGAGTAGTTACGACTTTCTTAACACTCTCCTATTATGCCTTAAGAAAGTAGGGTAGGGACACTATTTTGTTTCAGTAGCAACTTTGCCATATAAATATCACTTTTTAGACGTCGGGCAGACTGCTCACCCTGTTAAAACGCATGGTTGTCCCAATTTTAACTCAACCGCCTAAGCTTATTTAGGAGTTGTTTTTCTAGAAAAGGTGTGATAAATCTTAAAGATAATAAGAGAGCTAGAAAAAATTCTGAAGTAAAGGACGAGTGTGAACAGTGAAAGAAGTAGTGTTGGGCATTGATATTGGTACAAGTTCAGTAAAAGCGATTGCTGTCGACAAGCAAGGTGCAGTCGTAGCTGTAGCGAAAGAAGATTTGAGTATTTATCATGACTATCCAGGTTACAGCGAGCAAGATCCTGATGAATGGTTTGAAGCAGCGACTTCGTGTGTGGAGCAACTCCGCCAAGACGAAGCGATGGCTCCTTACGCCATCAAAGGCTTGTCGTTCTCAGGACAAATGCATGGTTTAGTGCTATTGAATAAGGATTTGAAACCACTCCGTAGAGCAATACTCTGGAATGATACACGTTCTTCAGAGCAGTGTAAACAGATTATTAATCAATTAGGGAATTACGTGTTAGGAAATCCAGTTCTTGAAGGCTTTACGTTAACGAAATTATTGTGGGTGAAAGCGCACGAACCTGAGAATTGGGAACAAGCCCATGTCTTTATGTTGCCGAAAGATTATGTGCGCTTTAAATTTACGAATCAGATCAACATGGAATACTCTGACGGTTCAAGTACGTTGCTCTTAGATCCTGTAACGAATGCGTGGTCGAAAGAAACAGGCGAACGTTTCGGCATGAAGGACATATACCCTGAGTTGGTTCCTTCTACGGCGAAAGTGGGTCATATCACGACATCGCTTGCACAAGAACTCGGCTTAGAAGATGATGTTGCAGTCTTCGCTGGTGGAGGAGATAACGCATGTGGTGCAGTAGGCGCTGGAGTGATGAACGCGAACGAAACGCTATGCAGTATTGGTACGTCAGGTGTTGTCTTATCGTGTGAGACTGAAGAAGATAAGACGATGTATCATAATATTCACATGTTTAAGCACGCGAAGATGCACATGTCGTACGCGATGGGCGTCACGTTAGCAGCTGGCGATAGCTTGAGTTGGTTGAAACGCACCGTCTTTCCTAATTTGGACTTTGCAGAGATTGTTGATTTGGCTGCGCAATCGCAACCTGGCAGCAACGGTTTGCTCTTCGCCCCTTATCTATCAGGTGAACGCACGCCTCATGGTGACGCGAATATTCGAGGTAGTTTTATAGGTCTGAGCGGTATGCATACAAAAGCGGATATGGCACGTGCTGTCCTAGAAGGTATTACTTTCTCACTCTATGATTCAATCGCTTATTTGCGCGAAACTGGTAAAAATATTTCAGAAATCGTAGCGATTGGCGGCGGTGCGCAAAGTGAATTCTGGCTTCAACTACAAGCCGATATCTTTAATGCTGATATTAAAAGTTTACGCAATGCGGAAGGACCAAGTATGGGTGCGGCAATGATTGCGGCTTACGGTTTAGGTTGGTTTGAATCGTTAGAAGATTGTGTAGAACAATTTATTGAATACGGTGCAGTGTATCATCCTGATGCTGAGCGTCACCAACGTTATCAGCAGTTTTACAATTTGTATCAACAAGTTTATCTGCAAACGAAAGACATCACAAAAGGTCTGTTAGAGTTAACGCGTAAGCAGTAAGGTTTCTAATTACACTCTTGAATCCGCTTGCAAGATAGCTCGGCTTGCGTTAATATAAAAATTGAATTACGAACTGAATAGAAATGAGTAGTGAACCACTGGAAGTGCTTTTGTTAAAGGCTGAGATTAAAGTATCGACTTTAGAATTCCTAGAACCTGATCCAGTTCATACTGGCGTAGGAAAGTGGCGTTCAACGAGTTGATAAAGTAAGATGCGTAGACGTTATTTTTCTAGCCGGAAAAATAACGTCTTTTTTATTTGGGGTGACGACTTTGTTTATTGCAATCACACCGTATCGAAACTTAACAGTACAAGATTTAGAACACTATCGTGAACTTGCCACTGACATCGATGGTTTAATACTACGTACGCCTATGCCGATGGATCAACTCGAACAGTGGATTGAACAGATAGTACGACAAGGCTTTGCAAAGGATAAATTGATTGCGCACAATGACATTCAGCTATTGGAACGCCAACACTTAAGTGCAATTCATTTTAAAGAAAGTGCTGAAGAACTAGAATCATTTGTCGATACACACCCTAATATTCGCGTCAGTCAATCTACGCATTCGGCAGCCACAATCCAAAGGGCGGCGAACTTAGGTCTCGACTTTGTGTTGTACGGACACATTTTTCCTACAAAGTCTAAGCCAGGGTTAGCGCCAAGGACAGCTACAGAAATAAGAGCTGCAGTTGCTCAACCCATCCCAGTGGTCGCGTTGGGAGGAATTACGCTCACGAATATTTCACAATTGCCGAAAGGATTTACAGGTATCGCAGCTATTTCGCTATTTGAAAATGTCACGACGTCAGAGATGAAGGCGTTGAGAAAGGAATGGTCCGAGTATGTATGATGTCATCATCATAGGATCTGGAGTTATGGGAATGTCTATCGCGCGAGAGTTGAGTGCGAAACAATTGAACGTTGCGGTGTTGGATCGCGATGTGCCAGGTAAGCATGCGTCGTATAAAGCAGGCGGCATGTTAGGTGCGCAGAATGAGTTCATGTATTATAGCCCGCTATACGAATTAGCGAGAGAATCGCAGAAACGCTTTGAAGGGTTGAGTGAGCGTCTCAAAGAAGAGGTCGGTATCGATATCGAGTTTAAACAAACAGGGCTTATCAAATTAGCGGCGCAGTCTGAAGACAACGACTTTGTCGAAGCCCAATCGCAATTCTTAAGCAAGTATAATCCGCTCGTTCGTGATTTAAACCGTGAAGCATTAAAGCGACATACACATGGTGAGATTAATGTCACTGGGTTAGCCGCTACGCTCATTCCGGACGACCATCAAATCAATGCGAATAAGTATACGAAAGCGTTGCTCAAGTCGTTGAATAAACGCAATGTACATCGTTGGTATCAGACCGAGGCCCAAGCGATTGAACGCACATCTTCAGGTTATGTGGTACACACGGATCGCGAAAGTTTAACGGCCGAACAAGTCATCGTTGCAGGTGGCGCTTGGAGTGCAGATTTACTAGAAGATGAGGCGTTGAAGCGTCAAGTGACAGGTGTGAAAGGTGAGGTGCTGCTCGTTGAGAATCCTGACCTCAAACTTGAAACAACGGTCTTTATGACAAATGGTTGTTATATAGTACCGAAGAATAAATCTCGGTTTCTCATTGGGGCGACGAGCTTGAGAGACGATTATTCAGTCGGTGTTTCTGAAGCAGGTAAAAAATGGCTGTTTGATGAAGCGTGTGCCAAGATACCTGGTTTGCGCAACAGTAAAGTATTAAAACACTGGTCAGGTGTCCGCCCATATACACGTGGTGAACAGCCGATTATGGACGAGATAGAAGAAGGTCTGTTCGTCATCACCGGACATTACCGTAACGGTATTCTGTTGTCGCCCGTTATTGGAGACCTGATGGCAGAATGGCTCGTTGGCGGTCAGAAACCTGTCGCGTTAAATGACTTTGCATATGTAAGAGGTGAATTAAATGAAGTGTGTGATTAATGGCGATACGTTCACTTTCGATAGTGAATTGTCTGTACATGATGTGATTCAGCAACTTGAGTTAGATGAGAAGCGCGTCATTGTTGAGCACAACGAAGATTTGCTCAAGCGAGATCAATATGAGCAAGCCATCGTGAAAGAATCGGACAAATTAGAATTGTTAGAAGTCGTAGGAGGCGGTTAATATGTTTAAAATTGGAAATTTCGAATTCAAATCAAGATTATTTTTAGGAACAGGAAAGTTTGAAGATGAAGAGACACAAACGAAAGCGATCGAAGCGTCTGAAACAGAAGTACTCACGTTCGCAGTACGTCGTATGAATTTATACGACAAGTCTTTACCGAATCCATTAGCGAATGTGGATTTGAGTCAATTCACTACTTTTCCAAACACAGCAGGAGCTAAGACAGCTAAAGAAGCGATTCGCATAGCCGAAATTGCGAACCATGCAGGCGTGTGTGACATGATCAAAGTAGAAGTGATCGGGGACGATGAAACGTTGTTACCTGATCCATTTGAGACATACGAAGCATGTAAAGTGTTGTTAGACAAAGGGTACACAGTTTGTCCGTACATTTCTAACGACCTCGTGTTAGCGAGACGTCTCGAAGAGTTAGGTGTACATGCAGTGATGCCACTCGCTTCACCAATCGGCACAGGACGTGGTATCAACAACCCGTTAAACTTGCGTTATATTATTGAGCAAGCTAATGTGCCGGTCATCGTGGACGCAGGTATCGGTTCTCCGAAAGATGTGGCCCAAGCGATGGAACTAGGTGCTGACGGTATCTTGTTAAATACGGCAATCTCTAGTGCGAAAGATCCTGTTAAAATGGCTGAAGCAATGAAACTAGGCATTCACGCAGGCCGTCTAGGATACGAGGCTGGTCGCATTCCTGTGAAATATACTGCGCAAGCTTCTAGCCCAACTGAAGGATTAGGCTATCTATAATGACACGTTATGCACGACAAGCGCGCTTTAGCCTATTCGGTGAACAAGGACAATCTCAACTAGAAGCACTCCATGTTCTGATTATTGGTGCGGGCGCTTTAGGAAGTCATACGGCTGAAATGCTTGTGCGCATGGGTGTAGGACGACTGACCATTGCTGATATGGATATCGTGGAAACGTCCAACTTACATCGACAAGCTGTATATGATGAGCAGGATGTAGCTGAAATGTTGCCTAAAGTGGAAGCGTTAAAACACAAATTAGCTACTGTGAATTCTCAGGTTCTGATTTCTACATTATATATGGAAGTCACACCAACGAACATCAGTCAGCTCATTCGTGATACGCAACCTGATGTCATCATTGACGGTATGGATAACTTTAAAATGCGTTACTTGATTAATGAAGCGGCTTGCGATTCGCAAATTCCGTGGATTTACGGTGCAGTGGTCGGCAGTAAAGGGAGTGTGTACGCTTTTGACTTTACTGGTCCTTGTTTAAAATGCTTATTCGGGGAAATGCCTGAAACAGCTGAAAGTTGTGCGATTAATGGCATCTTGCCGCCTGTAGTGCAACAGGTGGCAAGTATGCAAGTGTCAGAGTTATTACGATATGCTAGTGGTAACGGTTTTTCAAAAAAACTTGTGACGATCGATACCTTCCAAGTCAAGTATCAAACGATGAATGTTGACGCTTTGAAAGATACTGACTGTCGTGTGTGTAGCCAACACGATTACCAGTTATTGAATCATAACGAACACCATCCGATAGAAGATTTGTGTGGCAATGCCATTCGATTTCGTTTTAAGCCTCACGTCTTCGACCATGCTGAATTACTTCCAGGAACGATTGTGAAAAGAAATAACTTTGCTACCATTATCCATTATCAAGATTATACCCTTACGTTATTCAAAGATGGACGTATGAATGTGCATGGTCTGACAGAAGACACAGATGTTAAGACACTCTTTAATACTATCAATAAAAGTTTCAAATGATTTCGCGTCATAACAAACTTATGGGAGAACGATAAATATAAGATACATGAAGGAAGTGTGATAAGTCACTTCGCTACGTTACGGCTAGGATATGATAATGAACGAATCTGATACTTATTAATGTATAAAGACGCAAGCACAACGAGAGAACAATGAGAAGTTCTCTTATTCCCATTCCTATAACCGTATAATATAAAGAGGTCGGAGCCCGTTTCCGACCTCTTTATTTATTTGGTGAAGTAGGAGTGGAAGGTTTCATATCACGAGATACTTAGAGGATATGCATTTTTTACTATGCCGGGCGTCTTAATTCTGTCATTTTAACTCACAATCACTACTTTTATTAACCTTTTTGTGGTGATGCATACCAAGATTTTAAAAAGGCCTCAAGAACCTGCGCGAACTGTTCTAGTTCCTCTACTTTAATCTTCTCATTGACGCTATGCGCTTCAGTTAAATCACCAGGGCCGTAGAGAATAGTTGGAATGCCGAAATATTCAAGCCAACCGCCATCAGTTACGGTTGTACTCATATTCGATTGTAAGGGTTGCTGCATCACTTGCTCGTGAGCATGTTGCAACATCTCATAACCTGGATGGTCGGTAGGAATCGTAAAGCTTGGAAAGACTTCGTTTTTATCTTCAATCATAGAGGTACCGCCCCAATCATATTGGAGAGGATTATTGCGCAACCACACGTCTGCATCAGCTACTTTATTGAGATAATCTTCAATTTCTGCAACAATTTCGTCGTGATTCTCGTTAGGTAAATAATGCACGGTAATCCATAACTTACATTCATCAGCCACGAAAGCTGGGTGTCTACCGCCTTCGATATATGCTGGATTGATGGTTGTAGAACCTGCAGGCATATCTGGATAAGATTTCGTCACAGCCCAATGTCGCTCGAGTTCATTTAATGCTTGAATCACCTTGGACATCTTCTCAATCGCACTGGCACCATACAGACCGCCGCCTGCATGAATCATTTGTTGACGCGCACCATCGTGTACGGTCTTAGCGCTTTTAACAGTAATCCAACCTGTAATGACACCACCTTGACCTTGGGCAACTTGTTCACTCGTATCGAGGACCAATCCTAAATCGGCTTGCGGTGCATGTTCGCAGGCTGTCTTCGTGCCAGCTTCTCCGACTTCCTCGCCAACTACAGATTGCACAATAATGTCACCTTGAGGTTGGATATGCTCATGATGTAACTTTTCTAATACATATAATAAGGAAGCGACGCCACCTTTCATATCTGCGACACCACGGCCGTACAAGTAATCATCTACTTGCGTCAGTTCGAAAGGTGGATAGGTCCAATCTGAGCTGTCTCCAACATGTGCGACATCGACGTGTCCATTAAGGATAAGTTTAGGTGCTGTAGAATCGCTTCCTTTCAACGTCGCATTAATCACGCTATCGTTCTTATAAAGGGGATAGCGGTCGACTTCGAAGCCTAGTGCTTCAAGGAAATGTTGAATCTCATCTTGAAGCGGGTCTGTGTTACGTGCGGGTGGACTTTCTGTTTGATACTTAACTAACAATTCAAGTATGTGAAATAATCTCTCATTCATCGTACATCTCCCTTTCATCGTCTTTAGTTAAAGTGTATCAAAGTAGGGGAGATAAGCAACGAAAGTTACAGAGTTGGAGTGGGCGCTGAGCGTGGTGAGGTTTTTACTATTTCCGAGCGATAGGTGAGTAGTTAAAAGTGTCCTCTTCATTCGACCTTCACTCGAGTCTAAATCCGACAAATTTGTCGTACTATTTTTGATTTTTCACTTTTTACAAAATCCCGTTGTTACGCCTTGAAAAACAAATGAAAATGTAGAATAATACAATGTTGAATAGGTTTAATTTTTTGAGTTCGTTTTAATTTAAAACGATAACATAACGATTGATAACCAAATATTGTAAGTTACTTATTGACTAGACGAACTGTCTAGGGTACACAACATTTAAAGCAGTCAGAGGGCGATGATTGCTTTTTTGTTATATCACTTAATAAAGCGCTTACAATATCATTGGATGAGCACGGGGGAGCTTACACGGTGTCTCAGTATAATCGATGAAACTCACATATTGGGGGATATAGTCATGACATTTCTTACGATACTACAACTAATCATCAACGTATTAGTTGTAGGAGTTCTACTTTTCGGCATTATCACTGCCATTGCTTTCTACTTTAAAGACAAGACGCAGAAACATCACAGTGTGTTAAGAAACTATCCATTACTTGCACGTGTCCGTTACTTCTTAGAGAAGATTGGTCCTGAGATGCGTCAATACTTGTTCTCTGAAGATACGCAAGGGAAACCTTTCTCACGTAGCGATTATAAAAACATCGTTATCGCTGGGAAATATAATTCACGTATGTCCAGTTACGGTACGTTGTATCCGTATGAAGATGGCTTCTTTATTCAGAATGCCATGTATCCGAAGCAAGAATCTGAGCTTAACGTCGATCAATCTCGTATGATTTCGACTTTTATCTACAAGATCAAGAACGAACGTCTCTTCAACCGTGATGAGAAGATTCATAAGACTGAAATCGATCCATTCTATCTCGCGGACGATGATGCGATCGTCTTAGGCAGTCATCTTCAACATCCTTTTACTATTAAAAGGCTCGTGGGTCAGTCAGGTATGAGTTATGGTGCCCTTGGTGGACGTGCGATTACAGCATTATCAATGGGACTTGGTCAAGCTGGAACTTGGATGAATACAGGTGAAGGTGGTCTATCTAAATACCATCTCGAAGGTGGCGCAGATATTATCTTCCAAATCGGACCAGGTATGTTTGGTGTCCGCAATAAAGAAGGCGACTTCGATTTAGACATGTTCTTGAAACAAGCACGTCGTGAAAAAGTCCGTGCCTTTGAAGTGAAACTCGCTCAAGGTGCGAAGACGCGTGGCGGTCACATGGAAAGTAATAAAGTAACAGAAGAAATCGCAGAAATTCGTAATGTGGAACCTTGGAAGACGATTAACTCTCCAAACCGTTTCGCACATATCAATAACAATAAAGAGCTATTAAGTTGGGTGAAGAAGCTCGAAACACACGGTCAGAAGCCAGTTGGTTTCAAGATTGTAGTAAGCCGTGTACATGAAATCGAGGCGCTCGTGAAGACGATGGTTGAGACGGATACGTACCCAAGCTTTATCACTGTCGATGGCGGTGAAGGTGGTACAGGTGCGACGTTCCAAGAATTACAAGATGGCGTGGGACTTCCACTCTTCACAGCACTGCCAATCGTTTCAGGTATGTTGGAAAAATATGGTGTGCGTGACAAAGTGAAGATCTTCGCGTCAGGTAAACTCGTTACGCCTGATAAGATTGCAATTGCGCTCGGTCTTGGCGCAGACTTAATCAATGTCGCACGTGGTATGATGATCAGCGTAGGTTGTATCATGAGTCAACAATGTCATATGAATACATGTCCTGTAGGTGTGGCAACAACGGATCCTAAACGTGAACGTGCGCTGATTGTTGATGAGAAGAAATATCGCGTGACGAACTATATCACTAGTTTACATGAAGGTCTGTTTACGATTGCGGCTGCAGTAGGAGTTTCAAGTCCTACACAAATCACACGCGATCACATTATCTTGAAGCGTAAAGACGGTTCACTTCAAACGATTCATGACTATAAATTGAAACTCACAGAGACCGCATTGAAAGGTCAATCTGATTCTGCTTAAATTGAAATTATAGTAGAATAAGTACGAGGAAGTTGAAATCATGCTTGGCGTGAAAGAAGGGATAATATGTTATTTCAATTAGACCTCTTTCTAAGAATCTTCGTCGCAGCAGTTTGTGGTTCGGTGATGGGTTACGAACGTGCACAGCGGATGAAAGCTGCGGGTGTACGTACGCATATTCTCGTCAGTGCAGCTTCAGCACTCTTTATCATTATTTCGAAATACAGTTTCGATGATTTGTTAGGTCAGACAAACATTGCGCTCGATCCATCACGTGTCGCTGCTCAAGTTGTCAGTGGTATCAGCTTTATCGGTGCCGGCACGATTCTGATCCGTAACTCGAACATCAATGGTTTAACGACAGCAGCAGGATTATGGATCATGTCAGGTATTGGTATGGCGCTCGGTGCTGGCATGTACTTTATCGGTATCGTTACGACGATTCTTATAGTGATTATCCAATACTTTATGCGTGCGCGTTTTCTTCATGAGATTATTATTCGTAAAGAGACGATTAAATTTACGATTGAAGCTTCTTATACACCTCAGTTGAAACGCGAGATTGTAGAGTTGTTGGAGTCACATGGAATCGAACGTATTTCTTTCTATATCTTCAAGATAGACCGAGATATGATTTATCTGAACGTGACAGGTAAAGTGGCAGCGAAAGGTTACGACAACAATGCGATGATTGAGAACTTAGTTAATTTAGATGATATTAAAGCTGTAGGTTAATATAGAACGCTCATAGGAGTCTCAAGTTGACTTCTGTGAGCGTTTTTTGATGGTAAAAGGAAAGTTGGAAATAGTGGTTCGTTTGGTGGCGAAAAGATCTGTTTAACTCGGTTTTTCATTCTAAGCGCTTTAAAACTGGATTTATGTGGCGGTCATAAAATCTTCCAAGCACATCGGATCATTTCTGAAGACAAATTTCACACGTCAGAGGGAGGAAAGGTAAAATTAATTATGTTATATTAAAATAT
>NZ_PPRN01000107.1 GCF_002902685.1 Staphylococcus pettenkoferi | reverse complement strand
AATATAATGTTTTAATGGTTTATTTCTTCTATTACTCATTACGTTACTAAAAATGGCTACCATTTTTACAATACTATCAGTTTTAGAAGGATCATTTGAATAATTTTTAAAATATAAGTATGAGTGCGGTTCTTGGTATTGTTCACTAAAATAATAAGCAATTCTAGATTTAATATGAGTTTCAAATATTAAAATATATTCTAATAATACATTTCTTAATTTTCTGTCTAATTTATATAAAGATAATAATTCGTCGAATTCGGTTCCACTTTTATATACTTCAGGCGAAACAAATTTACCATCTTTATCTACTTGAAGGAATAGTTCTTTATATCCATTAATTACATTATAATAGTTTTCATTTTCTAAGTCTCTCTTTGCTTTCGAAGGTACAATCATACCTCTTTGTCTAAGAACTTTTAATTGTTGTTTATGAGATTTAAATGGTTTCATAACTAAAGCCTCTCTATAAAAAGTAGCCATAGCCCGAGTAGAGCTATGGCCAGATCGCTAAATAAATAATACAATAGCAGTAAAGTAAAAGCAAGACTTTTTTATCAGAACATGTTCTTCTATTTATTTTAGTTTCATAACTTGAAAAGTATAACCTTTCATCTCAATAATAATACCACCCTATCAATATTTAATAATTTTAATGTATTTTGTTAGTATGAAGCCTATGGAAGTATTAGTTCATCACTATGAAGGTTTCTTAAGTTTAATTAATAAACTAATAAGCAGAAGTATACATGTTTTATGAGGATGAAAAAGAGCTAAATGTTCAGTTTCAAAAAATCAAAGAATATTTTTCGAGACACTTAAAGAAAAAATGCTATTCTTTCAAAAAGGTATGTGGCATTTATATGTTTTAAAGTTAGAATATGATTATGTTTATGTTGGCATAACTAGCAATCTTCGTAAGAGAATTAGGAACCATTTCTTTGGGATTTGTGCCAAGATCACTCAAAAATTCATGCCTTTTGAAGTGTTGGATATCATAGAATGTAGACCAATCAGAGCAGAAGCTGAACAAATAGAAGATAATGTTACCGAACATTTATTTAATACTTATGGCAAAGATAACGTTTTTGGTGGTAAATATTGTAATACTAAAAAATAAGGGGCAGACGATAAATTCAATCTGCTCCTTATTTTTTAGTAACCACCTTGATCTTGTATCACTTTAAGATGAAAATATTTTTCAATCGTTCTAATTTCTACCAAATACTTAAATTATCTTAAGTTTATGGTTTTACTATAGTTCTCTATTGCTTCCTTATCATTTTCTAGAAATGCAGTTAGTAATTTGTAGAATTCGTGAACATTAGATATTTCAGCATATATTGATACATATTTTACGGCATCGTCAATTAAGTCGCCTAATTCTTCTATACTTAAATTTATTTCTTGTCTGAGCAATGCAACTTCTTTATAAAATTTAGCAATGTGTATCTCTCTGTTACTTGTAAAGTAATCTAATAATAATAC
>NZ_PPRN01000106.1 GCF_002902685.1 Staphylococcus pettenkoferi | reverse complement strand
ATTTAGTAATATATATCAAATATTAGATATAGACTCTATTCCTTCTAGAGTACTAATTAAAAATCTTAGTGATGGTCAGAAACAAAAACTGAAATTTTTAAGTTTTCTACTCGAAGACAATCAATTAGTGATTTTGGATGAGGTAACCAATGCTTTAGATAAGAAGACGGTTACCGAAATACAAGAATTTTTGAACATCTTTATAAAAGAACATCCAAATAAAACGATTATCAATATTACCCATAATTTATCAGACTTAAAAAATATACCTGGTAAATATTTCGCCTTGCAAGACAGAGGTATTCAAGAGTATCAATCGAAAGATGACTTAATTCAAGATTATATTAATCTGTAAAAAGGGGAAGAATAATGAAGTTAGAATTTAAAAAAAGTTTAACCAACAAAATAGTATTAATTCTTTGCGTTTTATTTTTATTTCTTTTTTTACTGGGTTACTTTCTACCTGTAGGAATTGATAAAGTAAAGCACCTTGGATATGGTCAGTACTTTTTTAGTGCATATACTGTAGCGACAGAATTTGGTTTCTTACTATTTTCATTTATCATCGCTTACTTTATTAACAAAGAGTATTCAAACAAAAATACGCTTTTTTATAAACTTATCGGTGATAATGTGTACACTTTCTTTTATAAAAAGGCACTCGTATTATTTGTTGAATGCTTTCTCATAATTTGGATATTTATTACTGTAATTTCTTTGATATTCGGTGATTTCACACATTATCTATTACTATTATTGTTATTTGGATTAGTTATATTGCAGTATATTCTAATCATAGGCACGATAAGTATGCTATTTTCTAATATATTGCTTAGTATAGGTATAAGTATTGTGTTTTGGATTGGGTCTATTATTTTAGTAGCAGTTAATAAAAGTATATTCGGTATTATAGCACCATTTGAGGCTAGCAACACCATGTATCATACAGTTAATAAAATACTACAAAACGATATACAATTTTTAAGTTCTCATGATGTAATAACATTAGTTATCTTTTTCGTTGCATTATTTATTATTAACTTTATTTTACTTACTTTAGCTAAAAAACGATGGTTAAGATTAGGGCTTTAAATATCTATCATCAATGAGTTTGGGACAAGAAATAAGAAAGTGTTAAATGACGAAGTAATTCATGATTAAAATGAATTATAAGTGAATTTTCAATGTGACCTTGAGACGCTTGATGGAGCTAGACCACAACGAAAATCCATTCCTAGCGCTTTAATAGCGATAGGAATTAGTTGAGTGTGGTCCCATAAGCAAGCGAAAGGTATAACATTGAAAATGAAAGGCACTTGATCTTGTCTCAAACTCTTTTACTTATTTTGAGTTTCAAATGAACTTTAAATATTTTTAATATTGTGTATAATAAATATGAAAGGGCTTACATAAAAATATTATTTCTTTTACGACTATAAATAAT
>NZ_PPRN01000105.1 GCF_002902685.1 Staphylococcus pettenkoferi | reverse complement strand
CTAAATATGCAGGGCGTTCAAATACTAACCCCATATAAACGCTCGTCTTACGAGAACCATGTTTAATAATAGTTTGATTCTCATTTTGTGCTCCGCATAAATCACAACTTTTTGCCTTGTAGGTTAAATCACCTTCATAAAATATACACTGCGACTGTTTATAAAAGTATAAACCTAGCTCTCTCGTAATTCTTAAATTCTTCACTTTAATTCCTAGAATATGTGATATATCATTACATATAGGCACAATATCTCTCCTTTTTAGTTTGTTGTGGTACTTACTATTATAGAGATATTCGTGCCTTTTTTGGTGTATAAAGAAAATTAACGGCTAGTGATTTTTT
>NZ_PPRN01000104.1 GCF_002902685.1 Staphylococcus pettenkoferi | reverse complement strand
AGATGTGTATAAGAGACAGTCTCATAATTGCGTGTAAATTATCTCCGCTACCTGTTTTTTTAACTAGACCAATCATTTTAGTAGAACCAACTTTTTTTGGTTTACATACACTATTAAATTCTTCATTTAGGTCACTATTATAATCCAATATAATATCGTTTATTTCATCATCTGAATCATCATCGAATTTTGAAGTCTCTATTCTAGAAGTTTTTGTAGTACCTTTCACCGCTTTCACTTCAGTAGTCATCGTTTGTTTTTTGGGTTCTTTGTATTTTAATTTTTTAGCTTCTTTTAACTCTTTCTTATTATCTTCTTTAAATTTGTCATCATCAGAAGAAGTTAAATTTTCATAAAGGTCAATTTTTTTTCGTTTAGCATCTTTGAACGCCTTTTTATCTTCTTTTTTTGCCATTTTAATTAGATCTTTATCACTTTTTTTCTCAGCTTCCCCGACGTTCATATGTTTTTCTCTAAAGTTATACAAAGTAGCCTTTCCGTCTTCAACATTTGCGATACCGTCTAAATATTGATCTTTATCTATTTCATCATCGCTATCCTCATAGAGCAATACTACATGATTACCTTTATTAAGTTGGTCAGTAAAACTAACTGTCTTCCCTTTTTTATCACTCTTGCTTTGACCACAAGCCCCTAAAATAAAAATAGTAGATAAAATTAATACTAAAAATTTCTTCATAATATAAATCCTCCGCTATATCTATTTGGAATAATATTTCCATGGTAGATGATAACTTAAATTCAATAAAATGATAATACTTTTTAGGAAATTAATCCAAAAAAGTTCGACTTTATACGAATAAAACCGTTTATCTAATTAAAGATAAACGGTTTAAATATTATTGAATTATTTGTTTTTGTAACTTTTTAAATCTATATAACATTGCTAAACGCCAAGGTACAATCATACTGAAAGCTAATAAAAAGAACATACCTGCGAGCTGTCCTGGGTCAATCGTATTACTAACAAAAATCTTAATAACAGTTCTTATTACTAGTAAACTAATCAAAATAATTGGAAAGGCTTTAGATCTCTTCATATAAATCTCACTGCCTTGAACTTCAAATTTGGATGTCCAAATTAATACACTTGAAAATATCACGCCAAGTATTATTGATTCTAGAATTTCCATACCAGTGAGTCTAAAGTAAGGAACGACATACATCAATGCACCAGTTGCCATGAAGAAAGGTGGTAAGATTATTTTCTTTTCATTAACTGGAAATTTCTGAGCTTTCATTCGTATGATAATAACTGCAATACCCATTAAAAAGGCGAAAGCTATGGAGAATATAAGATAAAGCACGTTTACACCTTCTTTTATACACTTATGATTTATTCATAGTCGACATTATACCACTAACACCTTCTAATATCAGTAAATTTAATGAGTTAATTTTTAACATATGACGTCCTATTTAAAATGTCTACATTGTATTCTGACATAATGAGAAAGAAGAAGGGCTAAAAGCGATATAATACATACGCTTCTAGCCCTTATATGCAAATTATGGCTGTACACTTTTAATGGTTGGTGATAAAAAATCACTAGCCGTTAATTTTCTTTATACACCAAAAAAGGCACGAATATCTCTA
>NZ_PPRN01000103.1 GCF_002902685.1 Staphylococcus pettenkoferi | reverse complement strand
AAATTATACATACGTTCACCTACTTTAATAACTGTTATACAATAATAAATTTTACCATTTCCGCTATACCGCCTCAACAAAAGATTGAAACTCTCGAAATATAACGTGATTTACTAGAAAAATATTGCAAAAACTCTCATAATAGTAGATGAATATTATAATGGAGGTTAAATATGTTTCAGAATAAAGATACACGACAAGACAACGTCAATTACTCTATCTCCTACCCGAGTTCAAGGCGTTATAAACCGAAATTTCCTTGGTTTAAGACAATTATCATAGCTCTCATCGCAGGAATCATCGGCGCGCTTATCGTGTTAGGTATAGGGAAAGTTGTCGATCATACTGTGCCAGAGAAAGATGGTGCGAAGGTCAATCAATCCCACAGTGGTAGCAGTGGCAATACGATAGACGGTAAAAGTGATAAATACGATTCCGTCAATCAGATGGTCAACGATATTTCACCCGCTATCGTAGGTGTCGTAAACATGCAGAAAGTTCACAGCATCGAAGATTTCCTCGAAGGTAAGAAATCTAAAGCTCAAGAAGCTGGCGTGGGTTCTGGAGTAATTTATCAGAAGAATAATAAAGACGCTTACATCGTCACTAACAACCACGTGATTGATGGCGCAAGCAAGATTAAAGTACAGTTACACAACTCTAAACAAGTCGATGCAAAGCTTGTGGGTAAAGATGCGATGACAGATATGGCCGTGTTAAAGATCGATAATACGAAAGGTATCAAAGCCATTCAATTCGCAGACTCTAGTAAAGTGAAGACCGGCGATAGCGTCTTCGCAATGGGTAACCCACTCGGTCTCGAATTCGCTAACTCAGTAACATCAGGTATCATCTCAGCGAACGAACGTACAATTGATGCTCAAACTTCTGAAGGACCTAACAAAGTCAACGTTCTTCAAACTGACGCAGCGATCAACCCAGGTAACTCTGGCGGTGCACTCGTAGACTTAAACGGTAATCTCGTCGGAATTAACTCCATGAAGATTGCGAACGAACAAGTTGAAGGTATCGGCTTTGCCATTCCAAGTAACGAAGTTCAAGCAACGATTAAACAGCTTGTTGAGAAAGGTAAGATCACTCGCCCTTCTATCGGAGTTGGTCTACTCAACCTTGAAGAAATTCCAGATGAGTATAAAGATAAATTAGATACGGATAAAGACAAAGGCGTTTACGTCGCTAAAGTCGAAGGCGCGAAAGGTGTTAAAGAAGGCGACATTATCACAAAAATCGATAATGAAAAAGTTGAAAAAGACACAGACGTTCGCTCTTACCTTTACGAACATAAAAAGCCAGGCGACACAGTTAAATTAACTTTAGATCGCGACGGTAAGAAGAAAACAGTTTCAGTTAAACTTAAAGAACAAAGATCACAACACAAATCTAAGTCAAAAGAAAAAGACAGCGACAGCTTCTTTAATCCATTTGAATAATAAACGATAAACTTTAAGGGGAACTTCGGATGTCGAAGTTCCCCCTTTTTATGTGGGTTGATATTTGGTTATAAA
>NZ_PPRN01000102.1 GCF_002902685.1 Staphylococcus pettenkoferi | reverse complement strand
ATGGATAGCAATTTAAAGTTTTTGTATAAATTATATAGACAAGGGTTACTCTCTGCGTGTAAGATATAGAAAAGTATAGTTTAGGCGAAACGTAGAAAATGAAGCTTCAAGTGAATTTGAGATTTATATGAATAAGATAGGATTTTATGAAACAGTTGCATCAACGATACATTACAACAAGAAAGGATAATGACTATGGAAAATATTTTTGCAGTTGCAAAGTATCTTATCGAGTCTTATGAAAATACTTATAGCGTTAAGTTCGGCAACGATTCTACTAAGTTACAAATATTTGTGTTCTTAGCAGAATTTATATGTTATCAAATTACGGATAAGCCTTTGTATTCCCCTTCTTTAGTAAAAGGGGATAAAGAACCGGAGATTCCGATATTAGCTTCATTCTTCGAAAAGGATGGCTCTCAAATAGGTACGTGTCAAGATAGTTCTGCAAAAGAGATTATTGATCATACAGTTAAGACATACGGCATCTTCACTTTAGAGTATCTGAGTGATTTAAGCCGTACTATAAAATCAGATTATTATTTAAAAAGCTATGATATTGCTGATGGAGCAATACCAGTCATAGTTAATGATCCAGACATTGATCCAAATCGTATGTATGATCATTTATATGACATGTATGTCGATGAGTTTGAAGACGTAGATTGGGAGACGATGAAATTTGGTTTTCAATTATCAACCGAGTGAACTAGTAAATACTATTGTTAAATCTAGAATGCATTACTATGATATGAAGACGAAATCAGTAAGATTTAAAGTACGACCAATGCTTGTAGTAGCTATAGAGAGAAATTACTTTCACACAGATTTGACCGTTCTTCCAATATCTTCAGTTTCAAATAAGAAGAATATCGATTACAAATTTGATATTAGTATAGGTAAAATAGAGTGTCCTACTCTGCAATATATTACAAAAGATTATTGTCATGTAAGGGTGCATAAGCCTAACACGATAAACTCTAATAATG
>NZ_PPRN01000101.1 GCF_002902685.1 Staphylococcus pettenkoferi | reverse complement strand
GTAACAGTAATTTCTTCGCCACCTTGTAAATCTTTCGGTAAATCGATGCTGTAATTACCATTATCGTCAGCTGTACCTGTGATTGGATCATGGCCTGGAATATTTACAGTAACTTCTGATCCTGGTTCAGCCTTACCTTTAATAGCGTCATCTTCACTATTTACGTCTTCAGCTGTTGGTACATCTGGTGCAGTCTTGTCAGCTACAGTTGTTGTTGCTTTATCAGAAGTGTTTCCTGCTTTGTCTGTCGCAGTTACTTCAAGTTCTTC
>NZ_PPRN01000100.1 GCF_002902685.1 Staphylococcus pettenkoferi | reverse complement strand
TCTTTTGTAATTTCGCTCTGAGGTCAGCAATCATTAAACTTACTCCTTTTCTCTAGCTTTTCACTATACTACTAGCACAATTATAGAATGAGAACTTATGTTCGCGTCTATATTTTATCTTACCTCAGTTAGAAAGTAAACTTAAAGTTATTGTTAAGAGATAGTTAATAAAAGGCTAATGTCTATTCAATAATTCATTTCGTCTTTCTATAATTTTTTCTTGATGTTCAAAGTACTCTTCTAGTGAAAAATTTTGTTGCATCATATTAGATAAATGTTTTGACCAGAAGACATTCGTAGGTCTTGCAGGACTCAGTATTGTTTCCTTTTCATTATCCCAATAATAATTTTCCTTATTCACTGCTTCATCATGTGTAAAATCTAAGTTTCTTTTATCTTGTTTATCTTTTATAGAAAAGTCTTCCAAATAAATTGGTATTACTTGTATAGGATCATACAACATATTTTCTTTCATAGAAGTAGTTGGGTGTTGTTCACAATACTCTAAAAGTGTTCCTTGATAATCTTTTGAATTATATTTACATTCACTTAGAATATTCTTTAACTCATTCAACAACAAGTTATATTCTTCTAGATCCACCTCATTTAATGTTTCAGTAGGTAAACTTTTTAATATAAAGAAGCTCATTGTCAAATCTAATTCTATACTCACTTCTTCGTTTAAATATTCACAAGCAGGGTTAAACAGTATTTCCTCCTTATAATGACTTTTAATTGAATCTTGTTGCCCACCTTGTATTGAAACATAAAGAAATCCTTCCCAATGTTCATTACCCATACCACTGGAGTAGCTTTCTTTTCTTTTAATAGCGTAATTTTTATAATTAGACTTATTTAATTTTATGCATTGTCCTTTGTATTTTATCGTTTTATTATTAGTTAGCTTGTTAAAATATTCTCTCGGTAAACTAGAGGAAGAACTTCCAAATTCTGATCTAATAGAAATCATAGCAGAAACTCTCTCATCTGAACCTATTTTATTAATCAAATAATTGAAAACTGGATGATCTAAATTTTTTTCATCAAAGTAATCCTCGTTAATAAATTCTACTACAACTCCTCCTTCAAAAGCTTGTAAATGATTTATTGAAAGCTTATTTCTCTCAACAGTTTTCCATGTTATTAGTGCTCTATTTTTTCTTGAAGTACGTTTTTGAAACAATTCTGGTGGTACGTTATATCTTCCTGTTTTCCCAGAAATATTATCTATTTTTGTCATAGTAGCTTGAGGCACTAACCTCTTTAAATATTGTATTATCTTCCTTTTTATTGTCTTTTTATTCTTCATTGTTTAATACTCCTCCTATTCCTTAATCCACCGGATACTTCTCTCCATTTTTCTTCAACTTTTCTTCGATAATTTCATCTATATCGAAATCCATATTGTCTGCCATCATGTATGAATAAATGAGAACATCAGCGAGTTCTTCAGCTATTCTCTCTCGTTTATTATCGACAACCGCTTCTGTTTCCTTCCACTGAAATAGTTCAAGCAACTCTGAAGCTTCAAGTGAAATAGAAAGCGCTAAATCTTTTTCGTTGTGATATTGGCGCCAGTTTCTATCATCTCTAAATTGATTAATCTTTTTCTTTAGCTCTTCATGACTATTCATCTGTTAACTCACCTCTCATAGCTTGATGGAGTACTTCTCTTAGAGCCTCATCCACGGCATAAATATATAAACCATTAACTCCTCGTGTCATAAGCACGTTAAGCTCATTCTTCAATAATTCTTTTGCAAAGCTCTTTTTCTCATTATTTGAGAGTGTTCTTTTCTGTGTCGCCTTTTTATTCTCACTCTCTTTTTCATCAAATATGATTTGACCATTGCGATATTTAACTGACGGACCAATAATCACCCCAACGTAATTTAAATCTGCACCTTGAATTGTATACGTAGATCCTACTTCATCAATAGTTTGAGGTTGTTCTGCCCATGAAACATTTTTATACTTTCTATCTCTTGATAATTGCTTATTCCATGGAAGAGACCACTCACCAATATTCACACACCAGTAAGCTAAATCTTCAGGTTTCTTATTACCGTTATAAGGCCAGTCGAATGTAGCCACTAATCGTGATAAACCTGAGTCCATGTCTTTAGCTTTTTTCTTTATTTCCTCATGTAATTCTCGAGGATTATCAAATAATTTAATGTCATACCCTTTTTTATCACGTGGAACATTTTTAATAATACCATTGTCTATTAAAGTACGTATCCACCTTACTGTTTCTTCACTCGCATTAATTCTCATTTGATTACGTAGAGCAATATAGTTATTATGCTCTTTTGTATCATTAATTAAACGAGCTAGTTCATCTTCTTCCCATACTTGTTCACGACTGAGAATTTGATTTTTATCAAATACTGCGATTACTACTTTAGCTCTTTCAATTAAGTCTTTTAAATGATTCTTCCCTTGATAAGATTGCTTTCCTTGAGTGAGCAAAAGATGTGCTTCATCAACTATCACAACATCTACTTTATCTTCAGGATTATGATTATTAATAAAACTTGTAGGTTTATTAATGACCTTTTCTTTTTTAGGATTGAGTCCTAATTTGTTCGCTATTTGCTCATAAACCTTTAATTGTTCATCGTGATTAACCAAAAGGTAACTACGCAATCCGTTTGAGAATTCTTTTTCAAACATCTGTCTTAACTCAAAGAAGAGCGAACTCATTAATACCGTCTTCCCAGATCCCGCTTGACCGTCAACTAAGATGAGTTGATTTGATAAATCTTCTTGTACGGCATGTTGCACTTTAGAAATAATTTCATTCTTAGCTGTGATTTGTTCAGAAGTTAATTTATGAAACGGTGATGCTTTAAATATTGCTGAGTCCCTTATAACGCTCTCTAATGGGAATAAATCTTTATTATTTCTATGTAATTCTCTCCAAATTTTTGAAAATATTTCATCCAATTTCTCTGAAGTATAATACTCATTTTGTTGATTTGTTCGCCCATTAAACACGGTGCCAACGTTATCGACACTCGATAAAAAATGCATTAATTTATTTTCAATATCCAAAGTCAGAGATTTATTGAAAAAATGATGTCCAATGACATACATTGAAGAAGTTGGTGATTGATAAAATTCTTGCCAATAATCTTTAGTTCTAACATCATTAAGCAAATGTTGATTTGTTCGCCCTTGTATATCTGCAGTCTCACCAACATAAATATTAAATTTCTGTCTATTAGCTTTATCATTAATAATGTAGACGGTAGGATAACTTAACAGATACTTCCCATTATCAGCTATCTTCCACTCTTCAATTGAAGATTTCAACATTTCCGAAGAATAATTAATTTCTTTAACAATCGGTTTATTTATCTGCGACATAATACCACACCCATAGTTCTAAACTCATTCTTATTATTAAGTATATCTTACAGATTTCGATAATAACAATGACGAAGGCTATTATTTATATACTTTTCGTCTCAAAATAAGCTACTAATATAAATGTAAAGTTTAATATTAAGTTAGTCTTCTAAAAAACTACACAAAAAAACGCTATGTGAATTTAATGTTTACAGCTATAATTTCAACTAGTAAAGCCCTTTTATAGAAGCGGCATAACTTTGTATTTGCTAGTTCATTCTCATTAATTTTAGAAAGTTACTGACTATTACCTCACGTTTTATATGAGCTCATTCTATGTTAAAAATGTTTTATCATTGATCTAATTTTTATATAGATTTAAACGAGACTCATCTAAATAAGGAATAATTTCACCGTTTTCTACATCAACATCAAATTTTATATCATCTTTTATTTCTAATAGCTCATCAAAAGTTAAAGATATATATCGGTCCTCTTCTGCGATTTCAAATTCTTCATCATAATCTAATTCTAACTTATCTAGTTCAGGTGTGTAATTTCTTTCCAACCGATCTAGTAAATATGAGTAATAAAATTCGTCATCCTCTTTTTTAGTTGATACTTCTATAAGTTCTACATAATAA
>NZ_PPRN01000010.1 GCF_002902685.1 Staphylococcus pettenkoferi | reverse complement strand
ATGAGAATTTATAAAATATTTCATTATATGTTGCTATTAGAGTATAATACAGACTGATTTTATTTAAAAGTCTACTTTAATAGATTAATAAGTATACTTAGAAAATGAATTTAATGGTAATTCTGTCACCTTGTTAATAGGCGATCAATGTCGTGCAGCACGCTATACATTTCATGCACTATCGTTCTCTCTATAGCGGCACCTCGCATACCATCCCTTACTCAACTCCTCACAGCTACAAAAAGCGCTACCTCCATTTAAGGAGATAGCGCTTTGCATCATCACAACTTTATCAAGTTGTTCGTGTGAAGTAGAGAGAAGATTATTCTTCTTCTTTGTCTTCACTGTCTTCTTCGTCATCTTTTTCGCCAACAACTTCTGGTTCTTCCGCTTCAGAATCGCCTTCCATTTCTTCGATTTCTTCTTCAGAAGGTTCTTCAGTTGGAGGTACGACTGTAACAACTGAGTCGTTTTCGTCGTTTTCAATAGTGAAGTCACCTTTAGTCTTAAGGTCTTCAACTGAGATTGAATCGTTGATATTAAGTTCAGAAATATCAACTTCGATGTATTCAGGGATATTTTCTGGTGTAGCTGTTACTTCAAGGTCGAATAGTGGTTGTTCAACTACGCCACCTTCTTTAGCACCTACTGCTTCACCTACTAAGTGTACAGGTACTTCTACTGTACGTTCTTCACTCATGTTGATCGCTAAGAAGTCGATGTGAGTGATTTTGTTTTTAAGTGGGTCAAATTGGTAGTCAGATACCATGACTTTGATTGTTTTTGAACCTACACCTAAATCGATAACCCCGTTACGTCCAACTTCACGGATAACTTTGATGAATTCTACTTCATCAACTTTAACTGAAACGTTCTTAGTACCATAACCGTAAACAACACTAGGTACTTTACCAGAATTTCTTAACGCCTTTAATTCTGAACGTGTTTGTTTACCTTGACGAATGATTGACTTTAATGAAGCCATATTCATTTCCACCTTTCAAAGTTGCTCTGTCTAGAGCTCCTCACTTGCCCATCAACTTTACCGTTGCTTGCAAGTGTTTATTTGTCCGTAAAATCACGAACGAAATCATTATACACAGAATGCTACGATTAGTCAAATAGTACACTGACAGATTCGCGTTCGTAAACACGTACAATCGCTTGAGCCATTAATTCAGCAACTGACAAGCGTTTCGTATTCTCTGGTTTACGAGATTCGTCTAAGTTAATAGAGTTTGTCACTACGAGTTCTTTAATCGCTGAATTCTCGATACGTTCTTTAGCTGGACCTGATAATACAGGGTGTGTACAACAAGCATAAACTTCTTTAGCACCTTTGTCTTTAAGCGCTTGAGCTGCAAGCGTGATTGTACCAGCTGTATCGATAATATCGTCGATAATAATCGCTGTACGTCCTTCGATTTCACCCACGATATTCATGACTTCTGCCACGTTTGGTTTAGGGCGACGTTTGTCGATGATTGCGATTGGTGTTTTTAAAATGTCTGCAAGTTTACGCGCACGTGTTACACCACCGTGGTCTGGAGATACGACAACACATTCTTCTGGATCGATTTGTGTATCGTTTTTAAAGTAATCTGCTAAGATAGGTACACCCATTAAGTGGTCGATTGGAATATCGAAGAAACCTTGAATTTGTGGTGCGTGTAAGTCAAGTGCGATCATACGATCAGCGCCTGCTGTTTCAATAAGGTTTGCTACGAGTTTCGCAGTGATTGGTTCACGACTACGTGCCTTTCTATCTTGACGTGCATAACCGTAATAAGGTACCACGATGTTGATGTTTGCTGCAGAAGCACGTTTACAAGCATCAATCATAATGAGCAATTCCATTAAATGTAAGTTAACGGGATAAGATGTGGGTTGGATGATAAAGACATCACAGCCACGGATACTCTCTTCTATATTGATTTGAATTTCACCGTCACTAAAACGTTTAACTGAACATTTACCTAATTCAATACCTACACTATCAGCAACTTCTTGAGCGAGTGGTTCATTCCCTTTTAACGAGAAGATTTTCAAAGAAGAATTCTTATATTCATTGTTTAACATTTATAGTCCTCCAATTAGTTTGTTCAATTCGAATATGCTTTAACATGTGCGAAAGTTTAAGTCCATTTCTCAATATAAAAGATGGCAGTTGCAATCACCCTTACAAGTTATCCGCAACATACTTACCAAGGCCTTACTGAAAGACGTTAGCGCAACCTTCTGTTCACTCGTCTTCTTCCTACCATACGATTATTCTGAAATTCTGCTTACCTCTCTTATGTTGTTCCTTTTACTATACCCTTTTACGCAAAAACGCTTACATCCATTAACGATACTACGTCACTTTACTGTGAATCAACGTTTGTCAGTAAAATAACCTTCTTTCGTCGTCTGACGTGAACGTGCTAGCGCGAGACTGTCTTCTGGTACATCATCAGTGATTGTAGAACCTGCTGCAGTCGTTACACGATCACCTAAAGTGACAGGCGCGATGAGGTTCGTATTACAACCGATGAAACCTTCTTTACCGATGACGGTCTTGAATTTATTTTTACCATCATAGTTCACCGTGATAGAGCCACAACCCACGTTCGTACGTTCGCCAATCTCAGCGTCGCCGATATAACTGAGGTGAGGCAGTTTCGCTCCTGCTTTAACGTCGGATTTCTTAACCTCAACAAAGTTACCGACTTTCACACCTTCACCAATATTGGATTCTGGACGAAGTTGTGCAAACGGCCCAATCTTCACGTCATCTTCTACGTGAGATGCATCGATGACAGACTGTTTAATAGACACATTGTTGCCGATCGTACTATTCGTGATTTCGGAATACTGACCGACTACCGTATCTTCACCGATAGACGTCTTACCTGCGAGTTTCACACCAGGTTCAATAACTGTATCCATACCGATTGTGACGTCACTTTCGATGTATGTAGTTGTTGGATCAATGATTGTTACACCATTGCGCATATGTTGCTCATTAATACGTAAACGTAACGTTTGAGCTGCTTGGCTCAACATGACGCGATCGTTTACGCCCATAATTTCATCAAAGTCATCAGTATGATAGATTTCCACTGTTCCGTTATCTTCCAAGATGAGCGACAACACATCTGGTAAATAGTACTCACCTTGCGCATTGTCATTCTTCACTTGAGCTAATTTGTCGAATAGCACGGCGTTGTCAAAAGCGAAGATGCCTGAACTGATTTCGTCTATCGCTTGCTCTTCCTCGCTTGCATCTTTCTGCTCGACAATCTTCACGAGTTGTCCTGCTTCGTCTTTCACAATACGGCCATATCCGAATGGATTAGGCGCTGTAGCCGAAAGCACTGTCGCTTGCGCATGATGTGATTCGTGGTGTTCGAGCAATGCGCGAAATGTTTCTTCTGTTACGAGTGGCGTGTCACCACATACGACTAACGTTGTTCCCTCTTGGTTGGCAAAATGTTCTTCAGCCATCTTAACTGCATGCGCTGTACCAAGCTGTTCTTCTTGGAAACTATATTGTGACTGCTCACCCAACGTTTCCTTAACATGCTCAGCACCATGACCGACGATTGTGACAATGTCCTCCACGCCTGAACCTTTCACGTTATTGACCACATGTTCAATCATTGATTTGCCTGCAAGTTCGTGTAGCACTTTGTACTTCTTCGATTTCATACGTGTACCCTTGCCCGCTGCGAGTACGATTGCACGTCTATGCATGAATGCTAACCCTCCATTAAAAATTACACTTCTATCCTATTATAATTTAACGCAATACTACCTTTCAAGGTCGAAAGGGGGAATGTAAACTGAATTCAAAATATTTAACTGTTCCGTCAAAAAATTAGGATTCATTTGGGGAAATATTGCATTGGGGTAGACGCACGCCAGCTCGCTATAGAAGTTGGGATTGTGGGGAGAATTTTCATCGGTAGGTATTTATAGTGCACTTATTACATCTTTTTTAATCTAAAGTAAGTTCTCGAAATTTATATGACTATTCTTTATTAACTTTTAGTATATTTTTCTATTGTTATAAATGTTAAAGTAGAACTGAAAGACAACATGAGGAGGTGTGTAATCAATGTGGTGGGTTATTACGATAGGTATCGCAGCAGTATGCTTTATCATCGTGCTCATTTTTGGAGCAGTAGATGGAATTAGAAACCCTCATAAATATCCTAATTTCCTATCTGATGAAGAAAAAAGACGCCAAGCGCATAGGGAGCAACGTCAGAACAATTCATAAGATCGCCACAGCTCAGTGTCCGCTATATCCAATATTACACTTCACTCAACCAAAAAATTGAGTTCTGACAGCTTTATCTGCTATCAGAACTCAATTAATCTATCTCTATAGGGTGTGTGTCATGTTTCAAATCATGCCACACATCTGTATTCAATCTTATGCTTCAGTATCTTCTGAGTCACTTGTTTCCGCATCATCTTCTGATGGTTTCGCATTCTTATCTGGAATAACTTCATCAGTTTCATCGTATACTTTCATGACTGCGTCTTGAATTTCTTGTCTCATGTCTGAATTGATTGGGTGTGCGATATCACGGAATTCACCGTCGGGTGTTCTCTTGCTTGGCATCGCGACGAAAAGACCTGAGTTGCCTTCAATTACGCGTAAGTCATGAACTACGAATGATTCATCAAGCGTAACTGAAACAAGTGCTTTCATTCTACCGTCTGTTTCTATCTTTCTAAGTCTTACATCTGTCACTTTCATGTAGTGAGCCCCCCCTAGTATCTCTTTGTATAGAAGCTTAACAATCTTTAATTAAAATTATATTCCTTAAACTATTTTACTTTAGCAACAAGTTCGATTTCAACTTTTACGTCTTTCGGTAAGCGTGAAACCTCGATACAACTTCTTGCTGGTTGGTGTTGTTCAAAGTATTGACCATAAACTTCATTAATAAATTGGAAATCGTTCATATCCGCAATAAAAATAGTTGCTTTAATGACAGAATCTAAATCTGATCCTGCTTCATCAAGAACAACTTTAAGATTGTCTAATACTTGTTTCGTCTGCGCTTTCACATCGTCGCTCACAATTTCTCCTTCCAGTGTTAGTGGAATTTGACCTGATGTGAAGACAACACCATTGACCTCTGTTGCATGTGAATAAGGTCCTAAAGCTTCCGGTGCTTTAGTAGTATTAATCACTCTCATGTTGTTGACTCTCCTCCTGTACAAACTTATCTAAACTATTACCTTCTTCTACCGTGAATTCTTGGTTGTATTCGTCTACGTTCGATAGTCTTACTAAGGAAGTATAATCCTCAATCAATCTTTGTTTAACTTCTTTGGATTCTACAAGTACTGATACCCCTTTTACGCGTGCCTTAAACTCATTCATTAAATTCATCACGCCGTTAATAGAGCCACCTGCTCGCATGAAATCATCGACGACAAGAACGTTCGAACCTTCAGGTAATGTTCGTTTAGATAATACCATTGTTTCAATCTTACGTGAAGAGCCTGAGACGTAATTAATTGAAACTGTTGAGCCTTCTGTCACTTTATTGTCTTTGCGAATGACCACAACTGGCAAGTTTAAGATGTTTGCCACTGCGTTGGCCAAAGAAATACCTTTCGTTGCAATCGTCACGACAGCGTCTAAATCTTCGTCCATATAGAGCGTCGCCATCAATTTACCAATCTTGTTGAGTAAAGCAGGATTACCCATCAAGTCTGACAAGAAGAGGTAGCCGCCCGGAAGTAAGCGATCTTTCTCTTGTAGGCGGTCAATCACTTCGTCAACCACTTTACGCGCTTCTTCAGCCCCCATCTTAGGTTTGTACGTTACACCGCCACTTGCACCAGCTACGGTCTTCACAACACCTAACCCTTCCTTTAAAAATGTTTCACGAATAATTTGTACATCTTCACTAATTGATGATTTCGCTTGTTTAAACTTGTCCACGAAGAAAGTGAGTGGCACCACTTCGTTTGGGTGATTCATTAAATATTGTGTCATAAAGACGATACGTTCACTTCTCTTAAATCGCATTCTATTCATCCCTTCTATCCTAGCAATCTAACTAAATATACTTCATTACAACAACCACTTACAGCATTGAAGACTTTCTTAGCTTGGCGTTCTTTCTGCGCGAGTGCGTATACGGTCGGACCACTACCACTCATGACAGCACCATCTGCGCCACTGCGCAACATGTTGCCTTTAATCTTCAATATTTCTTGATGTTTCTCCCCAGATATCGGCTCTAACCGATTAGAGAGGCTACGACACAAGCGTTCATAATCTCCTGTCTCTAGCGCATGTAAACACGATTGAGTATAAACTTCATGCTTCTCATCCAAATTAAGCGTGCGGAAGATATCTGGCGAGGAGATACCTAAATCTGGCTTGGCTACAATAACCCAAGCAGAAGGTGGTTTGTTAAGTGGTTGGATATGTTCACCTTTTCCTGTACAAAAAGCTGTATGACCTTGTACACAGAATGGGACATCTGTACCGATTTGTATCGCAAGTTGACGGAGCTCCTCCATCGAACATCCTAAATCAAACAAGCGATTGATACCTCTAAGGGTAGCTGCCGCATCAGACGACCCTCCACCGAGTCCAGCTGAAACTGGAATATCTTTATCTAACGTAATAGTGACACCTTGCTTGAGATGATACGTGTCAGTCATAAGCTTTGCTGCACGATACGCTAAATTCTTACTATCGGTAGGAACATAATTCTGCTCGACTTCCACAACGATGCGTCGATCTTGTCGACGTTCGAAAGACAAACGATCATTTAAGTCAATCGTCGACATGATCATTTCAACTTCATGATAGCCATCCGGTCGCTTAAACAGTGTATCTAATGTGAAATTGATCTTCGCTGGAGCCGTTTCTATTATCATCTTCCCACCTTCTTTCGTTTCAATAATTCTCTGCTTTAAATTTTAACATAATCCGCATATTGACGTCCTTATTTTCCTATTTACAATCGTCTATTTATTAACTATTTTATAAAAAGAGTTACTACTCCTTTGAATTGCGCATTAAGTATTATTATCATTCGTTTGCGTCGTTAGTTAACAGTGTAGCAAGTTTTCACATAATGAAAAAGAGATATATTGGCAAGTTCGTTACCAATATATCTCTTCAACCTATCCTCTTATTGTAGATGTCTGCGTGCCGTACAAGCATCTTAACTCGTCATTAAGCTCTCATCCTACGCTTGTTTCACTCTGCAGTAAATTATGTATCTCATTTCACCTACAATACATCACTGTCTTCAATTAGTGTGCAACTGCTTCTTGCTGATTATCTTCTTCGAAAGAAACCTGTACGTTATCTGTGAGCACGTCTGTATACGTGTAAGATACGCGGCCGAAATTGTGTTTCTCAGGATCAAGTTCCACAATAAATACCGAAGCGTATGTTTCCTTTAATACGCCTGAGCGTTCAATCGTCTTCTTACGTCCTCCGTTTGCTTTCAGTACAATTCGGTTTCCTAAATGACAATCAAGTGAATTTTTGATGTCTCCAATACTTTTTGGCATATTGCTCCACCTCGCTACATATTGTATAATAACACAATTCGAAGCGATTTGTCAAACAAACATTCAATTTTATCAACCTACTATAAGGATGTCAATATTTTAAATTTCCAATTCTGGAAAATTTTTCAACTGCTCATAAAGTGTCGCAAATTCTTCAATAGTTAGCGTTTCTCCACGTCTCTTCGGATCAATATTCGCTGCTTCAAGCCATGCCGTAATCGCTTTTTTATGCTTTTTACCATCTACAAACAAACTTTGGTAGTTATTGTTAATCGTCTTGCGTCGCTGTGTGAAAGCGCCTTTGGTCATCTTAAAGAAATGATCTTCGTCATCGATGTCGATTTGAGGATATGGACGTTGCATCAATTTAACGACGATGGAATCTACATTCGGTGGCGGCATAAATACCGTCTTAGGCACAGTTAAGACTTTGCTCGTCTCTGTATAGTATTGCGCGACGATAGAAAGTGAGCCGTAAGCCTTCGTTCCTACTTGCGCATTTAAACGCTCGCCCACCTCTTTCTGCATCATCACCACGTAGCCATCGATAGGAAGGGAACGCTGCATCAGATTGAGCAAGATTGGTGTCGTGATATAGTACGGCAGATTCGCTACTACCATGATACGTTCGCAATGGCCAAGGTAGGTTTGAACATAGTGCGCAATATCCGCCTTTAGAATATCTTCGTTAATCACTTGCACATTCGGATAAGGCGCGAGTGTCTCATCCAGGATTGGCATGAGACGCTGGTCAATTTCAAACGCCAAGACGTTCTGCGCTTTCTTAGCGAGCTGCTCAGTCAACGAGCCCATCCCTGGCCCAATCTCGATCACACCTGTAGTCGCGTCAATCTCGCTAGCGTCGATAATCTTACGAATGATATTCACATCGACAAGGAAATTCTGACCGAGGCTTTTCTTAAAGTTAAAATGATGTTGTTCTAACAGGGCCCGTGTGCGACTCGGTGTCGCTATATCTTTATGCTCCATAGAATTACGTTCCTACCTTTCTTCTTCGCTTTCAGCCAATGCACGACGTACATCAGCTTCAGTGTACCCAAACGCGTTAAGCTTCTTCAATAACTGTTTACCATTGGAATGACCGATGTGCAGACGGCTTCCAATCAAATCACGGCGTCTACGTGCATCTGGACCAATGATTAACCCTAGATCTATCAACGTCGCCTTACTAATCGATTCTTCTCCTTCTTCATAAGGACTGCTCACGTGTGACAACGCTTGGCGAATTGCGTCCTCTGAGGCATGTTCAATGCCAATCTTGCCGCGCTTACTCTTGGCCAACGCCCGGTCGAGATACGCATGTTTAACACCTGGCACATGTTCTGTAATAATTGATCTAATCTTGTCCCCAGGAAAGTCTGGATCCGTCAAGACAATCACACCACGTGTCTCTTGTGCTTGCGCGATGACCTCTAGTGTTTGACGATTGATAGCACTGCCATTCGTCTCTATCGTATCACACTGCACCGCTTCCTTAACACGTGCTGTATCATCTCGTCCTTCAACGACGATAAACTCATTAATCTTCACTATAGATGACACCTTTCTCTTATTCTCTTCACGCCTGACGAAGTGTATAGATTCCTCTCTCCGTTGGCAGCTCTGTTTATTAAAAAAGATGTCGGTTGGCTGTGAAGAACGTAAACACATGGATGATCTTCAGTCTTAACCGACATCTTTCGTCTTAGTCTATGATAACTTAAATAGACGTTCTGCGTTTTCAGTTGTTTGACGACAAACTTCTTCGTAACTAACGCCTTTAAGTCCGGCGATCTTTTCCGCTACTAAAGTCACGCGAGCAGGCTCGTTACGTTTGCCGCGATAAGGATGCGGAGACAAGAATGGTGCATCTGTTTCGACGAGCAAGCGATCAAATGGGACGTGCTCTGCCACTTCTTTCGGTTGTTTCGCATTTTTAAACGTCACAGGACCGCCGAGAGAGACGTAGAAACCAAGTTTGTTAATCACTACATCTGCAATCTCTGGAGAGGCACTGAAACTGTGCATGATGCCTCCGACCTCTTCTGCGTGTTCTTCAAGCAAGATATCTACACAATCTTGTGTCGCTTCACGATTATGAATAATAATTGGTAAGTTAACACGTTTAGCTAATGCGATCTGTTTGCGCAATAAATCTTGTTGTACATCTTTCGGTGATTTATCCCAGTGGTAATCAAGACCTGTTTCACCTATGCCTATGACTTTAGGATGTTGCGCAAGCTCTTCAATCCAGTTGAGACGCTCTTCTGTACAATCAATCGCATCAACGGGATGCCAGCCGATAATCGCGTATAGGAAATCGTATTGGTCGATGAGTTCCATCGCTCTCTCTACTGTAGGTGTATCGAAACCAACAACGAACATGCGATCCACGCCATTATCGCGTGCTCGTTGAATCACTTCTTCTAAGTCTTCGTCGTATTGTTCTGCATTAAGATGTACATGTGTATCGATTAGCATACTAACACTCCTCCATTAAGGTAGGCTGTAGTAGCTTTCAGAAGAAGCGTTCTACCTCTCCTGTCACCACTCGCAGCCTGTCGTCATTCAACTTATTCCCTGACTTGCGTTCTGTTAGTCGTTTATTTAATGATTGCGCCATTTGGTACGGCACTTGGTAAGCTGACTAACGTTAATACGCCGTCCTTTTCAGCTGACAGAATCATACCTTCCGATTTCTGACCCATGAGTTTCGCAGGTTTCAAGTTCGTCACTACTGCAACCTTTTTACCAATAATATCCTCAGGTTGATAGAACTTAGCGATACCTGAGATGATTTGGCGTTGTTCGTTAGCCAGTTCAACTTGGATGCGTAAAAGTTTGTCGGACTTTTTCACTTGTTCTGCATCTGTAATTGTTGCCGCTTTGATTTCTACTTTATCGAAAGCTTTAATATCAATTTGTGGTTTGCTGTCTTCTTGCTCTTCTGCCGCTTCACTTTCATTACTTTCAGCTGCTTTCGGAGGTTGCATAGATTTTTTAATATATGCAATCTCTTGTTCGCTATCTAAGCGTGGGAAGATCGGTTGTGGTTTCTCAGTCACCATAATAGGTTCAGTTAATGCACCATATGTTGTTAAACTTTCAAACTCGAATAACTCAGGTGTATTGATGTTGAGTTGTTCAAAGATTTGTTTCGGCGCATGTGTTAAGAACGGACGCAGTAAGACCGCAATGTAACGAATGTTCTCTACTAAGTGCGCCATAACGTTGCCTAGCATATCGCGTTGAGACTCATCTTTGGCGAGAATCCACGGTGTTGTTTCGTCGATATATTTATTAGTACGGCTGATGAGTTTCCATACTGTAGATAGTGCGACTGAGAATTGAAGTTCGTCCATCTTCTCATGGAACACTTCTACGGTTTCTGTCGCAAGTTGTTCTAAGTCTGGGTCAATGTCGTGTTTCTGACCTTGGTAAGCAGGAAGTTCACCATCGAAATATTTGTTAATCATAGAGATGGTACGGTTCACTAAGTTACCTAAGTCATTCGCTAAGTCATAGTTCGTACGCTCTACGAAACCTTCAGGTGTAAACACACCATCAGAGCCGAATGGGAGTTCACGCATTAAATAATAGCGTGTCGCATCTAAACCGTAACGATCGATGAGCACATTAGGATCCACCACGTTACCTTTAGATTTACTCATCTTGCCATCTTTCATGAGAATCCAACCATGCGCAAAAACTTTCTTAGGAAGTGGAAGGTCTAAAGCCATGAGTAAGATTGGCCAAATAATAGAGTGGAAACGTACAATTTCTTTCGCCATAATATGGATATCTGCTGGCCAATATTTTTGATATAAACTGTCATCATCTGACAAGTAGCCAAGTGATGAAATATAGTTCACTAAAGCGTCAATCCATACGTAGACTACGTGTTTAGGATTGGATTTCACACGGATACCCCAGTCAAATGATGTACGTGACACTGCTAAATCTTCAAGTCCAGGCTTGATAAAGTTATTAATCATTTCATTCTTACGAGAAGCTGGTTGAATGAAATCTGGGTTTTCATCATAGAATTCTAAGAGCTGATCCGTGTATTTAGAAAGTTTGAAGAAGTAGCTTTCTTCTTTAACTAATTCAACTTCGTGGCCGGAATCCGGACTTTTACCTCCGACAATCTTACCGTCTTCATATACTGGATCCACTAATTGTGTCTCAGTGTAGTACGTTTCGTCCGGCACAGAATACCAACCCTCGTACTCACCGAGATAGATGTCCCCTTGGTTAAGCAGACGTTCAAAGATTTGTTGCACGACTTGCTTATGACGTTCTTCTGTCGTACGAATAAAGTCGTCGTTAGAGATTTCAAGTTTGTCCCATAACGCGCGAATGCCCGCGATCATTTCGTCTAAGTATTCTTTCTCCGTCTTGCCGGCTTTGAGCGCTTTCTCTTGAATCTTCTGACCATGTTCGTCAGTTCCAGTTAGGTAGCGCACATCATAGCCTTGCATTCTTTTATAACGCGCAATGACATCTCCTGCTGTTGTAGTATAGGCATGTCCGATATGTAGATTGCCACTAGGATAGTAGATTGGCGTTGTAATATAAAATGTTTCTTGAGCCATCAGTGTTCCTCCTCATTTCTTACATTATAAATAATAGCTAACTTCAACTATGGTTTCAATGGACGATGATAGGCTGATTGAGCCAATCTTGCACCTTAATAGTGTTGGATATTCGTCACATATTGAATTTAGAATCTCTTTATTTTCTTAATCATTTGTCGTGCGTATTTCAAATGCCCTATCTTATTAACAATACCATAATTCACTTATGCTATGGGCAGATTCATCTTGATTTTTTGACTAGTAAAACGGTCCAACACAAAATTTAAACTTATATCATTTTTCAACGTTATAACTCTCGTTTGCTAATGTCCTAAAGCCGTTATCCCTCTCAGAAACTACCGCTCTCTCGCACTAAACTTCATGATAAATATCGTAGACTTCGCCAGTCTTCATCTGTCGATCTTTCGCTACCTGTTTAATCGCTGCTTTCGGTTTCTGTCCTTGTTCGCAGTAGTAGTCGACATGTTCATGAATCGTTAAGTCTTCAAACCAGGCATTGTCGGCTTCTGGAGCAGCTCCTTGAATCAAGATGACAAATTCACCTTTCAGACGTATCTCTTCACGCTCGATCATCTGCATCAACGTCTTCGGTGTTCCTGTTTCGATTTGTTCAAATCGTTTCGTCAATTCTCTTCCGAGCGCAACTTGACGTTCGTCATCCACTCGCGCAATCGCTTGTAAGCTATCTTTTACGCGATACGGTGATTCATAGATGATCAATGTACTCTCTTCGTACATTCGTTGCTTGAGCACTTCGACTTTCTCTTTATCTTTACGTGGCAAGAAGCCCAGGAAAGTATAAGTGAAAGACGGAAGCCCACTCGCCATCAATGCTGTAAGACCCGCATTAGGACCTGGAACTGTTTCTACCCGCAATTGTGCTTCTCTGGCAGCCACGACTAACTCGTAACCTGGATCACTAATCAAAGGCAAGCCCGCATCAGATACGAGCGCGATATCATTTCCTTGCTGTAATAACTCGATGAGATGTGCAGTCTCTTTCTCTTTATTATGATCATGGTAAGACTTCAATGGTGTATGTATCTCGTTATGTTGGCATAACTTCTGCGTTACCCTCGTATCTTCACAAGCGATGAGATCTACTGTTTGTAATGTATCGACCGCTCTGTAGGTTATATCAGCCAAGTTACCAATCGGTGTGCCTACTAAGTATAAAGTCGCCATCACTATCCCTCCTTAATCAATGCTAACTTCTTATTTCTCGAATATTGCTTAATTTGATACTCACGTTTTAACGCTTCTGACTTCGTTTCGTAAACTTCTTGATAAACTAACACGACCGGACGTCTTACTTTTGTATATTTGGCACCTAATCCTTTATTATGTTTCGCTACTCTTTGCTCCACATTTTTAGCATAACCCGTATACAGACTCTCATCCTTACATTTCACGATATACACATAATGTTTATCCATAATAAATCGCTCGCATTTCTTCAGTATACTCGTCCGCCGCTGTATAAATATAGAACGGGGCAGTGATTTCCAAGCCTTGTTGGCCGCCACGTCGACTTTCTACAATCATCATCTGGGCAGATTTGCCGGGCTTGCTATAAATCATCGTTAAGCGTTTGGGCTCTAAACGATACTGACACATCGTCGTTAAGACGTCCATAAGACGGTCCGCACGGTGAACCATGATGAAACGGCCGCCTTCTTTGAGTAAATGACGGGCTGCTTTACAACAATCGTCAAGCGTGCACATGACTTCATGTCGTGCAATCTTATGCGCTTCTTTATGGTGTTGATGTTGTTGGTTCATTTTAAAATAGGGAGGGTTACATGTAATCAATGAATATTGCGCAGGTTTAAAATGTGTGGCAACCTCTCTCAAATCCATATGATGCATCGTCAAGCGCTCGGACAGTTGATTGTAATGATAAGAACGCTCAGCCATATCTACGAGTTGCGACTGAATTTCGATACCTTCAATAGATTGCGTGCTCTTCGCACTTAACAGTAACGGGATCACACCGTTGCCTGAACACATATCCATTACCTTGTCATTCTTACGCACAGTTGTGTAATGTGCGAGTAACAAGGCATCTGTTGAAAAAGAGAAGACTGCATCATTCTGAATAATGCGCAAATGTTCTTTCGTTAAATAATCTAAACGCTCGTGCTCACGTAACATGAGTTACCACGCCCTCCATTCAAATTAAAAGGATAGGACGGCGATGCTTGTAGTAAGCCTATCGCAAACATCCTATCCCTTCGTTTCTCTCTATTACTACGTTGATTGCTTGTTAATCGTCTAACACTTTTAAACAGAATAAGCAATCTTCACCTTTACGGTGCTTTCCAAACAGCTCGCCGTTGCAAATATGGAAACCTTCTTTATATAACATCGCTAAGTTATCTTTACTTCTTAGCGGTTTCTTAGGTTTACGCTGTTCTACGTCAGTATCTTTAGCTGATTCATTCTTCTCGATAAGCGTTTGTAAATTCTCATTCTCTATTTGCAACGCGACGTTCTCTTCTACGAGTTCAACAGCTAACGTCTTGAGCTCAGACATATTCTGATTAATGCTTTCTACGTTCTTCTCTAACCACGTTAAACGTTCAAATATTTCTGTTCGATTCAACGTGCATACGCCTCCTATTTCAATGCTTCTAATTCTTCCATCTTGTACTCTAAAGGTTGTTCAACGCCCTCGATCTTCACTTGCATTGAAATATCTAGAATATTGAGACCTACGACTTCACCTTGTCCGTCTGGGGTAACGACCGCTTCACCTACATCTGGAAGCTGTGCTCGCGCTTCTTCGTAGTGATCGTTCTCATACTTCAGACAGCACATTAGGCGGCCACACGCTCCGGATATCTTTGTTGGATTAAGTGAGAGGTTCTGGTCTTTCGCCATCTTGATAGAGACCGGTTCGAAATCTCCCAAGAATGTTGAACAACATAGGGATCTGCCACATGGACCAATCCCACCGAGCAACTTTGCTTCGTCGCGCACCCCTATCTGGCGCAATTCAATGCGTGTCTTTAACTTCTGAGCGAGTATTTTCACCAACTTTCGGAAGTCTACACGGTCATCTGAGGTGAAGTTAAAGATCACTTTAGACTTGTCTAATATATATTCACAATTGACGAGACGCATATCCAATTTAAGTTGATCGATGACTGTCTTACATATGTCGAATGCTGCTTCGGCATCCTGTTCATTCTGTTCAAATTGGGCTTTATCCGCTTCTGTAGCTACACGAATGATGTGCTTTAAAGGCAAAGTGACATCCTCATCCGCCACATTTAACGGTCCATATTTAATGTAGCCCATTTCGATACCACGTGTAGATTCAACTACAACGTATTGTGCTTCACTTAAATCAAAGCTTTGTGGAGAATAATATTCAAGCTTTCCTGCTTTAGGAAAATATACGCCTACCACATTTTGCATTGTCATTTCACCCCATTTATGACGATTTGTTCAAATACTAATGTAGGGTTCACATTCTGGTTTAACTTCTTATGTGCTTCTGTGATGCGATCATACATTAACACAATTTGTGTATAGTCCAGTTTCTGAGCTAAACGCTCAAATTGTTCACCTAAATCAGAGTAAATTAATTGTTGATCCAAACCTACTTTAACATGCATCATATCTTCAAAGAACCCATTAATTGCAGCGAGTGTGAGCAATTGCAAACGTCGATTCTTCGCATGTTTCAATAAGTCGACGATGCCGATGAGTGCCATCGAATACTGCGTCATTAATTGTTGACACCACTTTAAGACCATTTTACGCAAAGCCAGGAGATCTGTTTCCTCATGTAACGCTAGAGCCGCCTCAATTTGTGTCGTATAAGTACTCAACATTTCAGCAGCCGCACGAGGCACATCACGGTCCTCTAAACGTTGTATGAAACGTTGTTTATCAATCGGTTTAAAGTGAATGTGTTGGCAGCGAGAGTGGATTGTGTCTAGGATTTGTTCAGGTTTCGTAGTCAATAATATCGCAATCGTGTTCTCTGGAGGTTCTTCGAGAAACTTTAGGATACTATTCTCACCTTGGACACTGAGTTTCTCAAAGGATTCGATGATATAAACTTTGTGCGTGCTCTCAATCGGCAATTGATTCATGTGACGTACGAGTCGCTCAATCTGTTCTTTCTTAATCGTGTTCTCATCTGTTGAGACGTAGAGAAAGTCAGGATGGTTGTGATGCTCAACTTTAGAGCGGCATTGTTCCGCATCGTCACACAGAATCATGGAACTAAAGTCCATCGCAACTTGTTTCATTGACTCTGCGTCATCGCCTTCAAAGAGATAGGCATGTGAGAGCCGGTTCGATTGGTATGCTTGAGTCAACATTTGTTGTTCATCCATCACTTTGACTCCTTTATGTAAAAAGGCTGCTATATATGCGTGATTGCTGTTCAAAGACATCGCGCGGAGCAATCATCTCATCTAGACGCAGAAACCAAGGCATATAAAGCAACCGTTATAGTTAGAATTGATGGAACGCTTCGACAGGCATGACGAAGACTGTAGCGCCTCCAACTTCCACTTCAACTGGATAAGGAATGTAAGAATCTGCACTTCCACCCATTGGCGTGATTGGAGAAACGAGTTGTTCTCTATTACCACAAGTATCGTCAATTACCTTGAGGATGTCATCGACACGTTCGTCTTCTACACCGCATAAGAATGTCGTGTTTCCTGCTTTCAAGAAGCCCCCAGTAGTAGAAAGCTTTGTCGCTCTGAAATCGTGCTTTACGAGTTCATCTGATAGTTCTTGACTATCTTGATCTTGTACGATTGCTATAATCATCTTCATAACAACATAACACCTCTTCGTAACATTATATCATATTTTCTCTAAGTATTTGATGATAGATTCATACGCAGAGTTGGCCACTTCTTCAATACTTTGTTCCGCATTAATCACAGCAAATCTGTTAGGTTCATTATGGATAATTTGGCGATAACCTTCAACTACTTTCTCATGAAAATCTAATTTTTCTCGATCTAAACGATTCTGTGTTCTTTGATTATCATTAATACGCTGAATACCCACTGAAGCGCGAATATCTAAATAAAGCGTAAGGTCAGGGTACAATCCATTAATCGCAAATTCATTAATACTACGTACTTCTTCTACTCCAATACCTCTCGCATAACCTTGATAAGCTAGTGAGCTATCAATATAACGATCGCACAGTACGACTTTTCCCTCACGCAAAGCAGGAAGCACTTTATTAACCAAATGTTCACGTCGTGATGCCGCAAATAACAAGGCCTCTGAACGATCATCAATCGCCTCTCCCTCTAAGAGAATCTTGCGGATGTCTTCACCCGTCTTCACACCACCTGGCTCACGTGTGACTACGACCTCCCAACCTTCTGATTCTAAACGCTGCGTAATTTCGCGTATAACCGTTGTCTTTCCTGACCCTTCTGGACCTTCAAAGGTAATAAACTTTGACATATCATTCATCCTTCACTCGTATAGTATCGTGTCTCAGGCCTTCAACGCGTAATTGTCGCTCTGACCATTGACGTAATCGTTTAATCATTTCAGTTGTGACCACTTCACCTTTAAACATGAGCGGAATCCCTGGTGGATAAGGAATAATCGGTTCTGCTAAGACGCACCCGAGACTAGCCTCTAGACTGACCGCTTTATCCTTGCTAATTCGCTGACTTGCGATATAACCATGGGTCGTCGTTAAGGACATTGAATCTGGTACAGAGATCTCTGAAGCTTGCTCATCAATTTGAATACGGCGCAAGCGTTCAATGAGTTTCTCGAACGGGAACGTATCTCCCTCATGCCACAGTGGCAATACCAGTAGCACTTGTCGATCATCCGCTAGTTCACAGTAGATGTCCTGTTCTTCGAATTTAAATTGGAGCGTTTCACCATCATAGCCTGGGCTGCCCACCACTAGCTTTAGCGGATCTGCCACTTCCTTTACGGTTAAACCGCATTCTCGTAACACTGCGATCAGCTGATTTCTTTTATAGGTAAAATGTGTGTCGCAAAACTGCTGATAAAATGCATGACCTAACTCCAAGCTCGCCATGACTAAATACGACGGACTCGAAGATTGATAATACGTTAAATAACGTTCGACCGCTTCTTTCTGAGGGGCGTCTTTATGAATAAATAAGATTGAACCCATCGTTAACGTAGGCAACGTCTTATGATAAGACTGCACCACGAAATCGGCACCTGTTTGCAGCGCTGACTCCGGAAAGCCATCAAGACCGAAATGCGCACCGTGTGCCTCGTCTACTAATACAGGTACGCCTGCTTGATGAGACGCGTTGACGAGACTTGCGATATCAAAGGTTTCACCATAATAGTTCGGATAAGTAACGACAGCTAAACATTTATTCTGAAGTCGTTCTTGATCAAATAGAGGTGCGACGTACTGATGCGTGTCAGCACTCACTGTTGTCGCTGCGAGTTCCGCCTGACCTTCCACGAGATCTAGACCGTTGAACACAGATTTGTGGGAATTGCGTGCGAGTAGATAATCACCTTCCACATGTTTGAAAGCTTGCATTACCGCAAGAATACTCGACGTCGTCCCATTAACAAGATAGTACGCTTGATAGTCAGGATGTTTATTTATTCCTGCCATACTTTGCGCCAAGACATCGTCAGGTTGATGCAAATCATCTAGCCCGGTAATCTCTGTCATATCCATCGACCAGTCCAGCTTATCGAGCTGACCTATCGTATTATTCTTATGACCTGGCACGTGTAGCGAGATTGCTTCGCGTCTTATGTATTTTTGTAAGCGTTGGTAAAGTGGCGTAGTCATACAGACACCTTTTTCCGTAAAATTTTGCGTTAAGTAAGTTAGCACTTTTAGAAATTATTATAGCACGTTCTTGAGTATGTCATAAATGGGCGAGTAACTTCAGTCATTTTACAATCAATAAAAAAACAGAGGCAGAAGACTATTCTACCTCCGTCTCTATCACTCTTGCGGCTCCTTCAATCTAATTAAGACTGACTGGCTTGAGAGCCTTTACTTTTACCTTTGAAAAGCGATTTGAAATCGATATTCACTAAATTGAAGTGTTTAATAATCATACTAAAGATAAAGCTCCAAACTAAGCTGTTTATCGCTACAACTATAATCGTAATAATGGATTGAACCGGACCGTTGAAACCGAAGAGCACGATAGGTCCAGCAATTGGCGTTGCGACACCTTCAGCATTGATGATCAGACCGCTGAACGTAATGATACAGCCGTTGATAATCCCTACAATCGCATTCACGCTATAAAGTTGAAGTGGATATTGAACAATCTTGTCAATTTGAGTAAGTGGTTCAATACCGACAGAGATGCTCGTACCCCAGTTACCGATACCTAAGCGTTTGAAGAGAACAAAGTTAACGAATGACGCACCCATACAAGTTAACGCACCGATGGCCATAGGATTACCTGTAATGCCTAAGAAGCTAGCGACAACCATTGAACTTAACGGTGTCATACCTGTAATAGGCATTAAGATACCGAGAATCGCTGCGAGTAAGTAAGGGTTACTGTCACCTACTACATTGACCGCGTTACTAATTGCTTCAAGCATGAGCGTGATACCTGGGTTGATCAGGCTCGCAATTCCGTATGTAATCGCCGGCGCTAAGAGAATCACAACGATGAGATTTAAACCTTCAGGCACTTTCTTATCAATAAATTTCAGTCCGAATGAGATGAGATAAGCTGCGATAAATGCAGGTAGCAGACTGAAGTTATAGAGCACAAGACCGATGATGACCGCATAAACAGGATTCGTCTTCATCTTGAGACAAGTGAGTACCCCGACTGCGAGTCCGCCTAAACTGCCGAGGTTGTCCCCGATTTGTTTCATAAATTCAATATTAAAAATACCGCCAATCACATAGCTGAGAAAGGCTTGAGGTAGGAATGTCGCACAGGCTGCACCTGATAGCGCTTCAAGTCCCGACTTACCATAAGGTGCAAATTTCAAGAATAGAATCATCGCTACGAGTAGGAGTAGCAATGTCCCTCCACCTAGTAGCATTTGCATCCCAAAAAACTCCCTTCTATTATCTATTATTGGATGTGTTTCAATTTCTTCATAAAATAGTCACCTTTCTTGTAATAACCGAAGATAGATGCATTAAACACATAATTAATAATATTATTTGAGTTTTTAGATTTTTATAAAATTTACTTTAATTTCGTATTATTGTGACAAATTTTACATAAAGTGGATTGGTGAAGCAGGAGGGTCTTCAAAGATTTTGCGTAGTAAAAGAAGCCCACAGATGCGATAAATTTCAGCGAAATTATACGTTGCTGAAGCATTAAACGCACTATGGACTTCAATTATTATTGAATAATGACTCGCATTACTCAGTGTAATGTTGTTTTAAATAATCTCTGAAAGATGTAGGTCGTTCGCCTGTGAGTCGTTCAAAGTCGTCAGAAGTTTGATCAAGCAGTCCCATCTTGCCTGCTTGGTACATAGAAGCGAGTAACGGACCGAACCCTTGAGGCTCATCATACATCTCACCAAATTCTTCTCGCGTCACTGGGTCGTATTGAATAGGACTATCAGCCACTTCTGATAAAATATCAGCAAGCTCGTTCATCGTATATGAATAGCCTGCAAGCAAATAGCGTTGACCCCATTTCTCAGGTTGTTGTAATAACGCAACCACACCTTTCGCAATATCTGCTCTTGAAATGTAATTGATCTTACCTTCACCTACTGGATAAATCAATTTTCCACGTTCTTTTAACTCAGGCAAATAAGGTACGAGCGGATCCATATACATCGCCATTCTCACATACGTGTAGTCGATCGGGCTTGAGGCAAGTAATCTTTCCGCATACCCAAAGTACGGACTCATATGGAACGGGTTGTTATGTTGATCTGCATAATAGCCAATAAACATAATATGTGACACTTGCGCTTCTTGAGCTGCCGCCACCAAATTCTCAACTTCAGGGAGTCGTTTGAATGACGGGTGAATAATACTTGGTATAAAGATGACTAATTCGATATTTTCAAAGGCTTTTACCATTTTGTCTTTATCGAAGTAGTCCAACGTTCTAACATTGACTGATTGCATCCATTCGTCAGGAACCTTGTTAGTGTTACGCACACCGATATGGAAGTTAGGGATTTGAGCTTCAATCGCCTGTTCCGTGATGTGCTTTCCTAAATGTCCGGTTGCACCTGTGAGTAGTATATTCATATTTATTACCACCTATCTTTATTCTTTCTATAAGGTCTTTGGGTTTGAATAAAGTGTAGGTGAAATTGCAATGGATGACAATTAATTGGTTTAATAGAGCACATATATTGGGGGGATTTTTATCTTAAAGTAGTTAATACTTTAGTGATTTAAGCGTAAAATTAAAAAGGAGGGCTATTCGCCCTCTAACACAAAGTTAAAACTGAATAAATGCTGATGATATAATTTCTGTAACTATAGCTCCAAGTACCAAACCAATAAGCGTACAAATAATGGCTGCTACAATCATTAATATTCCGTGTAACGTTCTTCCTCTAGAAATGATTAGTGCTCCAAATACAATACTTGCTATGCCAAAGATAGGTGGTAAAAGAAGTAGCGCTACTCCCGCAAAAATCCATCCTAGTATTATAAATACTTTTAAACTTGTATTCGTTGTTTGTGTCATGTTGTCATTCTCCTTTAATGTTTTCTTTATAATAGCCCATATCTATTGGGAAGTAAATATCTTTTTCTACTAAAGTACTTGGTTTAGTCATTTTCTTTAGTGAATAAAAGAAATCAAATTTTGGGTTAACTTATAACATGAAAAAAGGAGCCCACGCTCAGGCTCCTCTTACTTCATTAAAAATAAATAAACGATGAAGCACTATTTAAAATCATAGTACTAACCACAGTGCTTATAATAGAGAAAACAATTACAGCTACAATCATTAATATTCCGTGTTTTGTTCTGCCTTTAGCTATTACTAAAGCTCCAAAAACAATACCAAGAATACCAAAAATAATTGGTGCTACGAATAAAGCTATAACACTAAAAATCCACCCTAGAATAATAAACACTTTTAAACTTGTATCATTTTTTCTTCCACGATAAAATTCTCCTTTTTCTTTTTCTATACTTAATGTATCTTACTTTTATAAAAAAGTAAATTTCTGACAAATTATAAATATTCATAATTTGAATATAAAAAATTACACTTTATTTTTTACTTCGAATAGTTTTTTGGGGAAGAAGTTAACCTCCTTCATAGCCTAAAAAAAGAACCCTCACGGGCTCGAGTGATTGTTGACAAACGCTCACATCTTTCGTCAGTTTATAAAACAACTTGCTCATTTACACTTGTAAAATCTCTTCGTTGTTTCACTACGCTTCCTTAGCTGCAAGCGTTTTTATTCAATCCCTCTATATACGAAAAAAAGAGACCTTTTCAGGTCTCTTTTTATTGATTGCCTGGCAACGTCCTACTCTTGCGGAACGTAAGTCTGCTACCATCGGCGCTAAGAAGCTCTCTCTTCTCGTAAATAGAGGTCATTATCTTTCTCAACTGCACTCTTTCCTTACTCACTTACCTCGAGTAAGCTCGTTACGTCTTTCGCTTGTTTCGTCGATTCTGAGCTCATTTACTTCGAATAGATTTTATGGCTGTACACTTTTAATGGTTGGTGATAAAAAATCACTAGCCGTTAATTTTCTTTATACACCAAAAAAGGCACGAATATCTCTA
>NZ_PPRN01000001.1 GCF_002902685.1 Staphylococcus pettenkoferi | reverse complement strand
TCTTTTCTCAGTGTCTCTATACTTGAACGCTCATATATAGTAAGATGTAAATAGCTCATATTGGCACTCCCTTGTATTTGTTTTTAGTGGTGTATTAACATCTTACAACAAAGTGCCAATTATGGGCATTTTTTATGAAATTTTTTGGGTGTTGCACTTAATATTACAATCCGTCGTATGAAAAAATAAGACAGAAATCATAGCGATTTCTGTCTCACTCTCTATTTCACCACGAAACGTGAATCGTTAAGTTGGTCTTTATACGCTTTTTGATCTTTTTTAGATAATTTTTTGAAGTCCTTTAAGAATTTCTCGTATTGCGGTAAGACGTCATCTAAATCGCCATATTCGCGAAGAACGCCGCCTTCAATCCAAGCAATCTTCGTGCAGAATTGACGTACTTGGCTCATATTATGGCTGACGAAGAAGATCGTTTTATTTTGCTTTTTATATTCGTAAATTTTATCTAAACACTTTTGAGCAAAAGTTTGGTCTCCGACAGATAGTGCTTCGTCAATGACGAGAATATCTGGGTTCGTCGTAATATTAATAGAGAAACCGAGTTTCGAACGCATCCCACTGGAATATTTTTTAACCGGCTGGTAGATAAATTCGCCTAGCTCACTAAACTCGATGATTTCAGGCGTTAAGTCTTTAATCTGCTTACGCGTGAAGCCCATGCAAAGCATCTTGAACTCGATGTTTTCAAGACCTGTTAGTTGATTGTTGAGGCCTGCGTTAATCGCAATCACGCTGACTTCGCCATTGCGCTTAATCTTACCATGGGTCGGCATGAGAGAACCGCCAATCATATTACTTAACGTAGATTTACCAGAGCCGTTAATACCTACGAGCCCAATGACATCACCTTCATAGGCAGTGAGAGAGAGGTCGTTCAGCGCGTAGAACGTCTTATTCTTATGTTTAGGGATGAGGGCATCTTTCATACGTTCTTTATTATTACGGTAAATACGATACTCTTTGGAGACATGGTCTATAGTAACCGAAACGTTCATAATATTGTCCTTCCTTAGTTCTAATTAATACAATTATATAGTATATAATGAAGGTTGTTAAATGTATTCATCTTATGAGACGTTAATTTGTTACAAATTGTTCTACTGTGGTGAATTTGTACTGTTATTGCTTTACGGTAGAGAAGTGGTTTTACTTTTACGGAAAATAATTTACGTTATGAATGATAGATTGTTAAAATAAGAATGATATTGTGAGAAATTTAGCGTATAAGTTGCTATAATAAAAAGTTGTAATTGAACTAATGAAATATTCATTTCACGATCATGAGGGGATAAACATATTATGATTTCATGATGTGGCGTGCAAAAATAAAAAATGATTAGTGAAAACATTTGAAAGTGTGGTTTATTCTTATGAAAGCAGTGTGGGTAGTATTACAAGAACATCTCAAGAATTTCTACCTCATCAACCGACTCTCGCAGTTCCAGGTTAAGATTTCGAATAAAAATAACTACCTTGGTATCGCTTGGGAACTCATCAACCCTGCCCTTCAAATCGCGGTCTATTGGTTCGTCTTCGGACTAGGCTTTAGACAAGGTCATGCGCAAGAAGGGGTACCATTTATCTTCTGGTTACTTGCGGGTATTAATATGTGGTTCTTCGTTAACCAAGGCATCTTAGAGGGAACGAAATCCATCGCGATGAAATATAATCAAGTCGCAAAGATGAACTTCCCGTTGTCGATTATCCCAACATATATAGTTTCCAGTAGGTTCTACGGCCATCTCGCTTTGCTGGCCATCGTAATGATACTATGTGCAATTGGTGGATATTATCCGAACCTCTATACATTACAGTTATTGTTCTTTGTGCCATTATCGCTCGTTCTGACAACGACGATTGCACTCTTCACCTCCACACTTGGGGTGATTGTACGAGACACGCAACAAATTATACAAGCGATTATGCGGCTCGTATTCTTTGCATCGAACATTATTATTAACTTGCCAGAGGGTATCGTACTCGATATCATTAAATTCAATCCAATTTATTTCTTAGCAGAAGGATATCGTGCGGCACTGTTACACCATCAATGGTACTTTATCGACCACTGGCATCTCACATTGTATAACTTTGGTGTTATCATTGTCTTATTTGTTCTCGGATCTATACTACATATGAAATATCGAGATCACTTTGCAGACTTTATGTAATAGAACTATCCTTTGTCGGAGTCACATCTGGCAAAGGATTTTTCTATAATTTTACGTGTGTTAAAGCTATAATATAGACGAATCAGTTTATAGAATTGGCGGTGAAACTTTGCGTATTATTATTAAAAAGATTTATCTCTTGATGATTTCTATTCTTAATTTTATTTTTAAAGGTAAAAAGGTGAACGATCGACACATCGTCGCAATGATGACGTTCTCTGAAGATGTGCTACCCATTTTACAACAGCTCGATGAGAAAGGGTACCAACTCACAGTCATCGCACAGGAAAAAGACCGTGAGACATTAAATAACTTACAAAATGTCACATGGGTACCGGCTGGAAATAAATATGTGATGCAGCAAATTAAAGCGTTGAGTACGGCAAAAGTCATCATTATCGATACATATTACCTCATGTTAGGTAGTTTCAATAAAAAAGAAGGCCAAACGGTCATTCAAACATGGCATGCGGCGGGTGCGTTAAAGAACTTCGGCTTCACAGACCATCAAGTGGACTTGCAGAATACAAAGATGGTGGAACAGTACAAGCAAGTGTATGATGCGACGGATAAGTATCTTGTAGGTGGCAATCCGATGATTCAATGCTTTGAAGCGGCCTTTGGTGCAACGAGTGATCAGTTTGTTAAAACGGGTCTGCCAAGGCTTGCTTACTATAAACAATTCGATGCCAAAGCGCGTCAAAAGGAACTTAAACGAGAACTCGGCATTCATAAGAAAGTAGCAGTTTATCTTCCAACCTATCGTGAACATAAAAAGCGAAATCGAGAAATCAATACGCAGGCGTTTGAAGAATTGTTACCGAACTATATTCTACTCAATAAATTACATCCTGCTGTAGCAGACGCCCATCAAAGTCAATTAGACATTCAAACGTTGATTCTCCTAGCGGATGTGATTATTACGGACTATAGTTCCTTAGCGATTGAAGCGAGTATTATCAATAAACCGATCCTCTTTTACGTTTATGATGAACAAGAATATGAACGAGATCGTGGCTTGAACATGTACTATAAAGCGATTCCAGACAAGTTTAAAGCGTATAGTGAAGGTGAATTATTGAATAAGATAGTCTCAGAGAAGACACCATGGACGGCACTCTTTGAGGAGTGGCATGAGTATACAACAGCAGATTCAATTGATAAAGTGACTAATTATATTGAAGAATTGATGGTGAAAAAGTGAAATTATCTATAATCATTCCTGTATATAATGCAGAACGTACTATTGAACGTGCCATACGATCGATCGATACGAAAGCGACACACGAAATTATCTGTGTGAATGATGGCTCAACAGATGGTTCTTTAGATGTCTTGAAAAGTTTAGCCCGAGAACGCTCTGACATTAATCTTATTGACCAAGCGAATCAAGGTGCTGCAGTCGCCCGCAACAAAGGTCTCGAAGCGATGACAGGCGACGCATTTATGTTTTTAGATGCTGATGACGAGTTTTTAACAGGACGCATCGATTTTATGTTGAAGTATTATCAAGCGAACGAGGACGTCGAAGTCGTCGTAGGGCAACTAGCACGAGAGGAACATGGAACGTGGGTACCGATTGCTACACATGAAAGTATTAGACGTAAGGCGCTAGTGAATTTACAATCTTGTCCCGAAATCATGCAGTCGATAGGCCCAGGCGCGAAATTGTTTAGCGCATGTTTTAAAGATTTACGTTTCGACACGGATGTGACGTTCTGCGAAGAACATACGTTTATCATTCAGGCCTATAATCAAGCGCGGGACATTCAACTCATTCCTACACTCATTTATGGTTACAATACAGAGGCCGAATCTGTCACTGCTTCAAGGGTAGAGCGCTTTACTGCCTATCTCGCTGATGCGGAAAAGGTCCGTCAACGCGTGATGCGTAAGCTGTTACTTAGAAAAGAACGTGAATATTATAGCTATCGTATGGATAACTTGATCGTGAGTTACTTGATTCAGAACTATTTAACAGAACATCCTCAATTAACGTCTGAGCTCATTGACCAAGTCATCGTGTATTTAAGAGAAATGCAAGAAACTGATCGCTCTAGTGAAGCGTTCTTCAGAATCATTGAGGCAGTGGAACAAGCCGGTCAAGGTTGGACGAAAGAGATTTATCAACCATGGCGTTCAGCGCTTGTACAGATGGGTGTGGGTCGTCCACCGTATTACATTTTTAAAGTCAAAGTCTTACCGAAACGTACGAAATTCTCGTCTAAACAACGTTTGAAACGTGTGCTTAGACGCTAAATGAGTATATGATCTACAGAAATTCACTTCCTTCTATCTAATGATAATATAATTATCATAACTGAAAGTAACGTGTTATAATTTAACCACTAAAAAGGCAGAAGGAGTGAAAGTATGAGACGTGTTATTACATATGGTACATACGATTTATTACATTATGGCCATATCGAACTATTGCGTCGTGCGCGTGAGATGGGAGATTACCTTATCGTCGCGCTCTCAACGGACGAATTCAACCGTATTAAACACAAGAAATCATATTACAACTTTGAACAACGTAAGATGATGTTGGAATCGATTCGTTACGTTGATCTTGTCATCCCAGAAGATGGTTGGGGACAAAAAGAGAAAGACGTTGATCGTTACGAAGTAGATACTTTCGTCATGGGTCACGATTGGGAAGGCGAATTCGACTTCTTGAAAGATAAATGTGACGTCATCTACTTAAAACGTACAGAAGGTATTTCAACGACTCAAATCAAACGTGAACTTTACGGTGACGACGCAACTTAATGACTATGTATTATAGAGAATTGTAACTGGAAAAGGTAGGAAAGCCATTCGGTTCCTACTATAGTAAAGAAAGCCCTAGTCGGTGTTGAAACGAGCGAATCAACATCAACTAGGGCTCTTTTAATGCTTGAGCGTATGTGCAGTGAACTCTGGATTATAGGTTCGAGTCTGCACAATCCCCCGCATATTTAGATTATTTACGTTTTTTTACAGCTTCAATAATTAAATAAACAACAATGGCTAAGGCAGCTATGATGAGGATAAATCCAAGCGCTGTAAGTAGTGGATGTGTTTCCCAAGATGACTTCGCGACAGTTGTAGCTTCATGTAGTACAGGTTTTTTCGCTTTCACACTTGGTGGGCCATAACTTTTATTAATAAATTCACGTTGATAATCAAGATGAACTTGGCCATCCTTGACGACAAAGTTGTAGTCTTTCGCTTTCATATCTTTCGGTACCACATCGTATAGGTCTTTGGCAATGTAGTACGTCTTACCGTCAATGTCGTGCTTACCTTTCTTCAGCACTTTCTTGTATTGATAGTTATCGTAAGACTGTTCCATCATCGCGTTACCCATCATATTTCGCTGTTTCTCGCCACCAAGATTTACATAATCGCCGGCACCCATAATCGTTTGAACGATGCGTAAGCCGTCACGTTTCGTTGATAAGGTGTGGTTATAGTCTGCCACATCACTTGAACCTGTCTTCAGTCCGTCTGTTCCTTTCAGACTCATATCTGCGCCATCAAGTGAGTGATTTAAAGTATAGTAAGTGACGTTATGTTGGGTCGGTGCGAGTTGTTTAGTAAAATGCAGTAATTTCGGTGTATCTTTAACGACGTGGAGCGATAACAATTCGAAGTCTTTAGCAGTGGAAGTACTGTTTTCTTCGTTCTTATACTTTTTAGGCGCAAAGTCCTTTAATTGATTATTCTCAGCACCCGTAGGATTGACGAAGTGTGTATGTTTCATACCTAAATCTTTCGCTTTATGATTCATTTCGTCTGTAAAGTCTGATACACTACCGGATACCTCTTTGGCTAGAATCAATGCAGCTGCGTTACTTGAAGCTGACACAGTGATTTGAAGTAGTTCTCGAATGGTATAGGTTTCGCCTGGATAAAGTTTGGTGTTGCTGAGTTCCGGGAGGGTCGACATACGATAGTGATCGTCAGTAATCTTTACTTTATCGTCGAGTGAAAGTTTACCTTTCTGTACAGCTTCCATAGTTAGATACATCGTCATGAGTTTCGTCATTGAAGCGGGGTACCATTTCTTATCCCAATTGTACTTATAGAGGACTTGACCATTTTGGGCGACATTAGCTGCGCCTTCAGGTTCATAGGCGGAGGTGACGTTATTGTAACCGTACTGATTTGCGATTTGAGAAGGGGAAACTGTTTCCGCGTGTGCAAAAGGTGTTATAATTGAAACAACGAAGAGTACAGTTACAATCGCGCATATAAATTTTTTCATAATCAACATTCCTTCTTACTGACCTATAATTTTGCAATAGCAATATTTTAGCATATGTGTAGACTAAATTAAAATATTGCCACTGCTGAACCCATCATACTTTGGACTGATGAAGAGGTTAGACTGAGGGTTGTCTTCCTTCAGTGTGAAGGACTACTAAATATTAAACTTATTAATGAGGTACATACTATGAAACAAGGAAATCCATTGTTCTTCTTATTTCGTAAACTCAACTGGCCCGTGGGCTTAATTATTGCCGCGATACTGATCTCCTCTCTAGGGAGTTTGACTGGGTTAGTCGTTCCGGCTTTTACCGGCCAGATGGTAGATAAATTCTCACTTGATTCTATCAATCCTATGTTTATTGTACTGTTCGCAGGCATCTTTATTCTCAATGCAGTGTTAAGTGGTTTAGGTCTTTACCTATTGAGTAAAATTGGTGAGAAACTTATCTTTGCGATTCGTTCTATATTATGGAAGCACATCATCCAATTGAAGATGCCATTTTTCGATCAGAATGAGAGTGGGCAGCTCATGAGCCGTTTGACGGACGATACGAAAGTCATCAATGAATTCGTCTCACAGAAGTTGCCTGAATTATTCCCATCCGCTATCACAATCGTTGGCTCACTTGTGATGCTGTTCGTTATGGATTGGCAGATGACGTTACTTACTTTTATCACTATACCGATTCTCATCATGATTATGATTCCTTTAGGGAAAGTCATGCAGAGAATTTCAACTTCAACACAAACGGAGATTGCCAATTTCAGTGGTCTCCTTGGACGTGTGTTGACGGAAATGCGGTTGGTCAAAGTATCCAATACAGAACAGTTAGAGCTGAACAAAGCGCATAAGAACTTAAACGAGATTTACCGTTTAGGTCTGAAGCAAGCGAAGATTACTGCCGTGATTCAACCGATCTCTGGTGTAGTGATGCTGTTGACGATTGCGATCATTCTCGGATTCGGTGCGCTACGTATTTCTTCTGGTGCGATGACAGCAGGGACGTTAATTGCGATGATCTTCTACGTGATTCAACTGTCTATGCCGCTCGTCAATTTAACGACATTAGCGACAGATTATCGTAAAGCAGTCGGCGCAAGTAGCCGTATTCATGAGATTATGAACGAGCCTTTAGAAGATATCGAACAAGAGGTTCATAAGCCAATTCAAGACGGTACATTAAGCTTTCAACACGTCGACTTTAAATATGACGTGAAGCCGATTCTTGAAGATGTATCATTTGATATTCGACCAGGTACGGTCACTGCCTTTGTAGGTCCATCAGGTTCAGGTAAAAGTACCATATTCAACATTATTGAGCGCATGTATGACATTGAACGTGGCGATATCAGCTACGGTGCGCAGTCGATCTATGATATTCCACTTGCGCAATGGCGTAACAAGATTGGTTACGTCATGCAGTCCAATTCAATGATGAATGGTACGATTCGTGACAACTTGCTTTATGGTATCAACAGAGAAGTTAGCGATGAAGAGCTGATTAATTATGCCAAACTCGCGAACTGTCATGAGTTTATCCAAGAATTTGAAGACGGCTACGATACTGTAGTAGGTGAGCGTGGGCTCAAGCTATCAGGGGGACAACGTCAGCGTATCGACATCGCTCGTAGTTTCGTGAAGAACCCAGACATTCTATTATTAGATGAAGCCACTGCAAACTTGGATAGTGAAAGTGAACGTAAGATCCAAGAGGCGCTTGAATCCTTGATGGAGAATCGTACTACTGTTGTTATTGCTCACCGTTTATCTACGATTAAGAAAGCAGAACAAATCATCTTTATTGATGGTGGCCACGTGACAGGTAAAGGTACACACCAAGGACTCATGGCTGACCATCAGAAATATCAAGAATTTGTGCAAACACAGAATTTAAGTGATTAATAGGGTAATCGCTTATAACATGTACAATATTTCCAGCCACTAGCAAGGTCGTTGACTTTGTTGGTGGCTTTTTGAATTGATTAGATAAAGTTAAAATACCTTTCTACATCGTAAATAACCGTACGGTAACCCTTTTATAACGAAAAAATAAAGCAGAAAGTCGAAGTATAACCTTTGAATGTCATCTAATTGTTATTTCTTGACCTTTCTGCGCATGGTATAATGATTCTTGTAATATCATGTTTTTAACAGTCAATAGTTCATTTTTACTATACATATCAACGACTTTTACAAATCTGAGAGGTGTGTTCAGCGTGTATTTATTAATTAATATCATCGGTTTAATTGTCTTTCTTGCTATAGCCGTTCTGTTTTCTAGAAAGCGACGAGATATTCAATGGAAATCTGTCGCTATTCTTGTCGTTCTCAACGTATTCTTAGCGTGGTTCTTTATTTACTTTCCATGGGGAAGAGCCGTTGTTAAAGGCTTAGCGAACGGTATCGCTTGGGTCATTGAGTCAGCTCATCATGGTACAGGCTTTGCATTCAACAGTTTCGTAGGCGATCAGATGGATATGGCTATCAGTGCCTTGTTCCCAATTCTGCTCGTCGTGCCTTTATTTGATATTCTCATGTATTTCAATATTCTACCTCGTGTCATCGGTGCCATCGGTTGGTTACTTGCGAAAGTGACACGTCAACCTCGATTTGAATCGTTCTTCGGTATCGAAATGATGTTTCTGGGTAACACAGAAGCACTTGCTGTCTCCAGTGAGCAGTTAAAACGCATGAACGAAGCACGTGTCTTAACTGTCGCGATGATGTCGATGAGTTCAGTGTCTGGTGCTATCGTAGGGGCATACGTCACTATGGTGCCTGGTGATCTCGTGCTTACAGCGATTCCGCTCAATATTATTAATGCGATTATCGTGGCATCGATATTGAATCCTGTGTCAGTGAAAGAACAAGAAGACATTATTTATAGCATTCGTAATGAAGAAGTAGAGCGTCAACCATTCTTCTCATTCTTAGGCGACTCGGTATTAAATGCAGGTAAATTGATACTTATTATTATCGCGTTCGTCATCAGTTTCGTGGCACTCTCAGATTTAATCGATCGTTTCATTCATCTTATTACAGGTCTTATTGCGCATGGCATGCATTGGAAAGGTAGCTTTGGTTTAGACCAAATTCTCGGTGTCTTTATGTATCCATTCGCGCTATTATTAGGTTTGCCGTTTGATGAAGCATGGCTTGTTGCACAGCAGATGGCGAAGAAGATTGTTACAAATGAGTTTGTCGTCATGGGTAGCATCAAAGATCAAGTGAATAGTTATTCGTCTCACCACCGTGCAGTGATTACTACATTCTTAATTTCATTCGCGAACTTCTCGACGATTGGTATGATTGTCGGTACGTTGAAAGGGATTGTCGATCAACGTACGACGGACTTTGTATCTAAATATGTTCCGATGATGTTACTTGCAGGTATTCTCGTTTCCCTAATGACGGCAGGCTTTGTCGGACTCTTCGCTTGGTAAAATGATTAAAATTTATAGCCTTAATATGGGACATATTTGCTTCCATATTAAGGCTTTTTTAATGCACATAAGTTTGTTTAAAATCCCATACAAAAAAGCCAAGTCATATGTAAGTGGTGTCGACCTACACTAGACTTGGCTTTACGGGAAATGAATATGAGTATACGACAAGCAAGGACTAGTACTTGCGTATACATCGAGCAAAAATTTGTTTTGTTACTATAAACAAAACAAAGGAGATGGCTTCTTGCTGTTTCCAACAAGAAGATGAAATTAATTATAGCAAACGCAACGCTATAAGTAAATAGAAAATTCAGAAAGTTAGCAACTATAAGTTATTTCTAACTACGCTGAGTTACCAACAAATAAGGGTTCAACCTACTACAAATTAACACAAAATTAGCACGATTATTCTTTGAACTCTACTTCATAGTGTTGTAGTTAGCCTTAATATTTGCTACTATGCTAGTGATTAACAATTTTTAAAGGAGGTTGCGAGGATGAACAAGACAATTAGAGATATTATACTCGTCATTATTGGTTCCTTTATATTCTCAGCTGGCGTTAATACATTTATCATATCAGGTCAATTAGGTGAAGGTGGCGTAACCGGTCTCGCCATCACGCTCTACTATGCGTTTCATATTTCACCTGCCATTTCTAACTTTGTATTAAACGCGATTCTTCTCGTTGTAGGATTTAAATATTTAAGCAGACGTAATACGTATTTAACCATTCTCGCAACAGTGTTAATGTCCATCTTTTTAAAATTAACTGAGAGCTGGCATGTAGAAACTGGCAACATCATCATCAATGCGATCTTCGGTGGTTCATGTGTCGGACTCGGTATCGGTATCATCGTCATCGCAGGTGGGACATCTGGAGGAACGACGATCTTAGCGCGTATCGTTTCTAAGTATACAGAATTCAATACGGCCTATGCGTTATTATTCTTTGACTTAATCGTTGTACTCATCTCACTTACAGAAATTCCGGTTGCGAAAGCACTCGTAACGGTTGTTTCATTATACATCGGTACGAAAGTGATGGACTTCGTTATTGAAGGTCTCAATACGAAGAAAGCGATGACAATCATTTCTAGTAAACCGGACGAGGTAGCCAAAGTGATTGATACGGAAGTTGGTCGTGGTTTAACGATCTTAAATGGTCGTGGTTACTTCTCTAAACAGGAGAAAGATATTCTGTATGTCGTGATTACGAAGACGCAAATTAGTAAGGCGAAGCGTTTAATTCGTCAAACAGACCAAGATGCTTTCTTAGTCATTCACGATGTGCGTGATGTTTATGGTAATGGTTTCTTAATGGAAGATTAATATTTGCAAGAAGATTAAGCTGCCGAACGGTTATAACGCCGTTTGAGCAGCTTTTTTTATGATGGGAAGAAATCTTAATATATAGCTGGAGATGATAGTCATATTATGGAAAAGATGATATAATAGCGCCTGTGATAATGATTATCATTTAGTGATAAAAACGTTTATAATAACATGACGTAATGGATATATTGATAGCACGTTAAATAGCTTTATGAAATAGAAAGAAACGTCTCGAAATGTGAGACGCATCTCTAAAATAAATGATTTCAGTGTTAGAGGAGAGAAGGGAATTTATGACACGTTTAGCAGGTAATCAAGTTACGATAGGTTATGGTGACCACACGATAGTCGATCAACTCGATGTAAATATTCCAGACGGTAAAGTCACATCGATTATCGGCCCTAATGGTTGCGGGAAATCAACATTATTAAAAGCACTCTCACGTCTATTATCTATTAAAGGTGGAGAAATTGTACTTGATGGGGAAAGTATTCACACGCAATCTACGAAAGAAGTCGCGAAGAAGATTGCCATATTACCACAGTCTCCTGAAGTGGCAGACGGTTTAACAGTCGGCGAGCTCGTTTCTTACGGACGCTTCCCACATCAGAAAGGCTTTGGACGTTTATCAGCGGAAGACAAACAACAAATCGATTGGGCACTTGAAGTGACTGGAACGAAAGAATTCAAGTTCCGCTCAATTAACGATTTAAGTGGTGGACAACGTCAACGTGTATGGATTGCGATGGCGCTCGCTCAGAAGACAGATATCATCTTCCTGGATGAGCCTACGACTTATCTAGATATTTCACATCAGCTCGAAATACTCGAACTGATTACACAACTCAACCGTGAACAAGGTTGTACAATTGTGATGGTCTTGCATGATATCAATCAGGCTGTGCGTTTTTCAGACTACCTTATCACGATGAAAGACGGTCAAATCGTGAAAGACGGTGAGACGTCAGATGTACTCACTGAAGATATATTAGAACGCGTCTTTAATATAGATGTAGAAATTAGCACAGATCCGAGAACGGGCAAACCTATGCTTGTGACTTACGACTTGTGTAAGAGAAACTATCCAAATGTGTAGGGAGTATGCAAGATGAAGACGAAAGGTAAAATGAATTATATCACAACACTGATTATCGCCACTTGTCTACTCCTTCTTGTCTTCGCTGGTTCGATCTTACTCGGAGAAGCGAAGGTTAACCTAACTACGATCTTTGAAGCTATCTTTCATTACAATCCTCACAACGAACAACACAATATTATTGCTGAGATTCGTATTCCACGTGATATCGGTGCGATATTAGTGGGTATCGCACTTGCGACAGCAGGCGCCGTTATTCAAGGCGTAACGAAGAATGGTTTAGCCGATCCAAGCTTGATTGGCTTAAACTCTGGTGCGGCGTTTATGCTGGCGCTCACGTATGCGATTATGCCGAGTGCACCATTCATCGTGTTGATGTTTGCAGGCTTTGTAGGTGCATTGCTTGGTGGTTTCATCGTCTTAATGATTGGACGCTCTCGTAGTGATGGCTTCAATCCGATGCGCATCATCTTAGCTGGTGCGGCAGTGAGTGCGTTACTTACAGCACTGAGTCAAGGTATTGGACTCATGTTCAAACTCAACCAAAGTATTACGTTCTGGAGTGCAGGTGGGGTGTCAGGCACGACTTGGAACCAAATTCTATGGGCTGCGCCTTTCGTTCTGATTTCGCTTGCTGTCATCCTTGGTATGAGTAAGCAATTGACGATTCTCAACTTAGGCGAAAGTTTAGCGCGTGGTCTTGGTCAGAATGTAGCGGCGATTCGTGGCGTGACGCTCGTGATGTCGATGATTCTTGCAGGCATTGCCGTAGCGATGGTAGGCCAAGTTGCCTTCGTGGGTCTGCTCGTGCCACACATTGTGCGTTATTTAGTCGGAACCGATTATGCGCGCGTCATTCCCGTTTCCGCGATTGCTGGCGGTCTACTTGTCTTGTTGGCTGACACGCTTGCTCGCATGCTAGGAGAGGCGCCGATGGGTGCGATTATTTCCTTTATCGGTGTACCTTATTTCTTATTTTTAGTTAAAAGAGGGGGTCGTTTCTCATGATAGATCCCAAATTACGTTTGAAACAGTTAGTCACGCTCGTCATCTTGGTGGTCGTACTATTGTTAGCTTGTGCGTGGAGTATGACTTCAGGTGATTATAAAATGTCTGTCGGTACCTTCTTTAAAACTTTATTTGGTTTCGGAGATTATACTGATTCACTTGTGCTTCTGCAATTCAGAATGCCACGTATGCTGATTACAATCTTAGCAGGAGCTGCGCTAGCGCTTAGTGGTGCGCTGTTACAAAGTGTGACACGTAACCCACTGGCTGAACCTGGTATTCTTGGTGTCAACGCAGGAAGCGGGTTCTGTATTGCGTTATTTATAGGTATCGGCCATGTGAATGCTGACAACTTTGTCTACGTTTTGCCACTGATTAGTATGATCGGTGGCTTGCTGACAAGCTTCGTCATCTTTAGCTTTAGTTATAATCGTGGTAAAGGGATTACGCCTGCGAGCATGGTACTCGTCGGTGTAGGGATGGCTTCTGCTTTAAGTGGTGGTGCCCTGACAGTGATGGCGACCTTTGATAAAGATCAATCCGAATTTATCGCTTCGTGGTTAGCCGGAAATATTTGGGGCGACGAATGGCCATTTGTCATTTCCTTTATTCCATGGTTAATCGTTCTCATCCCGTATGTGTTTGCGAAATCGAACGTGTTGAACTTGTTAAACACACATCCTGATATTGCGCAAGGCATGGGTGTGAAAGTGTCACGTGAACGCTTTATCATCCTATTTGTGGCTGTGTTATTATCTTCAGCTGCTGTTTCCGTAGCTGGCGCAATTGGCTTTATCGGTTTGATGGGGCCTCATATTGCTAAAACGATTGTCGGGCCACGACATCAACTATTTATGTCACTGTCTGTCTTAATCGGTGCATGTCTCCTCGTCATTGCAGATACGATTGGACAAACCATCATCCAACCGACTGGCGTTCCAGCCGGTATCGTCGTGGCGATTATCGGTGCACCATACTTCTTATACTTAATGTATCGTACAAAGTCAGTTTGATGTTAGTTAAAAGAAATAAAAAACAAGTTATTCGCTAGGCCTTCAAATGAACTTCCAATTGTGGAATTCATTTGAAGGCCATTTTTAATGTGAAAGAAATAATTGGCCTATAATGGAATAGTGAAATATAGAGATGACGTTTGACTTAGCTAGCATTTTACAAAACCTCTAAATAGGTGAGAGAGACTCAAATGTTCTATAATGGAAGTAAGTTGAGAGGAGGTTGTTCAAATGAAGAAACTCATCAAGTCTAAGATGGATTATGTGCAAGATATGTTGGCAGGTTTAAATGTGAGTCAGGATGATATTGAAATAATTGAAGATACTGTGGTAGTGAGAAAGCACAAGAAATCTTCAGGTGTTGCGCTTGTGTCTGGTGGTGGAAGTGGGCATGAACCTGCTCACGCGGGTTATGTCGCAGAAGGCATGCTGGACGCAGCAGTGTGTGGTGAAATCTTTACTTCGCCTACACCGGATAAGATTCTTAACGCGATTAAAGCTGTAGCAACGGATGCAGGCGTATTGCTTATCGTGAAGAACTATGCGGGCGACGTCATGAACTTCGAGATGGCTCAAGAAATGGCTGAGATGGAAGGCATCTCTGCGAAAATGGTCGTAGTTAAAGATGACATTGCGGTAGATAACGAAGAACAGCGACGTGGTGTGGCTGGCACAGTCTTCGTTCACAAATTTGCCGGTTATCTCGCAGATCAAGGTGAGTCGCTTGAAGATATCGTGACTCAAGTAGAGCGATTGCTCACTCAAATGAAATCGATCGGAATGGCATTGCAACCTCCATATGTGCCAACGACGGAACAATATGGCTTCGATTTACACGATGACCAAATGGAAATTGGTATTGGCATCCATGGGGAGCGAGGCATTGAGCGTACTGAAGCTAATCCGATAGATGAGATTGTTAAGCAGCTCGTGGAACGATTACGTGAAGAAGTGACTACTACAGAATGGATCGTAATGGTTAACGGTATGGGTGGTACGCCACTTTCAGAATTGCACATCGTTACGAAATACCTCAGCGCGTATTTGGATGAACAGTCGATTGCGGTTAAGAAATGGTACGTTGGTGATTATATGACGTCATTAAATATGGAAGGTTTTTCGATTACGGTTATTCCGTATGACACTAAAGTAGATGAAGCATTGAAAGCACCGACGACGAGTGCGTATTTTAACTAAGGAGGGAGAAAGATGGAAGTAGCTGAAATGAAAGAGAGATTACTTCAACTTGCGGAGACGTTTGCTGATCAAGAAGCGCATTTAACTGAGTTGGACCGTGCAATTGGTGACGGTGATCATGGCGTGAACATGTTGAGAGGATTCAAAGCGTTGCCAGATCAAATTGATGATAGTTCTATGGCACAACTCTTTAAGTCGACGGGGATGACGCTCATGTCACAAATTGGTGGTGCGTCAGGTCCGTTATATGGTTTCAGTTTCGTTAAAATGGCCCAAGTCGTTGATGAGGATTTCAGCAAAGAACAGTTACCTAACGTGTTAGAAGCGTTTGCTGAAGCGGTCGCGCAAAGAGGTAAAGTTGAACGTGGTGAGAAAACGATGTTTGATGTGATTGATCGTGCGCGTGAAGCGGTTGCGAATGGGGAAGGAGTTACGTTAGAGGTTCTCCAAGGTTATGCGCAAGATACAGTAGATTTAGAAGCGACGAAAGGTCGAGCAGCGTACTTTAAAGAAGAATCTATCGGGCACATGGATCCAGGGGCACAAAGTAGTGTTTATATTCTCAATGCATTGATTGGAGAGGTGTAAAATGAGTGCGATCCTGTTAGTGAGTCATAGTCGAGACATTGCAGAAGGTACGCGCCAATTGCTCAAACAAATGGCAGGCGATGTCGATGTTTACGCAGTTGGTGGCGTGGAAGACGGTAAAGAGATAGGAACATCCTTTGATGCTATACAAGAACAGATCAATAACATCGATGAAGACCTCATATGCTTTTACGATTTAGGTTCTGCAGAGATGAACTTAGATATGGCGCTAGAAATGTATGAGGGCAACTACGAACGTGTGAAAGTTGAAGCACCTATCGTCGAAGGAAGTTTCACGGCGGCAGTGAAGCTCTCTACAGATGCGTCATTGGATGAAGCGCTAGAAGAAGTGAAGAAACATTATGCCTTTAAATGATTTACGACATCATATATGATAGAATTAATATTAACTAACTTGAAAAAGATGAAAGCTTAATCTATTAAGAAACAACCCATCTTTAACACTACAGCTGATTATTAGGAGGACATTGCCATGCAAGATTTGATAAAGAAACATGTCTTAAACGGCGAATTTGAATCACTGAAACAATTAATGTCCGAAACAGATTTTATGGATTTTGAAGAAGCATATATTTCAAGTGCCCACGAAGTTGAAAGTACGATGTTCTATACATGTATTTTAGATATGATGAAGCAAGAAGAAACGGCTGAATTACATGATTTGGCTTTCTTACTGCTCGTCTATCCTCTCAGTGACGTGAAAGGCGCTTTAGATTCAGCGTATTATCATGCTGAAGCTTCCATAAAGTTAACTGACGGCAAAGAGGTGAAGAGTCTCTTGCAGATGCTCTTACTTCACGCAGTACCAGAGCCTGTGATTTCTGATAAAAAGGCTATGGAAATTTCACGACAAATATTAAAGCTCGACCCATCCAATAACGTAGCGCGTAACGTCTTGAAAGATACAGCGAAACGTCTCGATAATGTGGTCGTTGATTTCGACGAACTCAACAATTATCGTAATGCGAAATAATATGTAGTAAATGTAAACAGAAGTGTTGGGTTAACAATACTTCTGTTTTTATTTTAACAATCTGTGACAAATGATTGAACAATTAATGAAGATGAATAAAAATACAAAAGCGATTCAGTTTTGTTTTTCTTACAACTGTAGTTATGGAGGATAGCGCTTTCATGAAGTGATTTTTAAAGAGTAAGATGAATTAATAAAATTTCATCAATATTCTTAAATCTTTTTAAAATAAGTGTATAAAAGCCGTAATATAACTTTTTTGAGGTTGCAAAAAGTTTAAAGTACGTTATAATTACGAAATGTGTTAACTAAGAGGAGGTTATAAATCACATGGGGTTGAATAAAGAAGCTATTAAAATTGGTTTCGCTTATGTCGGTATCGTTGTCGGTGCCGGATTCTCAACAGGACAAGAAGTTAAACAATTCTTCTCAGATTTTGGTTTATGGTCATACATTGGTGTTATCATCTCAGGTGTGATCTTGTCGTTCATTGGTCGTCAATGTGCGAAGATCGGTGTAGCCTTTGATGCTCAGAACCATGAATCTACATTAAGTTATGTTTTCGGTAAAAAATTCAGTAAAATCTTTGACTATATATTAGTCTTCTTCTTATTTGGTATCGCAGTAACCATGATTGCCGGTGCAGGTTCAACGTTACATCAAAGTTATGGTGTGCCTATTTGGCTAGGTTCACTTGCGATGACAATCGTTATTTACTTATCACTGATCATGGACTTTAATAAAATCGTTCGTGTATTAGGTATTGTTACACCATTCTTAATCGTAATGGTTGTAATTATCGCAGCTGTGTATCTCTTTAAAGGAGATATACCTCTTAACCAAGTCAATAACAACGTTCCAAGTCCAAGTATTTGGAAAGGTATTGGAATGGGTACTTTATACGGTGGCTTAGCCTTTGCAGTTGGATTTAGTACCATTGTTGTTATTGGTGGTGACGCTTCTAAACGTGGTGTTGCCGGAAGAGGTGCATTATTAGGCGGTATTATCTATACAGTATTACTAGCACTAATTAACTTTGCATTACAATCAGAGTACCCTCACGTTTCAGAGGCATCTATTCCAACAATTACATTAGCGAATGATGTTCATCCTATTTTAGGTATTATCTTATCAGTTATTATGCTTGCTGTTATGTATAATACAATTTTAGGTCTATTATATTCATTCGCAGCGCGTTTTACAGAACCATATAGTAAGAAATATCACATCTTCATCGTAATTATGTGTATTGTAGCTTACTTGTGTACATTCGTTGGATTCGAAGTACTCGTAAACAAATTATATAAAATTATGGGTGTTGTTGGTCTTGCAATCGTTATTGCAGTTATCGTTAAATACGTTATTAGAAAACGTCAAGATGAAGACCACATTGCATAATTTAATCTTAAGTCATCTCATCGTTCGCGATGGGATGGCTTTTTTATTATGGTCTAATTAGTAAAAAAGGTGGTACTGACAAGATGTCTTTTACCGTAAGATAGAACTTGAGAGAACTCAGTTATAATCGTCAAGAATAACTATACTTCACACACATAGTCATTTTAGTTAAGATAAAGTTAAGCTAACTCACGATAGCCGAGTGTATAAATACGATGTGAAGGGATACAGAAGCCATGAAGACAGAGAGACGATGGACGATGGTTACTTTCGTTATCATATTTATCGTCGTGTGTATCACTGCTGGCTTACTCAAGATACATTACGATCATGATCATAAGAAAGATACGAAAGAGAAAGTACAAATCAACAATAAGAATGTCAATGCTTTTACCAATATTAGATATAGTAAAGCGTATCCGAATAGTCGCTTGGATATCTTAACACCGACGTCGATGGATCACGATAACAAGCTGCCGGTCATCTTCTGGATGCACGGTGGCGGATTTATCGCGGGGGATAAGCAGTACAAGAACCCGTTGCTCGCGAAGTTGGCAGAACAAGGGTATATCGTGGTGAATATTAACTATGCGCTCGCGCCGAACAGCAAATATCCCGTTCAAATTAAACAAATTAATGATGCGATATCGTTTATTAAAGAGAACAAGCATGATTTGCCGATTAATTTCGATCAAGTCGTGTTTGGTGGCGATTCAGCAGGTGCGCAAATGTCGAGTCAATATGTCGCGATGCAGACGAATAAGTCGTTGAGAGACGAAATGCATTTCAAGCCACAATTTGACTCAGATCAGATTAAAGCAGCCATCTTCTATGGTGGTTTCTATGATATGAAGACCGTACGTGCGACAGAGTTTCCACGTATTCAATTGTTTATGGAAAGCTATACGGGTGAGCGTGATTGGGAGAACCAATTCAAGAATATTTCTCAAATGTCCACGATTAATCAAGTGACGGATGATTATCCGCCGACGTTCTTGTCTGTCGGAGATGTGGATCCATTCTTCAGTCAGAATAAGGCCTTTGCGAAGAAGTTAGAGGATACAGGTGTTCCGATTGATACGTTGTTCTATGATGGCAGCCATCACTTGCATCATCAGTATCAATTCCATCTGGATTTACCTGAGTCCAAGACCAATATCAAAGATACGCTGAAGTTTCTCAGTCGTAATACAGATTCCTCTGGTGTAGAAACAGATGTGAAGCCTGAGGATGAGAATGCTTACGGTGTAGAGTTAAATCCTTATTAGGTTAAAATAAGCCAACGTTGGAAGGATGCATGCGTAATTGCACTTGAGCGTCTCCAATGTTGGCTATTGTTATATAGAAGTGAGATGGCTAAAGTAAAAGTTTAGACATCACGTATTTATTGTAGTATTTGTGATCGATATATAATTTATCGCGTAATTCGCCTTCGATTTGATATCCTGCATTTTTAAATAATGTCACTGCTGTTGTGTTCTGAGGAACGACAGAGATTTCGATGCGACGAATGTGACGGTTGAGACACCATGCCTCAACAGAGTTGATGAGCGACTGTCCTAAGCCTTTCTCACGGTAATGCTTAATGACACCCATCGTAAATTTCGCTTCGTGTTTCGCACGCTCGAGATCCTCTGTCTCAACGATGGCATAACCGACGAGCTCCTCGTTGTACTCTGCGACGAAGATCGTATTAGATGGCGACGTAATGATGCGCTCGAGATTCGAGATGATTGTCGACTGAGAGGGCGCATATTCGCCAGGATTATATAACATGTAGTCAGCATCGTCATAGATTGAACTTAATAGCTTCGTAAATGCCTCTACATCTTGAATGCTTATTTCACGGATCAGATGTGCCAATCCAGTCACCTCATTTTCGGACTTTTTAACAGTTATTATTATATAAAATAACACTTTAAACACATATTTACTATAATTAAAGCAGAAGTTTTTGATCTTTTTACTAAAAATAATTTCTCATTAGATAAAAAGATGCCGTACAGCTATATTCTTCACTAAAACAGTCTAATGAGATAAAAAAGTGAGTTAAGTATCGAAAAAATGTTGGCTGAAGATTGTAGAGGGGACGGTTGAATTTGTACAATAGAGGTGTGGGAACGGCTTGATAAAGGTTGGTACTAATTTAAAGCTATCTAATTTTCAATCCTTACATTGTGAGGTGGAGATACAATTACAAAAAAGTGAGACAAAATCATACGTTAATCTGCATTATTGCTAGCGAGAAACTGTCTCGGATCTCGAATTATATTTAAGTGGCTTTTTAAGCGCTGATGAATTTCAACTTACTTCTTTAAGATTTTGTAAATTTAATTGTAGGATTGTTAATTTTGTGCTATTTTCAAGTAAGGCAAATCATCATTTATAGGGTGTTTTTATAGAAATAAATGATGCTCACACATCATCAGATACATAAATAACTACAGGTAATTGGATGAGTATACGCACCCCCATTTTACGCAGATAATTTGTCCCCTTAAAGTATTATCTAGTCGAGAAAGGTTTAATAAGTACAGGTGTTAAACACCTACAAAAATGGAGGATTATTTGAATGTTTAACAAGAAAAAAGACAAGTTCATGGTGCAACTTGAAGAAATGGTCTTTAACCTCGACCGTGCAGCAGTGGAATTTGGAAAGATGGACTTCAATACACATTTAGACTTGAAGGCGTATTCAGACAATATCAAGACGTATGAGTCACACGGAGACGAGCTCATGCATCAAGTGGTTTCTGATCTGAACCAAACGTTTATTACGCCAATCGAGCGTGAGGATATTCTGTCACTCAGTAACGCGATTGATGATGTCCTTGACGCGATTGAAGAAACGGCAGCAATGTTTGAGATGTACTCTATCGAATATACAGACGAGTACATGGCAGAATTTGTTGAGAACATTCAGAAAGCCATCGCTGAAATGAAGCTTGCGGTAGGCTTGCTCGTAGATAAGAAGCTCACACACATGCGTATTCACTCTATCAATATTAAAGAGTTTGAAACGAACTGTGATGGCATCTTACGTCAGTCTATTAAGCATATCTTCAACAGCGAAACTGATCCAATTACTTTGATTAAAATTAAAGAAATATACGAGAGCATGGAAGAAATTGCTGATAAATGTCAGGCAGTCGCAAATAACTTTGAAACAATTATCATGAAAAATAGCTAAGGAGTCCTCAATTATGGATTATATTCTAGTTGTCACGATAGTGATCGTCATCTTCTCACTCGTCTTTGACTTTATCAACGGGTTCCATGATACTGCGAACGCTGTAGCAACAGCTGTTTCAACTCGTGCATTAACACCGCGTACAGCTATCATGTTAGCAGCCGTGATGAACTTCATCGGTGCGCTGACATTCACAGGGGTAGCTGGTACGATTACGAAAGATATCGTCGATCCATTTAAACTTGAGAACGGCTTGATTGTCGTCTTATCAGCAATACTTGCTGCGATTATTTGGAACTTGGTGACGTGGTTCTATGGTATTCCAAGTTCGTCATCTCACGCGTTGATCGGTGCTATCGCAGGTGCTGCCATCGCATCTCAACGTTCATTTGATGTCTTGCATTACCAAGGTTTTACGAAGATTATCATCGTACTTTTATTATCACCATTAATCGCATTCTGTGTCGGTTTCTGTATTTATTCTATCGTCAAAGTGGTCTTCAAGAATGCGAACTTAACTAAGACGAATCGTAACTTTAGATTCTTCCAAATCTTCACAGCTTCTCTGCAATCATTCTCACACGGTACCAATGATGCGCAGAAATCGATGGGGATTATTACCCTCGCTTTAATTGTTGCGAACTTACAGCACGGCCCAAGTGTTGAACCGCAACTATGGGTTAAAGTTGCCTGTGCGACAGCGATGGGTCTAGGTACAGCCATCGGAGGTTGGAAGATTATCAAGACCGTGGGCGGTAATATCATGAAGATTCGCCCAGCGAACGGTGCAGCAGCAGACTTGTCTTCTGCGCTCACAATCTTCGTAGCGTCATCTTTACACTTCCCACTGTCAACGACACACGTTGTATCTTCATCTATCCTTGGTGTGGGTGCGTCAAACCGTGTTAAAGGTGTGAAGTGGACGACTGCACAACGTATGATTATTACGTGGGTCATCACATTGCCGATTTCAGCGTTATTAGCGGCAATCGTGTACTTTATCGTTAATTTCTTCTTTAACTTAATATAAAGCGTCTAGACGTTGTTTGTCTCTCTTGAGTGAATAGGGGAGGCAAGCAACGTTTTTGTGTTGTGAGGGGTTCAATTAAAAGGTAGGGGTTACAATATTTCGCACTCTCATTCGTATGTTCACCTAGTTTGCTTAAATATTTAGAGATCAATTGTTGCATTTCTTTAGCAAATTCAGGTGGGACCCATCGACTACTCTGTACTTTATTCTTAATGAAATTAGTCGCAATTATATTTAAGTGTCGTCTCGGTTAGTTTATAGTTTCATCCACCAGTTTCTTCGCTAGCTGCAAAGTGATCTTGTTCGCTCATCAAATCAATCATATTTTCTTCATTATTAATAGTGGGGGTAAGTTTTGCATTTTCTAGCTACTTCGTTCTGAATAGACCGACTTGCATGCATTAATCTCAGACCCTTTATTTTGGCTAGTGTAAAAAATGAGTGGTTAATTATTAACCACTCATAGTTCAAAAATAAAGTCGAAATATAGTTGCTATATATTTAATTTTATGTTCACTCACATAATCTAAAATTTATTTTACTTAAAAACTAATCAGTATTTGTATAAGACTTCTTAGTATCTTTTGTATTACCTTTATATATAAAGTAAAGCGCAACGAACATAAATAGCAATCCAACAAAACGTTTTATATCAAAGGGAATGACTAAACTATTAAACCAACCAAAATTATCAATAACTATACCAGCAATGAGTTGTCCTACAATAATAGTAATATTAGCTGCAATAATTCCTATACTAGGAACTGCTATAACAGAAAAAAGTACAAATAGTATTCCGAAGAAAACTGCACTTAACTGCCAAACAGGAACTTTAAAAATAGCCAGTATATTTCCATGCCCAAAGAATAGAACAATAATTGTTAAAAGCATTGCACCAGTAATAAAAGTTAAAAATGTAGTTTCAATTGTTCCAGCCTTTCTACTGAATGTACCATTAATAGCTGATTGCGTTCCTAATGCCACACCGCTAAATAAAGTTAAAAAAACAATAATTATTCCCATTTTTAGTCCTCCTAGTTGATTAAAATAAGCGAAATTACCATTGAAATGATAGCAAATATTTTCTCTTTATTGATTTCAGATTGTTCACTACCAAGCCAACCAAAATGCTCTATAATCATACTAATTATTAGCTGACCTATAATTACGGAAACCATTGTTATACCAACACCCACGAATGGAATGCTAATTACAATAGCTGTTAAATAAATAACGCCTAAAACGCCACCCAATAACTTCCATTTAGGATCCTCAACTGCGTATGAAATTTTTCCTTTACCAAAAAATAAACAAAGTAAACCCAAAATAATAGTTCCTACAGAAAAATTATAAAAACTGGCTTCTAACTGCCCGATTGTTTTACCTAATTCACCATAAATAGCTCCTTCAAAACTAAGGGATACTCCTGCTAATAAAGCAAAAATATATCCAATATAACGCATTGATTATTTCCTCCTTTTATATGAATATTTGTATATCTAGGAATTTCGATATAAGAAAACGAAAAATAAACAGAAATCCACTCACTTTTAGATTTCTGTTTTAAAATAATTAGATAACCATTTTAAAGTTTCTTCGTTACGCTGATAATAAGTCCATTGTTCATCACGTACAGATTTTAATAAACCGGCATTTTGCATAAGTGATAAGTACTGAGAAATAGTAGATTGTGAAACATTAGCTTTTTCTTGTATCTTTCCAACACAAATGCCTCTTTTTTTAGAATCGTGATCAACAAAGATATAAGGTTTTTTATCTGAATCTTCTTTAGGAAAATATTTATCAGGATCTTTCAACCACATCAAAATATTAAGCCTGGTTTCGTTGGACAATGCTTTGAAAATATTTATTGTATTCATAGTTCAAAGTATATATGAAATTCGATATATGTCAATATAAGCTAACCCAAAAAATCTTGAATTGACACTACCCAAACTCAAATTGTTTTTGCAATTGCTATTTGATTGCGTTTAAAGCCGATTACCTTTAATTAAACGGTTTGTAAAACTAAACTAGACTCTTACATAAAATAAAAAGGCTATCAGTGTAAAAATCAATTTTATAATCACCGTAAAATAAAACGAATTTAACCAGTAGAATTTCAAATAAAAAAGACACGTCTTATCTACTTTCACCGCATACAACACAACAGTGAAGTGGATAAATGACGTGTCTCTCTTTCTCATCTAATTAATGAATATAGCTATAGCTAGAAGCTTGTGATGCTGGGATAGTGCGGTAGCCTACTGTGCCTGGTGGTGTGTTGTAGTTCATTTCTGAAACAAGCACACTGCCGTCAGGATTAACTTGTTCTACGTAAGCTACGTGGCCTACTGGGCCTTCAGTTGTTTGTAAGATTGAACCTACTGCTGGAGAATTGTCTACACGGAAACCATCAGCTTGTGCTTTAGTTGCCCAACCTTCAGCGTTATACCAGTAAGTACTGATAGGTTTGCCAGTTTCTTGACGACGGTTGAATGCGTGCCAAGTACATTGACCCCAGTCGTAAAGGTTTGAATCGTTAAATGTAGGTGTATCTTGGTCTGAAATGTCTGTAGCGCCACCAGAACCGCCTGAACCTACATTTGGTGTAGAGTTATTTGAAGATCCATTAGGAATCTTTAATGTTTGGTTTGGTGAAATTAAATAACCATTAAGGTTGTTCGCTTGCATTAAGGCATCAACAGAAACACCGTATTTGTTAGCGATAATGTTTAGTGATTCGCCTGCTTGAACAGTGTGTGAAGAAGCACCAGATGACTGAGCAGTACCGTTTGAACTAGCACTTGCTCCTTGAGCTCCGCTGCCACCACCGATATTGATCACTTGGCCTGGGAAGACCATGTTATTGTTCAAGTTATTGCTTTGTTTCAATTGATCTGGTGTCGTATTGTACTTGTTAGCGATTGACCATAATGACTCTCCTGATTGCACTGTGTGTTGCGTAGAAGCGTCTGCATCATGATGCGCTAAAGCTGCAGCAGCGCCAGACGCAGCTGTTACTGCAAATGCTACTTTCTTTTTCAAAAGTACTCCTCCTTCAACTTGTTAACACAAGAATTGTGATTTACTAATTGATTTATAACCCATACTAACAAAATTAATCCGATTTGTGTATGTTGTTATAAAGATGTAATATTGCAATAATTTAAAGTCAAATATTTTAAATATAAAAAGCCTTGTTTTGCGCATGGCAATAAGTTATCGCAAAGATTTATGAATATTAGGTATTAATAATGTTGTAACATTTAATATAAAGTATTACATAAAGTAATATGGCAAGCATCACATGATATGTTTCATGACTATTAAAATAGTGAATCATATAATTAAGACTAAAGTAAGGAGTGAAACGTGTGTCAGAAACTACACATTCAGCATCGTCCAAGCATCAACATCAGAAACAATCCCAGTCTAAGTCTCAATCCAAATCCTATGGTAAGGTTTGGCTGTTCTTCGTATATTATTGGATTATCTTCGGTATCGGCTGTTATTTCGGACAATATTTACCTATGTCCTGGCGCCAGCCGTTATCCTTTGCGCTATTAGTCCTCGTTTTAATCACGTTGTTCGTGAAACGCGCACGTAAATATGGTATCGTTATTTCTCATATTTACACCATCGTATTAGGATTATTATCCTACGCGACTTTTACGTATTACTTACAAAGCTTAGGAGCTGAAGTCTTCTATAAGAACGTTGCGTTAGCTATCGTAGCGTTTATCGTCTTCGGCTTAATCGGTTATTTCCTTATTAATGATGCATCTGGAATGGGACGCTATCTCTTCGTGACTTTAATCGCCTTGATTATTGCGAGTATCGTCGGAATCTTTATTCATAACCCGATTCTGCATACGGTCATTATGGTAGTCGGCTTACTCCTATTCCTGATGTATACGATTTATGATTTTAACCGCATGAAACGAGGTTCCTTTACCCCTAGAGAACTTGGCTTTAATCTATTCTTAAACTTACTGCATATTATCAAGTACGTATTGCGTATCGCTAATCGTTTGAGAAAGTGATGCACTGACCATCAAGACGCACTAACCTACTAGATACAATGGAAAAGTTAGGGCAACATTGTTGAAGTGATAATTCGAGAAGTTGTCCTAGCTTTTTTCGTTATTCTCCACTCAAGTTCATTCATTATTCAATTGATAGAGTCACATTTGATATAAGATATAATGATTTGTTAAATAAAATACTAGGTAATCGTTTAATGTATAAGTTATAATAATAGTTCATACTCAATAAGTTGAGAATAGAAAGATTGTTACCTATTGCCTATCGCTTCACATTTGTCAGTCGCACTTCGCTCCTTTCATACATATGAAGATCATATATTAAAAGAGGTTCTACTATGAAAACACAATGCTTGCAATTATTAACTGAGAAGCACTATCCCACAGCACGATGTATTGACGGCATATTGCTATTTCTACCGCTCCAAGGCACTCTCGATATACATAGCATTTCCAAAGTTCATTCCGTAACAGACGATTTCATACTGATTAACGATGTTGAAACGTACCAAATTTCTCAGAACGGTACTTGCATTATGTTGTATATTGCGAGTGACTGGTTTGAGAAGGTGGGCGTAAATTTCTTTGATTACAAATACATTATCAACTTAATTCAATCGACGAATGAAATCATGCGTAAGATGTTACAGCTCGCCCATGCGCAACTGACGGATACGTTGACTGAAGCGCAGTTCGAGAAATGGATGACGGATATCGTCCAAATTATTGTCGATGAAGCTAAGATTAATGCGTCTATTGTCAATCAGCATTTGAACTATACAGGATATGGTAAGTTTGGTGAAATTCTCGAATATATCTTTAATCACTTGCCAGACAAACTGACACTGAGCGCGCTATCAGAGAAATTATATATTTCGAAATCTAATATTTCCGGCCAGTTCTACAACGTGTTAGGTATTGGTGTGAAGCACTATGTTGACTCGATACGTATCGCTAGTTCAATGCGTTATTTAATCGGCAGAAATCATACCTTAGAGGAAATTTCTGAGCAGTGTGGATTCAGTAATGGCGCAAGTTATAGTAAAAAGTTTAAAGCCTATATTGGTGTTTCGCCGAATGATTATCGTAATTTAGATAAATCACAGAAAGTCGTTCATCTTGCTACGGCGCAAGAACGTCACTATGACGAGGAAACGTTACTCTCACTTATTAATGACAAAGCGATGCAATGCAGTAGTACGAGTGATATTCGCATTGATGAGGGCAATCCGAAATCATACCGTCCATGTTGTAATGTGCTACAAATTTACACGGTAGCCGAGATGAAAAAACTATTTTTAGAAGACTTTACATTTTATCGCACAGAAGCAAGTGAACATATCATCTTCTATTGTCTAGTTGATGCGAAAGCGCTAACTTATGAACTCACTGAAGAGGAGAAACATCAAATAACGAGCAGTTTATTAGAGAACCAACTGAGTATTACGTTTCGTATTAATTCTAAAGAAGATCTTCATTGGCATCTTGAGTGTTTATGGCCACTCGTGAAACGCACGATTGAAGGTAACGACAAGTTGACGAAAGAAGCGGCGCAAGGTTTCGCTTATATCTTTAATTTAGCGACGATGGATTTGAAGACAATTTACCGTCATTTGATTCATATGCAGAATTACAATTTCCAAGTTGATTTCGGAATTGATATCACAGATTTATTGAATCAGCCGACTGAATTTAAGCAATTAGAAGCACAACTTAAACGCATTAACTTTAAATATTACTTTATCGATAATGCACGGTTGAATCCTCCATATCTTGTTGAAGATTCAGAACAAGTGCTGACGAAACAGCTCGTTCATTTTACCAATATTAAAGACATCATACAGCGGATGGATATTGATGATCAGAAATACTTCTTGCTCAACTTAGAGAATCGTCTGCTTTCAAACGACCAGATTGCCGAACTGATGGATAGTCCGCCGATTCTGATGGAGATGTTGAAGGAGACGTGGAATAGCTTTGGTGGTATCGGTGTGGAGCTGTTTCAGCAGCTAAGCGGACGTGAACATCTCTATCTTTATGATAAAAATGGCTTTAGCTCCGTACTCAATATCTTGCTCCATCGTTTCTTAGAGTTGGAGGATATTAAGCTCAGAGATTATGGCCACTATATCGTTGCGATGCAGGAAGAGAAGGTCACGATTTATATCTATGACTGGCGCATTCTTGAAGGTGAAGCGCTAGATCGTAAAGCGTTGCCCGCACGGATGACGATGGACATTCAGCACAGTATTATCAATGGGAATCATCTGATTTATAGTGAGAACTTTGATGGTAAGCAAGGTAATATTAACCAAATCGTACCGTCGAGCTTGAGAGACAAGTACGAGTGGTCGACGCCGCTTGTGAAGAAGATTGAGCAATTTAATCAACCTCAGTTCGAAATCTTTGAACATGATTTTAGTCAGTCGACTTTAGAGTTTAAATTGCATTACAATAGTGTGCGCATTATGCATATTTTTAAAAACGCACAGACGGATAAATTCTAAAACTATTTGCTCATCGCTATATGTTTGTTACAACTTAATTTGAGGTTATTCGTAATTATGACAAAGGAATAGAAACAAATAGCAAAGACAAGGCCTCCTATTATAAGAGAAAATGGTATATAGACTGCCTACTTATAACGGGAGGTGTAACAACATGAATTCTGAGAAGAAGGCGAAGTTGCTTGAAGTTTATAAGAAGTACAAAGGTTTGATGGATTTTCTAAGTACTCATTATAAATTATCAATCAATGATCTAGCGATTTTGGAAGTAATTGAAGAGAATTGTAGTAAGCAAAATATGTTGATGCAACCTTTCTTGAAGATTGCCACGAAAGAGCTGGATTTGAGTCGTACTAAAGTGTTAGCCTCTATTCGCAAGTTGATTAATCAAGACCGTGTGAGTAAAGTGCGTTCTGAGGAGGATGAGCGTAAGGTTCATCTGTTCATGGATGAAGGGAATGCGCAGCGGTACCGTGATTTGTTGGATGAGGTTGAGGCTTTTATAGATAAATAACATCTTTGGTAATGAATCTTTGTATTTTTAGAATTGCTACTGTTGTTTGGGAGTGAACAGTAGCAATTTTTTGTGCTCTGTTATTTTATGTTTAGTTGAACTAATATAGTGTTTATTACTGTTAGTTCTATTTGGTTGTTTCGTTCTAATTTGTTCTTACTAATTATGGTGTTTATTTCTGTTTGTTCTATTTTAGTGTCTTGTACTAATTTTACTATGTCTTCGACATAGGATTGCTTATTGGGGAGATAGTGGAATGTATGGCTGAGACTCTAAAACACGCTTGCCAAGGGGACGACCTCAACTAATTTTCGCTTTTGTTGCAAGCGAAAATGGATTTTCGGTTTCGTCTTGGGTCCCTCAGGCGTCGCGTTTGAGGCTAGACGCCATAGGTGTAGTGCCTGGCGCAATCCTGTGTCTTAATGTAGTGATGACAAAGAATCTAAGTTCACAATAATTGAAAGTTACTGTTCACAACACAACAATAGCTTTATTTTTTTTGGTGAGAATAGGGTGTGCGGTTCTAAATAAAGGGCTTCTAAATATAATGAATTAGTACTAACCATATTGTAGTTAGTGTTAAATGGAAATAATGTTTTATGTCTTACGACATAGGATTGCTTATTGGGGAGATAGTGGAATGTATGGCTGAGCCTCTAAAACGCGCTTGCCAAGGGGACGACCTCAACTAATTTTCGCTTTTGTTGCAAGCGAAAATGGATTTTCGGTTTCGTCTAGGATCCCTCAAGCGTCGCGTTTGAGGCTAGACGCCATAGGTATAATGTCTGGCGCAATCCTGTGTCTGAATATAGTAATAGTAAAGAATTTAAGCTCATAATAATTGAAAGTTACTGTTCACAACACAACAGTAGCTTTATTTTTGGGTGAGAATAGGGTGTGCGGTTCTAAAGCTATAGTTTCTGTTCTCAAACGCACATACTTATAAAGTTAAAGTTAAGGAGAGGGTGTTTCTTTCTAAAGATATAGTTTCTTTCCTTACATAAACTTCTGCTATTTTAGAGTTAAGGAAGAGAGTGTATTATTCTAAGTTAAAGTTTCCGTTATTGCACTCACATACTAGCTATTCTAGGGATGGGGAAAGGAGTGTCTTCTACTAAATGAAAGTCCACCATGATTCACACAATCGCTTTATTATTATGTTAATAAAGTAATAGGTGGTTAAGTCGAAGATGGTGTCTGTAGTCGTTTAAGATGTGGAGATTTTCTAAATCTAGTTACTCTCACAAGTTTAGGATTACGCTTCTGAAGATCTCTGTCCTGCTTGCAAGCGAGAGTCATAACATTGAAAATTAAATGCACATTAACTTATATCACACTCATTTTACTCAACATATTAAAACTGGAATCAACGTCTACGTCTAGGTTATGGCTTGTGTATGATGTATAATATATAATGATAATTAGTAGTGAAATAGAAAGCGAGATGACATTATGGGTCGTAAATGGAATAATATTAAAGAGAAGAAAGCCCAAAAAGATAAAAATACGAGTAGAATTTATGCGCGCTTTGGTAAGGAGATTTATGTAGCGGCGAAATCGGGTGAGCCGGATCCGGAATCTAACCAAGCGTTGCGTTTAACGTTGGAGAAGGCGAAGACGTATTCTGTTCCGCGTCATATTATTGATAAAGCGATTGAGAAGGCGAAAGGTGGCGGCGAAGAGAATTATGACCACCTTAGATATGAGGGCTTTGGTCCGAGTGGTTCTATGATCATCGTGGATGCGTTGACGAATAATGTGAATCGTACGGCTTCGGATTTACGTGCGGCTTTCGGTAAGAATGGTGGGAACATGGGTATTTCTGGTTCGGTGACTTACATGTTTGACCACACGGCGACGTTTGCTTTTGAGGGTGATGACCCTGATGCGGTGCTTGAATCCTTGATGGAACAAGATGTGGATGTACGTGATATCGTGGATCAAGATGGGCTTATCGTAGTGTATGCGGAGCCTGATCAATTTGCTCAAGTTCAAGAGGCTTTAAAACAGTATGGTGTGACGGACTTTGAGGTGGCTGAGTTTGAAATGTTGCCACAGAATGAAGTGACGTTATCTGCAGATGATCAAACGCAATTTGAGAAATTAATCGATGCGATTGAAGAGTTAGAAGATGTTCAAAACGTATTCCATAACGTGGAGCTCACAGATTAATGATTGTTGAAGCGAAGCGCTGGGTTGAGCAGCTTGGATTGAATGCTCATCCTGAAGGTGGGTATTATAAAGAGATTATTAAGGATGAAAGTCGCCCATCAGAACGTCCTGCTTATACGAGTATTTACTTTCTTCTAACTCAATCGAATATTTCTCATTTTCATCGTATTGATTCAGATGAAATTTGGTATTATCATGCGGGTGATTCGTTAACTGTTCATATGATTCATCCAGATGGGAAGTATGAGAAAGTAACGATTGGCCCAAATATCGATCAAGGTGATGTGTTGCAATACGTGGTTCCTAAAGGGACGATATTTGGTTCGAATATTGAGGATGGCGACTATGCGTTGGTAGGTTGCATGTGCCAGCCTGGCTTTGATTTTAATCAATTTGAGTTGTTCAGTAAGGAAACGCTCAACGACCAATATCCTCATTTGAAAGAAGTTAATGACATTATGGCTTTAGATGCGCAAGATTTAGAAGAGGCATAAGCACGAGTAGAGATAGATTTCGCACAGGCGGAGTCTATCTCTTTTTATAAATAAAATGAAAGGGAGGGTGGCCATAACAATGAAGCATACAGAAACGACCCACGTACCTACTCTCCTGTGGAAGTTGACGAAATGTTAGGTCTGTAAAACCCATAATTTTAACCTACTACGCCAGAGAATATATGAAATAATTCGTGGGACATATAAGACAGAGGATGACATAGGGAAAGCACTTCTATATAATTAATATCAAGGAGTGATGGCAGTGAAAGTAAAATATATCGATAAACGTCACTGGCGTCGTATTATAGATAGAGATTATACCGAAGTTAGAGTTAACAACAATAAGTTTAAAGGCATTATCGGCTTGGTTGAGATGCACAAGGTGCGAGATCCTCTCGAGGTATCGGTGGTCAACCGCAATATTATCGTGGCTGATGATGGCTATCAATGGTTACAGATTCTGCCTGACAAGAAACGCTATAGTATTACAGTGATGATGGATGACCAAGGGAATCCGCTTGAGTATTATTTCGATATTAATATCAAGAATATTACGCAACGTGGGCATGCGCGTACACTTGATCTCTTCTTAGATGTCTTGGTCTTACCTAATGGTGAGTATGAGCTCGTTGATGAAGACGACTTATTGCGCGCCCTCAACGACGCAGAGATTACGAACAAGCAATATCATGAGGCGTATGTAATCGCGCATCAACTCATGATTAAGATCGACGCTGATTTTCCTGCAATGCAAGATAAGATTATGTATTGTTTTCATAAAATAAAACAAAAAGCGCAGGGACGTCATTCGAAATTTCGAAATAAATTTAAGCCGAAACATCGTAAAGACCGTAATCAGAAATCACATACTACGCGTGCGCAACAATCACATTTTAAAAATAAAAATAATCATAAGCCACAACGTAAAAATAAAGGACAGTGGCAACGTCATAATAATGAACAGCAGCACAATGACAGCAAGCAGCAAACTCGGACTGTGAAGAAAGAGCAACCTAAGACTTTGAAAGATTACTCTAAGTTTATTCGTAAATAGCGCAACACTCACACGTGAGCCTGTCATCTCAGGGCATAGGATACAAGGTGAAGTTGAAGTGATCGCAAATTTCAATTAACGAAGGGTTATTCTTGATAGAAGCATAAGGTTTAAGAATTTAATTAATAATGTTCTAAAGATAAGTCAGAATATCTGAAAAGTTGTTATAGGGGGAAACTATGAAGATAGAAGATTATCGTTTACTGACTACACTGAATGAAACCAAGACTTTGCGCAAAGCAGCTGAGATTCTCTACATATCTCAACCCGCAGTAACCCAACGTTTGAAAGCCATTGAGAGTGCGTTTGGCGTAGACATTTTTATCCGTACGAAGAAGCAGCTGATTACGACGACGGAAGGGGCTATGATCATCGAGCATGCGAAGGATATGCTGAATCGTGAGCGTCTCTTCCGCGATAAGATGCAAGCGCATATCGGGGAGGTCAATGGGAAGATTTCGATTGGTTGTTCCTCTCTTATTGGGCAAACGTTATTACCTGAAGTACTCAATCTCTATACACGCCAATTTCCAAATGTAGAAATACAAGTTCAAGTTGGCTCCAGTGAACAAATTAAAGCAAATCACAAAGATTATCATGTCATGATTATTCGCGGTAACAAGATTATGAATTTGAGTAATACGCATCTTTATAATGATGAGCATTACTTTATTTACCCGCGTGATCGTAAAGAACAAGTGAGCAATTTGCCATTTATTGAGTTTCAAGCTGATCCGATTTATATTAATCAAATTAAAGATTGGTACAGTCAGCATCTCGGGCAAGATTATCACGCAATGATTACGGTGGACCAAGTGGCGACATGTAAAGAAATGTTGCTGAATGGCGTAGGTGTGACGATTCTGCCGGAAATTATGATGAAACACATCGATCAAGAACAATTTGCGACGCAACGTGTGCATCTTGGTCAAGATCCACTGATTCGTTCGACTTTCCTTAGCTATGATTCAAGTATGGTGCAGTTGCCGCAAGTCGATTCGTTTATCAACTTAGTCATGGAGTATGTGAAGAAATCGTAAGGATCTTTGTTTGCCGCTAGACGAGGAGGACTACAATGTTTAAAGAACTATTACATATAAAGAACTATAAATTATTTGTAGTCAATATGATGTTATTAGGGATAGGTATCGCCATTACCATCCCTTTTCTCGTCTTATTTGCTACGAAAGAGTTAGGGATGTCGCGTCCACAGTTTGGTTTGTTGCTCGCAGCGGCTGCCGTGAGTCAATTCACTGTCAATGCCATAGTGGCGCGTTTCTCTGATACGCATACAATTAACCGTAAATTTTTAGTTATCTGTGCGCTCTTCATGGGTGCGATGAGTTTCGGACTCTACTTCTATATACATAACAAGTGGCTCTATCTCGTGTTGTACGCGTTATTCCAGGGCTTATTTGCGCCTGCTATGCCACAAATGTACGCGTCAGCTCGTGAAGCGATTAATCAGTCATCATTACGTGATCGAGCGAAGTTTGCGAATGCTGTCTTGAGATCGATGTTCTCCTTTGGATTCGCATTCGGTCCGTTTATTGGGTCGTTCTTTATTGATGCGCAAGGTTTCTCCGGTCTCTTCGCAGGGACGATTACGATTGTGCTTTTCACCTTACTTCTGCAAGTCTTTTTCTTTAAAAATGTACAAACACAACATCAAGTCTCTACGCAAACTCATGTCGAAGCGAAAGCCCCCAATATGTTGAAGAATTTGCCACTACTTATCCCATTTATTGGGTTTATCTTATTACATATTGGGCAATGGATGTATACGATGAATATGCCTTTATTTATTACGGATTATCTTCATGACACAAGCCGCTATGTGGGCGTGCTTGCAGGTATTTGTGCAGGTTTAGAAGTGCCCTTCATGATTGTCTTAGGCGTGTTGTCATCTAAGGTAGGTACACGTCCTTTACTCATGCTAGGCGGTCTGAGTGGAAGTGTCTTCTTCGCTAGTATAGGCATATTCGATAGCATCATTGCGATGATTATAGGTCAAATCTTCTTGGCCTTCTTCCTAGCGATTCTGTTAGGACTTGGCATTACTTACTTCCAAGACATTCTTCCTGATTTCCCGGGTTATTCTTCAACATTATTCGCCAATGCGATGGTCATTGGTCAGCTATGTGGGAATTTACTCGGTGGAGTGATGAGTGACTTGGTAGGTTTAGGTCAAGTCTTCTTTGTCTCTGCAACATCGCTTTTGCTAGGAGTTATACTAATCTTTTTCACACAAGACCAGCAGTTTACTAAAAAAGACAATGGAGTAGATAACGCATGACAGTCATATTATGGTTACTCATTATTGCGGCGTTCGTCGTCGCATTTATCGGGTTAATTAAACCGATTATCCCGTCCTTACCTTTCTTATGGATTGGATTCTTAATCTATCAATTTGGTATGCACAACGGTCATCTTTCGTGGATCTTCTATGCCGCGATGATTGTGTTTACAGTATTTATTCTGCTCGCTGATTTCTTGATGAATAAATATTTCGTCAACAAATTTGGCGGTTCGAAGACGAGCGAGTGGGTCGCGTTGATTGGTGTGATCGTGGGTTGTTTCGTCTTCCCACCATTTGGCATTATCATCATTCCTTTCATCGCTGTATTTGTAGTTGAAATGATTCAAGAACCGAATTTCACGAAAGCATTGAGCGCGAGCTTCGGTTCGATTGTCGCATTCTTAGCGAGCACAGCGGCACAAGCATTAATCATGGTCATTATGGTGATTTGGTTCTTGCTTGATGCGCTTGTGTTTTAACTATTGAGGATAAAATGAATGATAGGCCAGGGTATGCTTGAAGAGCGTGCGCTGGTCGTTTTTTTATTTTTAGTGTGCAAGCTTTCTAGGCTAAGGTGGCTACGCTCAACTGAATTTACTAGTAGGGATATTAGTGGAAATTAGAATTGAGTGCGTTTTCATAAGAAAAAGTTAAGTAAAGGGGTTGAGGTAAGGACTTCATTTTTAGTATAATCGCTCTCGTGTAATTTTATTACAAAATTTGTGATATATAATGTCATCGATAATAAATAAGAGGGAGGGCTAGAAATGAAGTACCCTGTAGCAATTTGGATGTTAGCCATTGGCGCGTTTGCGATTGGAATGACAGAATTCGTCATCATGGGGTTACTCCCTAATGTGGCGCGCGATTTGAATGTCTCAGTCAGTGACGCAGGACAGCTGATTACCGGTTATGCGTTGGGTGTAGCAATCGGCGGTCCCATTCTCGTCATGTTAACAATTAAATGGAACCGTAAATATTTGTTGCTGACGTTGATGGGAATATTCATAGTTGGTAATGTTGCTGCGGCTTTGAGTCCTAACTACGCCTTTATGCTAACAAGCCGTATCATCACGTCATTAGCACATGGCTCATTCTTCGGCATTGGCTCTATTCTTGCCGCAAGCATGGTGAGACCTGAGAAACGTGCAAGTGCCATGGCATTGATGTTTATGGGGCTCAGTCTGAGTAACATCTTAGGCGTGCCATTCGGTACACTCATCGGTCAGAATCTTGGATGGCAAATGACCTTTGTCGTCATCGCTATACTTGGTTTCATCGCTTTATTAGGTATCGTCTTCTTCGTACCAATGACGCGTGAAGAAGTGAAGTCATCTATGTTGAAAGAACTTCGTATTCTGAAAGAGAAAGAAATGTGGCTCACATTAGGCATTACACTCTTTGGCTTCAGTAGTGTCTTTGCTTATTTCACGTATATTTCTTCGATATTGACGGATGTCACTGAAATACCTGAGCACTTCATTTCTGGTATGCTCATCATCTTTGGCGTAGGTGTGACTCTTGGAAATATCTTCGGAGGTAAGCTCGCGGATTGGAACTTGAACCGTGCCTTGCAACTCATCTTTATCACATTCATCATTTACTTCATTGCGCTTTACTTTATTCAGATGAGTGCCGTGGCGATGGTCGTAGGTATCTTCCTATTTGGCTTTATCGGTTTCAGTATGAGCCCTTCCTTGCAGTTTAAAAGTACTTTGGTGTCTCAAGACGCACCTACTTTAGCGAGCACGCTGAACCAATCAGCATTTAACCTTGGAAATGCACTCGGGGCCTTTATCGGAGGCGTCGTTGTTGAAAGTTTACCTATACAATATTTAAGTTTCATTGCACCACTACTCACATTAATCGGTTTAATTCTTCTATTAGTTAATATGTATATAAATAGGAAAGAACGAGTAGCGTAATAAAAAAAGGTTATCCTTTTCCTCAGAGGACATTAATCAACTCTGGGTAGAGGGATAACCTTATTTCTATATTATAACGACGTATTCGCATCTTTATTTACAAAGTGATGATCAATATATAATGAAATTGGAACTAACGCAATCGATATGAGAATAAAGGTCCAATTGCCTACTCGAATATAGGGACCGAATGCTAAAAATGATTGCGGGATAAAAATAACATAGAATAACGAAATCATTAGACACAAAATAATGATATACGCCAATATCCACGACCAATGTGATTTAGAAAAGCACTGCATCTGTATCGTTTTAAACAACATCCAAATAAAAAGAAAGATGATAACAATACCTACTACAATCGTAATAGGGAAAGTATATAAATAAATCCGTGAAGTTCGAATAAAGAACCCAATAAACCCTTTAAGAAAGCAGAACAAACCTAATAACAATATGAAATGTTGAATAATATATTTACATATATTGATAAAGGTTTCGTTAGGTAACGCTTTGATCTCTTTGCGCGCGTGCGCCTTAGGGTCATGGTCAAAGAAATCCATCGCATGTGTGCCTTTGTCTTCGGCCACGAGTAAGCGTTTGAGTATGCGGTTCAGCATCTTCTCAGAGTCATGTGAGTTCACCCGTAATTCTGCTCGAACGTACGCCATGTAGTTCTCAAAGATTTCTCGGTCGGTATTGTTTAGCCTCAGCGCTTTAACGTTGTTCTCGCGTGTGAGTTTATCGGTAGATTTCATTGTCGTCAGCAGTCCTTTGTATTAATAAATTCGTATTATGACATATTATGACGAAGTATTTTAAATAAATCAATTCTTATTTCTATATGAGATTAAGTTGTGAAGTTGGAAGGAATGTCTCTCTTTACTTTTATCTGTAAAACGACGACGATTTAAGTTGATCCATGAACTTCGTGATCTGAAATGGTAGAATAAATATGAAATATTGAGTAAAGGAGTCCATTTATGAAGAAATGGTTAGTATTGATTCTCGCCGCAACGCTGACACTGTCTGCTTGTGGTAAAAGTAACGAAAAAGCGTCGTTACAAAAAGATTCAGAGAAACTTGAAAAAGAGAATAAATCATTGAAAAAAGAAAAGAAAAAGCTTGAAGAGGAAAATGATAAGCTTAAAGATAAGGAAAAAGATCTTCAAAATGATGTGAACGGCTCTAATTCTGAGAGTGACAGCGATGAAGGTGATAAAGAGGAAGATAAGGATGCGGACAGTGACGACAAAGATAGTCCAACTGCCTCTGAAAGTGACGAAGATAGCGATTCGAATTCCTCAAAAGACTAGGGATGCACAGGATGAACGCTACTAATGTCAGTCTCATTTTGCGAAGTCAAACCGTTCGCTGTATAATATATGAAGTGCAAGCGAGAGCGTTAAGCGCTAAACCCTGAATCCTGAATTAGCAACGCCTGATTTGAACTTCTCGTGTAGACGTTTAACTATTTTAAAAAAAGGGTATTAAAAAGGATAATTATAGGAAAGCTATCAAATAATAGAATTAAAAATGGTGAAGATAAACAACGTTGGTGCGCACGCCACTACAAAAAAGTGCTGAGATGATGGGTAATCAGAGTAAGGAGATGAATCGAAATGCATGAACAAGAATTCAGTTTATTAGAAGGTCGATCAATTACTTTACCAGAATTAGGTAGAGAACTTGAAAATATTACAGGACGTGAAATTGTAGATTCAACTGGCGAAATCAAACGCGTCATTGCGCATTTACCTAATTTCGAATCTGATACAGATACGTTTGTAGCTACATATCACTTGAATAACCAAAGTGATTTCATTGATGCGACGTTTACGGCACCTAAATCAGAACGTAAACGCTTGAAGGAAGTACCTGTACACGTGGAACTCATTAGCTATATCACGAAATCATAATGACACCTGTCGCGCATGATAGCGATGAGACTACACATCAATAGGGAATGTCATAGCATGAAATGTAGTTGAATTTGATGAGATTTCCAACAACTATAAATAGAACAGTCTGTGGGATGTTAGACGAGGAAACGCATGAAACAACGTCATTAACATCCCTTTTCATTTACTGTATAGCAGAGATGGATCAGAGGTGTGAATATGACTATTTATATAGAAACTGACCGTTTAATATTGAGGGATTGGAACGAGAAAGATTTACTGCCCTTTCAAAGAATGAACGCGAATAAGCAAGTGAGACGTTACTTTCCTGATTTGTTGAGTTATCGTAAATCTGAAGTGGATATGCGACTCATGAATGATATTATTCATAAACATCAACTTGGATTGTTTGCCGTTGAATTAAAGGAAACGAACGAGTGGTTAGGCTTTATCGGTTTGAATTATTTGCCGAAAGAAAGTAAGTATCGGTTTAAAGAGCTACCATTTTACGAAATAGGTTGGCGGCTGATTCCTGAAGTTTGGGGGAACGGCCTAGCGACTGAAGGAGCTGAAGCGGTGTTAGCGTATGCCCAGGAGCAGGGTATCACTGAAGTTTATGCATTGACGGCGGAAGGAAATGCGAGTTCGCGTAAAGTGATGGATAAGATAGGGATGTCGCACTACGACGACTTTGAATATCCTAATTTGGGAAAATACCATCCGTTAAAACGCCACGTCAGATACTATAAAGATTTAACGTCCTCTTAAGTGGTGGGTGTTAGTGCAGAATGGCTAGCCTACCATTGTTAAGCTGTGTACAATATGACGAATATATTAAAAGAATGTTACAATAAGCTGTAAGTTTCTTAACATTGTAAAGTAAGTAGAAATAAGAGATGTCATGATTATAAAGGAGTTACGCTATGTATTTTACTCAACTTACAACTAAAGAATTTCAAGAATTTGTCGATCACCATTTTTCGCATTATACTCAAAGCGCAGCGCATTATGAATATCGAGCTGAACACTTTCAAGATGCCTATTTATTAGGTGTGAAAGATGACAGTGAGAGCGTGTTAGCTGCTTGTTTATTAACGAAAGCACGTTCTTTCAAATTCTTTAACTATTTCTATACGCATCGTGGACCAGTGATGGATTATAACAACATTGAACTGGTGAACTTTTTCTTTAAAAATCTGGCAGACTATCTTAAAAAAGAAAATTGCCTTTATGTCCTAGTAGATCCATATCTATTAGAAAGTGTGCGCAATGCAGATGGTGAAATTCTCGAACGCTATCATAATGAGCATTTTAAAAAAGAACTCGAACAGCTCGGCTATAAACATCAAGGTTATACGACAGGTTATTCAGATATGAGTCAAATTCGCTGGCTTTCCGTGCTCGACCTCAAAGGTAAGAATGGTAAAGAAGTACTGAATGAGATGGACTATCAAACACGTCGTAATATTAAAAAGACGTATGAAATGGGCGTAGAAGTTAAAGATCTGTCTATAGAGGAAACGCCTAAGTTCTATCGTTTGTTCCATATGGCTGAAGAAAAGCATGGCTTTAAATTCAGAGATGAAGCGTACTTTGAATACATGCAGAAAGTCTATGGTGACAATGCTTCATTAAAATTAGCTTATGTAGATTTAGACAAATATTTGACGACTTTACGCGAGAAACATGATGATTTAGAGCAACAGATTGCGGAAGTTAACACAGCTTTAGAAGAGAGTCCAAATTCTAAGAAACAGAAGAACAAGCATAATCAGCTTACTCAGCAACTTAATGGTAACCAACGCAAGATTGCTGAAACAGAAGAAATGATTCAAACAGATGGTAAAGAATTAGATTTAGCCGCAGCCCTTTACATTCACAACGAGCACGAAGTGTATTACTTATCGAGCGGTTCCAATCCGAAATACAACCGTTACATGGGCGCCTATCGTTTACAATGGGAAATGACCAAGTTCGCATTAGAGAACGGTATTGAACGCTACAATTTCTATGGTATCACGGGTGACTTCAGTGAGGATGCTGAAGACGCCGGCGTTCAACAGTTCAAGAAAGGCTTTAATGCGCATGTCGAAGAGTACATCGGTGACTTTATTAAACCGATTAAGCCATTCTGGTATGCAGTTTCTTCATTACTAGGTAAAATTAGACATTAAAATAGTTAAAACAAGCTCTATGACACGCGTTGTGTAGGTGTGTTATAGGGCTTTTTTTGTTATAGAGGAAAATAAAGCGTACCCATGTAGAAATAGAAGATTGGTGGGATGCTCACTGAGACAGCTCTGAAGTATTTAGATGATTCAAATGCCTTAGCTGTGGCGAACCACTTGAAGAAGGAGTTGAATACAGATTTAGATAATTTAATCGACTTATATAACCATACCATCGGCGAATATGATTATATCTGGAATAACGGGCTTGAAGATGCTAAAGATTTAGGGAGTCAATTGGATGAAGATGAAATTCTAGAAGCGTTACAGATAGGGGGCGTAACGAAAAAGATTGTGTTGACTGACCATAAAGAGAAACTTGATGATAAGAAATCAAAGGTAAAAAAAGTGAAAGCGCATCATCAAGATTATATTAAGCGCCTCAGTGAGGCTGTGGATACCATTTTAGCTCATGACCAAACGTTAGCGAGCCAGGTAGGTCTTGTTAATTAAATAGGGAGGTAGATCCTGTAAATTAAATGCGTTAGTGTGAGTCACCATTAAAATCTCCGAAATTTAAATCTCTTTAATCCAATACAAAATCACGCCAGTCGACGAGGTTCAAACTCATTATCGATCCGACTGGCGCTTTTATATTCAAACGAAACGCTAATTTCACACGCGCAATAACCACGCATTTTACCTAAAGCTACCAACAACTCTTAATCGTACGTACGCACACCGAGTGGTTGATAGTTCTCAAGCGTTTCGAGCAATGCTTCTTTCGTATCGCACAGAGGTGCGAGATTCTTGTATTTAGCATCAATAAAGCCTTCTGAAATCATTCCATCGAGCATATTTTGAAGCGGTTCAAAGAAACCGTTGATATTGAAGACAGCAATCGGTTTCTGATGGATACCAATTTGAGACCAACTGTACATTTCAAAGAATTCCTCGAGAGAACCTGCTCCACCTGGTGCCATGATAAAGGCATCTGCAAGTTCAGTCATCTTATTCTTACGTTCGTGCATGGAATCGACGAGCACGAGTTCGCTCACTTTCTGACTTGTAATCTCTTTCTCATCTAACATCTTAGGCATGACACCAATCGCGTGGCCGCCTGCATCGAGTACGCCGTCTTGTATCGCACCCATAATGCCCACAGAACCAGCGCCAAAGACGAGCTCGTAACCTTGTTCGGCCATATATTTACCAAGTTGGTACGCTTCTTTGACATAAATTTCATTTCGACCTTTGCTTGCGCCGCAATAGACTGCAATTCGTTTCACAATTGTTTCCTCCTATCTTGTATCCTGTTCAATCAATCGTTGTAACACTCGTTCAAATTGACGTCGCTGCTCTGCACTGAACTTTGAAGGACCTTTCGTACGGACACCACTACGACGTAATTGTGCAGATTGATGTCGTTGATCTAATAGTTGTTGAATATTTTTACTATTATATAGCTTACCATTATGGTGACGAACTTGATAGACTTTGTCGAGAAGTAAGCTAGCCAATCCATAGTCCTGCGTGATCACTAAATCAGTGGGACGACTGATGGCAAGAAGCTTGTAGTCTACAGCATCTGGACCGTCGTCTACGTATGTGACTTCGACATGTTCCGGATAATTATTCAGCGAGAAATGGCTATAACTGCGTAATATAAGTACGGAGATGCCTGTCCCTTCAGTATGTTCAACGATTGAATCAATGACTGGACAAGCATCTCCATCTATAAGTATGCGGTTAAACATCTTAGCGTGCACCGTTATCTTGGTTAGTAGCAGCGCGACGATCTTTCTGAGCGAGCTCTGCTTGTTCGTTCTGAACTTGTTCATGTGTGAGCTGTTTGCTTTTTTGCGTAGCAGCATCGTCAAGTTCGCTCGGTGTAAAGCCAGCTTTTTTCATGTGTTTGTCGGCTTTTTTAAGATCTTTTTGACGTTGTTTTTCGTTCTGTTTTTGTACTTTTGCTTCTTGTTTGCGACGTTTTTCAGCTTTTTTCTCTAGCTTTTTGTCGAGTTTGTGCGCCTCTTTACGGTCTTTCTTCTCTTGTTTCTTTTCTTGCTTTTCGATGTATTTCGGATCATTTTGTTTCGCGATTTGTTTCAATCTGCGTTTTTGATCATATTGATGTTTCTTTTCAACAACGTAGTCTTTAGCGTCTCCAGATTTATCAACAACTGCGTCTTTAAAGTCCACGGATTTATGCGCGACTTTCTTCGATGCACGACCTGTAGCATCGGCAGCACGTTTAACATCTGGATGTTCTTTGATACGTTTACGTTCAGTGATTAATGGCACGAGAAATACTGGTGCGACTGTCACGATTGTGCGAATAAGTTTCTGTTTATCCATATACGTTGCCTCCATATTCATCTATACTATGTTGTCTAATACCCCTTAACGTTCGGCAGTAAACTTTGGCTTACTGCACCACTTAACTTTTATTATAACACGTCTCTTCTAGAGCTAGTTGAGATAGTAAAAAAAGGATATGTTCCAGACGTAACGATGCAATCATCGGTTTAGAATGTCTGAACATATCCTTAAGTGCGTTTTATTATTCACCACTAATGCCAGTACCTAAGCCGAAACCAAAGTAAAGAATGGCGATAATCACGACTAAGATAATACGATAGATAGCGAACGGAATTAATTTGACCTTATTGATTAAATGTAAGAACGTCTTGATCGCGATTAAGCCAACGATAAATGCTGCGACAAAGCCTAGGAAATAGAAAGCAATATCTGTCGCATGAATACTACCAATGTGTTTCACAAGTGAGAGACAGCTTGCGGCTAACATGATTGGTACGGACATGATAAAGGTGAAGTCAGATGCAGATTTATGCGTCATCTTCATGTATACACCTGTAGAAATCGTTGAGCCTGAACGACTGAACCCTGGCCACATCGCTACGGCTTGAGATAGACCAATTACGAACGCTTGGAAATAGCTGATTTGGTCGACCGTTTGTGGGTTCTTGATGCGACGACTCACGATATCAGCACCGATCATGTAGAATGCGCCGATGAGTAGCCCAATCATCACTGTAGGTACACTGAATAGATATTCTTCAATCAAATCGTCAAAGAGCACGCCAAGTATACCTGCCGGAATCATACCAATCAAGATATGAAACAAGTTTAGTCGTTTCGGTTTAGAGCGGAAGCCGTCCACAGGTTCGTTCTTATATTTGCCGATATGTAACATTTCGAAATAACGTTCGCGGAAGACCCACGCTGCTGCGAATACTGAGCCGAGTTGAATCACTACTTTAAAGGTAAAAGCAGATTCAGGTCCGAGAAATTCTTTCGATTTCAAGAGAATATCATCTACGAGAATCATGTGCCCAGTAGAAGATATAGGGGCGAACTCAGTTAGACCTTCAACGATACCGAGTATAATCCCTTTAATCAATTCAATGATGATCATAATTTACCTACTTTCATATTCATTAATATTATCTTTGTTTCAATTCATTATCATAGCACATGAATTTTAAATTTTGCTACTAATTCTATTAATTCAGTCTAAAGTTCCAGTAAGCGAATTGATTTATATTTCAACGTGAAGATTTATAATTGATGGAGGTGATGAATGTGAAACGACTCATGCAATATGCATTTCAATATAAATGGTTTCTGTTGTTATTAGGATTGATGAGTATTGGTGTGGCAAGTGCTGTCATCGCACAGAATATAGCAATTGGTAAAGTGCTCCATCGTATTCTCATGCATGGTGAAGCGCCACATTTCACGGTGTGGGCGATTCTATTAGTAAGTTTATTGTTACGCGCACTATTCACTAGCGCCAATGACATGGCAGGTAATCACTTAGCCGGACGTGTGCAGTATCGGCTCAGAAATGCTATGTTAAATCGACGACTCACCCAACCGATAGGCGCTCAACTCGCATCGTTAACGCAAAGCATCAATGATATCGCTCCATTCTTCAATAATTATCTGCCTCAAGTGTTTAAATCGATGCTCGTGCCAGCTTTTATTATCGTAACGATGTGTGTGATTCATCTTAACACTGCCTTGATCATGTTAGTGACAGCACCTTTCATTCCTCTATTCTATATCGTTTTTGGTTTAAAAACGCGAGACGAAGCGAAAGACAAGATGACGTATCTTAATCATTTTAGTCAACGGTTCTTAAACAAAGTCCAGGGGCTTGTCACACTCAGACTCTTTAGAAAGACGGAAGATTCCATCGCCTCAATAGATCAAGAAAGTACGCGCTTTAGAACGCTGACGATGCAAATCTTGAAAAGTGCCTTTCTTTCCGGATTAATGTTGGAATTTATCAGTATGCTAGGGATTGGGATTGTCGCTTTGGAAGTAGGATTAGGGCTCATCTTATTCCATAATATTTCTTTCGAAACGGCAGTCATCGCACTTCTCTTTGCGCCTGAGTTCTATAACGCGATTAAAGATCTTGGTCAGTCTTTCCATACTGGTAAACAAAGTGAGGGATCAGCTGATGTGGTCTTTGATATGTTGGATGAAACGGAAGATACGCAACGGACGGCAGCTTATGATACGACGCAGACACCGCTCGTTCGTCTGAATGATGTCAGCTTTCGATATGATGCCCAGCAACCTCAAGTGTTGCAACACATTAACTTAGATATACATCAAGGTGAACATCTGGCATTAGTTGGGCCTAGTGGTGTAGGTAAAACGACACTCGCACAATTAATTGCCCAGTCTCTAAGACCAACGCATGGCACCGTAACGTATGCTTCTTCTCAGTTACAAATAGGGATGTTAAGTCAATCTCCATATTTATTTAATGCAACGATACGTGAGAATGTGACGATGTTCCAGACGTACACGGATACTCAAGTTTGGCAAGGATTAGAAGAAGTAGGGCTTAAGCATAAGGTTGCACACTTGCAACACGGTATAGATACGCCGATAGGTGAAGGCGGAGAAATGTTGTCAGGCGGTGAAATGCGCCGTTTGGAACTATCTCGTGTCTTATTGTTACGGCCTGATTTAATTATTCTAGACGAACCTACGACGGGACTTGATATTGAAACTGAACAGCTGATTCAAGAGGCAATTGACAAACATTTTACCACTACGGCTATGATTGTGATTGCTCATCGTGCCTCTACGTTAAATCACGTTCAGCAACACATTGTTCTGCGCGACGGTGGTATTCATTACAGTGATGCGCGTCGTCGGTCCGAACCGAAGTATGTGAGTGGAAGAGGTGAAGCCACAAATGAAGATTAGACCGGATAGAGATCTGATTCTTTCAATATTAGTAGGTATAATTGGTAGTTTAGTTGCACTTGGCATGTTCTTTCTCAGTGGCTATATGGTGACAGAAAGTGCATTAGGTGCACCGCTCTTTGCGTTAATGGTCTTGGTTGTTTCAGTTAAAATGTTTGGCTTTCTCAGAGCGATTGCACGTTACATTGAGCGACTTCTTTCCCATCGGACAACGTTTACGATGTTGCGTGACGTTCGCGTTCAAATGTATCGCGGTCTCGTTCCCGTCGTTCCAGATGTCTATCGTCGCTTTCGCTCAAGTGATTTACTCGCACGTATCGTTAATCGCGTGGAGTCCTTACAGAATGTTTATTTAAGAGTATACTATCCACCCATTGTCATTGGCATCACCGCTATCATTACGTTGGTAACAATGATCTTCTTTTCATACGTTCACGCGTTAATCATCTTGGTAAGCATGGGTATTTCTTTAGGTGTGCTACCGTGGTTGAGTGCGAAGAAAGCACGGCGTTATATGCAACAAGTAGCGCAAGATGAATCGCAATTTTTAGGTCGCTTTTACGATTACAAAGTAGGATATTCAGAGCTTTCTCGTTTTAACCAACAAGCGACTTATCAACAAATGGCGGAGGAAGATCTTAAACGCTACCAACGTTCGAGTCATAAGGAACAGCAGTTTATCGCGTTCTATGACCTTGGATTGAACCTTGTTTCAATGGTCGCGCTCTTTCTCACATTGTGGCTTGGGGTTGCTCAAGTGCAAGCAGGACACGTCAATGTCATTTATTTAACGAGTATCGTCTTGATGTTGCTCACGTTATTTGAACAAGCGGTACCGATGAGTAATGTGGCTTACTACAAAGCAGAAACGGATCGCGCTTGGCATGATATTAATGAAGTGATTGCGCATTCTACATCTCAAGAAGTGTCACATACGAGCGACGAAATCTCATCTGATGCAAGTGAAATCGAACTCCATGGTGTGAATTTCAGGTATGCGAATCAAGAAAGTCAGTTATTGCATAATGTGCATCTAAATATTAGAGCGGGCGAGCATGTGGCGTTGATAGGCCCTTCTGGTTCTGGTAAAAGTACGTTGCTACAACTTATCTTAGGTTTATATCAGAGTGAAGCGGGCCAAGTAATGATTCAAGGTGTACCAATGCATGAACTCACTGACGAAGAGAAATATACGTTGATGAGTGGGTCCCTCCAATCGCAACAATTATTTGATGGTACGTTGAGAGAGAACTTACTCAGTGACGCTGATGATACGACGTTACGTGCTGTATTAGATGTGCTAGACTTAAGTCACTTAGATTTAGATAAGCAGGTGACTTTAGAAGGGCAAACATTGTCAGGCGGAGAAAAAGTCCGTCTTGGTTTGGCGCGTTTACTCTTACGTGATTTGCCGGTGTGGGTTATCGATGAACCAACAACGGCGCTAGATCGTGCGACTGCTGATAAAGTGATGAATGTAATCCATGAACGTGCGCAGACTTTAATCGTAGCAACGCATGATCTCAATATTTTACCTCAGTTTGATAAAGTGGCAGTCGTCATCGATGGTCAAATTGTTGAGTTTGATCGTTACGAGACATTGATGTCTACTGATTCATACTTGAAACGTGTAGTTGAATTATCTTAAAAATGTAGGGATATAGTACGACTGCGTTCTTTCTTTAGATGACAAATAAAGCGGGAGATGAACCATGAGATTCATCTCCCGCTTGTACTTCACACATATACCATTGTGATATGAGTTATATATAACAATTGTCTATTATTTATCTTTTTCAGTAAAAGCAGTGATAATCTTACCGAGTAAACGGTTAAGCTCTCTAAATTCGTCTTCTGTAAGTGAAGTTGCTTCAGCTACTTCGTTACAAGCAGAATCTAATTCTGGACGAATTTGTTCACTCTTCTCTGTTAAATGAATAAACACTTCACGTTGGTCAATTTCGGAACGTTCACGTTTGATTAGGTCAACTTGTTCCATGCGTTTTAGTAGTGGTGAAACTGTACCAGTGTCCAATGCAAGTTCAGTAACAACTTTCTTAACATTGACTGGTGACTCTGACCACAATATAGTAAGAACTAAGAATTGTGGGTAAGTAAGTTTGTACTTTTTGAAGACATTGTTTGAATAGTAGCGATTAACTTGTCTTTGAGCATTGTACAAACTAAAGCAAAGTTGCTCCTTCAAATTAAGTTGTTCAGACATAAAGTTCTCCTCCAGACATTCTATCCGTAATTTTCTCTCTCTGTATTCGGATTTGAATCCGTCTTTGTTGTGTGATACAAATTTTTTAAAATACTTTTTCGCACTGCATTGCTAAAATAAAGTATGATTAAAGTGTAGAAGATATCCCTTGTTTTATCAAGTAAGAAGATAATTACTGAGATAACTACTAAAGGTCAAATAAAATATAATATTTAATTTTTACGCAAACATTCGAAAAGAAATGAGTGATAATATGAAGAAAAGAAAAAACAGAGAAGTGCGGGTTACAATTATCACCGGATTTCTAGGGAGTGGTAAAACGACCTTTCTTAATGAGTATATTAAACAATTATTAAATAATGATGAGAAATTAGCTATTATCCTTAATGAATATGGAAATTTTTACGTTGAAGATGACATAAAGCAGACTCAAACTAAGGTGTATCCAATATTGAATGGTTGTGTGTGTTGTGATTCGAGTACAGAATTGATTGATCAACTTATGGAATTAACGAAAGATCAATCTCTGACGCACATTATAATAGAAGCAACAGGAATCGCTCAGCCCCTCGATATTTACACGGCATGTCTGTTTCCAGATTTAACGGACCGCTTAGCTGTGCCTACCATTATCGGGATGGCGGATGCACAAGGAGTACTGACTATGGATGAGTATTCACAGGATATGTCTCGCTTAATGAGTGATCAACTTGCTGCGAGTCATTTTATCATTATTAATAAGACAGATTTAGTTGAGGATGACTATTTAAAGCACATCGATCATCTGTTGTCTTACAGTAACACCTTTGCACCACGCGTGTATACTTCCTATGGGCAGGTGGATCTCGCTCAAATTGAACCTGTGGAACATCCCGAGGGCACGGCGATTGAATCTTACAAGACATCTCATCTCGGTATCAACAGCTTGGTTTATACCTTTACGGGGCCTGTACATCGGAAGTTGTTCTACAAATTCATCTTGAAATTGCCTTCTAACGTCTTGCGGTTAAAAGGTTATATGCGCTTTCGAGATATGCCTGATGCAACTTATTTCTTCCAATATGCGTCAGGAATACCAAGTTATGAGATAGTAGAAAGTGACATGCCATTAAAGCTCGTATTGATAGGAGAAGGCTTGGACGTCAACCGGTTAAGAAATCAGCTAGACATGTTGCAGTTTACTTGATAAGAACGTCATGAAATAGACAATCTTTAGTGCATGATTTACAGTATAATTAAGGAAAAGGAGCGGCGATGCTATGACGACTCATAATGAAGATTATTATGAAAGACAATATAAGTTTGAACGTAATTTCATTCGAATTCCATTTGTTGTATTTGCAGTAATCGTGCTGTTATTCAATATCTTTTTCGCAGATATTAATATCATGCTCGTATTATTTGGTCTTTTCTTCCTATATAATGGTGGGATTTTATTTATTGCGTTTATTAAACATTTCAAACGAGCAACGATATTAACGTTGATATTGTTTGTACTATCCTTTGCTTTGTTTGGAACGTTAATGTATCTTTACGCAGATGCGAATCATTTACTAGATAAAAAGCACGGATTGTAAGAGATAAATAGAGAATACGAAGAAAGAGCAGGACAATGGCGTGTTCATTGTCCTGCTCTTTTTGGCTCACATTTTAAAAATACAAATATATAATGCGATGAATTCGACAAAGGTGAGAAGATAGATGTACTTTAACGGCAATTTCTTCGCCTTATCAAGCTCCCAATGTGGATAACGGCGTTCGTAGTAGAAGAGCTGCATTAGGAAAAGCCCGATGCCCAGTGGAAGACAGCACAGAATGATTGCGACTCCACGACTCATGCCAACTTTGTGCCAGAGATGACCGATGAGCAATTGCAGTAAGATAATAATGATAATAAATAATAAGATATTCATATTAATTGAAGCTACGAACTCCTTTCATAAAGATGTAGAGTAAGAGTTGAAGGGTGACCATCAACAATACAAAGGCCATCGCTTTCAAGTCGACTTGAGTCACGAGTTTACGAACGATACGTAGAGGTTCGTTAATGAGATAAACGGAATGTAATCTCAAGAATCGACCGATGTAAATACCGAAACCGTTTAAGCACATCATGATCAAGATGAGTGCGCGATTGAACCAGCGATACGGAGTGAAATAACGAATTTCACGGAACATGAGTACGAGACAGTATAGCGCGAGAAAGACGCCAGCTAAGAGATAAGTGAAATACATCCATTCAGTTAAATTCAGACCAGCGTAGAAATTAAAGATAAACTGCTTGAGATGGATTAAATCTGTAATCATGTAGAACGTATTCGGCACCATAAAGATAAAGATTAAGCTAAATATGACAAATAATGGCCATTCGAAACGGTGCTGTGGTTTAAATAGTCTTAATAAGAAGCACAGTTCGAACGGTACATAAGCTAAAAATAAATTCAAAGTCATAAATTGAAAAATGTGATCAAATAAAGATAAGACAAATAATATGAGAAAGACGATTCGAGCGATATAACGTGCGCTCACAACGTCACCTACTTTCATTGAAATTCACATCTAAGCATTTCAGGTTTCGTCGGTGTTTATAATTGTTCACCACTGCGCAATGTTACGCAATCATCGTATCGTCGTAATGAAGCGCAACTACTATTAAATACTAACGCGAAACCCACGCAAGATGTGAGAATTGAAATTTAAATGATACTAGGATGTACTGCTTTATGCAACGGTTAACGGCTTATAATATGTATTGATTGTGTAGGAACGCACGGATAGTTTAAAATTATAAAATAATATGAGCGATAAGTCTTGTATCAATCATAAGTTGTTGAACATCAAAGATAACATCATTATAGGATTGGAGGATCTATATGAAGAAGCAATTTCTTATCTTATACTTTAATATATTTCTTGTCTTTCTAGGTATTGGTCTTGTGATTCCAGTTCTTCCAGTCTATTTGAAAGATTTAGGATTAAAAGGGAGCGATCTCGGTATACTTGTAGCCGTCTTCGCACTAGCCCAAATGATTATTTCACCCTTTGGAGGCACGCTCGCAGACAAGTTAGGGAAGAAACTCATCATTTGTATAGGTCTCGTCCTTTTCTCAATTTCTGAGTTTCTCTTTGCGACGAGTCACACATTCTCATTATTAATCGTTTCACGTGTGCTCGGTGGTTGGAGTGCAGGTATGATTATGCCTGGTGTAACAGGTATGATTGCGGATATTTCAAATCCGAAAGATAAAGCGAAGAACTTTGGTTATATGTCAGCCATCATTAATTCAGGTTTTATCCTAGGCCCTGGTTTAGGTGGTTTCTTGGCCGAGTTCTCTCACCGTTTGCCGTTCTACATGGCTGGGACGACAGGTGTGTTAGCACTCATTCTTTCAGTGACGTTACTTCACAACCCGAAACATCATACGCAAGCTGGTTTTACACACTATCAAACAGACGTGTTAGGCAAGATTAATTGGAAAGTGTTCGTGACACCTGTGTTAATTACGCTCATTCTCGCTTTCGGTTTATCCGCGTTCGAAACACTGTTCCCATTATACACTGCGGACAAAGCGCACTATCAGCCATTCGATATCTCGATTGCCATCACAGGCGGCGGTATACTCGGCGCTATCTTCCAAGTCTTGCTATTTGATAAGTTTATGAAGTATTTGAAAGAACTTACGTTTATTAACTATGCGTTAGTTTATTCAGGCATTATTTTGATTTCATTAACTTTCGCAAGTCACTATTGGACGATTATGATTATTAGTTTCGTCGTTTTTATCGGTTTCGATATGATTCGACCTGCGTTAACGAATTACTTTTCAAACATCGCGGGTAACCGTCAAGGCTTCGCAGGAGGTCTCAACTCAACCTTTACGAGTATGGGAAACTTTATCGGACCCGCTCGTAGCAGGTGGATTATACGACGTGAATTATAACTTTCCGCTCTACATGTCGACGTTAGTGATGGTTTTAGGTATCGGTGTGATTTTTATTGAAAAAGCCTTACGTAAGCGCAAGGTTTAAGAGAGTTTGTAGGCATGTGATATTGAAAAACGCCAGTAAAATGAGGGCGTCTGTTACCTTTATATTACCTATATTACGTTTATTTTAAATTGCAAACTATATTACAATAAATATGTTAAGTACGTGGTAAGATATAGGAAATACTAAAGGAGTACTTTCTTGGCAGATGAATGGAAAAAATATTATGTTATCGCTATTTGCCTTCGTATTGGCGAGTTGTTTGATTGGTCTCATCTATATCGCAACGAATCACCAGGCGTTATGTAAGTTGCATGAATTGATCTTTAGATGTACTGGTGAACGCGTATCTTTGGACAAGAAAGCGCATTTCAAGTTGCATCCTGAGATTCATGCGGCAACAAAACAAGTACCTCATAAGGATGTAGAGAATACTTCGATTAAGACTTCAGCAAATCAAAGTGACCTGTCTCAGCTTCCAACGTTACAACGCGCGCGTCAAGCAGCCGACACTCATTTGAAGAACGCGCATATGCAATCACGTTATCACCACTATACACTTGCACAAACTTCTAAGGGTGAGCCATACTATGAATTCACCTTTATAGATAGCAAGCGTCCTAAGAGCTATCAACGCGTAACGGTCGACCCACACTTGCACGTGCATCTCTATGATCAAATTCCGAAACGGCCAAAGGTAAACCACGTTCAAATAGATGAGCGAGAAGCGGATGTAATAGCGCGAACCACAGCACAAACTTACAATCATGATTTGGATAGATATAGGAAGAGAAGCCATGATGAGTCAGGTTGGCGTTATGTATTCGTACAACCTACAAAGCATCTGGAGTACAAAGTTAGAGTGACGCCTGATGGTCAAGCTATTGCAGAGCCTACGATTTGAATAAATACAGACAAGTTATTGCGCTTGTTTGTATTTTTTAATGACAGAAAGGAGGGGTCAGGTATGAAGCGTAAAAAGACTAATGCGATGCGCATGTTGGAGCGCGCGGACGTAGAGTTTGAAGTTAATTATTATGAAGTTGAGGATTCCCATCAAGATGGTGAAACGATTGCGCATAGTTTAGGAGAAGATCCAGAACATGTCTTTAAGACCCTTGTATTAGAGAATGCGAATCATGAGCATTACGTCTTTGTTATTCCTGTGACAGAGACACTAGACTTGAAAGCGGCTGCTAAGGCAGTACATGAGAAGAAACTGAATCTCATGCCGATGCGCGACCTGAAACAAGTGACCGGATATATAAGAGGGGGATGTTCCCCAGTAGGAATGAAACGCTTATTCCCTACTACACTAGATGAGACAGCGACGTTGTTATCTTATATCTACATTAGTGGTGGTGAGCGAGGCACACAAATTAAAGTAGCGCCACAAGATTTAATCACAGTCGTTGAAGGTCAGTATGCAGATATTACACAAAGTGTGATTTAGAAGCAGAACGTGTCGTTCGAAGATTACAATAAGAATAAACTATAGATATAAAGTCATCTCATTTAGAGAGATCTTAATTTTTGATAAAGATATTAACTCATGCTTATCGCAGTATCTATCTGTAATTGAGATAGCTGACGCTTTCTCAATTACTAGTCAGACATGTGCGGGGGGCAAGACTACGAAATCTTAGATTTCTGTCTCAATATCGTGTTGACATTGAAAGAATAAGTACGAAACTGTTAGTTCTATATATACAATTACGCAGTAGCTGACTGAATTCGAGATAGCTATCGCTTTCTCGAACTCTAGTCATCCTTGAGGGGGCAAGACTACGAAATCTTGGATTTCTGTCTTGCTCCCATATTGTATACCGAATTTGACAGATTTTGGAATATTTTCGTGTATACAGTGATTGTTTTTGAATGAATTTGGTTAAAAATGATTGAATTATGAAAGCGATGACATTATAATAAAGGTGAAATGAGGTGGATGAGCGATGATCAGTGAGAAGCGTCATGAAATGATTTTATCTGAATTGAGAAACAAAGAATTCTTAACCTTACAAGAATTGGTTGACCATACTGGAAGTAGTGCGTCGACAGTACGACGAGATTTGTCTAAACTGCAACAGATGGGCAAGCTTTCTCGCGTTCATGGTGGCGCGGCATTAAATCAATCCGTGGTGACAGAGGCGAAACTCGCAGACAAACGCACGCGTAATTTACAAGAGAAACAAGAGATTGCGCGTCAAGCAGCAGAATATGTAGAAGATCATGACTGTATCTTTCTCGATGCTGGTTCAACGACGCTGGAGATGATTCCATTTATCAAAGCGAAGCATGTGACCGTGGTAACTAACGGTTTAACACATGTGGAAGAGTTACTGAAATATGGTTTCAAGACGTTAACATTAGGTGGCGAAGTTAAAGCGACGACATTAGCTACTGTAGGCGTTAATGCATTGGAAACGTTGAAGAAATATCGCTTTGATAAAGCTTTTATCGGGATTAACGGTTTAGATCTCCATCACGGTTTAACGACGCCAGATGAACAAGAGGCATTGATTAAAGCGTATGCGATTGACTTTAGCTTTCACACTTACGTTCTAGCTGATCATACGAAATATGACAAAGTTTATTTCGCGACGGTTCCGATAACTTCCTCAGTATCGGTCCTCGTTTCTGAACAAATAACCGCTTTAGACGTATTTCAGTCATATGCTCAACAGTATCACTTGATAGGAGGTTTAACATGATTTACACGGTAACACTCAATCCTTCTATTGACTATGTCGTCTATACAGAAGACTTTCAACTTGAAGGACTGAATCGTGCAACTTCGACGCAGAAGTTTGCAGGTGGAAAGGGTATCAATGTATCGCGTGTGCTGCAGACGTTGGATACGCCCACAACAGCACTTGGCTTTGCGGGTGGTTTCCCGGGTCAATTTATACGTGAACAATTAGAAAGTCAGGGTATTGAAGCGCGTTTTATCGAAACGTCTGAAGATACGCGTATTAATATTAAGTTGAAAACAGATACGGAAACTGAAATTAATGCGCCAGGACCGCAAGTGACTGAAGCGCAATTTGAAGCCCTTTTACAACAAATGCGAGAGACAACTGAACAGGATACGGTTGTGATTGCAGGTAGTATGCCGAAAAGTTTGCCTAGAGATGCGTATCGACAAATTGTCGAAATCTTAAGTCATACAGGGGCACAGTTTGTGGTAGATGCTGAAAAAGAACTAGTGGAATCGGTATTGGATTACCACCCACGCTTCATCAAACCAAATAAAGATGAGCTTGAAATGATGTTTGACACGACCATTCAATCTGATGCAGACGTTGTACGCTGTGGCCAACATATCCTCGAGAAAGGTGCACAATCTGTCATTATTTCTCTAGGCGGAGAAGGTGCGATCTACATGGATGCTGAAAGACGGTTGAAAGCGCAGGTGCCTACTGGACGGGTCGTTAACACAGTAGGTTCAGGAGATAGCACAGTTGCCGGAATGGTTGCAGGATTGGATCAAGGCCAATCTATCGAAGAAGCTTTTGCTCAAGCCGTTGCGTCGGGTACTGCAACAGCCTTTAATGATGATTTAGCGGAAAAGGACAGCATCGATCGCATTCGACAACAAGTACAAATCACGTCCATTGATGCGTAACTACTTCGGCACAAGGTAATCAAGACGAACGCACACAGTGAAGACGAACATGAATATTGAAATTGAACAATCATTGTTGGGAGTGAACAAGATGAGAATTACCGAATTATTAACGAAAGACACCATTGCTATGGAATTGTCAGCTTCAGACAAAGACGGTGTGATCAATGAATTGGTTGATCAACTCGACCAAGCAGGGAAATTGAATGACAAAGCAGCATATCAACAAGCGATTTTTGATCGTGAAGCACAAAGCACAACAGGAATTGGTGAAGGTATTGCCATTCCTCACGCGAAAGTAGAAGCAGTAGAACAACCTGCAATTGCTTTCGGTAAATCCCAAGCAGGTGTAGATTATCAAAGTTTAGACATGCAACCTGCACACCTCTTCTTTATGATTGCAGCACCTGCTGGCGGCGCTCAAACCCATTTGGATGCCTTAGCGAAATTATCTGGCATACTCATGGATGACCAAGTACGTGCTGAACTACTTGCAGCTAACTCGCCAGAAGAAGTATTGAATATTATTAATAAAGCAGATGACGAAGCCACTGACGAGGAAACAGAAGAAGTTGCAGAAGATGCGAGTGGTGTTCCTGCAGGCGAAGAAGAGAAACCTTATATCCTCGCAGTCACTGCTTGTCCAACAGGTATTGCACATACGTACATGGCACGTGATGCCTTGAAGAAACAAGCGGGCAAGATGGACGTCAACATTAAAGTAGAAACAAATGGTTCTGGCGGTGTGAAGAATCGACTCACACGCGAGGATATCGAGAAAGCTACTGGAATCATCGTTGCAGCAGATGTGCACGTTGAAACAGATCGCTTTGACGGCAAGAATGTCGTAGAAGTTCCAGTAGCTGACGGGATTAAACGTCCTGAAGAGCTAATTAACATGGCGCAAGATACGTCGCGTCAACCGTTCGTTGCACGTGGAGATAGCAAGAACACGAGCGGCGGTACAAATGAGAAACAAAGTGTCGGTAAGACGATTTACAAACACTTGATGAACGGTGTCTCCAATATGCTACCACTCGTTATCGCTGGTGGTATCTTGATGGCTATCGTCTTCCTCATGGGTACGAACTCTTTCGATCCTAAGAGCAAAGAATATATTCCGTTTGCAGAACAGTTATGGAACATTGGTAAAAACAGTGCATTTGCGCTCATCATTCCAATCTTGTCTGGTTACATCGCACGTAGTATTGCCGACAAACCTGGTTTCGCTGCTGGTTTAGTTGGTGGTATGCTTGCCGTATCGGGTGATTCCGGATTTATCGGTGGTATTATTGCAGGTTTCTTAGCGGGTTACTTAACTGAAGGTATTAAAAAGCTCTTCAGTCGTATTCCACAAGCGCTTGAAGGGTTGAAACCTACATTAATTTATCCAATCTTATCTGTAACGATTACAGGCTTAGCATTGATTTATGTGATCAATCCGCCTGCAGCATGGTTAAACCACTTATTACTTCACGGTTTAAATAGTTTATCCGGTGCTAATGTGATGATACTCGGTCTCGTCGTCGGCGCAATGATGGCGATTGACATGGGTGGTCCTTTCAACAAAGCAGCGTACGTCTTTGCGACTGCAGCGTTAATCGAAGGGAATACAGCACCGATTACTGCTGCAATGGTCGGCGGTATGGTGCCACCGATTGCACTTGCGACAGCAATGCTCATCTTCCGTAAGAAATTTACGAAAGCACAACGCGGTTCTATCGTTCCGAACTATGTGATGGGCTTATCCTTCATCACTGAGGGTGCGATTCCGTTTGCGGCGGCTGACCCGATCCGTGTCATTCCATCTATGATGATTGGTTCAGGTATCGGTGGTGCGATTGCTTTAGGACTCGGTTCAGCTATCCGAGCACCACACGGCGGTATCTTCGTCGTATTTGGTACAGACTTTGGTCACTCACTTCAAACACTCTTAGCTATCGTGGTCGGTGCGTTAGTCAGCGCGATTATCTACGGAATTATTAAACCGAAACTCTCTGAAGATGAAATCCAAGCTTCTCAAGCTATGGACGAATAGTTAACGTAGTAGTAAGTGAAGTTTTTAAGGCAAATAGATTTTGTAAAATGATAGTAAGTATTGAAAGTAATTGAAGATGTTGCGAGACCTGCATTGTTCGAAATCATTGACGATGCAGGTCTTTTTAACTAAAGAGATGCGTCGCTTGCGATGTTATTGTAAAATAAAGTTACTACTCTAAACATAAAGAAGGTCAAATTATGGAATATGTCATTACTAACGGCAAAATTTATACAGAAGATAAAGTGATCGATCGTGGCTACTTGGTAGTCAAAGACGGTAAGATAACAGAAATTGCCTCCGGTGATTACACAGGTGAGTTGAAGACTTACGACGCACAAGGACACGATATCTTACCCGGCTTCATCGATATTCATATCCATGGCGGATATGGCAAGGATGCCATGGACGCTTCAGAAGAAGGTTTACAGCATTTAGCACAGAATCTCTTAAGTGAAGGTACGACAAGTTTCCTAGCGACGACGATGACGCAATCCGATGAGAACGTCGAACGTGCGCTCAGTACGATTGCTACTTATAAAGATAAACAATCTTCTACAGAAGAAGCAGAAATCTTAGGTGTACATTTGGAGGGTCCATTTATTTCTGAACATAAAGTGGGAGCGCAGAACCCTGCTTATGTGCAACGTCCGTCTGTAGAGAAGATTCGTCATTTCCAAGATGTTGCAAATCAATTGATCAAGATTATTACGTTCGCTCCAGAAGTTGAAGGTGCACATGAAACGTTAGAAGCTCTACACGATGACATTATCTTCTCAATGGGGCATACAGTAGCGACGTTTGATGAGGCGAATGAAGCGGTCGAACATGGTGCGAAACATATCACTCACCTCTATAACGCAGCGACGCCGTTTGAACATCGTAACCCTGGCGTCTTTGGGGCTGCTTGGACGAATGATCATCTCGCTACAGAAATCATCGTTGACGGTGTGCATTCACATCCGGCAGCTGTGGCGATTGCGTACAAACAGAAAGGTAACGAGCATTTTTATCTCATCACTGATGCGATGCGTGCGAAAGGCATGCCTGAAGGAGAATATGATTTAGGTGGACAGAACGTGCATGTCAAAGGTTCTGAAGCCCGCTTGGCGAGTGGTTCGCTTGCTGGAAGTATTCTACGTATGAACGACGGTTTAGAGAATTTGAAACAGTTTACGGGTGCGAACCTTGAAGAATTGTGGCGTGTAACGAGCATGAACCAAGCACGTGCGTTAGGTGTAGATAGCAGTAAGGGCAGTCTTGTTGTGGGAAAAGATGCAGACATCGTAATTACGGGTACGCACACTGAAGTTATCGCGACGATTAAAGGTGGCGAGCTTCATGAGTTCTAGTGTAAAAGCCAACTTTTTAGTGTGATATACTATTAAAATTGTTTAGAAATATGCTATTATGGATACAATACGTCTTTTTTAGGGAGGTGCTACAATGGGAAGGATTTAACGTGGAATCAATATCATAGTTATACACGTAATCTAGGCTTATGGAAACCACATTGTGGCACTGATCAATTTGGAGGTGAATCCCTAAATTAGGGGAATTAATTGGAAACAACGACCATAATTAGTTTAATTATTTTTATTCTGTTAATTGCATTAACTACTGTCTTTGTAGGTTCTGAGTTTGCGCTAGTGAAAGTAAGATCTACACGAATTGAACAATTAGCAGCAGGAGGTAACGGCAGTGCGAAAGTCGTTCGTAAGATGATTCACAATTTAGATTATTACCTATCTGCTTGTCAGCTTGGTATTACAGTGACATCTTTAGGATTAGGTTGGCTAGGGGAACCGACTTTTAAGAAGATCCTCAGTCCGCTCTTTAACCTCTTCCCGATGCCTGAACCTGTGCAGACGACGCTTGCATTTATCATCGCGTTCATCTTAGTGACTTATTTGCACGTCGTACTGGGTGAGCTTGCGCCGAAGTCTATTGCGATTCAACACACAGAGAAACTCGCGCTCGTCTACTCACGTCCACTATACTACTTCGGCATGATTATGAAACCGCTCCTCTGGTTGATGAATGGTTCTGCGCGCTTAATCATACGAATCATGGGTGTAGACCCAGATGCAGACAACGATGCGATGTCAGAAGAAGAAATTAAGATTATCATTAATAATAGTTATAATGGCGGCGAAATCAATCAAACTGAGCTCGCATATATGCAGAATATCTTCTCATTTGATGAGCGTCACGCCAAAGATATTATGGTTCCGCGTACACAAGTGACGACGTTGAATGAACCTTTCAACGTTGAAGAGTTGCTTGAAACGATTAAAGAACACCAATTTACACGTTATCCAATCACAGAAGATGGCGACAAAGACCATGTGAAAGGGTTTATCAACGTTAAGGAATTTCTTACAGAGTATGCCTCTGGTGAAGCGATTCGCATTAGCAACTATATTCACGAACTCCCGATGATTTCTGAAACGACACGTATTAGCGACGCATTGATTCGCATGCAGCGTGAGCACGTACATATGAGTCTCATCATTGACGAGTATGGCGGTACAGCTGGTATCTTAACGATGGAAGATATCTTGGAAGAGATTGTCGGCGAAATTCGAGATGAGTTCGATAACGACGAGGTTAACGATATTGTTAAAATTAATGACGACACCTTCCAAATCAACGGTCGTGTGTTACTAGATGACATTCAAGATCAATTTGGCATCGAGTTCGAAGATTCAGAGGATATCGACACGATTGGAGGTTGGTTACAAGCACACAACACCAACTTACAACAGAATGATTATGTCGATACAATATTTGATCGTTGGATTATTTCAGAAATCGATAATCATCAAATCATCAATGTTATTTTAAAATATGAATATAACGAAACACGTCATACAGATGAAGACGAAGAAGAGGACGACCATCAATAAAATGGTGAAAGCGTCGAAAGTTTGAATCGATGACGTAGATCAAGGCTCGAGTTGGAATTAGCGTTCTGACTCGAGCTTTTTTCAGCAGGTGGAGTCAGATTAAATGGAAATGTTAAGGTGGACTGCAGAGGCAAAATCTTAGAAAGAGAGGTCTTTTACCAATGAAGCATCACTCACGAAAAGATACTGCGCACACATCAGAAGAACTTGCGAAACTTCGACAGGAAAATGAAGAATTAAAAGCAGAGCTGGCGTATCAAAAAAGACTGCAGAAGATGAAAGAACATGTAGAAAATAAATATTCCCCAAAATAAAGTGATCATCACTGACTTTGATCATACTTGATATCAGCCCCTGTACAGACAGCGAAGAGCACTTTCTTGTCATTCTCAAGCCGAACATGGCAAAATTAAGTTGAGAATGAAAGTGAGGAGAGAGCGTATGGTTCAAGATACTTATTACTTAAACAATGGTTATCCAATGCCGAAGATTGGTCTCGGCGTTTATAAGATTACTGACGAGGAAATGGAGACGGCAGTAGAGACTGCGATTGAAGCGGGTTATCGCGCCTTCGATACTGCTTACTTTTACGGAAATGAACAAGCGTTGGGTCGCGCCCTTAAGCACTCAGGTGTCGATCGCGAAGACCTCTTTATCACGTCTAAATTGTGGAACGATTACCAAGGGTATGAGCAGACGTTAACTTACTTTGAGAAATCGTTACAGAATTTAGGTACGGATTATTTAGATTTGTATCTCATTCACTGGCCGTGTGAAGCGGACGAACTGTTTATTGAAAGTTATAAAGCGTTAGAGCAACTTTATCATGATGGTAAAATTCGTGCGATCGGTGTATGTAACTTTAAGCCGCATCATTTGGAACGTTTAATGGCGGAAACGGATGTAACGCCAGCTGTAAACCAAATTGAGTGTCATCCATACTTTAATCAACAAGAGACGCAAGATTTCTGCGATAAGCATGACATAGCAGTAACGGCGTGGATGCCATTAATGCGCAATCGTGGCTTATTAGATCATCCAACTGTGGTGAATATTGCAGAACGTTACGATAAGACACCAGCTCAAATCGTACTTCGTTGGCATTTAGCGCACAACCGTGTCATCATACCGAAATCTAAGACACCTGAACGTATCCGTGAGAATTACGATATCCTTGATTTCAACCTAGAACTCACTGATATCGCTGAAATTGATAGTCTAGATCAAGGTGCGCGACAAGGTAAAGATCCAGATGAGGTCCGCATCGGTACGTTGAAATAAGAATTTAATATGATTTGAAGCAAATAATTCCACCAAATAGGTTTATCAGACCTGTTTTGGTGGAATTTTTGTAGCACTTGTACTGTTTATGTAGATGATAGCATTTCATCAGTAAACTTATCATACAAACAAAGTATATTGCTTATTAATAAGTTTTTCTTTTAAAATCAGTTGATTTTTGCAATAATTAAATCGGTATGTAACGTGGTTATTAACTCAACTTTAAGTTTTTGTAAAACTGTGACTTTTGAGTCGTCAATGAAATTCTATAATTGGTAAAGTAATGATAACCACGGGTGAAAGGTGTTAAATAGATGAAAGTAAGAGTCATTATACCTTGTTACAACGAGGGTGAAGTCATATTAAAAACGTATAAAAAACTGATAGAAATATTAGAAACAGATAGTCTGCGTCAACATTACGATTATGACTTACTTTTTATAGATGATGGGAGTAAAGATAGTACCATCAGTTATATTCAAGAGGCAGCGACTACAGATTCACACGTGAAATTTATTTCGTTTAGCCGCAACTTCGGTAAGGAATCTGCGATGATTGCAGGTTATCAGCACAGTACAGATTGTGATGCAGTTATTATGATTGATGCAGATTTGCAGCATCCACCTCATTTGATACCGAAGATGATTCAAGGTTATATGGACGGCTATGATCAGGTGATAGCGAAACGTAATCGTTGTGGAGAGAACAAATCGCGTAAGTGGCTGACGAAATTGTATTATCGTATGATTAACCGTTTCGTGGAAGATATTCGTCTTGAGGACGGTGTCGGTGATTTCCGTTTATTGAGTCAACGTGCAGTGATTTCGCTAACACAACTCGACGAGACGAATCGTTTCTCTAAAGGCCTCTACGCATGGATCGGTTACCATACCCAAGTGTTTACGTACGAGAACGTCGAACGCGAAGATGGTGAGTCGAAATGGTCCTTTAGTAAGTTGTTGAATTACGGCATTGATGGTTTGATTTCCTTTAATAATAAACCTTTGCGCGCTATGATTTATCTCGGTCTCATCGTCTTCGGCTTAAGTTTGCTGTATATCATTTATATACTGATTAGTATTATGGTTCACGGCATTGAAACGCCGGGTTATTTCTCAACGATCGCAGCGATATTACTTATTGGCGGCATTCAACTCATCTCAATCGGTATTGTAGGTGAATATATCGGACGGATTTACTATGAGGTGAAGAAGCGGCCGAAATACATCGTGCAGGCTTCCAATTTGAACGAGCCAGATACTGATGATTTGCAGGCGCAAGCGGTACAGGAGATGTTGAATGGTAAAAGTCGTACTCAGGATGTGGAAGCATCCGAGAAGAAACAGAATTCCCATGTTTAATAGAACATAAAAGGGCGCCCCTCTCAAACTGTTGATTTGCAGCAAAGAGGGGCGTCCTCGTATATAAAAAAGGACCAGAACACTATGTATATAGCCCTCTAGCCCTCATTCCCTTGAAGTTAACATTTCATTAGTTGATGACGATTCGAAGTCATCATTGTCCCTAAAAATGGTAACAACAAGGGTTAATTATCGTTTGTTATTTTTTACCGCGTAATTTACCAACGATAAATGAAACAATTAATACTAATACGATAGTACCAATTAACGCTGGAATAATGTGGACACCACCTGGATGTGGGCCGAAGTTTTCAGCGCCGAATAAACCGAAGATCCATTGACCTAAGAATGAACCTACAATACCTGCGATGATATTACCAATGATTCCACCAGGAATATCTTTACCTACGATAAGACCTGCTAGCCAACCGATAATACCACCTACGATTAACATAACAATGAAACTTAACATAATTCGTTACCTCCTTTTCTACGTTGTGCTGGTACATTATACCCATAAAGATTTAAGGTTAATCATTTTTAGAAAAAAATAATTTCGACCATACAATAAATGCGCAGAATAATAAGTTGATAATGAGTAGCACATACCAGAAAGGAGTTAAGATGGTCATCACCGCAAAGGAGAGAACCATGATGATTTCGCCGACAGTCATTGGATAGGAAAGTTGATGAATCGGTTTCACTTTCTTGCGCTCTGAATATTGAAATGTACTTACGAAGAGAACAATCCCGCCGATAAGAAAGACAGCAGGTGCTAAGTAAGGTAACGACATGTAATAAGACACTTCACTCATCTTGTAAGTAAGGAGCGTAGATAAACTCATGACAAACGCGAAGATGATTGCAATGAAGCGTTGTGTATGTATGAGCGCATGGCCATTCTTTCTATCAACATAGAATTGAAGTACGGCCCATATTAACAGCATAGCCACTGTCGTTATAGTGATAAAGTTGTATTTGTTTATAAATAATAAGTTGATTAAGCCAGTCACAGCCATCGAAATAATAATCGTATTGAAACTTAATTTCTTGTAGTGTTGTCTATATAAATCAGCAAATACGATGATGAACACTGCAACTATGTCGACTATGATTGGTATCAGCATGGTGTTCTCCTATCTTTAAGACTTTATTGCAACATTATATCAATTAACGTCGCTTTAAGCATTTGAAAACGTCTAAAGCTACATTAAGTATCGTATCGTTATTCTAACATGAAAGGAGTGAGACGGTAGCTGTATTGCGGACACGTCTCACTCCTTATTAGTTAAAATGAACTGTTTTGTTTTTATTTTGGCTATGATGAGCTATTCGAGCATTCAGCCCTGTGATTAATTAACAGCATGCGCCTTGTACTAGCGCTTCAAAGATGGAATTCTTACACACCTTTCGTATTACTCCATAGCAGCGTGTGGAGTTGTGGTAAAACATAAACGTCATTCATCTCGCTACTCTTCATAACGCGGTCGACGAGATCTTCGTATAGCAAGAGAAGTTTGTCAGTATGATTATCCACGTGTTCGCCTTCAAGATAAGGATTGCCCACTTGTAAATAGAACGGGATAGATGGATAACGATGGTGAATCATCTTCGCAAAGTCGAAATCAGCTTCTTCAAAGATAACGACTTTTAAGTTGAGTGTATCGTGTACGCATTGTTCGATGACCTCATCCAGTAGTGGGAGGTTTGGTTTCATCATTGAACTAGGTGGTTTCGGACTGATCGTTAAGTCATCGATTTGACGCATCCACGGTTGATACTTACTGCCCTGAGTTTCGAGTGCAGTGTAAATGCCTTTCTCTTGAAAGAGGTCGACGAGATCTTGAATCGCTTTGATCAAAGCAGGGTTGCCACCACTAATTGTGACGTGGTTAAAGTAATCGCCACCGACCTCTTTTAACTCTTCATAGACCTCATCAGCTGTCATCATGCGAATCTCATCTTTAGCGCTGCCGTCCCACGTAAAGCTAGAGTCACACCAGTCACAGCGATAGTCACACCCGGCAGTGCGGACGAACATCGTCTTGCGCCCAATGACTTTGCCTTCACCTTGAATCGTAGGGCCGAATATTTCTAATACAGGAATCTTAGCCATGACGAAACTCCTTCGCGATATAACGGACGTAACTTGTAGGTGTTTCTCGCACGAATACTTGCGCGCATTTCGGTTGATTGTCACGTTGGTCGAGATGTTCTTGAACCATTTCGTAAACCGTTTGAGCCACAATTTCAGTAGAAGGACTTTGACCTTCAAATGCGGGCAGGTCATTTAATAAATGGTGATCGAACTGACCGTGTACCAGTTGCTTTAATTCGCTAAAATTAACTAAAAAACCGTTGTGATCCAACTCATCTCCAACGATGGTTAAATTGACGAAATAAGTATGTCCGTGTGTTCGCATACATTTGCCAGCATCTTCATTAGGAATATAGTGTGCTGCAGAGAAATTGAAGTCTTTATTAAGTTCAAATGAGTATTTATGGTTGATTGAAGGATACATTTGTTGGAACATCTTATTTCTCTCCTTTTTCTTCAAGATAGGCATTTAAGCCACGTGCACGAAGTTGACAAGCTGGGCAAGTGCCACATCCTTCTCCGATGACACCGTTGTAACAAGTAAGTGTATTGTGGCGGATATAGTCTAAGACACCAAGCTCATCGCTTAAGGCCCATGTTTCTTTTTTATCTAACCACATAAGCGGCGTGTGAATAACGAAATCTTTATCCATAGATAAGCTCAGTGTGACATTCATTGATTTGATAAAGCTGTCTCGGCAATCAGGATAGCCAGAGAAGTCCGTTTCGCAGACGCCGGTAATGATATTCTTCGCATTGAGTTGATAAGCCAGGGCGCCTGCAAAGGACAAGAAGAGCAGGTTGCGTGCAGGGACGAACGTATTTGGCATCTCGTCACCTTCTTGTTCAATGTCCATATCGTGTTGCGTAAGCGCGTTAGGTGTGAGTTGTGATAACAAGGACATATCGAGCACATGATGTTTCAGCCCTTGTTCTTTCGCAATCGCTTCCGCTACTTCAATTTCTTTGTCGTGACGTTGTCCATATTGGAAAGTGACCAATTCGACATGTTCGAAATGTTTCTTAGCCCAGAACAGGCATGTCGTACTATCTTGGCCACCGCTAAACACGACAATGGCTTTCTCTTTGTCTAAAGTTTGTTCAGTCATTACGTAAGTCGCTCCTTTAATTTGCGTTCCCACTTATGACCTCATAAAAAAACGCCTATCTCTATAAAAAAGATAGACGTGTCATCACGGGTCTAGTTTTTTATAGAGGGTTATAAGCTAGGAACCTCTGTGAGTATTCATATTGTTTGATTGGCGTTAATTTGCGCTATGTTCGTTCACAAGAATAATATATTTGTATTGTAAAATCAAGGACAGATTTGTGATAATAAAGGTAAGTGAATTAATTATGGGGATGGAAAGAAGGCGCATATATGCTGGTCATGATCGATAATCAAGATTCATTTACATATAATTTAGTAGATTTAATTCAACAACAGTTAGGGGCGTCAATACAAGTCATCAGTAGTACTGAAGCGAATGTCGAACAACTTGAGGCACTCAATCCGACGGGGTTAATTATTTCACCTGGGCCGGGTCGACCTGAAGATTATCCGCAGCTCTATGATATTTTTCATCGTTATGAAACAGAGATACCCATTCTCGGTGTGTGTCTCGGCTTTCAATTCATGATTGCTTACTATGGTGGTCAAATCATACATAGTGACCGTCCTGTTCATGGTCACACGACAGCGATTACGCATGATAACGAAGGACTATTTGAACATTTAAGTCAAGGCTTCCACGTGATGCGTTATCACTCGTTGATGGCAGGCGATGTAACTGAACCATTGAAAGTGTGTGCGACGAATGAGGATGGGATTCCAATGGGTGTGATGCATCATTCATTGCCGATTTACGGTGTGCAATATCATCCTGAGTCCATCTTGAGTGAGTATGGACGTGCACAAATTCAGCTATTTTTAGAAAAGGTAGGAGAACGTCATGCAAATCCAATTTAACTACCGCTATTACGTGAACTCAGATGACTTTGAAACGCACCATGCGTCGCTTGAACAGTTTGTGACGAAACGTATCGCGGTGCAACTTTCGGAAGTGCAAGAAGTGGTGCGCTTTGCTGAATATATGCAGAAGAGAGGCTATTACGTCGCACTGTATCTACCTTACGAATCAGCACGTGCATTTAATCCTGAGATGACGACGGTGACGCCACCAGAAGACTATGTCTACGCGGCTGCTTACATCTTTGATAGCATTCAATATTACGACGGAGAATTTGAGACCGCAACGCACGAACCTCAACAGCAGTTTACATTTCAGTTGAGTGACGAAACGATGCAAGACCATATTCAACGTGTACAAGATGCGATTGTCAAAGGAAATACGTATCAAGTGAACTATACAACCCGTTTAACTGATGCGATTCGTCAACCTATTGCAGATTTGTACTATGCCTTGTTAGCGAAAGGGCATGGGAATTATGCGGCACTCTTCGATACTGATGAAGTACAAGTTGCGTCTTTCTCACCAGAGCTCTTCTTCCAAAAAGGGAGCTTCGGGGGACGGCCGAATACCATTGTAAGTAAGCCGATGAAAGGGACAGCGCCACGTGCTACAGATGAAGCGGAAGATGAGGCGAACTATCAACACCTCACGCAATCGAAGAAAGACCAAGCGGAGAACGTCATGATTGTTGATTTGTTAAGAAATGATATTGCGCGTATTGCCCAAACAGGTAGTGTCGATGTGCATCATTTATTTGCGATTGAGACATACGAAACGGTGTATCAAATGACCTCAATGGTAACAGGCGAAGTGACGTCAGAGACTTCGCTGAACACAATCTTTCAAGCGCTCTTCCCATGTGGTTCGATCACAAGTGCACCGAAGCTCAATACGATGCGTTACATCGCCGATTTAGAACAAATACCACGCTATATTTATTGTGGTACGCTCGGCCTGATGTTACCGAGCGGGCAAAGTATCTTCAATGTTCCGATTCGAACGGTGGAATATGTGGATGAGCAAGCACGTTATGGTGTAGGTGCTGGTATTACGATTGATTCAGATCCTGCTCAAGAGGTTCAAGAGTTTAAGGATAAAACGAAGATATTGGAGCAATTATAATGCAATTATTTGAAACGATGCGTTTAGAGAAAGGCAAGATTCCCCGTCTACGTTACCATTATGAAAGAATAGCACATGCATGTGACGATTTGAACTTTCAATTCGACCCTGAGAACTGGCACAGAGAAATTGAGTATTTAATGTCGCACTATCCCAATGAGGTATGGCGACTGAAAGTGCGAGTGGATGCCCAAGGAGAAGTGACATCAGAAATTGCAGAATTACCGACTAAATCACGTTTTAGTGCGCGATTTCAACCTAGTCATCCATCCGCCGATCCATCAGTGGTGACGCATAAAACGACAGATCGAAGCCATTTAGAACATGATCATCAAACGGATTTGATTTTACTATATCGTTCAGATGGCAAGGTGTTAGAATTTGATATCGGTAATGTCGTCATTGAAGAAGCGGGTGAATGGTACACGCCAGCAAATGACGGAGATTTATTGGAAGGATGTAAACGTCGAGAACTTTTAGCAACTGGGAAATTGCAGATAAGAAACTATCAGAAAGCGGAGTTAATCGAGAAACTTCGAGCGCAACAGGTCAAGGTGTACATGATTAATAGTTTGCGAGAGGTTGCCGAGGTCGACATTCATCTATAAAATAGTGTAAGAATAAGATGACACAAGTTAAGTTAGTTTTAATAGAAGTGTCAAGCCTGATATGAATCAAAGTTAGGCGAACATTTTTATGGTAGGACATGATTTTAGAATAAATGAGGCGAGTGAATGATCATCATCTGGTTGCTGTGTGCTGTGCTTATCGTAGTGTTAACGTATTGTGCTATCAAACGGTATCAGAAACATCTATCATACCTCATGCAACAAGTGATTATAGTTGTGATGCTGATAGTAGAGAGTGTTGTCATTTATTATCTAGTACAAGAAATTGTGAAGTTCATCGTTCGAGGTTTGGGCTTATTTTACCATGAGTGATAATTAATAATGAGGTGAGCAAATGAAGATATATAGTCAAGGAGACCAAGCGATTGTCGTCTCAATTGAGAAAGAAGTCTCGAAAGATCTAACGGAAGATTTACTCGCTTTAAGAAAATATTTATTATCGCGAAATTATCCGTTTATTACTGAAATTGTACCAACTGAATCTGACATGATGATTTGTTATGATGCGCGAGATATGATTAAACATTATGACATTGCTTCGCCTTATTTATATATGAAAGAATTAGTCGAATCGATTCAATTAGAAATCAAGTATGAGAATCATGATGACGTCATTAATGAAATTCCGGTCATTTATGGTGGTCAGTACGGACCAGATCTGAATGAGCTCATAAAGGACTATCAAATTGATGAGGCAACATTTATCGAACGTCACACAACACCTACCTATTTCGTTTCAATGATGGGCTACTCACCTGGCTTTCCGTATCTCACGGGTATGGATGAGTCATTATACGTGAATTATACAGGTAAGAAGAAGTCCTTTATTCCAGCGGGTTCAGTCATTATTGAAGGTAAAAAGACAGGCATTACTACGACGGATACATATGGGGATTGGCTAGTTATCGGTTATACGCCACTGCGCCTCTTTGATCCGTCAAAAAGAGACTTTACATCTTTAAAACTAGGGGATAGCGTGCAGTTTAAAGCGCAACGACCAGAAGATGTTGAACTAGGAGGGTATCAACCATGTCAATCATAATTGAAGAGCCAGGATTGTTCTCCAACTTTCAAGATTTCGGGAGACAGGGTTACGAACATAATGGTGTGATACCAGGTGGTGCAATGGATACGCTTGCCCATGAAATTGCGAATCGTCTCGTCGCTAATGATAAAGGTGAAGCAACGTTAGAAATGACCAATCAAATGGCGAGTATTCGTTTTACCGAACCCACGTTAATTGCCATTTGTGGTGGGAATTTCAAAGCAGCAACGCAACATATGGAAATTTATCCTAATAAATTGTATCTCGTCGATAAGGGTGACGTCTTACATTTTACTGAAACGCGCCATACCTCTCGTTTATACCTCGCTATCGGTGGAGGATTTGAACTAGACGACTGGCTCGGGTCTGCTTCTACTGACTTCAAAGCACAAATTGGTGGCCATCATGGTCGTGCATTGCGTAAAGGTGACGAAATTAATATGAAACGGGATTATACCGAACGACATCATAAACTCTTTGAGAATTTGGCAGAGACACATCAAGCGGATTGGGGTGTCGATGGTTATGCGTTGTCATTTAACTATATCTCAGATGTCTTCCACGTAATTCCGAATAAAGGTACGGAAGACTTTGAACAAGAGATGCTGACACGCTTTACGACGAGCGAGTACAAGGTAACGAGCAAAGCCAACCGTATCGGAATGTTGGTTGAAGGTACCCCTGTTCAAGCATTCTATGATGATATGCCACGTCACCAATCAGTGAAGCGAGGTACGATTCAAGTGAAACGTGATGGAACGCCTATCATCTTGCTCAATGATCATTTTACGTTGGGCAGTTATCCGCAGATTGGCACGATTGCGAGCTATCACCTGTCGAAATTGGCTCAGAAACATCAAGGGACACGTTTGAAGTTCCAATTTATCGACGTTCAAACAGCTGAGAAGAATCTCGTGAAATATAGTAACTGGCTCAATCAGTTGTTCCATGCCATTGAATATCGCATGCAATTAGAAATGTTGAAATAGGTGCGTGTTTAAATTTAGAGGAATGACGAGGTCGAGGTGCGAGTACTCTAAGGCTGAGATAGAGCTTAATGTAACTTCGGCCTAAAGTCTGATGATTTATGACGCGAAACGTTCTATAATTTAGTAATCCTATGTTTCTTAGGTAAGAAGATGAATAAGGCATGATCTCTGTCATGTCGCACTTTTGAATTGAGTAGGGTGGCTTGTAAAAGTCACTTTTTACTTGATATTTACTATAATTTGCTATATATTATTAAACTGAACTATCTCTTTGAGCTCGATTGGTTGATTAATCAAGTCATGCAAAGAGAATGATGAAATGGAAAAATTTAGTGAAAATAAGTCAATGTTGTCGCTTATGACTATGAGAAGGTAAGCGACACCTATAACGTTTTATAAGAAAATTAGAGAGTTTTAGGCTATTTCTGAAAACTCGAAGTTGTAAATGAAATCAAAGTATAAGATTGCATGGTTTGAAGGGTTACTCGACCATCTAGTGTTATATGTATTGAAGATCTTATGCTTGCCTTATCGGGCTTTTGGATAACAATGACGAACTAGTATAAAGATGGTATGTAAGGGAAATAGATGAACCTACATATTCAGATCTAAATAATCGGGGGAACAAACATGAGCCTGCACAAAAAGAAATTGTCTCTTTTTGCGTTTTTTCTATTAACCGTACTCACAATTACGTTAAAAACATACTTTTCATACTACGTTGATTTTTCTTTAGGTGTGAAAGGATTAGTACAGAATTTAATATTATTAATGAATCCATATAGTTTAATCGCGTTGATACTGAGTATCTTCTTATTCTTCAAAGGTAAGAAAGCATACTGGTTTATCTTTATAGGCGGGTTCTTGTTGACTTTCCTATTATACGCGAACGTCGTTTACTTTAGATTCTTCTCTGACTTTTTAACATTTAGTACGTTAAACCAAGTCAGTAACGTCGATTCTATGGGTGGCGCAGTAGGTGCTTCTTTCCAATGGTACGACTTTGTTTACTTTATCGATATTATCGTTTACCTTTTTATTTTAATTTTTAAACATAAATGGTTAGATAAACGCGCATTTAGTAAAAAGTTTGTACCTGTTGTAATGGCAGCTGCTGTTGCACTATTCTTCTTAAACTTAGCTTTTGCAGAATCTAACCGTCCTGAATTATTAACACGTACATTTGACCACAAATACTTAGTAAAATATTTAGGACCGTATAACTTCACTGTTTATGATGGCGTGAAGACAATTCAGAACAATCAACAGAAAGCGTTAGCTAACGAAGACGACTTAACGAAAGTGTTAAACTATACGAAACAGAAGAATACGAAACCTAACCCTGAGTATTACGGTGCTGCGAAGAAGAAAAATATCATTAAGATTCACTTAGAAAGTTTCCAAACATTCTTAGTGAATAAGAAAGTAAATGGTCAAGAGGTAACACCATTTATCAATAAATTATCAACAGGAAATGAAGATTTTAGATATTATCCAAACTTCTTCCACCAAACAGGTCAAGGTAAGACATCAGACTCTGAGTTTACTATGGATAATAGCTTGTACGGCTTACCTCAAGGTTCAGCGTACTCACTGAAAGGTGACAATACGTATCAGTCGTTGCCGGCTATTCTCCATCAGAAACAAGGCTATACTTCGAGCGTAATGCATGGGGACTACAAGACATTCTGGAACCGTGACCAAATCTATAAACATTTCGGTATCGATAAGTTCTATGATGCAACGTACTATGATATGTCTGAAGACAATTTAGAGAACTTAGGCTTGAAAGATAAACCATTCTTTAAAAAGTCAGTAGATTACATTTCTAAAGAGAATGAACCATTCTATACGCACTTAATTACGTTGACGAACCATTATCCATTTACATTAAAAGAACAAGATGCATCTATAGATAAACCGAATACAGGTGATTCAACTGTAGATGGTTACATTCAAACTGCACATTATCTTGACCAATCATTAGAGCAATTTATTAATGATCTCAAGAAAAAAGGTGTTTATAAAGACTCTGTCATCATGATTTACGGTGACCACTACGGTATTTCTGAAAACCATAATAATGCGATGGAAAAACTGTTAGGTGAAAAGATCACTCCAGCGAAATTCACTGACTTGAACCGTACAGGTTTCTGGTTGAAGATTCCTGGTAAAGAAGGAACAGTTGACCATACGTATGCTGGACAACAAGACGTTATGCCAACGTTGTTACACTTACTAGGCATTAAAACAGATAACTACCTCATGATGGGTACTGATATGTTATCTAAAGATCATAACGATACCGTCCCATTCAGAAACGGTGACTTCGTTACGAAAGATTACAAATACGTGAATGGTCGTATTTATTCTAATAAAGATAACAAACCGTTAACTAAGAAACCGAAAGACTTCGACAAACGTAAGAATCAAACGGTGAAAGACCTTGAAATGAGTGACAACGTATTAAATGGTGACTTGTTCAGATTCTACGACAACCCAGATTTCGACAAGATTAAGCCATCAGATTACAACTATAAGTCTGGTCCAGAAGGTAAAGAGAAGAAAAAATAATATATGATATAGGCGATAAGCCCTTCAACAGTTGATTTCAATTGTTGGAGGGCTTGCTTTGTGTTGTTTAGGTTTAAGGATTACTAAGAGACTCACGTTAAACTTAGAGGGAAAAGCGGGGAAAATAAATATCTTTATATGATATTGATAATCGTTATCAATTAGTATATAGTTAACTTACATATATTGAACAATACAAAGGTAAAGTGATATAGATTTTTCACAATTGATATATAAGAGGAGACATCTTAGAAAGGAGCAATCGTTGTATGAATAATCATCGACATTGGATGAGTAGCTTATGGGAATTTAGTAAGGGGAGTCAATTAAGGTTACTATGCTCTACATTACTATCTATATTAAGTGTTTTTGCTGGCCTTATTCCTTATTGGGCGATTTATCGCTTAATATTACAGATTATTGAAGGTGCCAGAAGTTCTAACGAGATTAAAATCTACATTGTGATTGCGGTTAGTGCGTATATTATACAAATAATCAGCTTTGGAGCTTCAACTGTACTATCACACGTTTCCGCTTATCACATTTTAAGTCAAATTAGAGTAAGGCTTGCTCAGAAACTGATGCGATTACCTCTAGGTGTGATTGAAAGTAAAAGTATTGGAGAACTTAAAAGTTTATTTGTAGATAAGGTTGAAAAGATTGAATTGCCACTGGCGCACCTGATACCTGAAGTCATTGGTAATCTTCTTCTATCATTAGCGATATTTATTTCTATGATCATCATTGATTGGAGAATAGCTCTCGCGCTATTAATTACGCTACCTCTATCACTATTCGCATTTCAACGGCTGATGTCTGGGTTCGATGCAACCTATGATAACCAGGTGAAATCGAGTAACTATATGAATAGTTCTATTGTTGAATATATCGAAGGGATTGAAGTTATTAAGACCTTTAATCAGTCCCAGACTTCTTATCAAAAGTATAGAGATGCTGTACATAATTACAAGACACATACACTCAATTGGTTTCGAGATACTTGGGGATACATGAGTTTATGCTTAAGCTTACTACCTTCGACATTCGTAGGCGTCTTACCTATGGGAATGTATTTGGTTTCAGTGCATCAACTTAATAACGCTCAATTTTTTCTCTGTTTAGTACTATCTCTCGGTGTAGTTGCACCTATTCGAAACTTCACTAATTACATTAATCAAATTAAATCTATACAATACGCCATATTAGATGTGACAACTATTTTAGAGATCGATGAATTGCCAGAATCTAAGCAACCAAGTCTTCCTCAGACTAAAGATATTATTTTTAAAGATGTGGGTTTCTCATATCATAATACTGAACAAGATATGATATTTAACCACCTTTCTTTTGAAATACCTGAACGGACTTATACAGCACTCGTAGGGCCTTCTGGTAGTGGTAAATCAACAGTCGCGAAATTGCTATTACGCTTTTGGGACACGACACGTGGTGATATTTACATTGGTGGTGTAAACATTAAAGATATTTCACCTAAAGATCTTAATGAACTCATTAGGTTTGTTGATCAAGACAACTTTCTACTCAATTTAAGCTTTAAAGATAATATCAAATTAGGGAAACCTGAAGCTACAGATGAAGAAGTGATTCATGCAGCGAAGTTAGCTTATTGTCACGATTTCATTAGCGTGTTACCAGAAGGATACGACACGGTAGTAGGTTCAGTTGGTGATAAATTGTCGGGTGGAGAGAAGCAACGTGTTACTATTGCGCGAATGTTGTTAAAAGATGCACCTATCGTCATTCTTGATGAAGCTACAGCTTATATTGATCCAGGTAGCGAACAACAAATTCAACAAGCGATAGCGAGTTTAACGCATAACAAGACACTTATCGTTATTGCACATCGACTCTCAACGATTAAAAATGCAGATCAGATTCTCGTTATAGGAGAGAAACAACTGCTTGAGAAAGGCACGCATAAAGCGTTAATCGAACAGAAAGGGTTATACCATCACATGTGACAAACGCATATCGATTCGAGAAATTGGGGTGTGTCTTCGTAACTAAGTCATCATGAAAGGAGCTCACAAATGTTTAGAATTACATTTCGTATACTACACTGGATGGCACCATATAAAGGAAGAATGATTGCAGGATTTATGCTATCGTTTGCCAATTCAATTCTTATTGCGTTATCCATTTTTTTAGCTGCCCAAGTATTTGCGCGAATCATGTCACAAGAAACTATTAGCAATAAAGATATATTCAATGTCTTTTTGGCGATGATCTTTCTCGTTGCTGGTCGTTTTGTGATGACATATGCAAAGAGTAGATTACATGAAAGTATTGCGTATGAGATGACAGCTGATGAACGTTTGAAGATCGGTGAAAAGTTGAAAGGGGTTAAATTAGGATATTTCGATGATCAAACGACAAATAATTTAACTACGACCGTTACCACAGATTTAACCTTTCTTGAAAATTATACGATGAAAATGATAGATATCGTCATCAATGGTTACATACTTATTTCTGTATTAATACTTTCATTGTTAACTATATCTGTTCAAGTAGCGCTTGTTGCTTTATTAGGCGTTATCTTATCGCTGATAAGTATCTTTTTATTAGAAAGAATGAGTAAGAGAAATGCACCTTTATATCATCAGCAACAAAATCAATTGATTGAAAAAGTTATTGAAATGATTAGAGGTATTAAGGTAATTAAGACTTTCGCAAAAGAAGATACAAGTTTAAAAAGTTTCTACGCAGCGGTAAATAATAGCAAGCGTGTAAACACTAAAGTGGAATTGCAATATACACCGTTTAATTTACTTCATCTGCTAAGTTTGAAAGTGATTTCGGTCTTCATTGTAGTTTGTGCTGTAATGTTGTATTTTAATGGCCATATTGATCTATCGACGTTAATTATGCTTTCTATCTTCTCATTTATCATTTTTGAAAGTATTGAACACATTAATAGTGCTGCTCATGTATTAGAAATGATTGCAGTCACACTAGAAGATTTGCAACAAATTAAAGAGGCACCTACTCTAGATGAAGGTGGTCATGAAATTGCTGTTCAACAGCATAAAATTGAGTTTGACCATGTTGACTTCTCATTTTCCAATAAAAAGGTGATTAATGATGTGACCTTGGAAGTTCAACCAGGTACCTCTCTCGCTATCATCGGACCTTCGGGTAGCGGGAAGACGACGTTGTGTAATTTGTTGATGCGCTTCTATGATATCGACAAGGGTAATATTAAAGTAGGCGGAATCGATATTCGCGAAATGACACTTCCCTCATTAATGTCGCAAATCAGTACGGTATTTCAGAAAGTCTATCTGTTTAATGATACGATATATAATAATATTCTCTTTGGTAAGCCTGAGGCGACTAAAAGTGACATTATTGAAGCGGCTAAACAGGCTCAGTGTCACGACTTTATTATGTCTTTACCTCAAGGGTATCAAACAGTGGTTAATGAGAAAGGGAATAATCTCTCAGGCGGAGAGAAACAACGTATTTCTATTGCAAGAGCGATATTGAAAGATGCGCCTATTATCATCTTTGACGAGGCTACAGCAAGCATTGACCCAGAGAACGAGCACTTAATTCAAAGTGCCATTGATCATTTGAGTGAAGGGAAGACTATGATTACTATCGCGCACAAGATTAATATTATCAAGAATGCTGATCAAATCATCGTCTTAGATGAAGGACAAATTGTACAACGCGGAACGCATCAAGAACTCATGCAAGAACATGGTATCTACCGAGACTTTCTAAGTATTCGTGATCAATCTGAAAGTTGGAAGATTGAAACAGGAGAGGCATAAATTTTCTATCACTATAGTTCATAGCTTCTCACGTGCAGAAAGTCATTTATTCTTACGGTTCAATCGTTTATTCTATTACTTTGATTCAAAATAGGATTGGAAAATTTAAATACCACAAAAGCCTAGGACGCGCAGAATCATTATATCTACGCGTCCTAGGCTTTACTTTTTATACAAATCAAAATTATAAATATTGAAGAAAAAGAGGCTGGGACACTAACAGAAACTAGTGTTTGAGATAGATGAAAATCACGCTTAAAATGAATCTTTATTATATTTTCAATGTCGACTCGAGACGCATGATGGAACTCGACCACAACGAAAATCCATTCCTAGAGCTCTAAGAGCGAGAGGAATTAGTTGAGTGTGGTCCTACGCAGTTGCTGACTGAATTCGAGA